>CALUGI010000018.1 GCA_944320135.1 uncultured Phocaeicola sp. | reverse complement strand
GAGCGGAAAACGAGACTCGAACTCGCGACCCCAACCTTGGCAAGGTTGTGCTCTACCAACTGAGCTATTTCCGCATTGACGGGTGCAAATGTAGAGACTTTTACGCTACTCTCCAAACATTTCCCCCGTTTTTTTCTTTCAAAAGAATGCGCTTCAACGGCCCAAAAGGGACTTTTCCGCTTTTTCTACCGCACTAAAGTTAAATCCTTCCAGAGTGTCGGCCATCAATGCTTCAATCTTGTCATTGCATAGATTGCCGATGCTCCCTTCATGAGTGTGATGCACTTCCCTGTTGTGGGCGAATTTGCCTGCTTCAATGTCAAGCCCTACTTTTTTATAGGCATCACGGAACGGCATACCGTTGGCGGCCAGACGATTCACTTCTTCCACGCTGAACATATAAAGGTATTTGTCATCATCCAGGATATGTTCGTTGATTTTTATCTTGTCCATGATGTAGGTAGCCATCTGCAGACAGTCCTCCAGTTCATCGAATGCCGGAAGGAATATCTCTTTAATAATCTGAAGGTCACGGAAGTATCCGGACGGAAGATTGTTGGCAATCATCATCACCTGCTGGGGAAGGGACTGTATTTTATTGCATTTCGCGCGGGTCAGTTCAAACACGTCCGGATTCTTCTTGTGAGGCATGATGCTGGAGCCTGTCGTACACTCGTCGGGCAATTTCACGAAGCCGAAGTTCTGGCAACTGAACATGCAAGCATCGAACGCCATCTTCGACAAAGTGCCTGCCACAGAAGCCAAAGCAAACAACACGTTGCGCTCCATCTTTCCGCGTCCCATCTGTGCATACACCACGTTGTAGTTCATCGAATCGAATCCGAGCAACCGGGTTGTCATCTCACGGTTCAAAGGAAACGAAGAACCATAGCCGGCCGCCGAGCCCAACGGGTTCCGGTTGCACATCCTATAGGCCGCCTGCAAGAACATCATGTCGTCTACCAGACTTTCCGCATACGCCCCGAACCACAAGCCGAAAGAAGAAGGCATAGCAATCTGCAGATGCGTATAACCGGGCATCAACACGTCCTTGTAACGGTTGCTTTGCAAAACCAACACATGAAACAAGCGTTCCACCGCCTCTGCAATCTCTTTCAAACGGGCGCGGGTGAACAGTTTGAGGTCGACCAGCACCTGGTCGTTCCGGGAACGCCCGCTATGGATTTTCTTTCCCACATCCCCCAATTTGCGGGTCAGCATCAGTTCTACCTGCGAATGCACGTCTTCCACTCCGTCTTCAATCACAAATTCTCCCCGTTCGGCAGAAGCGTATATTTTCTTGAGTTCTTCCAACAGAACGGCCAGTTCGTCAGACTTCAGCAGGCCGATGCTTTCCAGCATCGTGATATGGGCCATCGACCCCAACACGTCATATTTAGCCAGATACAAGTCCATTTCCCTGTCGCGTCCCACCGTAAAGCGGTCAATCTCCGCATTTACCTGAACATTCTTTTCCCAAAGTTTCTGTGCCATATCCGTTATCTATTCAAAGTTAATAGGGCAACGCGGACAACATGTCCGCCAATCTTTCCACACCTTCCTGCAAAGGTTTCGACACCATTGCCTTCATAAACATGTTCACCTCCGCACGGATGGTTACTTTCATCTTCGCTTCCGCATCCGACACCGGAAGAATCTGTATCCACAAGTTCATGGGAACCGGCGACTTGTCGCCTTCAAATTTGATACACTTCATCGGTTCGCGCTCGACAATGCGGAGAGTCAGCGCAATGCCCTGCACCTTGACAGTGATTGTATCGCGATCAAATGCAATGTCTTCCAGCTTTCCCTCCAATTTGTCTTTCATCTGGCCGAGCCGGTCGCGCACTGACTCCAAGTTGTTCAAATCAGACAATTTGCCATATACCTGCTCCTGACTATAAGGAACGTGTTTCACGCTGCTTTCAAACTGTACTGCCATATTTTTAAAACGTTCATCGGCGGAATCCTTCTTCCGCACACGATAAAAAATTGCCATCCTAAGTAAAGCCATCGCTCTACTCAAGATGACATCCTTTCTGCTCTTAATCGTTGCTTTCCAATATTATACAATCATTTGCCTGTCCAATGAGAAGGGTCTTTTCTCCAAGCCTGCAATACGGGGATGTCCTCGTCGTTGATATAGTCTGTCTTCAAGGCTGCATCCAACACGGCATTGTAGTTGGTCAAGGTAACCAGATCCACCTTCGCATTCTTGAACGCTTCTACAGACACGTCGAAGCCGTATGTGAACGAAGCAATCATGCCGATAACCTCGCATCCGTCACGGCGAATCGCTTCAACGGCTTTCAGGCTGCTCCCGCCCGTAGACACCAAGTCTTCGATAACCACCACTTTCATTCCCGGACGAAGTTCGCCTTCAATCAGATTTTCCAGTCCGTGATCTTTCGGACTTGAACGGACATACACAAACGGAAGATTCAATTCTTCTGCAACCAGCGCACCTTGGGCAATCGCGCCCGTAGCGACACCGGCAATCGCATCTACATTGCCGAACTTCTCCAAGATGATACGGCAAATCTCCAACTTCACGAAATTGCGAAGCGCAGGATATGACAACGTTTTACGGTTGTCGCAATAAATCGGCGATTTCCATCCGGAGGCCCATGTAAACGGGTTGGCCGGCTGGATTTTCACCGCCTTCACTTTCAGCAATTTCTCTGCGAATAATCTTTCCAAAGCTTTCATAACTCCAATTTATCAGATAAATTTTCCGCAAAAATATGGAAATACATCGGGAAAAGAAAATTTAACAGCTTTATTTTTATTAAAAATGAAGCGATTGGCCTTATTGCGCTATTTCGTCCATGCCAGCGTCAGCACACTTATCCGGATGCCGTCCACCGCCGACAAAGCCTCTCCGCAGGCCTCAATGGTGGCTCCCGTGGTCATCACATCGTCTACAAGCATCACATGGCAACCTTTCAGCTCGTCCGAACAAGGAGCCAGGCCAAACAGATGCTCCGCGTTGGCCCGCCGCTCGAAAGCGGACTTGCGGGTTTGCGTCTCGTTGTTCCTCACCCGATACAGCACGTCGGTGCGTATCGGGATATCCGCTTGCGAGACAATGCCCTTGGCCAGCCACTCGCTTTGGTTGTATCCTCTTTTGCGAAGACGTTTCGGATGCAACGGCACCGGTATCAGGCAGTCTACGCCTTCAAAGAAGCCGGCCGGAAGAAGTTCGCCGGCAAGCATCTCGCCCATTTTGAAGCAGACGTCCTTGCGACCGCGATATTTCATTCCGGCAAGTATCCGCGCCACCTTGCCTTCGCGCGAGTAGAAGAAAAGCGACGAGGCCCGTTCGATAGGGAAACGTCCCCAAAACAGCTTTTCCATTTCGTTTCCCTGCGTATGAAGCAATCCGGTGCGGGGAAGCGCCGACATGCAGGGGAAGCACGCCACGTCTTCCTCAGGCAGCATCTTTTTCCCGCAAACCAGACAAAGACGGGGGAAAAACAGTTCCTTGACGTCAGTCCACACATTCATCCGGACCGCCCCGCCTGATATGCTTCATGATTTCGTCCGCCGTAAACCCGCGCCCTGCCGCAAACCGCATCAGCTTGGCGTTCCGCTCATATTCGGAAGCAGCCTTCACGCTTTTCGCCTTCTTTTTCAACAGTTCTTCCAGGATGCCGTCGTACTCGTCCGCGTCTATTTCTTCCAGACCGGCATCGATTTCTTCCGGCGAAAGGCGCTTCATGCGCAATGCCTGAATGATTTTCATCCGCCCCCATTGGTTGAAGCGGTACTTGTCGCGCACGAAAAAGCGGCAGAAGCGAATCCCGTCCAAATAACGTTCCTCAAGCAAGCGCGCCATAATGCGCGCCTTCACATCTTCTCCGGCCCCCCACTTCTGCAATTTGTCCTCCACCTCAGAAGGACAGCGTTCCGCCGCTGCGCAGTAAGCCTCAGCCTTCACGAGCAATTCTTTTTCCGTATATTCTTTCATCGTCTTGTCGCCTTTATCATACGGTCGTTGCCGAATGAATCCTTTTTCAGTTCAATCTTCTGATAGCCTGAACGCTCAAGCAACTCTACCGTCTCCTTTCCGTAAGCCCGATTTATCTCAAAATAGATTTTTCCATTACTTTTTAACAGTTCCAGCCCTTTTCGGGCGATTGTCCGGTAGAAAAGCAGCGGGTCGTTGTCGGGAACGAACAGAGCCAGCCCCGGTTCCCAGTCGAGCACGTTCGGCTCCATCTCCGCACGTTCCTTTTCCGTCACGTATGGAGGATTGCTCACCAACACGTCCGCTTGCATTGCCGGGACATCGCCCAGCACGTCCACCCTGCGAAAGTCGATGTCCGCCCCGTTGCGCCCTGCATTCTCCCGCGCCACGCGCAAAGCGTCTTCCGATATGTCCCAAGCTGTCACCGAAGAATTTTCCAGACGGCAAGCCAGCGCAACGGCGATGCAGCCGCTTCCCGTACCCACATCCAGCACGCTCACTTCCCGCCCGGAACAGTCCGCCGTTATCCACTCAACCAGTTCCGCCGTCTCCGGACGAGGTATAAGCACGCCGGGAGCAACCTTGAAAGAAAGGCCGCAGAAGGTGCATTCGCCCAAAATATACTGCATCGGCTCGTATTTTTTCAGCCGGGCCAGAATATCTTCCAGCCTGTCCCGGTCTTTCTGCCGAAAATTTATATCTTTGCCTGCATAAAGTTCGGCCGCAGAGAAAAGGAAGACATCCGTCAGTATCCATTTCGCCAAGGCCGAAGCCTCTTGCTGCGGATAAAAAGGCTGCAACGTTTCTTTTATATACGAATAAATCGGGTGCATAAGCATAACAATATTTGCCGAAACGTCCGGATGCGGAGCGTCTTTCCTGAAAATGTCCCGGCGTTTCCGATAAAACGCCAGAGCGTTCGCAATCAAAAGTCGCGGCCTTTTTCCGCCGTCGGCAAGCGGTTGAAAACTTCCGGCAAAAGTAACGATAAAAACCGAACGAATATGACAAACGACGAAAAATATATCCTCCGCTGCATCCAGCTGGCAAAAAACGGATTCTGCAACGCGGCTCCCAACCCGACCGTAGGAGCCGTAATAGTCTGCAACGGACGCATTGTCGGCGAAGGCTATCATGTCCGCTGCGGCGAAGGCCACGCGGAAGTGAACGCCATCGCCTCGGTCAAAGACGAAAGCCTGCTGAAAGAATCCACCATCTACGTCAGTTTGGAACCTTGCTCGCATTACGGGAAAACGCCCCCTTGCGCCGACCTGATTGTCCGGAAGGGGATTCCAAGGGTCGTTGTCGGATGCGTTGACCCGTTCTCTCTCGTATCGGGACGGGGAATCCAAAAGCTGAAAGACGCCGGAATTGAAGTAAAAGTAGGGGTATTGGAAAAAGAGTGCCGGGAACTGATAAAGCGTTTCGTGACTTTCAACACGGAACATCGCCCTTATATCACCCTGAAGTGGGCGGAATCGGCAGACGGATTTATCGACACGATGCGCGAGGGCGGAAAACCGACGGTTCTGTCCACTCCCCTCACTTCAGCCTGCGTCCACAAGCTGAGAGCGGAACACCAAGCAATCCTCGTAGGACGGCGTACCGCTTTGTTGGACAACCCTTCGCTCACGGTGCGCAACTGGTATGGCAAGAATCCGTTGCGTCTCGTCATCGACCGCGAACTTGCTTTGCCCGATACGCTCAAACTCTTCGACGGGAGCGTGCCGACTCTCGTATTTTCCGCCAAAGAACGGCTTTCAGCACACAACGTCACTTACATAAAACTCGATTTTGAACGGGACATTCTTCCGCAAATCCTGCAAGAGCTCTACAACCGCAAAGTGCAGTCGTTGCTGGTGGAAGGCGGAAGCTGCCTGCTGCAATCCTTCCTCGATGCAGAACTATGGGACGAAATCTATATAGAACATGCCCGAAAGGAACTTCGTCAGGGCGTGAAAGCCCCCCAAGTTCCTTCCGGGCATCCGGCAAATTTCTTCTTCCGTGACGGCGCAACAATGCAGCACTATGTCAGAACCGACAGCTCAATCCGGCCATGAAGTAAAGCCCTTGTTCCGGATAGCCGGATTCCGTAAAATAATCCTTGTTCAGCAGATTGTTCAGACGCGCGAATACGTTTACCCGCTTGAACAGTTCGTACTCTGCTCCCACGCACAAATTGTTGACGGGATTTGCCTTCCTTGATCCGGCAATGTCTTTCCGGGCTTCATAGCGGTAGTCCAATACCGCATGCAGATTGTCGAACACCTTTCCCCGAACGGAAAAACCAACGGCAAACTGAGGCTTCAACAGAAGCAGTCCGTCCATGCCTTCCGGCACATCCCATGCATAATAATTGCCTGAAAGAGTGAAGTCCGCCCAATCGAGATAAGCATAGGAAACAGAAGCGCCTACGTATGCCACTTTGGCCTTTTCCTGCATAAGCGAAGCGTACAGGAGCGACGAATCATCGCCTGTATCCGGCAACACGAACACTTCGTTCTTTGTAATCCGATACCCGCCTTGCAGTTTGAAACTGACATCCGCAACTGGGGAAGCCTTCAGGCCGACGCTTGCATCAATCGGCGTATAAGAAGTGCAGAGCTGCCCCCCATACTGCATCCAATAAGGCGAAACGTCATTCAAACGTCGGAAATCGTTCAAAGACGTGCCTCCCGCCAAATGCAAAAACAGCGTATAAGAAGAAGCGAACGTGTAATCCAAAGCTACGTCAGGCGCAACTCTCAAACCTCCGTCGTTTGCGGTCTGAAGGCTCATAGACGCCCCTGCCCGCAAGGCCAATTGTCCGTTTTTCAATGTATAGTAAGGATTGAACTGCAAGAGCGTAAAGTCCTTCTGCTGCAACGAAGCGTCATGAATCAGGTTGTCCATCTGCAACCTGACGCCAACCTGTTGGGCTTGATTAATATCTCCCGACAAATATCCCGATGTATGTATGATGTTTTCCGAACCGCCCTGCATGGCATATCCGCCATACTTTCTGTTGAAGCTCTTGAATCCGGTCTGCACGGCAAACTCCACAGGCAACTTTTCTCCGTTTGAAGCTACTTTTACGTATCCTTCTCCTAACGTATAATGCTGGCGATCCGTTTCTGCCGTATAGCTCGCACCGCTTCCCCCCAAAGAAGGCATATAATTGAACACCTGCGAAGCGAAAGAACCTCCCAAAGACAAAGACACACGATGAAAATCATGCCGGTAATCCAACGAAACATCTGTCCGATAAAAACGCGACTTCCAGTCTTCCGGTGCCGTCATGTGCGACAGGTCACCGTTTCGTCCGTACATGGATGCCATGATGCCTATACAGTCTCTCCCTGACACATTCCACAAGTAACTTCCTTTCATATCAACGTTGCCCATGCTCCCATACGACGCCCGTGCATATCCTCGCGGAGTCAGCCTCTGGGAAACTGAAGGCAGCATAACAGCCATCGGCCGGACTTCCCACTCATGCAACGGACGGGAACTGACGGCATAATCGATTTCTTGTTTGGCTGTCTCCGGTTCCTCCACCTCCGGCAGCACATTGATTTTGAAAGCATCCGCCACTTCTGGATTATATTGGTTCTCTACTACTACAGTACGGTTCAACACTGAATCATTGGTTGCCTTTTGGGCGAATGCAACCTGTACGGACGCAAATCCGCCGCACACCAGCAATGTTCTTTTTATAAAATCCATCTCAGTTTATGCTTTTAAGTTCGGCCAATCGGCTTTCAATCATTTGTGCAATGTCATCGTCCGCCTGATAGTTCTGCTGCAAAGACAACAGATATTGTTTGGCCTCCATATTCTTGCCGAGCTTCATATAAATGTCAGACAACAGCACAAAACTCCTTGCCAACCAATAAGCGTGCGGCGTACTGACCTCGATGTAATTGTGTACCTCCTTCTCCGCATCCGAAATCTTTCCTTCATCGAAATACAACTGGGCCACCAAATATTTCGCTTCCGCTCCGTATGCGTTTCGCGTATCAGAAGCAAGAATCTTCAAGTCGGAGATGCTTTCTTGAACTTTTCCTTCTCGAAGGAACGACTTTGCACGGCAGTACAATGCTTCGTTCCGAATTTCCGGCTCTAATTTGCTGCGGATAAGCAATGCGGAAGATGCGGCCACAACTTCTTTGTCGTCGTTTAACGCACAAGCGCTTCGAAGCGCTCCCAATTCAGCTTGCAGACGTCCTTCTTGCGAAGCTGAACAATCGGCCAACTGCTTGTACAATTCCAATGACTTTGCATAGTCCTTTCCTTCGTATGCCATCGTCGCACTCATTGCCAATGCTTCGCCATAATACTTGCTTCCGGAATACTTCAACACTTGCTCTAAATAAGACGAGGCTTCCTGGTAGTTCTTGCGTTCATAAGCAATCAGCCCCAAATAATAAGATGCGTCCATACAGAAAGCTCCTTGAGGAAACGACTGCAAATAACGCACGAAACTTGTTTTCGCTTCTTCTATCTTTCCGTGCATATAGACACGTTCGGCAGCCACGTATGTCAGAGAATCACGTTCAGTGGCATCAAAAGAAGCGCCTCCCGGCAAAGCAGATGCAAAAGCCATGTACTCGTCTACCTTGTTCAGGTCAATATAAATTGACTTCAAGTCGCGTTGAGCCAGCCGGGCTTCTTCGCTTCCCGGATAATCGGCAATCACTTTCTTATAGGCTTCAATGGCTTCTTCATAACGGTCGTTCTGATAATAAAGCAAACCTATTTCATTGGCTGCTTTGCGTGCAAACGGACTTTCAGAATAATGACGGAGCAATGTCTGATAGCGTTTGACTGCATTGCTTGCATCGTCCATCTGCACAAAAGCGCGCCCCTGTTCATAAAGCGCATCATCCATGTATTGCGACTGAGGATAGTTGGAAATCAACTCGTTCAACGTTGCTATTTTTCCTGAATAGTCGTGTTGCAATCCCTTTACGAGTCCTTCCTGAAACAACGAATAGTCACCTAAAGACGCATCCAAGCTCACAGCTTGTGCATATTGGCGTGAAGCATCTTCAAACCGACGGTTGTAGAAGTTGCAATCGCCGATACGATTGCAAGCATCGGCAGCTACCGAATTGTCTTTCAGTCGGCCGCTCTCCACACTTCGTTGGAACCAAACTTGCGCCCGGTCGTATTGCTTCTGTTTAAAATACACATACCCCATATTATAAAGGGCCAATCCGTATTCCGGAGTATTTCCGTCCGGTGCAAACTCCATGTACAGCCGGAAATCATTGCCCGCCTGCGCATATTGCTCCATGCGGTACTCCGACTCGCCTCTCCAATAATAAGCATCCGCCTTTGTCTGCTGGCTATACCGCCCTAATTGGAGCGATTGGGTAAAATAATCTGCCGCCCCTTTGAAATCCGCCTGTGCAAACTGCTGGGTTCCCAAACGGAACAACAGTTTCTGTTTGGCTTCAAGGATACGCGGACCCGGATTGGAAATCTTGCCGATAGAACGCAGAGCCGCTTCATAGCTGCGCGTATTCATGTAAACCTCAATCAGATAGTTGTCCACTTTCTCCGCATATTGCGAATTGGGATACTCGTTCAAGAAACGTTCGAATACGGTTACAGACTCAGCAAACGGAGAATAAGAAGTTTCATGAAGGCACAACGCATAATTGTACAATGCCTGCTCACGGATGACCGGGTTGAAATTCATGGACGAAGCCCGTTCGAATGCCATGCGGGTCCGGTTCCGCTCCTTCAACTGAAGTCCGGCCAAACCGATGTGCAGGTAAGCGTTCTGCGCCATCTCGTCCTCCTTGTCCGTAACCCTTCCTAAGCAAGCAATCGCTTTTGAATAGACTCCCGTCTGGAAACACGCCATACCTAATTTATATAAGGAGTTCCGTTCAGGAGAAGCAGACTGCTGACAATACTCTCCCAAATAACGGGCCGCAGAAGAATAGTCCTGCAAACCGAAAGCGGCCTCTCCCGCAATACGCGACATCTGAAGGACATGTTCCTGACTTGCGTTATGCCCCAGATAAGCCTCCGCCGTTCTCCGCGCCTTTGCATGTTCGCCCGTAGCCAGATAAATGTCGGCTATATAATAAGGTGCAAGTTCCGCATACTTCTCATTCCGCTCTGCATCGAGAAAGCCTTCAAGCGCTTTTTTGTATTTCTTCTGCGTATAGTCGATATAAGCAAGATTATACACGGCATCGTCCCGGTAGTCTGCACTCACTTCTTTCAGTACGTTGAAGTCAAAGGCTGCATCTGCCAAGTTGCCGGTTTTCAGACAAGATGTCGCCCTCCGCATCAAACAGGCATCACGCTCTTTCATCGGCAAGGTTTCCACCTCGCATTCACGGAAACTGGCAATAGCCTCCGGATAGCTTCCTTCAAAGAAATAAGCAGAACCAATCAGTGCCTTTACACGGTTGGCGTATCGAGTGTCAGGATGTGCGAAGAGATAATCCTTCAGCACCTCGATACGGTTCGGCATACCCAACTCGTATGCAGTACATGCCAGCATATAATCGGCCTCAGCCTTAAAATCAGCCTCAGCCGTTTCCGCTTCCTTTAGATACCGCGAAAGTGTCTGACGGGCCGCCGCATAATCATGGCGCAGGAACAACCGCTTTCCGTCCTCAAACAGACGTTCCGCACCCGTCAGCGGTTCCGTCTGTTGGGAAAACGCGGCTATCGGCAATGCACACAGCATCCCGGCCATCCATCTGTATCCTTTGGTTTTCCTTTTCATCCTCTTATTTTCTAAATTCTTCCAAAAAACGTGCCACTCCCTTACGCACGGAGTCAAGTCCGAAATCTTCCGGATTCACATTGTCGAGGGATACCCAGAAAGAGTCAGCCACATCGTCATTCGCTTCAATCAGGCTGTCGTCGGCCACCTTGCAAAGAAAAAACTGGTCGAGCGTATGCACAAGAAAGCCCGAATACAGATACGTATTCGGCAAAGAAAACAGATATTTCGTATCGGTTACCGTCAGTCCGGTCTCTTCTTTCACTTCACGGGCCACTCCTTCCTCGCCCGTCTCGAACATGTCAATGAAGCCGCCCGACAAATCGAGCGTACCTTTGGCGGGTTCCTTTCCCCGGCGGCATACCAGCAGTTCGCCCTTGCGGTTAAGGATAAAGGCAACGGTAGCCGCACTGGGATTGAAATAATACACAAAGCCGCAATCGGCGCATTTTTTCGACTTCGCATTGTGTATTTCAAAGCGACTGGAGCCGCACTTCGGACAGTACTTAAACAAATCTAACGGATGCATGGTTTCTATTTTTAGTAAAACTCCACAAATATAAGGTTTTGTCCACTAAAAATCAAAAACCAAGCGCAAAGACACAGAGTTTAGGCTTTATAAACATCACTGAACGCCCCAAGCCTCTTAAGCGAAGATTCACTTTTGCAATCTATCTCGTTCAATCGCTTCCTCCTGCACTCTCCATATACTCTTTGGGAGTCATGCCGTACACTTTCTTGAACGCGCTTGAAAAATGCGCCTGATTGGAGAAACCTACGGCATACGCAATCTGCGTGACAGTGCTTTGTCCGCTTTTCAGCAAGTCGGCAGCCTGACGCAGGCGCAGGTTGCGGATGAAGTCGCTCGTGGTGAGTCCTGTCATTTCTTTCATCTTGCGGTGCAGATGGGTCCGGCTGAGCCCCACTTCCTGGGCAAGCATCTCCACACTGAACTCCGGGTTGTTCAGATTGGCATTGACCACTTTCATAATCCGTTCCATCAGCGCATTGTCATTTCCCTGAAGCTCTATGGAAACCACCTTCTCTTCCTGGGTCTGGTTTCCTGAATATTTTCCTTTCAGGCGGACACGGTTGGCTATGAGGTTGCCGGCAAGCACAATCAGCTCGTCCATGTCGAACGGTTTGCCCAGATAGCCGTCCGCTCCCTGCGACAGCCCTTCAATCCGGTTGGCGAACTCGGTCTGTGAGGTAAGCAGGATGACGGGAATATGGTTGGTGTTGATGTTCTTCTTCAGTTCCCTGAGCAGCTGGATTCCGTCCATTCCGGGCATCACCACATCCGAGACAATGAGGTCAGGCTGTTGCGTAATCGCTTTCTTCCATCCTTCCGTCCCGTCCATCGCCGTATCTACATGGTAATAGACCGACAGGTTTTCTTTCAGATAATTGCGCAGTTCTTCGTCATCGTCTATCACTATCACGTGATAGCCGGTCTTGCTTTTCCCCGTTTTTTCGTTTTCCGTCCGGTAGACCGGAAAGTCTTCCGCCGTCACGTTGTGTACGGGCCGCACTTCCTCCGTCTGCATTTCTTCCTTTTTCAGATGTCCGCATCCTAAAGGCAGGCGGACCACGAAACGGCTTCCTTTCGTGTCTTTCCGGTTATAGGCGGAGATGTTTCCGTGATGAAGCCGCACAAGCAACTGGCAAAGGTTCAGCCCGATGCCGAATCCCAATGGAGTGGACATACGGTTGGCGTCACCCTGATAGAAGCGTTCGAATATCTTTTTCAGTTCTTTCTCGTTCAGCCCTTTGCCCGTATCGGACACGGAGATTTCCATGTAGTGCCGCAGCGCGCCCATTTCTTTTGCGTTCTCTCCCGTGCGGATGCTGACGTCTATCCGTCCTCCCTGCGGCGTATATTTCAGCGCGTTGGACAGCAGATTGACCAGTATCTTGTCGAAATTGTTCGGGTCTACCCACACTTCCGGAAGCCCGTCCGGGATGTCTGTGGTCAGCTGGATGTTCTTCTGGGCTGCCTGTTCGGAGAACAGACCGACCACATCGCCCGCAAAGGTTTTCATGTCGGTCTTCGCGAAACGGAGGTTCATCTGGCCCTTGTCTATCTTCCGGATATCCAGCAGCTGGTTGATGAGATTCAGGATGCGGTCCGTATTGTGCTTTATGCCAAGCAAAGCCCTTTGCGTATCGGGTTCATGTTCCTTTTTCAGAAGTTTGCCCAAAGGTCCGGCGATAAGGGTGAGCGGAGAGCGTATTTCGTGGGCGATGTTGATGAAGAACTGGAGCTTCATCTCTCCGATTTCCTCTTTCCGTTTCCTGCTATAGGAAAGGAACAGCAGGTAGCCTGCACCTATTGCCAATAAAGCATAAACGATTTTTGCAAACAGGCTCAGATACCAGGGCGGAGCGATGCTTATCTTCACGGACTTTACCGGAGAATAGACTCCGTTCTCGCTTGCGCGTATCTGCAGGGTATAGCTTCCCGGAGGGAGATGGTGATACTGTATGCGGTTCTCTCCCGGAAGAGTGCTGCTCCATCCGTCGCCGAATTCCTCCAGACGGTATTCGTATGACATGCTGCCAGCGTCGCGGTAGTCCATCAGCGACACGAAGAAAGTGAACGTGTTGTCCGTATAA
This sequence comes from uncultured Phocaeicola sp., assembly GCA_944320135.1. GTDB lineage: Bacteria > Bacteroidota > Bacteroidia > Bacteroidales > Bacteroidaceae > Phocaeicola. Next base: position 49,718 of record CALUGI010000018.1, on the reverse strand, counting down.
GACAGCCTGAACTCTTCCGCGCACACCAGTTCCTCGCCGATTACCGGACGGCCGCCCGAAAGGGTCTGCATATTTACTCTGCGCTCGCCCAGAAGCATGTCGGTTATTACGGGCGTATTTTCCAGTTCCACCTGCCGGATGTCGTCCGGATTGAATCCGGTGATTCCCTTTTCTCCCGCAAAATAAATCCGTCCGTTCCCGTCCATCGTGCAGCGTCCTTCAAGATATATCTTGTCCTGCAAGCCGTTCCCGACGTAGTAGTTCGTTATTTTCTTTGCGCTCAGATTCACATGGCAGATGCCGTTCGTGGTGCTGCACCACAGATTGCCCTGCTTGTCCTTCACCAGTCCGCAGACCATATTTTCCGGAAGCCCCTGCTCTTTGGTCAGAACCGAATAAGTGTCCGTCTCCGGATTGTAATGAACCAGCCCCTTTCCCGTAGCCAGCCAGACAGTATGGTCTTCTCCTTCCGCTATGGCATAGCAGAAGCCGAACTTGATGCTCGGTTCAATAGACAACGTGAGGAAACGGTTATGCCGCGTGTCGTAGCAGTTGATGTCTCCAAAGCATCCGAACCACATCCGTTCCTTGGAGTCACACAGGATATAGGCGGCCCACTCATTGAAGTAGCGCGGCTTGTCTTTTATCTCAGGATCGTTCGCCAACATCATCGTTTCGCCTGTAGAGGGAGAATAGCGCAGCACGCCCTTCCCCAGAACAGAGACATACAGGTTTCCGCTGCGGTCTTCTTCGATATGCCTTATGCTGAAACCTCCTTCAACCGGAAGTTTCAATGCCAGCTTTCCGCTTTTCCTGTCCAGCAGATACAACCCTATTCGGTCTACTCCCAACCAGAAGTCCCCTTTGCTGTCCTCGAATATGGACGATACGGACGAAGGGGTGTCGATATGGCGGAGCACATGCCCGTTGGAATCGAGCTGATAAATGCCGTTGTCCCAAATGGCGCACCATAATGTGTTTTCCTTGTCGCAAAAAATCGTGTTCACGTGCCCCGGAGCGTCATCGTATGTAATCGGAAGATTCCAGAACTGGAAAGGCACGGCACGGTAAGGAAGCATCAATATGCCTTGGAAGTCACATCCTATCCATAAGTTCCGTTCCTTGTCCTCGAAAAGGGATTTGACATTTACCTTACCCGTGTTTACAAAAGAGCTGTAGATTGTGTCTATATCGGATATGCTTCTTTCCCCGCGCTTTATGCGCATAAGCCCCTGCCCGTATGTACCCAGTATGATGTCGCCGTTGGCGGCAACTGTGGTCGTCCAGAAAGAAATCACTTTCTTTTTCCCTCGGTAAGGAATCTCATAGAAGCGGTCGGTCCGCTCGTCGTATGCGACTACTTTGTTCAAAGAAACGACATAAACCAATCCGTCAGCGTCTTCAAGGATGGTCTTGACTTCAAAGAAAGGCAGAGGGTATGACGTTTCTTCCTTGGTGTCCGGATTGATGCAGACAATCGTTCCGCGACTCGTCCCTAACCAGAGCCTCCGTCTGCTGTCTTCAAACATATAAGTGATGTAAGGCGAATACGCCTTCTTCCCTGTCGGAACCGCAATCATGGAATCGGCGTCAAAACGGAAGATTCCCATCCCCTGCACGTTGCACAGCAGTTCACCGTCCGCACGTTGGATGACGTTGCCACTCTTCTGCTCATATACATGTTCTGGAAGACGACCGTCCGGAAGCCATCGCTTTCCGGGCAATAGCGTTGCAGGCCGGAGGCCGTCCCTACCCAAAGCCCCTGCCTGTTGTCTACAAACAACGAATGGATTTCATTGTTGCTTAAAGACAGCGAGTCTTTATCGTCATGATAATAAGACACGAAATTGACTCCGTCGAAACGTCTCAGGCCGTTCTTCGTGCCGATCCAAAGAAAACCGTCCTTGTCCTGACAGAATGCGTTGATATACTGGCTGCCTATCTGTTCCTTATCATAAAAGTTCGCGGTCTGTGCGAAGATGGCCCGCACAAGGCAAATCAATAGAAGTGTCAGAGTGGCTCTCATAGTCCGTTATTTAATTTTTTTCACAAAGATATTCCTTTTTTCTTGAAAAACAATAGGCGGATTGACATTTTGACATAATGACAATTCCGAAGCGTGAGAGCCGGTTGCCCGGACACGGAACAAACTCCCGTCAAAAAGAACGCAAGGAGAACGGGACAGGGAAATGCAAAAAGATTCATAAAACAGATTTCACCGTCCATAATTCTTCCCCTCAGGAGAATATTCTTTACCGACAAAACAAGATTTTGTCATATCCCGACTTTTTCACAAAACAAAAACGTTCTTTCCGGATTCAGTCCGGAAAGAAAAACGGGGAAACTCCGGCTCCGGAAAAGACAGACAAGCGGACTTTCCGGACAAATCCGGAAACCTTTGCGGAAAAAGCGGACAACTTTCCGAGGAAAAGCGGTTGCCTTTTGCGGAGAAAACGCCCGTTTTTCCACGGAAAGTTTGAGACTACACCCCTTCTACAAGGCATTCTGAACGGGACATCCTTTCACATTCATTAAGAGAAGCGTCCCGAAACGGGCGGTTTCCGCAAAGGCTCCGTAAGCGGAAAGCCTATTCCGGCTGCATATTGAAAGCGGAATACAGACATACAAAGTCAAAAAGACAAAGCAGAAAAGCAACGGCGGTTTATGTAAAAGTCAGCAAAACCTGAACTATCCGGCACGGACATCCATGATGCACGCCCGTATGCGCGCACATGGATGCCTCATTGTGAGACACCCCTGCAACTGATTGGAAGAAAGCGGAAAATCAGCGGATTTTGAGCTGCCTGATGCGGACATTCACGGAATGTGACATGAAGAAACGACAATGTAACATCCGCGTACACGTAGAGACATCGATAAACGGATGAAACACGCGCATTGATATGTCTTGAATCTTTGTTTGTTATTTTTGCATTGTCGGAACAAGGCTTTTCAACCCGCTTCCGGCCGGCTATGAAACACCCTTTGCTGATGTGCCATAGTGAAAAACAACGAGGATTTCCTAAACAATTAACTCATAACTAAAAAACAAGAACCATGAAAACTCTCAGAAAGTGGGCGGCACATCTGTTTGCCATGTGCCTGTTGATGGCGGGAACGGTTGCATGTTCGGAAGAATATGTGACAGACCCGAACGCAACAGACGGAGCTGCGGCCGCCGATTCAATCCCGGTCATCCGGGAAGTGTTAGTATGGGATGAAGCAGCGAACGGCTATTCCGACAAAGTGCAGGCCCGCATCGGTCTGCAAGTGCAACTGAACGGAGACTGCCTGAACCGCGTAGACACGGTGTTCTTCAACGGACTTGCCGTACTCTCTGCCGACTTCATCAGCCAAAGCCGCACATCCATCGAAACGGTTATCCCGGAAAATACCCCCGTGGGAAGCAAATTGGACGACGAGACTGTACGCAACACTGTCCGCGCAGCGGCAGGGGAAAAAAGCAGCGCATCGAAATTGCTGAATATCCTCAGCGAGAACTTAGGCGTTACGAACGTATATATATGAAGAAGACGGAACTTTACAGGCGCAAGCTGCTGACCGCATTACTGTCGGAAACAAAATACAAATACAAGGAAAAGGCATGGACTGCGTGACCGCCGTGAAAATCAACGGTCAGGCAATTGCTGAATGGAACAAAGTGTCTTCTACGGCCATTGACGTAACTGTGCCCGAAGACCTCCCGGTCGGTTCAAGAATAGAGAACGAGGAGAACGAAAACAAGATTTATCTTGAAACCGAGTTCAAGGAAACTATGGAACGCACGATTATCGTTCTCGCCCGCCAGCCCATAGCTTCAGATGAGACTGTTGCGAATGTAGGTAAAGGAGAGGAAGTGACGCTGAAAGGCCAGTATCTGAGCATAGCGGAAACAATCACCCTCAAAGCGGAAGGAGCGGAAGAAGAGGTTACAGTCAATGAACTGACCGTCAACGAGGAAGGAGCTGAAATCAAGTTCATCGTACCGTCAAGCGTCAAGGCGGGAAAAGTGACCGCGACGCTGGCTCCCGAAAACATGAATCCAATCACATGGACATTCAATGTATTAGGCGTGAAACCTACAGTCGACCGCGTGAGCCACACGCTGGCAAAGGCAGGCGAACGCATCCGCATCTACGGAGACAACTTGATTGATGTAATAAAGATTGAGTTCCCTCATGCCGATGATGCGAATATCCCGACAGCATCCGCAAAAGTCGAGACCGAAGACGAACTGGACGAGAAAGGCGAGTTCTGGTATCACGAAGCGGAAGACGGAAGCTATCAGATGATTGACGTGATTATCCCCGAAGGAGGTGACCAGACCGCAGGCGCACTTTATGTGGAAGCAGGAGAAGGAAACGGAGACTACTCTTATGCGTATATGAACTGCAAGGAGAACATATTCATCTCTGCTTTTGATGAAAATACGGATGCTTTCACGAGCGGGAAGAACTTCTCGACAAACCAAACCCCTTCCGCGTCCACGAACGGACTATGGCCAGAGGCACCGGAAACCATTGGCGCTTTCGGCGATTGGGACAACAACAAGGGGATAGACTGCACCGTAACCGCAAGCGGTTCTGACCCCACAGTGGACGGAAGTCTTAAAGAATCCCAAATCAATTTCAACAATTCTGAAATGAGAGCGAAGGCGCCCAATGGTATAACAAGCTGCAACGATCTTGCTCTGCAATTCGATTGCTTTATTGAACATGATAACGCCCAATACTCATGGGTGACAGGAGCGATGCGATGGAAACTGGGCAACTCAGACAGAGACATCCAGTTCACTCCGTGGCATAAAGACTATGATGCGGAACATCAGAAAGACGAGACATACAAGGAAGTGGATACGGACTTCTCGGCAGGATGGAAGACTGTGACTTTCCCGTTGGGAGATGACGATGCGTATACAAAAGACAAGCAACTCAGCAATATAACGGGGGAGGCTTACTTCAGATTCGTCTTTGGAAGATTTTTGGTTCCTAAGGCAAGCGGTGACAATAACTGGGATGCCGGACAAACCGTAACGGGCTTCAAGATTTACCTCGGCAACTTCCGCATCGTTCCGTACACCAAACCGGGCATAGGCAAAACACAACAATAAGAGGCAAGGGCGTATCGCACATACGCCCGAATGGAGATATCCGCATTAATAAAGGTAGAAAGGTTTCATAGGGAATACAAACACAACAAACGAGATTTCTTACACAGGTATTAAAGAGTTTAAGGGTAAAAGTGTTGTTGTCAGGCTTTTTTCGAGAGGGAAAAAGAACGTTTTCAGGATAACATTTTGATGAAAGGCAAACGGAGGTGCCGCAGGCAAACTCCAACGTGTAACTTTAAAACAACGTAATAGATGGAAAAAGACAAGAAGTACATCCGACGGATTTCCTTTCTGCTCGTGTTGATGCTGCTGTGCCGGGGACTGACGGCGTGGGCGCAGCAAGGCATCACCGTGAAAGGAGTCGTGCTGGACGAAAACGAAGAAACCGTCATCGGGGCATCGGTGATGGTGAAAGGCAGCACTACGATGGGAACGATCTCCGACATAGACGGAAATTTCCAGCTCATGGTGCCCGACAAGAATACCGTGCTTACGGTTTCGTTCATCGGTATGCGTCCGAAAGAAGTAAAAGTAACTCCGGGCAAACTGATGCGCATCGTATTGGAAAGCGATACGGAAATGCTGGAGGAAGTGGTCGTGGTAGGTTACGGCCAGCAGAAGAAGGCCAGCGTGGTAGGTTCCATTACCCAGACCACGGGCAAGGTGCTGGAGCGTACCGGCGTGACCAGCCTGGGAGCCGCCCTTACGGGTAATCTTCCGGGTGTCATCACCTCCGCTTCAACCGGTATGCCGGGTGACGAGGACCCGGAAATCATCATCCGTACCAAGAGTTCATGGAACAACAGCGAACCGCTGGTGCTGGTGGACGGCATCGAACGTGAAATGAGTTCGGTGGACATATCTTCTGTAGAAAGCATTTCGGTGCTGAAGGATGCTTCCGCTACGGCAGTCTATGGTGTGAAAGGTGCGAACGGCGTGATTCTGATTACTACCAAGCGTGGACAGGAAGGAAAGGCCAGCGTGCAGATCAAAGCGAATATGGCGGCGAAAGTCGTGTCACAGCTTCCGAACAAGCTGGACGCATACGACACGTTCTATCTGATGAACGATGTGATTGAGCGTGAAGCTGCCATCAGTCCGAGCGGATGGGCGAACTACACCGACCCTTCCATCATCCATAAATACCGTTATCCCGCCAACGCGACGGAATGGGACCGCTATCCTAATGTGGACTGGGCGGACTTCCTTTTCAAGGACGTGGCAATGTCGTATAACACCAGCGTGAACGTGTCGGGAGGTACCAAGGTGGTAAAATATTTTGCGGCCGCCGACTTCACGAACGAAGGCGACTTGTTCAAAGAGTTCGACAACGGACGCGGATACCAGTCGGGATTCGGGTACAACCGCATCAACGTGCGAAGCAACCTGGACTTCACAATCACTCCGACCACCAAGTTCTCGACGAACCTGTTCGGATCGAACGCCCAGCGCACCGTTCCCTGGGACATGTCGGACAGTGACCAGCGCTATTGGAGTTCCGCTTACATTTCCGCTCCGGGAGCCATGCGCCCCATCTACTCCAACGGCATGTGGGGATTCTATCAGCCCCGTGACGCCGATGCGCCGAACTCCGCCTATAATCTGGCGAACAGCGGTAAGGAAAAGCGTACCACGACCAAGGTGACCACCGACTTCATTCTGGAGCAGGACCTTTCTTTCCTGACCAAAGGGTTGAGGTTCAAGGCTAACTTCTCTATGGACTACCATTTTCAGGAGAAGAAACGGGGTATCAATGACTTGTACAATGACGCGCAGCGCATGTGGGTCGATCCGAGTACGGGAGAAATCAAGTATCAGCAGCAGACCGATGCCGGAACGGGACTGGAAGCCATAGAAAATCCCATCTATTGGAAGACGCAGGCCGGAAGCGCGGACAAAAGCTCCACGTACCGCAAGCTCTACTATTCGTTCCAGCTGGACTATGCCCGCACTTTCGGAAAGCATGAAGTGACCGGACTCGGACTGTTCAGCCGGTTGAAGGAAGCACAGGGAAGCGTATTCCCCATTTACCGTGAGGACTGGGTGTTCCGTTTCACCTATAATTACGCGCTCCGCTATTTCTTCGAGGCGAACGGAGCCTACAACGGTTCCGAGAAGTTCGGTCCCAACTACCGTTTCGACTTCTTCCCTTCTCTCTCCGTGGGATGGATGCTGAGCGAAGAACCTTTCATGAAAAAGCTGAAGTTCCTCGACATGCTCAAGATCCGCGCTTCATGGGGACGTGTCGGCGACGACTCGGTAGTACCCAACTGGCAACGCTTTGACACCAACTACCGCTTCCTCTATAAGGACGAGTGGGCTAATTCGGGCAATGCCCTGATGGGTGTGGTCAGTCCCAGCAATTCTCCTTATACGTTCTGGAAAAGAAGCAAGCTGGGCAACCCGGACATTTCGTGGGAAACCGTGGAAAAACGCAACCTCGGTATAGACTACGCGTTCTTCGGCGGACTGATAGCCGGTTCGGTGGATATATTCAATGATACCCGTACCCATATTCTTGTGAGCGGTGAAGACCGCGCCATCCCTTCCTATTTCGGAGAAACGCCCTCGCGTGCCAACATAGGAAAAGTGAACAGTCACGGATATGAACTGGAGCTGCGCCTCAACAAGGTATTCAACAACGGAATGCGCGTTTGGCTGAACACCAACATGACTCATGCCATCAACGACGTGAAGTTCAAGGACGACCCCGCTCTTCTGCCCGACTATCAGAAAGCGGCGGGACACGCCATCGACCAGACTTATTCTTATATCGACCGGGGCAATCTCGCCACATGGGACGATGTGATAGGCAGTACCGGATGGAACACGCTCAACGAAAACAAGCTGCCGGGTGACTATAACATTGTCGACTTCAACGGTGACGGTACGATTACCGAAGACGACAAGGCACCCTACCAGTACTCCAGCACTCCGCAGAACACGTAAGTGCTTCCGTGGGTTGGGAATGGAAAGGATTCAGCGTATTCGCCCAGTTCTATGGCGTAAAGAACGTGTCGCGCGAAGTGCAGCTCATCAGCCTGAACAATACGGTGCAGGCCGCATTCGATACGGGCGCATACTGGACACCGGACGGAACCGGAACCCTGCCCATGCCCCGCTGGGGAGCACAGGCAAACGAAGCCGCCAACGGTACACGTTACTGGTATGACGGTTCTTATATCCGTCTGAAGAACGTGGAACTGTCCTATACTTTCCAGGGAAACTGGCTGAACAAGATGGGCATCAAGTCCGCCCGCCTCTACCTGAACGGAGACAACCTTTATATGTGGAGCCACATGCCGGACGACCGTGAATCGAATTCGGGTTACGGTTCCACACGAGGCGCATATCCTACAGTACGCCGCTTTAATCTCGGCATTGACATAACCTTATAATACAAAGGAGTGACGATTATGAACAAACATATAAGCAGAATGCTCTTTCTTTCGGCTTTCGCGATAGCCGGTATGGTGGGAGGCACTTCCTGTACCGACTATCTGGACAAGGCTCCGGAAAGTGATTATGGAGAAAATGACCCTTACAAGAACTTCACGAACTTCCAGGGGTTTGTAGAGGAACTGTATGATTTCATCCCTCTTGTGTCAAATAACAGAGATGCCAACCACAATTGTTTCAATTATGGCGAAGATGAATACTGGGAACCCACAGAATCTCGTCTGTTTGCCAACGATGTGGATGACGGCAACTTCTGGGGATGGCAGAAGCAGGACACGGAAAACGTCAAATATTACGGCTATCCCAATATGAGAGGAACCTTAGGAGGCTCTTTGCGCGATGACAGAGGCAATCTGTGGGGGATGGCATGGTATGGCATCCGCAAGGCCAATGTCGGAATCGCACACCTTGACCAGCTGACAGGAGCCACCGATGAGGAACGGAACCTTATTGAGGGACAGCTCTATTTCTTCCGTGCGTGGTTCCACTTCATGCTGATGGAGTGGTGGGGCGGAATGCCTTACATCGATACGGAACTTTCTGCCGATGTCAGCCCGACACTGCCTCGCCTGACGTGGCAGGAATGCGCGGAGAAGTGTGTGGCCGACTTTGACCATGCCGCCGGACTGCTGCCCGTTGATTGGGACGATACGGCTACCGGAACCGCCACCTTGGGCAGAAACGACACACGTATCAACAAGATTATGTGCATCGCCTATAAAGGCAAGACTTTGCTTTGGGCGGGAAGTCCACTGATGAACTGGAGCTCCGGAGGCGCACGTGAATACAATGTGGATTACTGCAAGCGTGCCGCCGATGCGCTGGGTGAAGCACTCACGCTTACGGAAACAACCGGACGCTACGAACTGGCGGCCATCGAAGACTATAACGAACTCTTCCTCGTGCATGGATCGAACACCTTGAACGGACTGAACGAAGCCATCTTCAGAGAAAATCTCTTCCAATACGAGAACCGCTGGCGTTGGAACATGGTCAACGACTTCCGTCCGAAGAGCATCGTGTCAACCGGAATCAAGTGTTATCCGACAGCCAACTACGTCAACTATTTCGGTATGAAGAACGGCCATCCGCTTCCGGAAGACATTACCAAGGCGGATACGGAATCAGGATACGACCCGGAACATCCGTGGAAGGACCGCGACCCCCGTTTCTACAAGATTATCATGTTCGACGGAACGCAATATCAGAGTGCCATCGGTCCTTCCGGTTCAGTCGAACTGTTCACCAACGGAAGGGACAGTGAGGAAAAAGATGCATTGAAAGGATGCTTCACAGGTTACATGAACATGAAGTTCTGTCCGCAAATACTGAGCGATGCCGAATATGGCAATGCGGACAACAACATTGTAGTGCTCAGCCTGATGCGTCTGGCAGACGTGTATCTGATGTACTCGGAGGCGACGGCTGTAGGGTACGGAAGTCCTAACAGCAATACACCTACGTGCAGCAAAACAGTTCTGAACGCCTTGAACTTCATCCGTGACCGGGCGGGGGTAGCTCACGTCATTGACAAGTTTCTTGTAAACACGGAGGAATTCTTGAAAGAATTGCGCCGTGAACGTGCCGTAGAGCTGGCGTTCGAAGGCTTCCGCTTCACAGACCTCCGCAGATGGATGCTGCTGACCCAGCGTCCCTACACGCTCAAGACAAAGATCGAGTTTGACCGGGCGGGAGAAGGAAGTTACGACTACAACAATCCTGAGAACAACCCTATCAAGAACTTGCGGGAGGTGCAGCTGAAAGAACGCAATTTCACGGACCGCCACTATTGGCTTCCGCTTCCGCGCGAGGATGTGAACATGTATGAAGGATTCAGCCAGAATCCGGGATGGTAATCATTGACCTTATAAACCTAATTGAAAATTAAAATGAAAGGAAAGTATCTATATATAGGCTGTGCCGTTTCAACGCTTGCCCTGTTTCCCGCGACCGGATTGTTGGCACAGGAAGAGGCGGCGGACAGTCTGGTGAACGTGGCTTTCGGTTCAGTGGCGAAAGAAGACCTGACGCATGCCATCGCTACAGTCAACACTTCCGAACTGCTGAAAAATGTAAACAGTTCCAACTGTCTGGTGGGACTGGAAAGTCTGATAGGCGGATATACGGGCAACATCTGGGGACAGGCACCGTTAGTGCTGGTGGACGGCGTGCCCCGTGACGCGAGCAGCGTGCGCGCTTTCGAAGTGGAAAGCGTTTCCGTGATGAAGGACGCGGCGGCAGTCGTACTCTATGGAAGCCGGGCTTCCAAGGGCGTTGTCCTGATTACCACAAAACGCGGCAAGGAAGGTCCCATGCGCATTGACGTGCGTGCCAATGTCGGTTTCAATGTGCCGAAGGCGTATCCCCAATATCTGGATGCCGCAGGTTACATGACGCTTTACAACGAGGCATGCCGCAACGACGGTCTGGCGGAACATTATGACGCATCGACCATCTACTATACGGCCGCAGGCACCAATCCTTACCGCTATCCGGACATCGATTTCTATAGCTCGGACTATATAAGGAAGATGTACAACAACACGGACGTGACCGGAGAGATTTCCGGAGGAAGCGACCGCACGCAGTATTACCTGAACTTCGGGCTGAACTACAACAACGATTTGCTGAGATACGGCGAAGGAAAGAACAACAAGGACTTGACCTTCAACGTCAGAGGAAACGTGGACATGCAGCTGGCTTCCTGGCTGAAGGCCACTACCAATGCGGCGGTTGTCTTCACCAACCAGTATGACGGACGCGGGGACTTCTGGAACGCGGCTTCCACCATGCGCCCCAACTGGTTTTCGCCGTTGCTGCCCACTGACATGATGGACCTCAACTCGTCCTCCATCCAGAGCTACATCGCGAACAGCGACCACCTGATAGACGGGAAATACCTGCTGGGCGGAACCGCTGCCGACCAGACCAACGCTTTCGCCGACCTGCTTGCCGCAGGATACGTAAAGGAAAAAGCGCGTCTGTTCATGTTCGACGTGACATTGGCCGCCGACCTCAGTTCGCTGTTGGAAGGCCTTTCGTTCAAGACGGCCTACAGCGTGGACTATACGTCCTACTATTCGGAAGCCTTCCGCTCCTACTATGCCGTCTATGAACCGTCATGGACAAACGTGAACGGCAAGGACATGATCTGGTCGTTGCAGCAGCACAATACCGACAAGAAAGACGCGAATGAATATATCGGCAAGTCTACGTATGAACAGACCATGATGTTCAGCGCACAGTTCGACTATAACAACACGTTCGCCAAACACCACAATGTGTCGGCAACCTTGTTGGGCTGGGGCTATCAGGAACAGAACTCATCGGACGAGAATCATGACGGAAGCGATTACCACCGCACAAGCAACGTCAACTTGGGACTGCGCGCGGCCTACAATTACGACCACAAATATTATGTGGACTTCAGCGGTGCCGTGGTCCATTCGGCCAAGCTGCCCAAGAAGAACCGCAACGCCTTCTCTCCGTCGGTAACTTTGGGATGGAGGCTGAGCCGGGAGGACTTCATGAAGAACGTTTCCTGGATTGACGATTTGATGGTGACGGCTTCATACGCCAACCTGCATCAGGACCTGGACATCGAGAGCTACTACATGTATGAAGGTGCCTTCGCCAAGAACGGATGGGTGGAATGGCATGACGGAACCGCCGCTCATCCCACTCCGCTTGCCACAGGAGGCGACAATCCGGAACTGGACTTCATCACCCGGCAGGAGTTCCGCGTGGGACTGGACGCGACATTGTTCGACAAGCTGTTGCGAATTAACGCGAATTACTTCCGTAATGACACGAAAGGACTGCTGACACAAGGGGCGTCTACCATTTATCCGTCTTATTTCAAGCTGAGCGACAACAACAGCTTCCTGTCGTGGACCAACTACAACGAAGACCGCCGCAGCGGATTCGACTTTTCTGTATCCGCCAACCGGAAGTTCGGAGATTTTGACGTAACTTTGGGATTCAGCGGAATGGTGTACACCTCTACGGCACTGAAGCGTGACGAAACGTATGAGTTCGACTACCAGTACCATGAAGGACGGCCGATAGACGCTTCATACGGCTATGTATGCGAAGGGTTCTTCGAGAGTCAGGAAGAAATCGACAATTCCGATGTCCGCCAGACATTCGGAACGGTACGTCCGGGCGACTTGAAGTACAAGGACATCAACGGAGACGGCGTCATCGACAGTGACGACCAGATAGAATTGGGGAAAAGCGGTTCGGGTGCATCTCCGTTCTCGTTCGGTCTGAACCTGAACGTCAAATACAAGAACTGGTCTCTGTTCGCTATGGGAACCGGACGCACGGGCGCCATCGGTTACAAGAACAGTTCCTATTATTGGAACAAGGGAACAAGCAAGTTCTCGGAAGTTGTCTGGGGACGCTGGACGGAAGATACCAAAGAGTTCGCCAACTATCCGCGTCTGACCACGGGCGACGGCAGCAACAACTACCGCAACTCCACGTTCTGGATGTACAAGAACAACTATTTCAATCTGGATCAGGTGCAACTGACATACGATTTCCCCGCAAAGCCGTTCAAGAAGATTCCTTTCGTAAGCGGACTGAGCGTATATTGCGGAGGAACCAGCCTGCTGACCATCTCCAAAGAACGCGAACATAAGGAGATGAATGTCGGAGGCACGCCGTACAGCCGCAACTATTACATCGGATTGAAAGCAAGTTTTTAGTTAATGAACAATGAATAACCAACGATGAATAACGGGAAGACGACGTTTTCAAAAAAAAAGACGGAGGCGCTTGACGGCAAGGGCCGAGAAACTTTACTAAAAAACGACGGCTTATTATTAACTACTGAACAATCATGAAGAAAAGACTCATACTTTATTACATAGCGGGCGCGTTGACGCTTGCCGGTTGCGATGACCTCTTTGAACCGGCCATCGAGAACCACATGCGCGTGGAGCAGATGTATGGCGACCAAGACTACATGATGGGGCTCCTGCAAGCTGCATACGGGCGTATGCCGGGCTACTACGACAACAGCGAATACGCCACGGACGATGCGGTGACCAACGACATGTCCAACGGTTTCCTGCAGATGGCTACGGGCGGATGGACCAATACCACAAGCACCAGCCTGAGCCGCTGGAACGACTGCTACAACGCCATCCAGTATATCCATCTCTACCTGCTTCATGAGGGGAACGTGACCTGGTCGGAAGACGAAGAAATGCACGCCCTTTTCAAACAGCGTCTGGAAGGCGAAGCCTACGGGCTGCGCGGAATGTTCTACTTCTACCTGCTGCGCGCCTATGCAGGCTACAGTGCAGACGGAGAATTGTTGGGCGTTCCCTTGATATTGGAATACCAGACCGCACAGTCTGATTTCAACCAGCCGCGCGCCACCTTCCAGGCTTGCGTGGAACAAATCAACAAGGATTTGCGGAAGGCGGAGGAACTTCTTCCCGACGAATACAACGATGAGAGCGCGGTTCCTGACAAATTCAAGAACCTGACTTCAGACATCAGCAAGTTCAACAACGTGATGGGTTCGAAAGCCCGACTGCTGTTCAACGGACAGATTGCCCGTGCATTCCGTGCCCGCACCGCATTGCTGGCGGCAAGTCCGCTGTTCCAGGACGCTTCGAACACAACCACATGGGAAGATGCGGCAAATGCCGCTGCCGAAGTGCTGGACTATAATGGAGGTCTCGGAGGATTGGCTGCAGATGGGGTGACATACTATTCAGCCGACATCACCAAATCGATAAAGGACGGGATCAATCCCAAAGAGATTCTTTGGAGAGAAAACTATACCGGGGACGCCAGCGATTCATGGGAAAGCGACCACTTCCCGCCGAGCCTTTACGGTTCCGGACGCATGAATCCGTCGCAGAATCTGGTGGACGCTTTCCCGATGGCAAACGGCTATCCCATAGACGCGAATGAAGCGGGATATTCCGAAAGCAGTCCTTATACCAATCGCGACCCCCGTCTGGCGCAATACATCCTGTACAACGGGGCGGTAATCGCAGAGAAAAACAACAAGACGATGAACATCGTTTCGTCAAGCTCCGACGGTATCAATGTGACGGAAGAACGTTCTACACGCACAGGTTACTATATGAAGAAGCGTCTGCGCATGGACGTGAACTGTAATCCGGCTTCGGAATCTCCCCAGCCGCACTATACGCCGCGCATCCGCTATACGGAAATGTATCTGGCATACGCTGAGGCCGCCAATGAAGCATGGGGACCGAAAGGAAACGGAGGTCACGGCTATTCCGCATACGACGTGATCAAGGATATCCGCAAACGGGCGGGACTGGGCCAAGGAGACGGAAGCTCAAAAACAGACCCCTATTTGGAGAGATGCGCGAACAGTCAGGACCAGATGCGTGAACTGATACGCAACGAACGCCGAATCGAACTCTGCTTCGAGAGCTTCCGCTTCTGGGATATCCGCCGTTGGAAACTGGACATGAACGAACCGGTGGAAGGACTGCAATACACCGGTACCGGCTACCAGAGATTCCAGGTGGAAAACCGTTCGTATGAAGACTACATGTATTATTGTCCTATCCCGAACTCGGAGGTGCTGAAGTATAACAACCTGAAGCAGAACAGAGGATGGGAGTAAGCCAATCAAGAATGAAGAATTAAGAATGGTGAGAAACGCCTTTAATTATTAACTGTGAATTATTCATTGAACAACATGAGAAAAGGATTATTATATATCGGAACCGCTTCATTGTTTCTGGTTGCCTCTACCGCATGTGAGAACGACATGAACGAGTTTCCTAACAACGAGCTGCAAACGGTGTACTTTGCCACTCAGTATGCGGAACGCACGCTGGTGCTCGGCGAAGACATTACGGTAGACAACAGCATGGACAATGAACACAAATTCTCTATCAAGGCTGCATGGGGCGGCGGATACAACAATCCGGAGAACGTGACCATCGACTTTGTGATAGACGAAACATTATGCAACGGCCTCAGTTTCCAGACGGAAAGCGGCGCAGGAGACCCATTGACTCTCATGCCCTTCTCCTATTACAAGATGGCTTCCAACCAAATCAATATCCCGGCAGGACAAATCAGCGGGGGAGTGGAGGTGGAACTGACAGATGAGTTTTTCGCTGATCCGAATTCTGTAAAGAATTACTATGTCATCCCTTTGCGCATGACGTATGTGGCGGGAGCCGACTCCATCCTGCAAGGAAGTCCGGCTGTGGAAAACCCGGTTCTGACCAACAGTGGCGACTGGAGCGTGCAGCCCCAGAACTTTGTGCTCTATGCTGTGAAGTATGTCAACACGTGGCATGGGGAATATCTGCGCCGGGGTGTTGACCGTATTACGACAAACTATCAGACGGAGGAAAGGGTGCGTCACGCCGAGTTCGTGCAGGATGATGAAGTGGTTTACCTGACTACAACAAGCCTGACCAACAGCACGCTCTCGCTGACTGAAAAGAACGCGGCAGGAGACAATGAAACTTATCAGATTGACTTGGCGTTCGATGAAGACGGAAACTGCACGATGAACAGTCTGACCGACGGGATGACGGTGAAAGGCACCGGAAAGTTCGTGAAGGACGGTGAAAAGAACAGTCTGGGCGGAAAAGACCGCGACGCGCTTTATCTGAACTATGTGATGACGCTGCCGGACAGCAGAGTGTTTGTGACAAAGGATACGCTGGTGCTCCGCGCACGTGCCGTGCAGGGAGGA
Organism: uncultured Phocaeicola sp.; assembly: GCA_944320135.1. GTDB lineage: Bacteria > Bacteroidota > Bacteroidia > Bacteroidales > Bacteroidaceae > Phocaeicola. The sequence continues at coordinate 33,432 of CALUGI010000018.1, read as the reverse complement.
AAGGCTTTCACCGTCGTACAGAACCAATAAACAGAACCCTTAAAAACGTAGAAGAACATGAAATACATCAATCACAAACTGATCGGTTTCGTTGTGACGGCCTCCATGCTGGCTTCGTGCGTGGACAAGTATGACTTCGACATCCCGGTTGAGAAACCGGCGGAGGTAGAGAACAGCGAATACTTGGCGAGCTTCGATGTGCTGAAGTCTTACATTGGGGAGAACAGCTCGTTCGCGCTTGCCGCCAACTTGTCAGCAGAAGAGTTCATGAGCCAGGAACTGGCTTACAGCACACTGATATCCAACTTCAATGCAGTTGACATAAACGGATCGTTCGCGCCCGCCGATATGGTGGACGACAACGGCTCCGAATATGACTTCGGTGACATGCAGACCATAGCGTTTCTTGCGGGCGAAGCGGGTGTCTCGCTCTACGGAACCACGCTTTGCTCCAACCAGAACCAACGGAAGGCTTATTACGAATCGCTTATCGCACCGGTGGTGACGGGTGAACCGGAAACGGGAATAACCACGCTGTTTGATTTCGACAATGTTGCCTTAGGCACCACTTACAACATGACTGGCGGAGGCGAAGCCAAAATCATAGAAGACCCTGAGGGAGAAAGCGGACGGGTGCTGAGCGTGGGAACGGAAGCGAATCCGGCTGCCAACTCATGGGCGGAACTCAATGTCAGATTGCCGGAAGGCAGAACGCTCGGCGATTACGTGACATTGACATTCGACTTGCGGCATGTAAGAGATTTGGGAATTTACGGCTCAGGGCTCAAACTTCTCATAAATGGAAAGAAGATGAGCATAGGAGTAAACGGAAATGAAGTTAAAGCCAGCAATGACAAGTGGGCACGCGGCGTTACAGTCAAGCTCAATGACGCCACAGCACCCGGCTGTGTCTTGCCGGATGAGCTTAAAGGACTGACTTCTTTTACGCTCTGTATCGGTGCCGAGTCCAGTACAGCCGTGTATTATCTTGACAATATTTACATGAACTACGAAGCGGTGAAGTCGTATTCGCATACAATCGATTTCGAGGATGACGAGATAGGGAAAACTTATCCGACAATCAATCCGAGCGATGGGACGCAGAGAGACCAGAAGGTATCGGTTACAACTGACCCGGACGGGAAAAACGGAAAGTCACTGTACGTAAAAGTAGAAAACCAGACCAAAATCTTCCCAAAAATTACGGTCAATTTGGGAGAAGGCATTACGCTCGGTGACTGCAAGGCCGTTTCGATGGATATGCGTCTCAATGCCGGACAATATGGAGACGGTATGGGAATGTTCATAGAGGGGAAAAAAGCCGATATCGGTAAGGGAACCAGTGCATTATATTATGGTTGTACAAATGGCAGCAACGAATGGAAAAACGTCAGCATTTCGCTCGTGAAAAAAGGCACTTATACGGATGCCGGGCAGGAAATCCCGACAGGGGTGGCCGAAATCCCTGCTGAAGTGGCTGATTTAAGTGTCTTTGACTTTGCCATCGGCTCAAGTTCCGGAGAATGGGACGCATACATCGACAACATCCGTTTCACTTGGAACGAGAAGCAGGAAGTAATAGAGAAAACTGATGAAGAAAAGAAAGAAATCTTCACCGAAGAAATGAAGAAATGGATCGGCGGAATGGTTTATGCCGGAATCAACGAGACGAACAGCGTGAAGGTATGGAACATCATCGGCGAACCGCTTGACGATATGCAAGACGAGAACACCTTCGACTGGAGCAAGTATTTAGGAGCGGAAGACTATGCGCGCACCGCTATCCAAACGGCACGCGACACCGTGAAGGATGCCGGAGTGGAACTCCAGCTTTTTGTGAGCCAGACCGTCAGCCAACTGGACAACATGGCGCAAATGGCCGACAGGCTCATCGCATTGGTGGATAAATGGGAAGCGGACAATGCAAGCCGGATTGACGGATACAACATCCTGCTCCATGCCATCTGTTCGAAAAACGCCGATACGCAGGAAGCGAACCGGCAGGCGGTAACCGCACTGTTTGAACGGCTTGCCGCCACCGGGAAGATTGTCCGCATCTCCGACCTCAGCATGATGATGCAGGATGTGAAAGGAAACTTCATCGAGGCAGGGAAGCTGAAAACCGCCGAACGCAAGGAAGCCGCTGACTACATGGCATTCATCATGCAGGAATACAGACGGATAATTCCCGAAGCGCAGCAGTTCGGAATCGCGCTCGCGTCTATGGCAGAAAGCGCAGGCGAAAACTTGATATGCCCGTGGACTTCTGACTACAACCGCAACGGAATGTACGAGGGAATCGTGAACGGACTGAAAGATGCATCTGAAACGGAAAATGACGAGAACGAATAAGCGCAAAGACACGAAGGCGCAGGGCGCACGAAACATCCTCTGCGCTTCGGCGTCTCCGTGTTCGAAAAAACAATTTAAAACTCAAGAACCATGAAACAGACAAGATTTGACATACGGCTGCTTCCGGTCATGCTTCTTGCCATCCTGCAGATAGGTCTGTACGGATGCAAGGATGACGAGATACCCCGAATCATTACAGGACCCGACGCACCGGAATCGGAAACGACAATCAATGAAATAAACGCCAACCTGCAGGCTTTGCAGCGGATGATAACGGCAGGCGAAGGAAAGGTGGCCGTGACATCGTGCGTAACGCTCTCGTCCACCTCCTACAACATTGAGCTGGCAGACGGAAACACGTTCACCGTCCGCACCGGAATCACTCCGTTGGGAGGCGGCGATGCGGAAAGCGACGATTATGTGTACTCTCCGCAGATAAGCGTTGCGAAAAATGGAAGGTCGCGTAGCGGGAGCGACTATTACTGGACGCTCGACGGCGACTGGCTGACCGTGAACGGAGAAAAGGTGAGCGTGGCTTCCGCCGTTCCGCAGGTGGGACTGGACGAGAACAAGCATTGGACAGTGACCTGCAACAGCGAGACGCAGACAATGGACAAGGTGATGGAGGAAGGCGCAGTGAAAAGCGTGTTCAAGATTGTGGACGTGTATGCGAAAGAAGTAGCTTTCACGCTCAACGATGAATCGACAAGTTTCACGTTTGACTATGAAAGAAAAGAAGGCGATGTACACATGGGAAGCATCCGGCGGCCGATTGACCCTCAGCATCCGGCATGGATTTTCCATATCGACACATGGATGCATCCCGACCCGCAATGGGTGATTGACAACATACCGGATGACATACGTCCTTTCGTTATCTTCAACATCTCGCTTTCCTCCAGACGCGACCTGGTGGCGGACGGATACAACATTGCCAAGTCATGGCTTCGCGTCTGCGCCGAAAACAATGTTTGGGTGATGGTGCAGCCGGCAAGTGGAGCATACTCCGCATTCGAGGACTATGCTTCGTATGAAGAACTGGAAGGAACGCTTTATGATGAGTTCTTCCAATACAACAACTTTGTCGGCTTCAACTATGCCGAACAGAGCTGGGGATTCGGCGATCCGGCTGATCCTGATGCCGGTTATCCGGAACAGCTTCCGTCATACGCAGAGCGCATCCAGCATTGGAAAGGCCTGATGAAGCTCACCGTCGAATACGGAGGCTATCTGACCATCAGCTTCTGTCATGCGCAATATGGAGCGAAACATTCGCCTGTAGGCATGTTCAAGGACTATCCGGAATGGGCGGACCTCTGCAAGCAGTATTCGAACAACTTGATTATATGCGAGAAATTCACCTCGCCGGTGGGCTTGTTCCAGATTGAAAGCACCGGATTGGGCTCATGGCTGTCAGGATATGCCGGAAATTACGGTATGCGCTTCGACCAGTGCGGATGGAACACCGAAGAGAACCAGCTGGAGTATCTTCACAACAATGAGTATTGGAACGGAGACCAGGAATTTCCCGTAGCGTCCGAAGCTACCGCTTTGCTGGAGCACATCGCATTCACCGGACAAACTGTGTTCGACGGACCGGAGCTTACCACTGAGCAGACTTATACGGAGAATGAGACAACCAGTACCAGCGGCGGATATCGCAAACGCGACTGGAAATTCTTCCCGCAAATGGAAGCTGTTTCTTTCGACATTTACCGCAAGATTATCGACGGAACTATCCGGATTATGACCCGTGAGGAAGTGACGGACCGCACCAAAATCATCATTCTCAACGACGTTACTTCCAAGGAAGGTCAGTTCGATCCCGGCTATTTGGCACCAAGTACTCTGTTCACAGGACTCTATAAGCTCGATGAGGATGGAGAAGGTGCAAGTCAGCGTCTTTGGTTCAAGAAGACTGGACGCTATCCCACCATCCCTACCGCATACGAGCTTGCTGACGCAACGGCCCGTTCGTTCAAGTATCAGCTCAATGCGTCCCAGTTCATAAACGGACAATACAGCAATATGGCCGACAAGTTGAAATTCTTCAATCAGGAGTTCCCCGAAGAATATACCGGCGACATGTACGCGGGACGTTACGAGAACACATGGGTGGCATACAATGCCTATAAGGATATCAAGAGCGCATCCATCCCGTTCAAGTACAACACGTGCGACAAGATGGAGCTTTCGTTCGCCAAATATTCTTCCGCACTTATCAGAGAATATCCGGACGAGGTAGACTTCTATCTTACCAACTATACTCCCAACGGTCCGAAGGTGAAGGATGTCATTGAAATACACGGCTGCACTAATAAGCCTTCATATACTTGCAAGGCAAGAAACAACTTCACCACCAATACCGGTGTTCAGGCAAGTGCGACAACGTCATGGGCCGACGGAGTGTTTACTCTGACCGTGGAGCATAACGGAGGCGTAGACATTACCATCAACTGTTCGGGCAACGCGACCGGAAGGGAAACCCAATATACATCGGTAACCCAGCTTTCCAATCCGCCTGCTCCGAACACTAAATACACTGGCCCTTACCAGCATGAAGCGGAAGATATGGAATACAAGAATATCGGCGGATATGTGCTGGCACAAGCTTATAACGACAATGCCGATTTGGTACCGGGTTATACCGGCATGGGATTCGTCAATCTCGGAACCGGTGCGGATGCTGCATTACGCGATGAATTCAATGTGGCGGAAGCAAGGAACTACACTCTGTATATCCGCTATTGTGCAACGGCGGCAAACAGCAATTTTGAGCTTTATGTCAACGACAGCAAGTCCGAATCTCCAATCAATTTTGAAAGTACCGGCCTGGGAAACTGGCAGACAATCGCTGTTCCTGTCAAATTGAGCGAAGGAAAAAATACGATAGAGCTTAAAGCCACCGGAGCCGGAAGCGGCGAGCTCAAATTGGACAATTTTGTATTGGAATAAACTGTCCGCATCCGGCTAAATGTAAGGGCGAACCTGTGTGTCCGCCCCTACAAATATTGGCAAATACGGGTATTCATAAATTAAAGAAACATAGTTAAACATTGGAATCATGAAAATCAGAAAACCTTATATAACGAAAATGGCTTTCACGCTTCTATTGGGGAGTGCCGTGACTTCTTCCTGTGTGGGAAGCCGACAAGCTCTGTCCGACTCTCAGGCAGTTGGAACGGGAAACCCTTATCTTCCCCTTTGGGAACATCTGCCGGACGGTGAGCCGCGTGTGTTTGAAGACCCGGACAACCCCAGAAAGTATCGTGCCTATATTATCGGTTCTCACGACGCACGTTTTACCAGTTATTGCGGATCGGATGTACACATGTGGTCTGCTCCTGTGGAAGACTTGAACGACTAGAAAGACGAGGGCGCCATCTTTACCTACAATATCCAAGACCAATGGGATGTGATGTACGCTCCGGATTTGGTGGAAGTCAGACGGAAAGACGGCAAGAAGGAATATTATCTGTATCCGCACAGCCGGGGCAACCGTCGGGGTGCCATGGTATGCAAAGGAGACCGTCCGGACGGGCCTTTCACTCCAGTCAACCTCAATGAGGAGGGGACAGGCACCTTGTCGGGAAGCATCTTCGGATTCGACCCTGCCGTATTTGTGGAAGAGATAACCGATTCCGACGACCCGGACTATGGCACCGGATTCCGCGCCTACGGCTATTGGGGATTCCAGCGTTCATCGGCCGCACAGTTGGATCCGAACACCATGTATTCTGTCCGTCCGGGAACGGAGGTCATTCCTTATTTCATTCCGGCAAGTTCGAAGTATGGTGAGATACGCGACCCGAAAGGAACGGAATATCCGGCACTCTATAAGGACCAGAAGCCGGAAGACTTCAATTTCTTCGAGGCTTCTTCCATCCGTAAGGTTGGAAACAAGTACGTAGTCATCTTCTCCGGCTATTCCGGTCCGGAATACGGCTTGGGAAGTTCAAATTCCACGCTCCGTTACGCTTATGGCGACAGTCCGCTGGGACCGTGGAGAAGCGGCGGTGTATTGGTCGATTCACGTGGCGTTGTCCTCAATCAGATGGGAGACAAGCTGCAGACCACCAACGGAGGGCACAACACTCACGGAAGCATTCAGGATATCAACGGGCAGTGGTACGTGTTCTATCATCGTCCGCCGCGTGGCTTCGGCTATGCGCGTCAGGCTATGGTGGCTCCGATAAATGTTCAATGGGACGAAAAGCCGGTGGCGGAAGGCGGGAAAGTGGTCATCCGCGGATATGACCCGTATGCACCGGATAGCATCTGGCAGGCAAAGGCCAGCAACGGCGATACCTATACAGGCGCAGAAGTCACATCTGAAGGTTTCCAGATTTATGGAATGGACCCCTACAAATATTATTCCGCCGGCTATGCCTGCTATCTGTCGAACGGGAAAGCCATGCAGGACTCATGGGACATCTGGGACAACAACATGCCGGTCGACATGAAGAAAGGCGACATCGTCGGTTTCAAGTATTTCGGTTTTGGTGGTCTGGACAAGGCGCAGAAGGGACTCAAGCCCTTTGCCGGAGCGAAGACATATGAAAAGACATATTTCAATCTTTTCCTGACTCCTTCCACCCAATCCGCATTCAAGGTAAGCGTCTGGTTGGACGGCCCTTGGGACAACAACGCATGGAAAGGAAAGAAACTGGGCGAAATACTTGTCCCTGCCGGTTCCAGCCAAGAAGAAACGGTTAAGTTCACTTTGGATGTGACGGATGCCGTGAAGCCGCTGGACAAGAAACATGCCATCTTCCTGGTAGCGGAGGGGGAAGCGGACGGACAGCTGTGTGTTTTCCGAGGACTGGGATTCAGTGCCGATGAAGAGAGCATGCAATATATCACTCCGCCGAGTGTCGCCATTCAGGTGAACGGACGGGATGTGGAACTTCCCGATACGCCTGTACGCTCTACCGAATCCAACGGCTATACCGGATACGACCAGTATGAGGCTGTCTGCACGCTTTCTGCGGATACAGAGGGGATTCCTGAAGTCACCGCTTCATCAGACAATCCGAGCGTAGGGATTGACATCACCCAACCGGAAGCAAAAGACGGAAAGGCGATTGTGAAGTTTGATTACAAGGGGAAAGTGAAGACTTATACGATAACCTTGAAATAACGATTTTATGAGGCTGTCTCAAAATGAAAAATCAAATTTCATTTTGTCACATTGAATGCAATGAAGAATCTCGTGTGCATCAGCTCGCATTTTCGAGATTCTTCATTCTTCATTTAACCGACAAGTTTTCATTTGCAAAAACAAACTGCTTATGACACGATTCTTTTTAATATTATTATTTTGCATATTAGGAATGAACTGCGGTTTATCTGCAACCGGACCAGTGAAGACCGGTCTGCTCAGTACGGTGCCGCAGTATATCCAGTATGAAAGTTCACCGGACGCTTTCTGCATTGCGGCAGGCGGCAGGGCGACTTCCGTTTATGTCTCTCCCGACGACTGGGCGGGAGTGGTTCGTGCGGCAAGAGATTTGGGAGACGACATCCGCAAGGTGTCCGGCACTCCGGCTCAGGTGGTGGAAAGCGACTCTCCCGCGCCGAAGTCTGTCATTGTGGGTACAATCGGAAAAAGTCCGCTGATTGACCGATTGGTTTCCGAGAAGAAGCTCGACGTGTCTTCCGTGAAGGGGCAGTGGGAATCGTTCGTAATCCAGACTATAGACGGCAATTTGGTTGTAGCCGGAAGCGACAAGCGCGGAACGATTTATGGCATCTACGACATCTCGGAAAAAATCGGCGTCTCTCCCTGGTATTGGTGGGCGGATGTTCCCGTAAAGACGAGCGCGTTTCTCTACGTAAAGGCCGGGAGATATGTGCAGCCTTCGCCGAAGGTGAAATACCGGGGCATCTTCATCAACGACGAATGGCCTTCGTTCGGCGGATGGGCTTCAGCAAAGTTCGGAGGACTCAACTCGAAGATGCATGCCCATCTTTTCGAACTTCTGCTCCGCCTGAAAGCCAACTATTTCTGGCCTGTCATGTGGGCTACGGCCTTCAATGAAGACGATCCGCAGAACCCGGCCGTCGCCGACATGTATGGTATCATTATGGGAACTTCCCACCATGAACCGATGATGCGTGCGCACAAGGAATATACCAGAAGAAAGGCCGAAATTGGTCCGTGGGACTATGCCGTCAATAAAGAGAATATCGACAAGTTTTTCCGTGAAGGACTGGAACGGAACAAGAACTATGACAACATCATCACCATCGGTATGCGCGGCGACGGGGATGTGGCCATGGGAAAGGGGAATGATGAAGAAAACATGAAGGTGCTACATGATGTGATAGACGGACAGCGCAAAATTATCCGTGAGGTGTATGGACAGGAGCCTTCTGAAGTTCCGCAATTATGGGCGATCTTCACGGAGGTGCAACGTTACTATGACAAAGGTTTTACTGTGCCTGATGACGTGCTTCTGCTTTTCTGTGACAACAACTGGGGATATATCCGCCGTACAGGGCCGGCGAAGGAGCGAAACCGCAAGGGCGGAATGGGGCTTTACTATCATGTGGATATGAACGGTGGACCGTGGAACGACCGTTGGGTCACCACTTCTCCTGTGTCCAAACTGCGTGAGCAGTTCCATCTGGCTTATGAGTCAGGAATCGATGACCTTTGGATTGTGAATGTGGGTGACTTGAAACCGAAAGAACTTCCCATTGACTTCATCATGCGTTACGCGTGGAATCCGGATGCGGTTCCAGCAGACAAAGTGCAGGAATATACTGTACAGTGGGCTGCGCAGAACTTCGGAGATGAACATGCGGAAGAGATTGCTGAGGTAGTTGCGAAATACACCAAGTATAACTTGATGCGCAAGGCGGAGGTGCAGTTGCCGGATGTGTTCAGCATAGTCAACCATCATGAGGCGGACCGGATGCTGGACTTATGGAAAGAGGTGGCGGAAAAAGCTGAGGGTCTGGAAGGAAAAATCTCCCCTGAATGCCGGGATGCCTATTACCAGTTGGTGCTTTATCCGGCAAAGGCTTCTGCGGGAGCGGCTGAAATCTATCTTTCAGCCGGCAGGAACCGCCTGTATGCGAAGCAGGGGCGTGTCAGTGCGAATGACTGGGCCGACCGTGCAAGGAAACTGTTCGACCTTGACTGGCAACTGACCCGGCGGTATAACGACGAAACGGCCGACGGGAAATGGAAACACATGATGTCGGACAAGCACATCGGCTATACGAAATGGTTTATGCCGGACGATAACATCCTTCCGGAACTCTCGTTTGTCAGTCCGCTCGGCACGCCCCGTCTTGGTGTGGCAGTGGAGGGAAGTGAAGCGGCATGGCCGCTGATGACGAAGGAACTTTCGCTTCCGGTCTTTGATGCGCTGAGTGACCAGACTTATTGCATCGACATATTCAACCGGGGTGTGGGCGAGATAGCTTACACAGCTGTGTCTGCACAGCCGTGGATTCAGATGGATGCCAAGGAAGGCAGAACAAAGAAAGATGCTCGTCTGAACGTTTCGATAGACTGGGAGAACGCTCCCCAGGGAACAGTGGAGGGGAGTGTCAGAATTGTTTGCGGAAAAGACACGGCAACAGTAAAGGTGCCGGTTGTAAACGCTCCGCTTCCCCGGAGCGAAGAACCGTTCTTCGGGTCATTGGCGCAAACGGAGTTCTCCATTCCGGCATACTCCTATAACGCCAATATTCCGGGCAAACAGGCGAAATGGACATTCCTCCCCGATTTGGGCAGGGGAAAAGGCAATATGGGTATCCTTCCCGTTACAGCAGAGAGCACCCTTTCACACAAGAAGGCTGCCCGTCTGGAATACAGAATCTATCTTCCCTCAGCCGGAAAGACAACGGTGGCACTGGGCATTCTTCCCACACAGGATGTCAATCCGGCACGCGGTCTGCGTATTGCAGCAGGGATGGACAACAAGACTCCGGTCGTGCTGGATGCCCGGAAAGGTCTTGTCGACACCTTCGGAGAATACACTCCGCAGAATCTCAAACTGTCGAAAGTCTTGAAACCGCTTCCGGCTCCAAATGCATTGGCATTGAGCGGAAACGGGAAACCCATGAGAAACGAGGTGTTCGACAATATGCGCTGGTTGGATGTAGAACTGGATGTGGACAAACCGGGCTTCCATACCCTGAAAGTGTATATGGTCGATCCGGAGATTGTGTTGGAAAAGATTGTGGTCAATCCGGACAACGAGCATCCGAGCTATTGGGGCGCACCAGCCAAACGGCATGACAAATAATCTTCAAAAAGAAAACTACAGCTTCTTCAATCCTTTCAGCTAAGCCTTCACGTCATACGAATTGCGGAACGTGAACGAGACCTTGAAATCCTTGCCGCAATTGTTGCAATGGTACAATTCGTCACCGGATTCCACTTCAGTCACCGTGCGATAGTTCTTACGCTCGTAATACCGCGTAACGATTTTCTTGTTGTCCTCGTAAGCCACTTCCGTATGCGAATAATCGTCACGCTGCTTCACGCCGCTTCTTGCCGTAAACGACCCTCTATCTTTCGTGCCTATATAGCTGATGTTTTTCATGCGATGGCAATACGGACACCGTTCGCCCCTGAAAGCCAATGTAGCCATGTATGTGGGAGCCGTGAACAGCCCGACTGCCAACACGGTAGCGCATACGACCCAGAATATCGCACATCCCCACATCGTGAAGCAAAGGACGAACCAAAGAGCGGCGGCCTGCGACAAATAGGTTACGAGCAATATCAGCCAGTTGGCAAGAAGCCTGATGCGCCCCCATACGAAGAAAGCGAGCAGCCAGGGAAGCGCAAAAGCTGCGGCAAAGCACAGCAGCACAAGCAAGAAGCCTATAAACGGACGGAAAAACCGGCCGAACCACCAAAAGCTGAAGCCGGAACATTTTGGAAAGTCGGCATACACTTTCCATCCGTCAGGAGTGGCTCCTGCATGGCTTCCCCACCACTCCATTCCCGGAAGCGACTGGCTCCACGGGCGGTCTACCGCCCTCATCCCGTCTACGCCGGCCAGACGTCCGTTTTCAAAAATCAAGACCAACCCGCCTTCCGTCCCATGCTCCGTATGAGCGGGAGCAATATGGCTGTACACCGCCAAGGTTTTCCCATCTTCCTTGCAAACATACTGAGCGGGCAGCAGCACACTGTCCGCTTCCTGCAAAGTACACCCCTCAAGCTGCGCCTTTATCCGGCGCGCGTCGCGACAATACAAAGCCCATTGCACGCTGACCAACGGAAGCACCACATCCCGCTCCCATATCGGCGCAGCGGACAGCGTTTTCGTCTTGCCGTCGCCGTACAACGTTTTCACTACATACTGATACACGGGAGCTGAATAAGGATTGGACGACTTTTCTTTGACGATATCCGTCAGCACCACAGTGTCAGGAGCTGCATGAGGGTCGGACGTACCTTTATATTCCAACCCCCGCTCTCCGATATAGGCTTCGGGCAGCGGCCCTGTCCCCCGCGTGCCGTCGGGCAGTTCGATAAGGAAATCCGAACGCATCCCCTTGTGGCCCGGCTTGCCCTCATCGTCCACTTGAGCCAACACCCGCACCACCGTTCCGGCCTTCACTTCCACCTCCTTTTTGTCATTATGAACGTTAAGGCCCTTATACGTAACAATCGTTGTCGGAATCTTCACTTTCACGGTCTTTGCCCGTTCATTCACTTCTTCCGCGTCAAGAGCACGAAAATCCGCCCGGTTCATAATCGCATCGCCTATGCCCGATGTGTTTGCGCATCCGGCCAGCGCCAGCAAAACAACGCCCGCCGCCCAACAACATAATAAACGTTTCATATTTGTCTCATTTCAGGTTTCTTACAAAGCTAACAAAAAAATCCGTAACCGCCGCAAAGCAAAGCGGAAAGTTAGCCCGAAAAAAAACGAAGCGCGGCGGCGTTTCGCCGGAATGCAGCCGCATTCAAGACAAAACGCTGCCGTCCGGAGTCCCCGCGCCGAGGCAAGCGTTGTCTTTTATCTGAAAAAAAACATTTATTCCAGTCAAAATAGCGGAGAAATAAAAAACTTTTTCTACATTTGCTTACAATATGATAAAAACCAGAACCATTTGAAATATGGAAAAAATTGATAAACTTGACAAACAGATTCTGGAAATCATTTCACAAAATGCCAGAATTCCGTTCAAAGACGTGGCCGCAGAATGCGGAGTGTCACGCGCGGCCATCCACCAGCGCGTACAGCGCCTGATTGACTTGGGGGTAATCATCGGTTCAGGATACCACGTGAACCCCAAAAGTCTGGGATACAGCACCTGCACGTATGTGGGAATCAAACTCGAAAAAGGTTCCATGTATAAAAGCGTAGTAGCCGAGCTGCAAAAAATCCCCGAAATCGTGGAATGCCATTTCACCACAGGTCCGTACACCATGCTGACCAAACTGTATTCCACCGACAACGAGCATTTGATGGAACTGCTGAACTCCAAAATTCAGGAGATACCGGGAGTAACCGCCACGGAAACGCTGATTTCGCTGGAACAGAGCATCAAGAAAGAGATACCTATCCGCAAAGAAGCCGAGTGATGGAATGGACGGAATCGCTGCATGTCGGCGGAATCGCCATCGGAATATGCACCTTCCTCATCATCGGGGTGTTTCATCCGGTTGTCATCAAGGCTGAATATTACTGGGGAACCCGCTGCTGGTGGGTCTTCCTGCTTCTGGGACTTGCGGGAATTGCAGGTTCGCTGTTTACAGACAACCTGTTTCTTTCCTCCTTGTTGGGAGTGTTCTCCTTTTCTTCCTTCTGGACAATCAAAGAGATATTCGACCAGCGCAAGCGAGTGCTGAAAGGCTGGTTTCCGATGAACCCGAAAAGGAAGCACGAATATGAAGGAAGATAAACAACTCGGATGCACGGACCGACGTGCATAAGAAAGCACGCCATAAACCAAACATAAGACACAGGGGCACAAAGCTGCAAAAGGAACACGTTTGATTCCGGTATGCACGACTTTGCGCCCCTGCGTTTTTGCGTTCAAAGGAAATCAGGGATTGTATTCCTGCAACGGAAGCTCCCCTTTCAAGGCTCCTATCGCATTCATGGCCAACGCCCCCATCTCATCCTCGCCCGGCATCACGGCCACCGGAGCAAGACTCCCAATCCACTCCCGTATTGCATCGGTGCAATAGTCACTGAAGGCGATGCCTCCCGTCAGAATCACGGCATCAGTCCGGCAATGCAAGGCTACATGCATCGCCCCAATCTGTTTGGCCACGGCATAAAGCATGGCATCCAACACCAGCTTGTGATTCTTCGCTCCGGCATGAGCCCACCGTACAACCGTCTGCACGTCCGTTGTGCCCAGATGGGCAAGCAGCCCTCCCCGTCCGTTCAGCATCTTCCGGATTTCTCCGTAAGTATATTTCCCGCTGAAACAAAGGTCTGCCAGCTGGCGTGCAGGAACAGTGCCGGCCCGCTCCGGACTGAACGGCCCTTCCCCGTTCAAGGCATTGTTCACGTCGACAACTTTTCCGCAACAATGCGCGCTTACGGAAATTCCCCCTCCCAAATGTGCTACAACTAAATTCAAATCTTCATATTTTTTGCCGATGCGCGCAGCATAATTCCGAGAAACCGCACGGCTGTTCAGGGCATGGAAGATGGAAATGCGGGGAATTTCAGGTATGCCCGTCAGACGGGCTATGTCGCACAGCTCGTCAGTCACTACCGGGTCTGCGATAAACGAAGGGCATCCGGTCTCTGAGGCTATTTCATCGGCTATCCATGCTCCCAAATTGGACGCATGTTCCATATCGGCGTTCCATAGGTCTCTCTTGATGCGCTCGTCTATCCGGTACACCCCTCCCGGAGTAGGCTTCAACAGTCCTCCCCGCGCAATCACCGCATCAAACTCCAATCGGATTCCGGCCCTCTTCAAAGCGTCTTTCACGTGCGTCCGCCGATAATCGTATTGCTCGTTGACATGACAAAATACGGCCAGCTCTTTCGCCGGATGGCTAAGGCTTTCCTTCCACAAGGGGCCGCTTTCATCATACACCGCCAACTTGGTGGAGGTAGAGCCGGGATTGACGACCAATATTCTCATAAGCAAGATATATAAAAGTTAGAATAAATAAAAAAAACATCGGCGCGTTCCTGCAAAAAACTGCGGGCATTTCAAACTATTGGCCGCCCTCTTTTCCCGCTATACAGGCAAGAGCCAGGCTGTAATACTTGGAGTTTCCCGAATCGCTTCTCGAAGGCACCACCACCGGAGCTACGGTGCCTGTCAGCATTCCCGCCATGTTCGCGTCGCCGAACAAAGACAAGGTCTTGTAAAACGTGTTGCCCGATTCAATATTAGGAAACACCATGATGTCTGCATTTCCCACCACCGGCGAAGAAAGCCCCTTGATGTCTCCGCTATGCTTGTCGCATGCAGTTTTGGCATCCATCGGCCCGTCTACGAAAACAGGGCCGAACCTGCCTTCCTCCGCCTCCTTCTTCAAAGCCGCATAGCTCAGCGTGTGAGGAAACTTTTCGCTGACCTTTTCCGTGCAATGAACCAACGCCACACGAGGCTCGCCGTTTCCGAACTTGCGGCACAGGGCGATGTCGTTCCGGACAATTGCCCGAAACTGTTCAAGCGTAGGGCGGGGAATGACGGCAGCGTCCGAAAAAAACAACAGCTTGTGATACAGCGGAATCTGCGCTACAGCCACATGGCTCAACACTCCCCCTTCAGGCAGCAGGCCGAACCCTTTCTTCAATACCGCATGAAGAAGGTTGTCGGTGTTTATCAGCCCTTTCATCAGTATGTCCGCTTCGCCTGTACGAACCAGCTGCACGGCAAGAGCCGCCGCATCATCGGGGGTGGCCGCTTCATAAATCCGGATAAAGTCGGGAGAAGCCGACCATAAATGCCAAGCCGTGTCAAGGTGGGCAGTGTCCGTAACCAACAGATATTCGGCAATTTCTTCTCTCAAACTGCGGATAATGACGTATTCCGTATGAGGGTCGTTCGGGCAAACCACCGCCACCCTGCGCCGTATCCCTCTGGAGCGCAAGCAATTCACCAATTGGGAGAGTGTTCGTATCGGTTCCATGTCGTTAGATTTTAAACAAATATGCAAAATTTATTCGGATAAATCGCTATATTTGTCAGCGCAGCAGAAACATTTAACGTATGGCAACAACTTTATCTTTCGACATCGACACAGACTACAACGGCCTGCACAGCCGCTTTCCCAACCACAAAGAAGCCCCGCTTATCGGAATTACCGGCAACTTCGCCGACGGAAATCTTTCATTGGCGCAAGGCTACTACCAGTCGGTTGTACAAGCGGGCGGCACGCCGGTCGTCATTCCCCCGTATGAAAACATGGGATTGCTCATGAACACGCTCGACAGCGTAGACGGCATCCTGCTGACGGGAGGGGCGGACATCAATCCTCTTTTCCTCCATGAAGAGCCCCGCCGGGAGCTTCACGGAATAAACCCTTATCGCGACCGCCAAGAACTTATGCTGACACGTCTGGCGGCCAACCGGCAAATTCCGATACTGGGTATATGCCGAGGAATACAAGTGATGAACGCCGCCTTAGGAGGAACGCTCTATCAAGACATCTATACGGAAATGCCCGCCCCCTTGCTCAAGCACAGCCAGGATATGGACCGCGCTTTCGCTTCGCATACGGTATCCGTGGCGGAAGGAAGTCTGCTGCACCGGATTATGCGCACGGAGAAGCTGCCGGTCAATTCGTTCCACCATCAGGCTGTAAAAGCGCCCGCCCCCGGCTTCCGGGTTTCGGCCGCCTCCACCGACGGAGTGATAGAAGCGATTGAAAGCACGGAATGCAAATCTTTGTTGGGCGTGCAGTGGCATCCGGAATGCTTCATCCTGAACCGGGACAAGTGCATGATGCCCCTCTTCGGATGGTTAGTAAAGGAAGCCCGTTCGTTTCGCGAAGCCAAACGCATCCACAGCCGCATCCTCACCCTCGACACGCATTGCGACACGCCGATGTTTTTCGACCGGCATATCAACTTCGCCGCGCGCGACCCTCAAATTAAGGTAGACCTTCATAAAATGACGGAAGGCCGTCAAGACGCAACCGTAATGGCGGCTTACCTCCCCCAACAAGAGCGCACCGAAGAAGCTCTGATTGCCGCTACAGCCAAGGCCGACCAGCTTCTGGACGAAATAGAAGAAATGGTGGCCATGAACTGCACCGACATAGACATAGCTTTCACTCCCGCCGATTTGTACCGCCTGAAACGGGAGGGCAAGAAAGCCGTCATGCTCGGCATAGAAAACGGCTATGCCATCGGAAAAGACATTGCAAATGTAGAACGTTTCCGCAGACGGGGGGTAGTTTACATGACGCTTTGCCATAACGGAAACAACGACATTTGCGGTTCAGCACGCTACAATGAGGAAAATCTGGGAGTCAGCAAGTTCGGCGAACAGGTCATCAACGAAATGAACCGGGTCGGCATGATGGTAGACTTGTCGCATGCCGGAGAAAGAAGTTTCTATGAAGCGCTGGAAATCAGTTCGGCGCCTCCTGTCTGTTCCCACTCTTCCTGCCGGAGCTTGTGCGACCATCCCCGCAATCTGACCGACGAACAGCTGAGAGCAATTGCCCGAAAGGGGGGCGCCGTGCAGATATGCCTCTACAGCGGTTTCCTCCGCTCCGACCGGCAAGCCACAATCCATGACGCCATCGACCATCTCCATCATGCAGTCAACGTGATGGGCATCGACCATGTGGGCATCGGCACCGATTTTGACGGCGACGGAGGCATCATCGGCTGCAACGATTCTTCGGAACTCATCAACTTCACCCGACAGCTGCTGCTGGAACGCTACAGCGAAAAGGACATTCAGAAAATTTGGGGAGGCAACTTCTTAAGAATTATGGAAGAAACGCAGCGGCAAAGCCTGCTGCAGCCTTGAAACGATATTGAAACGCCTCCATAAGAAAATTGGAAAAAACGAGTCCCTGTATGCAAATAAATTATACCTTTACGCTCGATAAACCCAGACTGTTATGATTCCATATAAAAACGCACTTGCAGCATTGGCCCTTCTTACGGGAAGCGCATTGATTTCCTGCGGAAGCAGCAAGGAAAACAGCAACCGGACGGAAGAAACGGAAACTCAGACTCTGATTCAAGCTCCCGCATTCAATGCTGACAGTGCATACGCTTACATTGACGCACAAGTGAAGTTCGGGCCGCGCGTGCCCAACTCGCCTGCCCACAAGGCCTGCGGCAACTATCTGGCAAGCCAGCTGGAAAGGTTCGGCGCAAAAGTATACAACCAGTATGCCGACCTCATGGCATACAACGGAGCCATCCTGAAAGCGCGCAACATCATCGGAGCATATAAGCCGGACACGAAAAAACGAGTGATGCTGTGTGCGCATTGGGACAGCCGCCCTTATGCCGACCAAGATGATGAGAAGTATCACCACACTCCTATCGACGGCGCCAACGACGGCGCAAGCGGCGTGGGCGTACTGCTCGAAATCGCCCGGCAAATCCAGCTCCAGGCTCCCGCCGTGGGCATCGACATCGTTTTCTTCGATGCGGAAGACTACGGAATACCCGACTTCTACAAAGGCCCTTACAAACCGGACACTTGGTGCTTAGGGTCGCAATATTGGGGACGGATTCCCCATGTCAGCGACTACAAGGCACGTTTCGGCATCTTGCTGGACATGGTGGGCGCGAAAGGCGCGGCATTCTATTATGAAGGCTTCTCCGCACGTACAGCCAACAATGTCATGAAAAAAATCTGGAACACGGCAGAACGATTAGGATACGGACAATATTTCATAAAACAGGAAGGCGGAGAAGTGACCGACGACCATGTATATGTCAATCGCTTTCGAGGAATCCCTTGCGTAGACATCATTCATTATGACATTCAAGGGAACACAGGGTTCAATCCTACATGGCATACGACAGACGACACAATCGAAAATATAGACAAGGCAACTCTCCAAGCGGTAGGACAAACCGTGATGGAAGTGATTTATAACGAGAAATAAAAGCAAACGACAATGAAAACAATCAACGAACTCCAAGATGAAGTGATAGAAGAATTCAGCGAATTTGACGATTGGATGGACAAATACCAACTCCTTATCGACTTAGGCAATGAACAGCCCCCTCTCGATCCGATATACAAAACGGACAAGAATCTGATAGACGGATGCCAAAGCCGAGTATGGCTTCAGGCGGACTTGGAAAACGGGAAAGTAACCTTCCGGGCAGAAAGCGACGCTCTGATAGTAAAAGGAATTATTGCCCTTCTGATAAGAGTGGTATCAGAACATACTCCGGACGAAATCTTGAATGCCGACTTGTACTTCATCGAGGAAATCGGGCTGAAAGAACATCTGTCCCCGACGCGAAGCAACGGGTTGCTGGCAATGGTAAAACAAATGCGCATGTACGCGCTCGCCTTCAAAGCAAAAATGCAAGAACAACAATCATAAAATGCTATTGAAATGAAAGAATTTCTCCGGAGCACATTGGCAACAATTACAGGCATTGCCATCTGCGGATTCGTTTTGGCCTTTATCGGCATTATAACATTGGCAGGCATTATGGCAACGTCAAGCAGTGAAACCGTTGTAAGGAGCAACTCCGTGTTCGTGCTCGACCTTGAAGGTGTCGTTACGGAACGATACTTGTCAAGTCCTATCGACCAGTTTTTGGGCGAGCAGATGTCTACCCACGGCCTGGACGACATATTGGCTTCCATCCGGAAAGCTGAAACCAACAGCAACATCAAAGGCATTTACTTGAATGCCGGAATCTTGGATTGTTCATACGCATCCTTGCAAGAAATACGCAATGCTTTAGTCAATTTCAAAAAAAGCGGAAAATTCTTAATCGCCTATAGCGACGCTTACACGCAGGGCGGCTATTATATAGCAAGCGCAGCCGACAAGATAATTGTCAATCCGGCAGGAAGTTTAAGCTGGCATGGCTTAGCAGCGGAAAGCATGTTCTACAAAGATTTGCTTGAAAAGCTCGGCATAAAGATGCAAGTGTTCCGTGTCGGCACCTACAAGTCGGCTGTAGAACCCTTTGTCTGCACGGAAATGAGTCCGGCCAACCGCGAACAGACACAGGCATTTGTCAACTCCATTTGGCAGGGAATTGTAGCGGATGTTGCAGAGTCACGCCACATCAGCGCGGACACGCTGAATTCGTTGGCGGACCGGAACATGGATTTCCAGCCGGCAGAAACGTATGCAGCAACCGGACTAGCCGACACGCTGATGTATAAGGACGAAGTGCTGGCCTATCTGAAGTCATTGACGGGAATGGAAAATACCGACAACCTGCGAACGCTTTCTTTAGACGAAATGGCCAACGTGCCAGACAGTCCGAAAAGCAAAAGCAAAAACGTCATAGCCATATATTATGCTTTCGGAGAAATAGACAATGCTGCATCGTATGACGAAGGAATCAACTCGGAAAAGATGGCTAAGGATTTGCGCGAACTCCGCAAAGATGAGCGCATAAAAGCTGTGGTTTTACGGGTCAACTCGCCGGGAGGGAGCGCTTACGGTTCGGAACAGATATGGAGAGAAGTGTCCTTGCTGAATGCGGAAAAGCCGGTCGTCGTGTCAATGGGCGACTATGCTGCATCAGGAGGGTATTACATCTCGTGCGCCGCATCACGGATTGTAGCAGAACCGGCCACACTGACCGGCTCAATCGGCATCTTCGGCCTCGTTCCTGACGCATCCCGACTGCTGAAAGACAAATTAGGCTTGCGTTTCGACGGAGTGAAGACGAACCGTCTGGCAGACTTAGGCAACATAGGACGCCCGATGAATGAGGAGGAAGGAGCATTGATGCAGAACATGGTAAACAACGGATACGAACTTTTCACCAAACGTTGCGCCGAAGGACGAGGAATGCCTGCAGACTCCATCAAGAAGATTGCGGAAGGACGTGTCTGGACGGGAGAGATGGCTAAGGAACTGAATCTGGTGGACGACTTAGGGGGAATGGATACCGCCATTGAGATTGCTGCAGAAATGAGCGGAACAACCGATTTCAATACGGTCAGCTATCCGGAAAAAGAAAACTTCCTGACTTATTTGATGAACACAGGAACCGACCGCTATATCAACGGCAAACTGCAATCCGCCTTCGGAGAGTTTTACAACGGAGCGCAGCTGCTCAAACATATTGACAAGGCCGACCGCCTGCAAGCCCGTATGCCTTTCGATTTGCACATCCGATAAGATAAAGAAAAAATTCATGTGCCGGAAACCGAAAATATATTGGATTTTGTGGCCTTTCAGCGTCATGTACCGGATAGGCGTAAGCACCCGCAACAAACTGTTCGATTGGGGAGTGCTCCGCTCGCGGTCGTTTCCGGTTCCGCTGATTTGCATCGGCAACTTGGCCGTAGGCGGTACGGGGAAAACCCCCCATACGGAGTATTTGATCCGGTTGCTGCAAGACAAGTTCAAAGTGGCGACCTTGAGTCGCGGATACAGGCGGCAAACAAAAGGCTTTGTGCTGGCTTCCGGCTCTGCAACGGCAAAAGACATTGGCGACGAACCCCTTCAGATGTTCCGAAAGTTTCCTGGCGTCACAGTAGCGGTCGACGCGAACCGATGCCGGGGAATCGCCCGATTGATTGACAGGAATACGAATCCGAATATAGACGTAATTTTGCTGGACGACGCTTTCCAGCACCGCTATGTTAAGCCGGGCATCTCCATACTGCTGACCGACTACAGCCGCCCTTTCTATCAGGACATGGCGCTTCCGGCAGGAAGACTAAGAGAACCCGCGTCCGGCAAAACACGGGCAGACATTGTCGTCGTCACCAAATGCCCGCGAGATTTAAGCGAAAAAGAGCAGGCGTTTATCCGAAAACGCCTCCGCCTTTCTCCGAATCAAGGGCTGTTTTTTACAACTATGGAATACGGCAAACTGCATCCGCTGTTTGCCGACATGCCGGAACGCAGCATAGAAAGTCTCGAAAAAGGAGAAGAAGTGCTGCTGCTCACCGGGATTGCTTCTCCGGAGCCGCTGGTCCGCACCTTGAAAGCGCACTGCACGAGCATACATCCGCTGACTTTTCCCGACCATCATGCGTTCAACGGAAACGACATGCAGAAACTGGAACAAGCCTTCAGCCGATTGCCGGAAGGGAAAAGGCTGATCGTTACGACAGAAAAGGACGCGGCACGCCTGGCAGACCATCCTTGCCTGAGCAAAACACTGAAGCCGTACATTTATACGCTCCCGATAGAAGTGAAGTTTCTGAACAGTGGAGAGCTAATATTTAACCCTAAAATAATCGAGTATGTTAGAAAAAATTCAAGAAACCGCAGCCTATATCAAGGCTAAGATGCACACCTGTCCCGAAACGGCCATCATTTTGGGCACGGGACTGGGCAGTCTGGTACACGAGATTACCGACGCATACGAAATAAACTATTCCGAAATTCCGAACTTCCCCGTATCGACAGTAGAAGGCCACAAGGGAAAGCTCATCTTCGGAAAGTTAGGAAACAAAGACATCATGGCCATGCAAGGGCGCTTCCACTTCTATGAAGGATATTCCATGAAAGAAGTAACCTTTCCTGTCCGCGTAATGCGAGAACTTGGCATCAAGACGCTGTTCGTGTCAAACGCTGCCGGAGGCACGAACGAAAACTTTGAAATCGGAGACCTGATGATTATCACAGACCATATCAACTTCTTCCCGGAACATCCGCTTCGGGGAAAAAACATCGACTACGGCCCGCGCTTTCCGGACATGAGCGAAGCGTATTCCAAAGAACTCATCAACCGCGCACTGGAAATCGCCGAGGAAAAAGGAATCAAAGTGCAGCAAGGCGTCTACATCGGCACTCAAGGCCCCACGTTCGAGACTCCGGCCGAATACAAAATGTTCCGCATCTTAGGAGCGGACGCAGTGGGCATGTCGACTGTGCCGGAAGTGATTGTGGCCAACCATTGCGGAATCCGAGTGTTCGGCATCTCAGTGATTACCGACTTGGGAGTGGAAGGCAAGATTGTGGAAGTGTCGCACGAAGAAGTGCAACGAGCGGCAGACGAAGCCCAACCGCGAATGACGACCATCATGAGAGAACTAATTAACAGAGCCTGAAACAGTATGCACGAAGGACAAAGAACAGAAATATCAACCTTGGGCGAATTCGGCTTGATAAAGCATCTCACCCAAGACATCAAACTGCAAAATCCAGAAACAAAATACGGAATCGGCGACGATGCCGCAGTCATGGATTTTGCCGGAAAACAAGTGCTGGCAACAACCGACCTGCTTATGGAAGGCGTACACTTCGACTTGGTCTACACGCCTCTGAAACATCTCGGATACAAATCAGCAATGGTCAACTTCTCCGACATCTACGCCATGAACGGGATACCGAAACAGATTACGGTGTCTCTGGCCATATCCAAACGTTTCTGCGTAGAAGACTTGGAAGATTTCTATGAAGGGATAAAGCTGGCCTGCCAACTGCACCATGTGGACATAGTGGGAGGAGATACCACCTCGTCCGTTACAGGAATGGCCATTTCAATAACTTGCATCGGCATAGCGGACAAAGACAAAGTGGTTTACCGCCACGGAGCCCGCGCAACAGACCTCATCTGCGTGTCGGGCGACTTAGGGGCAGCCTATATGGGCCTCCAGCTGCTGGAGCGCGAAAAGGCCGTTTTCCAAGGAGAAAAAGAGGTTCAACCGGATTTTGCGGGAAAAGAATACCTGCTGGAACGCATCCTCAAGCCGGAAGCCCGAAAAGACATCATAGAAAGTCTGGCGGAAGCCGGCATCAAGCCCACTGCAATGATGGACATTTCAGACGGACTTTCATCAGAACTGATGCACATCTGTTCGCAAAGCCACACAGGATGCCGCGTATATGAGGAACGCATTCCGATTGACTACCAGACTGCAGTCATGGCAGAAGAGTTCAACATGAATTTGAGCACCTGCGCTCTCAACGGCGGGGAGGACTATGAATTGCTGTTTACGGTTCCCCTCACGGCTCACGAAACCGTTTCACGCCTCAAAGACGTGAAAGTGATAGGCCATATCACAGCGCCGGAAATGGGATGTGCGCTCGTGACACGCGACGGAAACGAACTGGAACTTAAAGCACAAGGATGGAATCCGTTGAAAGAGTAAAGCATCTTCAAAAAAATGTCCGCGCATTTCTATAGAAGCACGCGGACATTTTTTTGAAACTCCGCTGCATTTTTCTGCAAAGGCCGCCATATTTTCCAACTTCTCACAATTTTTCTCCGCAAAGTTTGGCATTTCAAAAAAATGCGTTACCTTTGCACCGCAATCAAGAAATGCAGAATGCAGACGGTGCCATAGCTCAGTTGGTAGAGCAAAGGACTGAAAATCCTTGTGTCCCCGGTTCGATTCCTGGTGGCACCACTTTGAAGAAAAGCAAATAGCAATAAACTCCTGATTTCCAAGCGAAGTCGGGAGTTTTTATTTTCCCGCAGAACGCAAAAAAGTGCGGAATATGACCGCTTCCGGTGTTCCAAAAGGTGGAGCGGAAAAGGTGGAACTGAAATCTCCACCGAATAAGATTCTTTCTCACTGATTTGCAATGTTTTGCGTATCAAGAAAACGTGGACGGTTTCCTACTTTTGTCCCACTAAAAAACTGTAGGAAAAATGAAAAGAAACTCGTTCAATGTGCTTTTCTTCATCAAGAAAGCCAAACTGTTGAAAAATGGAGAAGCCTCCGTATGTATGCGCATCACGGTAAACGGTACGCGAGTGGAAACCAACATCCGCAAGAGCATTGACCCCGCTTCGTGGAATCAGGCTAAGGAGTGTGCCCGTGGAAAAAGTCGCAAGTCGTGCGACCTAAATGCCTATATTGAAGATGCCAAAATCAGACTCCACCAAATTTTCAATGAATTGGAGGAACAACGGCAACTCATTACCGCACGTCTGTTGCAGGAGAAGTTCTTCGGGCAGGACAAAGAGCCGGAAAAAGTCCGCACCCTCATCGGTACGATGCAGGAACACAATGACCAATGCCGTGCGCTTGTCGGCAAAGATTACACACTGATTACCGTCCGCCGTTATGAAAACTGCAAACGCTATCTCGCCGAACTTATCAAGCAGAAATATGGGAAGGAAGATTTACCGCTGACAGAAGTCAACGGCGAGTTGGTTCGTGCTTTTGAGTTTTATCTCAAAACGGAAAAGTCCTGCCAACAGAACACCGTTATCCGCTACATGAAGTGCCTGAAGAAGATAACCAATCTCGCCTTGGCTAATGAATGGATTGCCAAAGACCCGTTTGTCGGCATCAAGTTCCATGAGAAAGAGGTTGTGCGTGAGTTCCTGACGATGGACGAGCTACTCACCATCTACCACAAAGACTTTCCATTGGAGCGCATCCGAATCGTGCGTGATGTCTTTATCTTTGCAGCGTTCACCGGATTGGCGTTCATTGACGTACAACAACTTTCTCCTGAACACATCGTGGAAGATGCGAATGGTAACCTGTGGATTCGCAAGACACGGCAAAAGACAAAGAACATGTGCAACATCCCTTTGCTTGACATTCCTTTGGAAATTCTCCGCAAGTATGCCGACCATCCCATTTGCCAAAAGAAAAATGTATTGCTGCCTGTTCCATGCAACCAGAAGATGAACAGTTACCTGAAAGAAATAGCCGATTTATGCCTGATAAAGAAGAACTTAACCACTCACGCCGCACGGCACTCGTATGCGACCTCGGTCTGCCTCGCCAATGGTGTGAGCATAGAGAATGTGGCTAAGATGCTCGGTCACTCCAATATAAAAATGACGCAGCACTACGCCCGTGTGTTGGACAGTTCCATTTTGCGTGATATGACCAATGTACGGAATGTACTTTCTAATACAAGATAGGGACTATGGACAGGGGAATCATTACAATCAGTGAAAACGGGGCAGTCACTATTCCGACTGTTCCCGTTTGGATGACACAGCAGGAAATGTCCGATGCCCATCCACGATGCACGTGTTAGGGCGAAGCGAAACGACCTTTCTGTAATTGTAATAGAGTAAGCCGACGGCGGCAGGATAACTGCCCGACCATCGGCTTACTTTGTTTTTGTACATACCAAATTACGTTTCTAGTCGGTAGGCATTCCGATAACCGCTCATCACCAATTTTTCGATGTCGGACTCCTTGTAGAGAATCTTGCCACCTAACTGGTAATAGGCAATCATTCCGTTGTTGCGGTAGTCCTGCAAAGTGCGGCGGCTCACCTTGAGCCATGCTGAAACTTCCTTGTCCGTCAGGAACCGTTCGTTACCCAGCGAAGCTTTGTAGCTTGCGCCCATTCTTTCGATGCCTTGAAGCAGGGCATCCAGCTTTCCGATGAAGCCGACCTCTAGTTCTTGGTCGGCAAAAATCAATTCGTTCATAATTTACAGTACTTACAATGGATTTAGTGTTTTTTTATCTTCAAGTCAAATAGTCCGACCACGCCATGCTGCATCCTTGCGTCTGTCCTCCACAAGCCGGACAATACTTTGAACGTCCTCCGGCTTGTAGAAAATCTTATGCCCGATTTGTGAGTAAGCCAGCGTCCCGTTGTCGCGGAGCGTCTGCAAGGTGCGTGGACTGATGCGCAACTGCTGGCAGACGTCCTGATTGTCCATCCAACGGCTGAGCTTCCCTTTTTCACGCCTGCCGATGATTTCATTCACTCGGTCGGACAACAGGTTAAGCTTGCCGACCATTTCCTCATACTTTTCTTTCGAAATAATCACTACGTTCATTCTTTATCTTGTTTTTGTTGTTAATAATCCGTTTCTCCTGCAAAGTAAAACCAGTGTTCGCATTAAACAATGGCTTTGCAATGGGCTGGCAGCTTGTGGCAGCAAGTGGCAGGGAGTGGCGTTGTCCGCCGACCTGTAACAGCTGTTCCAAGCGTCCGTGATGCAAAGGAAAGCGAAACCCGGCATAATCCAATCACTTTCCACTTGCGTGGCAGCATTTGGCGTCGGTCTGGTAGCCTCTGGCGTTCTTTAATTTCACAAAGCAGCTGTCATGGCAACCTACATCACCCCGGACTTCATCCTACATCAAGTCCGGCCTTATCCTACATGACATCCGGACTGATGCCACATCCCTTACGGACTTATCCTGATGGCAAATCGGCGCAATATCCACCGCCAACCTAATGCGCGTAATGCAAACCCGTACAATGTTGCCACACCGAACCCAACCGTTTGACAGCCTGTAATGTATCCGCTTCCTTTGCAGTCGATAATCGGTCTAACGTGCGCACTGTGACCAACATTGTTAAACATTTAATTCAAGCAAGTATGAAAAAGAACGTAAGCAATCAGACAATGGATGCAGCATTGCAGACATTTTTGGGAGACCTGCCAAGTAAGGAAATGGCGAAGTCAGAACCGCAGCCTGCCGAAACACAGGAACAGGCAAGCGAGGCAGTACAACAGGGAATGGCAATGGTCAATGAACCTATGCCGGAACAGACGGACGAAGCTCCGCAAGTTGCACGCCGCATCAGCGGTAAGCAACGCCGGGCATCGTTGGAGGAATACAAGGAGACCTTCCTCCCTGTTCCGTCCATCGAAGACCGCAAGCCCGTGTTCCTCAGCCGCAACACGCGAGATGCCCTCGACCGCATCGTCCGCATGTTCGGTGAGCGGAAGATGAGCGTGTCGGGACTGGTGGAAAACATCGCCCGGCAGCATCTTGCCACCTACGGTGAGGACATCGAGGCATGGCGTAAACTCTGAGAATTAAGAGGTGGACTGACGGGATATAGTTGGGAGTTACTCTGAATCCATCCAACGGAGTTTTGAGGGGAGCAAGTTTGTGTTTCGGGCATACCGAAACCTCCTGCTCCCACTCCCAAACTCCGTGGAAGCCGCATCCCGTTGGTCTAACAGGTAATCACATGCTAATCAGTAGAAATCAATGGAACAGAAAAAGAAATTTGACAGAAGGAACAAGGGAGGCCGTCCCAAGAAGGGAGCGGCTGACAAGTTGAAATACCTCCTCACGGTGAAGATGGCGACATCGGACTACTACACGCTGAAAGGCAAGGCACGGAGCGCGGGCATGACCGCCGGGGAATTCCTGCGCAGCTGCATGAGAGACGGGCAGGTGAAGGAACGGCTTACTCCGGAGCATACGAGTTACATCCGCCAGCTTTGCGGTATGGCGAACAACCTCAACCAGCTTGCGCACAAGGCTAACGCGGCAGGCTTCGCCACCGTGAGATTGGAATGCCGTGTGTTGGTCGCGCGTATCGAGGAAGTACTTAACCTAATCCTTTTATAGCGGTTGGATATGATAGCCAAAATAGTCAAGGGAAGCAACTTCAAGGGTGTGGTGGACTACATTCTTGACAAGGAAAAGGAGGCGAGAATCCTCGTCTGTGACGGCTTGTTTGCCGAGAATAAGGAGACGATAGTAGGCAGTTTCGAGGCGCAGGCAAGGATGAATCCGAGGGTAATGAAGCCAGTAGGACACATCGCGCTGGCGTTTTCCAAGGAGGACGAGCACCGCCTGACCGACCGGGCAATGGCAGGAATAGCGTTGGAATATCTGAATGCAATGGGGATAACCGACACGCAAATCCTTATCGTGCGCCACTTCGATAAGGAGCATCCGCATGTGCATATCGCTTTCAACCGCATCGCCAATGATGGCAGGACAATCAGCGACCGGAACGAGCGGATACGCAGCATACGTATCTGCAAGGAACTGACACGGAAGTACGGACTGTACTTCACCGACGGTAAGGAGCGAGTGAAACGCCACCGCCTGAAAGAGCCGGACAAGACCAAATACGAGCTTTATTCCATCCTTAAATCTGAAGTTGCAAGGTGTGGAAATTGGCGGCAATTGGCTGTTAATTTGGAGAAACAAGGCGTAGAGTTGCGGTTCAAGTACAAGGGTGGTTCAGACGAGGTGCAGGGTGTCGTATTCTCCAAAAACGGTTATTCGTTCAGCGGTTCCAAGATTGACAGGCGGTTCAGTTATTCCAAGATAGACGCGGCATTGAACACCAACCGATATGAGGAACGGCAGAGAATGGCGACCAACCAAACGGCAGGCTACGAATACCCCGTGCAACAACCTCCGCAATATGAGCCAAGAAGCAATGATGACTTGTACAGCGGTTCCATCGGCTTGTTCATGCCTGCCAATACAAACGCACAGGCGGACGAGAACTATTTTGAGGAACAGCTAAAACGTAAGAACAAGAAAAAGAGACAACGTAAAATCAGATTCTAAACATGGATAATAACGAAGTTTATGCGCTCTTCGAAGACATCAAGAATGGCTTAAAGGGCATCAATAACAAATTGGAGAACGCTCCAAAAGTAAGTAACAGACAATCAGGAGACCAAGTTCCTGCAATGGATTTGTCTCCCATAAAGGATCTGTTCGACAGTTTCGCAAAGGAGCATCAGGAACAAACAAAAGCTATGCTGACCAAATTCGCCGAAGCCGAAGTTCATGCGTCAAACAGGATTCTACACCTGTTGCGTGACTTGAAGGAATCGTTTGCCCGAAGTTCGGAAGGACGGAAGGATGAGCCGCTGGAACATATCCACCGCCACTGTTTCGACATCCGGTCGAGCAAGGTATTTTCTCTTTTGGTCGGCATGGGTGTCGTGTGCAGTCTTTCCATCTGGGGCAACATCGAACTTTGGAAATCCAAGCGACAATATGCGGACGATGCCTTGAAGTTCCGCGCCATCCGTTCATGGGGAGGATGCGACGCAAAGGCCATCCTTTGGCTGAATGACGTGTTCGACATCCGGCGTGACGAGAAAACCATCGAATGGCTGCGTCAAGAGGCTGACGGATATGACAGGGATTTGAAGGCTGTATCCGACAGTTTGATGCAGGAGAGATTGAAAGCGGAACAAACTCAAAAGTAAAATATGGTACAAGTAAAACGGCCGATACGACCTCCATAAGAATAAAAAAATGAGCAATAAGAGAAATTTGTGGCTAAGTTTTTATTCGTTCTCACTCTTAATCATTACCTTTGCAAATATCATCAATCTATTATCGCATTTTTGTAATACAGAAAAATATGGGAACAGAAAAGATAAACCGATTAAAAATAGTATTAGTGGAACAAGGCAAGACAGGGAAATGGCTGGCCGGACAGTTGGGAAAGAATGAGGCGACTGTTTCCCGTTGGTGTTCCAATACAAGCCAACCCTCATTGGAAATGCTGATGAAGATAGCTGCTATATTGAATGTGGATGCGAGAAGATTGATTAATAACGGAATAGAAGAATAACGCCATGGCAAAGAAACAACAGAAAGAAAAAAGCATAGAAGAAACTCTTTGGGAATCTGCCAACAAGCTGCGAGGGTCAGTCGAACCGTCAGAATACAAGCATGTAGTATTGAGCTTGATATTCTTGAAATACGCCTACGACCGTTTTGTGGAACGGCGCAACGAGCTGATAGCCGACCATAAGGAGGCGTTTGTAGACCAACCTGTATTCTACAATGCCAAGAATGTCTTTTATTTGAATGAAATCAGCCGTTGGGATTACCTGATGGAGAATGCCAAGCAGAACGACATCGCCATCAAGATAGACGCGGCTTTGGCGCAGGTGGAGAAGGACAACCCTTCGTTGAAAGGAGCTTTGCCCAGCA
This sequence comes from uncultured Phocaeicola sp., assembly GCA_944320135.1. Taxonomy (GTDB): domain Bacteria; phylum Bacteroidota; class Bacteroidia; order Bacteroidales; family Bacteroidaceae; genus Phocaeicola. The sequence goes on along the minus strand of CALUGI010000018.1, from coordinate 3,387 downwards.
ATTATTATTCCGGATTGGGACTTGACCGTACCAAGCTGGCCAGTCTGTTGGATGTTATCGGCAAGATAGATACGCAGAAAGACAAGGAACACGACTTGATAGGGCGTGTCTACGAATACTTCTTGGGCAAGTTTGCCATAGCCGAAGGCAAAGGAAAGGGAGAATATTACACGCCCAAGACGATTGTCAACCTCATCGCGGAAATGATACAGCCCTATCGAGGCAAGATATACGACCCTTGTTGCGGTTCGGGCGGTATGTTCGTGCAAAGTATGAAGTTCATTGAGGCGCATCATGGTAACAAGAAAGACATTTCCGTCTATGGACAGGAATATACCAATACCACCTACAAATTGGCAAAGATGAACCTTGCCATCCGAGGCATTGCCTGCAATTTGGGCGAGCGGGCAGCCGATACGTTCCATGATGACCAACATAAGAATTTGAAGGCCGATTTCATCATGGCCAATCCTCCTTTCAATCAGAAATCATGGCGCGCAGAGAATGAATTGACCAACGACCCGCGTTGGCAGGGATATGAAGTGCCTCCTACGAGTAATGCCAACTACGGCTGGATTCTGAACATCGTCTCCAAACTGTCAGCCAACGGAATGGCAGGCTTCCTGCTTGCCAACGGTGCGTTGAGCGGTGACGGCACGGAACTGAACATCCGCCGCCAGTTGCTGAAGAATCATTTGGTAGAAGCCATTGTCATCCTGCCGCGCAACATGTTCTATTCTACGGATATCAGTGTGACGCTTTGGATATTGGCTGGTAACCGCAAAGCCTGCACCGTAGAGCAGAATGGCGAGTTGGTAAAATACCGTAACCGGGAAAACGAGGTACTTTTCATCGACTTGCGTCAGTGGGGAGAGCCTTTCGAGAAGAAGTATATCCAGTTCTCACCGGAACAAATTGCCCAAATAGCCGAAAACTTCCATAACTGGCAGCGCGAAAGCCATGAACAGACCTATCAAAACGTACCCGAGTACTGCTATTCTGCCACGTTGGAAGAAATCGAGGCAAAAGGGTGGTCGCTCGTGCCCAGCAAATACATCGAGTTCAAGAACCGGGATGAGGGCATCGACTTCGATACGAAGATGACGCAACTGCAAAGTGAGATGCAAGAACTGCTCCGTAAGGAAGAGGAAAGCAAAAAGGAACTGTTGAACCTGTTTAAAGAGTTGGGATATGGACTTGAATGACAAGATTGTAATTTACCGTACCGCTGATGGGCAAACCACCGTAGATGTCAGGATGGATGGAGATACGGTATGGCTGTCACAGGCACAGATGGCAGAACTGTTTCAAAAAGACAGGACTGTCATCGGGCGACATATTAACAATATATATAAAGAACATGAATTGGAGCGTGAGACCACATGTGCAAATTTTGCACATACCAAGGATTATGGTCGTAGAAAGGGATTTACGCAGACTAAGAATATTATACTCTACAATTTAGATGTCATCATTTCCGTAGGCTATCGTGTAAAAAGCCAGCGCGGCACGCAGTTTCGTATATGGGCGAATCGCATTCTGAAAGAGTATCTGGTGAAAGGCTATGCCGTCAATAAAGCTTTGACGGAACAACGCTATACGGAACTGAAACAGCTGGTCGCCGTCTTAGGCAGGACGGTCAAGGCACAAGAGGCATTGACTTCCGATGATGCCCTCAATCTGGTGGAAGTGGTTTCCGACTATGCCTATGCCCTTGATACGTTGGACAAGTATGATTATCAGCAGTTGTCGGTAGAGCAGACTACGAACGAAGCAAAATTTCGTGCCACCTACGAAGGAGCCATGCAAGCTATCGAAGAACTGAAAGCCAAGTTCGGTGGAAGCCAATGGTTTGCCCATGAGAAAGACGATTCATTCAAGAGTTCCATCGGGCAGATATACCAGACATTCGGCGGACAAGACCTCTATCCGTCAGTAGAAGAAAAAGCCGCCATGTTGCTTTATCTCGTAACCAAGAATCATTCGTTCAGCGATGGCAACAAGCGCATAGCCGCCACGCTATTCTTATGGTTTATGGCAGGCAACGGTATCCTTTACAATCCGGACGGTACGAAACGCATAGCCGACAACACCCTTGTCGCCCTCACGCTGATGATTGCCGAAAGCCGCACGGAGGAAAAAGATGTGATGGTAAAAGTAGTTGTGAACCTGATAAACAAGAACAACTATGAATAAGGGAGAAATGAAACGGCTGGGCGATTATATCCGCGAGGTGGATGTAAGGAATCGGGATTTGGAGGTGACGAAACTTGTAGGTTTGACCATAGATAAATCCTTTATCCCGTCTGTGGCAAACGTGATAGGCACAGATTTATCCAAATATAAGATTATTCGGAAGGAGCAGTTTGCTTGTAGTTTAATGCAGGTTAGCCGAGATGGGAAAGTTCCTATAGCCATGTTGGAAGAAAGAGAAGCTATTATGTCGCCGACTTATCCTGTATTTGAAGTTCTTGACACAACAAAACTTCTTCCTCAATATCTCATGATGTGGTTCTCCCGAAAAGAATTCGACAGAGAAGCAAGTTTTTATGCTGTTGGTGGCGTAAGAGGAAGCCTTACATGGGAGGATTTTTGTGATATGACTTTACCCATTCCTCCCATAGAACAGCAGCAAAAGATTGTATCCGAATACGAAGCGATTACCCGTCGCATTCGTCTTAATGAACAAATCATTGCCAAGCTGGAAGAAACGGCGCAAGCCCTCTATCGCAAGATGTTCGTGGACGGGATTGATAAGGAACATTTGCCCGATGGGTGGAGAATGGGGACTTTGGGAGAGGTTGCGGATTATGTGAGCGAGAAACGGAATATAAGTTCGTTTTCTGAAAGGACTTATATATCTACAGAAAATATGCTGAAAAACAAAAAGGGTATAACCTTTGCCCTTTCATTACCTTCTACAGGTAAAGGTACTGTATTTCGAAAAGAAGATATATTGGTTTCTAATATACGTCCTTATTTCAAGAAAATATGGAAAGCTACATTTGAAGGATGTTGTTCCAATGACGTACTTTGTTTGCGAGTCAGAAAGAATTTCGACTCACATTTATTGTACTATGCGATAGAAAGAGATGTTTTTTTTGATTATGTAATGGCTGGAAGTAATGGTGTAAAGATGCCAAGGGGTGATAAAGAATGGATTATGAAATATCCTCTTGTTATTCCCAATGAACAAAGCCTTGATTACTTTAGTCAGAAAGCCCATGCAATAGACATTTTAAAGATGTGTAAGCGGCAAGAGAATAACCAATTAACAGAATTACAGTCTTTGCTTTTAGCGAAGATAGGGCAATAAATAACAATATATATGGACAACGACTATAACTTTTGCGACAACGCTCCGGCCAACTATAGTTTCTGCTTCAA
>CALUGI010000017.1 GCA_944320135.1 uncultured Phocaeicola sp. | reverse complement strand
TTCAAAAGACCGTGTAATTGACTATATTTCAATAATTTCAAAGAACTATTTATCCACTTTTACGGGACAGTAGTGATACAATTACAATTAATTATGGTAATACAGCCTTTAGAATGGAACGATGATTGGATAAATTTCAAACAAAATTTGCCGCATCAAAACACGCCATATTCAAAAAAGAATTGGGGCAATGCGAGGCATTCATTATGCTCATATCAAGGGAAACTAAAACCTGCTATTGCATACCATCTGATAAAAACATTTGTTCCAAATGAAGGAACTGTGTTTGATCCTTTTGCAGGAGTTGGAACTATACCTTTTGAAGCAGTCTTAAATAACAGATTTGCTTATGGCATGGATATAAGTATAATGGCCTATTATATCGCCCAAGCTAAAGTTGGTCATTCATCACACGATTTATCTTGCAATTATATTAATCGCATGGAAGACTATATTCGCGGCAATGCTATTTCATATAAAGATTATAAAAAATATGCAACATTCGGACTCAATAAAAAACTGACAGATTATTATGAGCCCAATACTTTTAAAGAAATTCTTGCTGCGAGAAAATTCACACAAGAAACGCCCCCGTCTAATCCTAGCGAAATGGTTGTTGTTTCATCTCTTTTACATATTTTACATGGGAACAGGCCCTATGCACTAAGCCGTAAATCACATCCAATAACCCCATATGCTCCAACAGGAGAATTCGTGTATAAAAACCTTATCGCAAAGTTAAGAGAAAAAACAAACAGATTTTATGACAAAAAAAACGCCGTCCCGCTTAAATATGGGCAGATTTTCTTGCAAGACTCCACTACGGAATGGCCTGAGCAAATATCCGAAATAGATGCTATAATAACGTCTCCGCCATTCTTTGACAGCACTCGTTTCTATAATGCAAATTGGATTAGATTGTGGTTTTGCGGATGGGAACCTGAAGACTTCAAGACGAAGCCCCAACTATATATAGATGAACGTCAAAAACAGAATTTCGATGTTTATATACCGATTCTCAAACAGGCAAAAGAACGACTAAAATCTGGCGGAGTCTTCGTTTTTCATTTAGGCAAAAGCAGCAAATGCAATATGGGAGAAATCCTTCAACAAAAAGGCCGCAAATGGTTTAACCATTCAGAACTATTTGTTGAGAATGTTGAACATTGCAATACTTTTGGCATCAGTGACATCGGAACAGTCACAGACCATCAATATTTAGTACTTTACTAAATAATATCCCCCAAGATTGACCGATGCTCATCATCCAACAAGCCTTCCAAGCTATATTGTCGGATTACTTTTTTAAGTTCTATTATGCGTTTGGGAATATCTGCATTAGAATTTCTCACATTTAAATATCTGTCAACCCCTCGATTGACATTTATGTGAGTATTAATAATAGGAACAGGGCTTGACAACAGGCTCAAGTCTGCACCTGTTATTTTTGCCAATTCAACAAGTTCCTGAGGCGTATAAAATTCACTAGGCCATCGGTCTCTCTTATTACTATTAGCTTCACTTGACAACAAAGCTGCATTCCTTACCGTTAAAGGATAAAGATATTTTGAGGGCAAAATATGATCAATATGCCATGAACCAGTTTTATTAATATCAAGCATCTTACCTGTTTTAAAACATTTCCCTTCAAACCTGTCAAAAAGGGCTTGAACGTCTATACGCTCATTATATTCTTCTACAAACATATCGGCAATGCGTCGTCGAACAGACGACTCTCTTAATTGTTCTGGAGTACGTCGGCAATTCAATACAGCATTTATTGCTCCCTTGCATGCCCGACATTCCATCTGCTTTTCTAAAGGGCCAAAGCCTTTGTGTTTACTAAATGCGCTATTGGGAAGTATTCTCCCACAAACATTGCATTGTTTCCAATATGCTTCCGGTTTTTCCGTTGATATCCTGAAAAAAGATTGCCAGAATCTTTCAGCTGTCAATTCTTCTTTTTCTAACAATTCGGGTTTCCAATTTATCCAGCTATCAGGCAAATCAGATTCTTTTGAATGAACAAAACCACAGGCTGAACATTCCCACGCAAAATTCTGATATGCAAATTCTGGAGATACGAGTTCTTGACCTATGTGTACATAATTAACAGCTTTACAATTTACGCACGTATACACACTCCATGCATCATGAACATTATTATTTTCCAGTGAAATCCTATCTATTCCTGTTTCATTTTTAATGGGACGTCTTGCCATATCGATATTCTTTCTTGCAAAAGTACAAATTTATTTTGTTGGCATCTACAAATACGCCTGTCAAACTCGTTTTTGCCGCACTCCAGATTAAGCAACATCTATTTGCCTCCGGATTTGGTTTCCTCGCCGGAAAAAGCTATCTTTATCGGGCAAGAATCTCCGTTCCACAATGCAAAACAAAGAAACTGCACTGCGAATCATATATTCCACAATGCGAAACAGAGAAACCGCGATGTGGAACGGAGATTCAAACGGGAAGAAAAGGATTTTACAAAACGCTCAAAAACACTTTATCATGGCAGCAAAATACACCATGCAGGAAATGAACAGCCTCCAGAAAGACGGGGAAACCCTGCTCTATCCGAGAATGATTATACAGAACTGCTGCAGCACGGAAGAGCTGGCAAGGATGGTTGCCAAAGACACCACGTTCAGCGCGGGAGAAATAAAGGGAATCATCGACCAGCTTGCACAACGGATGGCCTGGGAAATGGCCAACGGCAACTCGGTGAAGATAGAAGGGATAGGCACGTTCACGCCCTCCCTCTCGCTGAAAGACGGGAAGGCACGGGAGGAACCCGACGGAGACGCTCCCAAAAGAAACGCCGCAAGCATAGAGGTTTCCCGCATAAACTTCCGCCCGGCCAAGAAACTGGTTCAAGAAACCGACCGTCATTGCCGTCTGGAACGGGACGCGAAAAAGTCTGCACTCCACGTGTCGCAATACACTCCGGAGCAACGTTTGGAAATGGCAAAGCAGTATCTCAACGCCCATCTGACCATGACGGTGAGCGAATACGCCGCAATGACCGGCCTGAGCCGCACGACCGCCAGCAGGGAACTGCGCAAATGGCTCGAAACGAACAGAAACGCAATCGGAATCAAAGGCAAAGGCTCGCACCGGGTTTACGTGAAGCCATCCGGGGAGGACAGAAGGAAATAAGGCTTGCACCATGAAAACCATTATTTGCCTGAGCTGCACCCACAAGCGGCACCAACCCCAACCGAAGGAAACGCCGGGTAAAGAATTGGCCAATAGCATCAGTGACGCGGAAAAAGAAAAGCTAACCGCCCTGCTGGATGAGTTGCGCAAACGGCTGGAAGCCACCACAGATACGGCTCTGCGCATAAACGCTTTCGGCAACGGTCGGGAAAGCCATACTATCCGGGTGGATTTGCTGCTCAAAACGCCCGAATGGGAAAAACGGTTCCGCGAACGTATCATGGATTCTCCGCTATTGCGGTTTGACGGTCCTGACGGACAAGAGCCGTGCGAGCTGAAAGGCGTAAACCAAACAGGCAATGTATCTCTTGCGCCTCGACAGACCTCATTTTCCACCTCAGACCGCCAAGCGCATTTCATCTTGCAGAATCATAGTATTGACACCGTTTCTTACGGTTCTTCCTATCAATTGGCTTATGAGAAAGACGAAAAATGGTATTATCTGCCTACTGACCGCTTTTTCACTTTGGAACAAACAAGCCTTCTCCCGGACGGAGAAACAACTTTCCGGGCAAACTTATATCCTGAAATAAACAGGAACCGTCCGGGAAGATACCGCTTCTTCAAAGAAATAGAGATTGGCGGACAGAAAGAGCTGATGATGGCGGAGTTTAAATTGGCAGCCCCGCCTATCAAGCCTCCAACAAGCAAAGGATTGTCTTACGAATACGGACTGGCCGCTCCCGACAGCACTCAATTGAGGGCTTGCGCAGAACTTCAAGACATAAGTATATGGACAGAAAAGAAAGTTTATCCGCTTGACGTATCGTCCGTTGATGTGTATGTCTGGAATCCTACCTCTACGCCCTTCTCTTTCGGACGCAGATGGAATTTGGAGATGTGGAAAAAGGGAAAATGGGTAGCAGCGAAGTGCAAAGCCTCCGTCATTCTCTGCAAAGACGATGAGATGTCCGGAGGAACAACTCCCGAACTGCTTTGCTTCCGCTTTCCCGTCAGCCAATGGCATCATTTGGAAAAAGGAAAATACCGGATATGCAAATCGTTTTCCCACGATGGAAAGGAGCTGGCGTTGAATGCTGAATTTGAAATCAAATAATCTAAAAAACTATCCGCATGAAAACAAAAGTATTTGCATTCGCAATCTGCTTGTTGTCCGTTCTTTCGCTGCAAGCGCAAACCAACGAACAAGCCAACGAGCGTTACATCGAAGTGACGGGTACATCGGAAATCGAGATTGCACCTGACAAAATCCATTATCTCATCGAAATCCGTGAATACTTTGAGGAAGAATTTGACGGAAAATCGAAACCCGAAGAATACCGTACCAAAGTGCCCTTGTCGGAGATAGAGCAGGGATTAAGAGAAGCTCTCGCCCAAGCAGGCATTCCGCAGAATGCCATACGCACGCAAGAAATCGGTGACTATTGGCGGCAGCAAGGGCAGGACTTCTTAGTATCCAAGAAGTTCGACATTACCCTGACCGACTTCAATCAAATAAATGAAATCGTCAAACGTATTGATACGAAAGGCATCCACACCATGCGCATCGGCGAGTTGGAAAACAAAAATATGCTTGCCTATCACCAAAAGGGGAAGATTGAAGCATTGAAGGCAGCCCAACGGAAAGCCGGTTATTTGGTAGAGGCGTTGGGAAAGGAATTGGGTAACGTCATACGCATCGTGGAAAAGGATAGCGGCAATGCCTTCCCGTTTGCGCAAAGCAATGTCCTGTCATCCGATGCTGCCTCATTCGACAGCTTCCGCACCGTCAAAAAGACCTATTCCATGCTGGTGCGTTTTGAAATCATCGATTAAACGCAAAAGGAAAAAACAGAGGCCGTCTCAGTTCTATTGAAACGGCCTCTTCAATAAGCATCTATAAACTTCTATTATTTGATATTCGGATTCAACTTGTTCCACTCAGAAATTGCGGGAAGCACGCCCATAGCGATTACCTCATCGCGCAACTCGCACAAGTGAGCATAGCTCTTGTCCAAAGCAGCCTGTTCTTCAGCCGTACCGTTCAACGCAGCACAATGGCAACCGTCAGCAGTGATTGAAGTTTCCCATGCCATCATAATATGGTCATACTTGTCGTTTGAGATATAAGTACCTGCCGGCCAACGGAATGCCTTGCCGCCCATAGCGGCACCGATCATTTCGATAGAAACGTAAGCCGGACTCTGGAATGAAGAACGTCCGCGCAATGCGATAATGTTAGCACCACCCTTGGTAACCTTCTGCTGAATCTCAGCCCATTTGTCTTTAGGCAGAGCATCGGTGCCAATCATGTCAACCAACGGTTTTCCGTCAACCTTAGCCGTTGAAGCGAATACGGCCATCTGTTCGCCATGACCACCATAAGTACGGCAGTTTTCAACGGCATCCATAGAAACGCCGAAATACTTAGCCAATTCACTGCGCAAACGAGTTGAATCAAGAGCGGCCAAAGTAGTAACCTGCGACGGTTTCAAACCAGAATACAACAAAGTAATCAAACCTGTGATGTCAGCCGGGTTAAAAATAACCACAATATGCTTTACGTCCGGACAATATTCTTTTACATTCTTACCAAATTCTTCAGCAATAGCAGCGTTGCCTTTCAACAAGTCTTCACGAGTCATGCCAGCTTTACGTGCAGCGCCTCCTGAATTTACGATATATTTAGCACCAGTCAGCGCCTCCTTAATATCTGAAGTGAAGGTAACGTTTACTCCTTCAAAACCGCAGTGATACAATTCTTCAGCCACGCCTTCCAATCCCGGAGCATACGGATCATACAGACAGATGTTTGGAGTAAGCCCCATCATAATAGCAGTCTGAGCCATGTTAGAACCGATCATACCGGCAGCACCAACAATGGTAAGTTTTTCGTTTGTTACAAATTCCATAATTCTTAATGTTTTAAGTTATAGTATAAAATATGGTTTCCTTTTCACACCGCAAAGATAAAAAAGTTCTCTATTAAAAGGGAACCACAAGCTGTGTAAAATTTGTTACAAAACATGTCCAAGAATCGGATTACGGAAAAATTTCACCATTTTTAGCCCTCACATTATCCTTTTGCAAACAGGAAATAGCATTTTAAACGAAACATTATACCTTAAAAGTCAGCAGAAGTCATAATGCTGCCTTTACAAAGTTAAACCATTCACCCATTGTAGAGAATCCTTTTTTCTCCCTGCCTCCACATGCCAGAATAAGTCTTGACTAATTCATCAGTAAAAAACACATATCTTTTTTACTTTCATTAAATCAGACAAGTTAAAGGTCTATAAAAAAGAGGGGGAGTACAAAGGTTATATAAAAGAAAAATCCGCTGAAACTCAGCGGATTAATTCGTCAACCAGTGGACCTGGAGGGAGTCGAACCCTCGTCCAAACAAGGAAGCCATATGCTTTCTACATGCTTATCTCTGCCTTCGGTTTTCGTGCATGAGCAAGACCAGAGCCACCCACCCATACCTTAGTCCCTGAAATTTCATTTCAGCCGCGGAACGAGACTGAGACTATTCCCGATTTTGCTGCACCGCTTGACCAAACGCTTCGGAACAAGAGCTTTTGAGCGATGTCTCGTTTCCGCCACTGTGGCGGAAATAAAGCTAATCTACTGTACTTCGATTAAGCAGCGAGAGCATAGTTTTCGTTGCCAGATAATTGTTCAGTAACTGAGATTATAGTGCAAATCACCGACGCACTGCATGCTTACATAACACCTCTCTCGCTGTCAAAACCAAACAAGCCCAAGAGTATTATTCAGAATGCAAAGTTATCTATTTTCATCGGATTCACAAAAAATCCGCAATAAAAATTCACCGCAAAACAAAATCCTTGTCCTGCGGTGAATCTGTCTATACCTCATATATGGAATGAATCATCAATGATGGAACAGGCGGATTCCTGTAAACGCCATCGCGATGCCATATTTGTCACAAGTGGCTATAACATGATCGTCACGTACCGAGCCGCCTGCCTGAGCGATGAACTCCACTCCGCTCTTGTGCGCACGTTCAATATTGTCACCGAAGGGAAAGAAAGCGTCGGATCCCAGCGACACGCCTTTCAGCGACTTCAGCCATTCACGTTTCTCCTCACGCGTCAGCACTTCCGGCTTTTCAGTAAAGAACTGCTGCCATACACCATCGGCCAGCACATCGTCATGATCTTCACTGATATACACATCAATGGTGTTGTCACGGTCGGCACGGCGTATTTTCTCTACCCAAGGCAAATTAAGCACTTTCGGATGCTGGCGGAGATACCAGATATCTGCCTTATTCCCAGCCAGACGAGTACAGTGGATGCGGCTCTGCTGTCCGGCACCGATACCGATAGCCTGACCGTCCTTCACGTAGCATACGGAATTCGACTGAGTATATTTCAATGTAATCAGCGCAATCATCAGGTCACGCTTCGCTTCCTCCGTGAAATGTTTGTTCTGCGTAGGAACGTTCTCGAACAATTCCGGACCGTTCAATTTGATTTCATTGCGCCCCTGCTCGAAAGTAACGCCAAACACATCCTTGTGCTCAATCGGATTCGGCTTGTATGCAGAGTCTATCTTTATAACGTTGTAAGTGCCCTTGCGCTTGCCTTTCAAAATTTCCAAAGCAGCGTCCGTATAGCCCGGAGCAATCACACCGTCAGAAACCTCCCGGTTGATGAAACGTGCGGTTTCTTCATCACACACGTCACTCAAAGCGATAAAATCACCGTAAGAAGACATGCGGTCAGCTCCACGGGCGCGAACGTATGCGTTGGCCAGCGGGGAAAGGGGCAGATTATCCACAAAATAAATCTTTTTCAACGTGTCATCCAACTCCAATCCGATAGCGGCTCCCGCAGGACTGACATGTTTGAACGACGTGGCGGCCGGCATACCGGTGGCTTCTTTCAGTTCTTTCACTAACTGCCATCCGTTCAGCGCGTCCAGGAAATTGATATAACCGGGACGTCCGTTCAGAACTTCAATAGGCAGTTCCCCCTCCTGCATGAAAATGCGGGCCGGCTTCTGGTTAGGGTTGCAGCCGTACTTGAGTGCAAGTTCTTTTGCCATATATTTTCTGTATTGATAGATTTTTCTACAAAAATACGAAATTTCCGGCATCCCTGATAAAAGCAGGAAGAAAGATTATGTATTTTTGCCTGAAAAGAAGATGACAAAACAAGAAATTGGCAAGTTGACAAGACGACGAGTTGACAAGCCAACTAAAAAAACAAAAAACTTATGATAGACGAACTGCTTAAATTCAACGCCTCTTTCGTAGAGAAAAAGGGATATGAGAAATACATCACGAACAAATATCCCGACAAGAAAATTGCCATCGTTACTTGTATGGACACCCGCCTGACAGAATTGCTTCCTGCAGCATTAGGCGTCAAGAACGGTGATGTGAAAATGATAAAGAATGCAGGAGGAACCATCAACCATCCGTTCGGAAGTGCCATGCGAAGTCTGATGGTAGCCATCTACGAATTGGGAGTAAAAGAAGTGATGATTATCGGACACACGGATTGCGGAGTGCAGCACATGGACAGCGAGATGATGCTGAAACACATGCGCGAAAGAGGGGTTTCACAAGACCATATCGACATGATGGAGTATTGCGACGTAAACCTCCGCCAGTGGCTCAGCGGATTCAACGACACGGAAGAAGCTGTGCAGAAAAGCGTTGCCATCGTAAGACATCACCCTCTCGTGCCGCAGGACATCACCGTAAGAGGATTCATCATGAATTCCGTGACCGGAGAATTGATAGAAATAAAATCGGAATAAAGGAAAGAGTACCTTAAAAACAAGGGGCAACATTTCCGACCTCTACTTTTCAGAAATGCTGCCCCGACCTCTAAAATAAAGATTTATGAATCTTGCTTACTTTTCTTCCGCCAAGGCAAGTTCCGATGACTCCTGAGGCACATAGTCCGCCTGGAAGAAACGGCTCGCACGGAGAAGATGACGCCATACGCTCACCAGCTCCTGAGACTCTTGCAGAATATTCAGATAAACCATGTTAGCTTTCAGATAAGTGCTGTCCGCTTCCTGAATATGATTCATCTGTTGCTTGCGGAGAGCCGAAATGCCGTTCTTCAGGTCATCCCCTTCTTTCAGAATCTTGTCGGCATCCGCATAGTCATTGTTCAGAATACATGTTCTGGTACGTTCCATCAGACCGCAGAGACGTTCGCGTATCGGAAGGAACTCTTGCACATATTCAGCCGGAACCGGATTGAAGTTGTTGTCCACATGCTCCTTGCACGGTTCACAGATACGCTTCAAGCAGTAAAGCATTTCTTCGCAACTGTTGCTTCCCAAATGGAACCATGTGTTTTTCTCGATAGCCACGGTCATCGGGAGACGCCGCAAACCGATGATTTCTTTACGACGGAGTTTTTTCAACATTTTCTTCTCGTCGTCTGTAGCGTTCATTGCCTTGCGGAGGCTCTTCAGGTCTTCATTGATGAAACCGTCCGTAACCTGCACGTATGTCTTTTCTGCAAAATCGACATAGTGCGCAAGCGTGCTTTTCACATGTTCACGGAGCAACGCAAGCACCTCTGTCTTGTCTTTGCTCTGAACCATGCGTTTGAACACGTTGTCCTGATCTTCCAGTTTCTCTTTCTTGCCGAACTTGATGTTGCTGCGCACCAGCAGGAACACTGCCAGCGCAATGAACAGGAACATCCCGACAAAGCTGGTGTAGAACATCACGAAAGTAACCACGGCACAGATGGTGAAAGCTGTAAATGCGGTGATGAACCATCCGCCGATTACAGAGAGCACACCCGTAATACGGTAAACAGCACTCTCGCGGCTCCATGCGCGGTCGGCCAAAGAGCTACCCATCGCCACGATGAACGTCACGTAAGTGGTTGAAAGCGGAAGTTTCATCGTCGTACCGATAATAATAAGCAAACCGGAAAGCACCAGATTGACGGACGCGCGCACCATATCGAAAGCGGCTCCGTTCTCAAGAATCACATCGTCCTTATTGAAACGGCTGTTTATCCAGTTGCGCATCCCTGCGGGCATGGTACGCACGATAAAGTCATTGATATTCGTAGTGCGGCGCACAATCAGACGGGCAAGGCCGGAAGAACCGAACATTTCGTCACCCTCTTCCTGGCGGGCCAGATCAACGGAAGTCTTGATTACGTTCTGCGCTTTCTTTGAAGTGGCCAAGGCATACACCATAATCAGACCGGCTGCAATCAGGAAGATGACCGGAGTCTTTGCAGAAGACATCAGCGAAGTCATCATGAAGTTCTGCGGATCTACACCGCTGCCGTTTGCCACATAGTCCGTATAGGAAGAGAATCCGGCCAAAGGAACTCCGATGAAGTTCACAAGGTCATTGCCGGCAAACGCCAAAGCTAATGAGAACGTACCCAGAAGTACGATAATCTTGAACACGTTCACCTTGCACCAGTGAAGAATCTGCATCAGAACGGTAGACACCACAAAACATCCGCCTACGAGCATCGGCGTATTGTCCATCACCCACTGCATGGAATCCTTTGTCATGAACGAAGCGCTGGCCAGTCCCTGAATCACGATGAAATAAAGCAACGCCGTTACAGCTATGCCACCGAAAATTCCAATCGTCCAGGAAAGATGTTTCTTATAATTAAAGGTGAAAACGATTCGGGAAATATACTGCACCACCGTACCGGTTACAAACGCTATTGCCACGGAAAGGAAAATCGCCATAATTACGGAAAAGGCTTTTTCGGTATTCATCAAGTCGCCCAAGCCCAACATTCCGGTCTCGTCACCGATAAGTTTCAAAATAGCCAAAACGAACGTTCCTCCGAGCAACTCGAACACCATCGAGACTGTGGTCGAAGTGGGAAGCCCCAACGTATTGAAAATGTCGAGCAACACCACATCCGTCACCATGACGGCCAAGAAGATACACATCAGGTCATAAAAGCTGAAATTGACGGGATGGAATATTCCATGACGGGCAATATCCATCATTCCGTTACTTGAGACTGCACCGACAAATACTCCCAGAGCGGCAATAATGACGATTGTTCTGAACTTTGCAACTTTCGCGCCGACGGCGGAATTCATGAAATTGACAGCGTCGTTACTGACGCCCACCAGCAGATCGAACACCGCCAGCATGAATAGGAAAATGACAATTCCTAAATAAAGGGTTTCCATACGTTAGTTATTGGTTCACTATGTTTTTTCTGGGGACAAAGGTAGCTTTTTTTTCTGAAACACGAATGTTACTCATGTTACATTTCTGTTACAAAACGAGCGGGCGTACAAAAAAACAGGCGGCATGTACATCTCACGCCGCCTGCCCGCCAAAACCCGACAAAGCTATTGCTTTTTCTTGAAGACGTATTTTTCGTATGTTTCAAACCGGATGCCTTCGTCCGTCTCGCTATAGCGCACTTCATATTCCAGTTCCGTAGCGGTCAAGAGGGTCACCGTCCAAATTTCCAGCTCTCCGTCCCCCCAATCGTATGCAAGCTGATTGCCCGAATAAGTCCAATCAACGCGGTCCGTGTACTCAGAACCTGACGACGTGTACCCTTCAATCCAATCGCACATCCCGTCCTCATGGAAATTCAGCCTGAAATACCCGTTGCCTCCCGCATAATCTTCAGTATCTTCACCTACCAGTTCTCCGTTTTCCCAATCCTCAGAATAGTAGGAGACGGCCTCCCACTCGCCAATCAGCATCTCGCGACTGCCCACGCTTGCTCCCTCGTCATCGTCACTGCACGATGAAAATCCCAAAAGTGCCGCCAGCAGGCAGCACGCCCAAAGGTAAAATTGTTTTTTCATATCTCACATTATTTAAGTTTGCGCAATAAAGATAGATTTATCTATCGAGAAAAACAAATTCGCCGCCGGAAAAGCAAGGAAACGCGGCGGCGTTTTTTCTTTTTCCCGCCGGAAACATACGCGCCCCGGAAGGCGCCCCGAATCGCGAACCGCGTCCCGTTGCAGTTTGTCAGAAAAAAAAACAGATTTTTATGTTTCTCCGTAACAACTTATCTATTGAAAATTTGTAATTTTGCGCCCGAACTCAAAACGAAACAAGCATGTCTGAAACAAAGAAAATAAAAACGGCCTTGGTGTCCGTCTATCACAAAGACGGGCTGGACGCCATTCTGAAAAAACTTCATGAAGAAGGAGTGGAACTCATGTCGACGGGCGGAACCCGCCGGTTCATCGAATCGCTGGGATATCCCTGCAAGGCGGTGGAAGACATCACCACTTATCCGTCAATCCTCGGAGGGCGCGTAAAGACCCTGCACCCGAAAATCTTCGGAGGCATCCTCTGCCGCCGCGAGCTGGAAGGCGACCGGCAGCAGGCGGCGCAATACGAAATCCCGGAAATCGATCTGGTAATCGTCGACCTGTATCCGTTTGAAGACACCGTGGCAAGCGGCGCTTCCGAACAGGACATCATCGAAAAAATCGACATAGGCGGCATTTCGCTGATCCGCGCCGGAGCGAAAAACTTCAACGACGTGGTTATCGTGGCCGGCAAGCATCAGTACCGGCCGCTGCTTGACATTCTGAACGAACAGGGAGCAGCCACTACGCGCGAACAGCGCCGCCGGTTTGCAGGGGAAGCGTTCGCCGTATCGTCCCACTACGACTCGGCAATCCGCGACTGGTTCAAGGGAAGTGGAGAATGAAGAATTAAGAGTGAAGAATCTTCAACCGCCGGCCGCCAACTATTAATTATTAACTGTTAATTATTAACTACAAGCAAGGATGGGCTTATTCTCGTTTACGCAAAATATAGCAATGGACTTGGGCACGGCCAACACGATTATTATCAGCAACGACAAAATCGTGGTGGACGAGCCGTCCGTAGTGGCTCTCGACCGCCGCACGGACAAGATGATCGCCGTGGGCGAACGCGCCAAAATGATGTATGAAAAGGAAAACCCCAACATACGCACCGTCCGCCCGCTCCGCGACGGAGTAATCGCCGACTTCAACGCCTGCGAACAGATGATGAGGGGACTTATCAAGAAGGTCAATTCAGGACGGCGGCTGTTCACGCCCTCCCTGCGCATGGTTATCGGAGTGCCGTCCGGCTCTACCGAAGTGGAGCTGCGCGCCGTGCGCGACAGCGCCGAACACGCCGGCGGACGCGACGTGTATCTGATTTTCGAACCGATGGCCGCCGCCTTGGGCATCGGGCTCGACGTGGAGGCGCCTGAAGGAAACATGGTGGTCGACATCGGCGGAGGCTCCACCGAAATAGCCGTAATCTCGCTGGGAGGAATCGTGTCGAACAACTCCATCCGCGTGGCCGGCGACGAACTGACCGCAGACATACAGGAATACATGAGCCGCCAGCACAACGTGAAGGTGAGCGAGCGCATGGCCGAACGCATCAAAATCCACGTCGGGTCGGCAGTGACCGACCTGGGAGAAGACGCGCCCGAAGACTACGTGGTGAGAGGCCCGAACCGCATCACGGCGCTGCCGATGGAAGTGCCCGTGGGATATCAGGAAATCGCCCACTGCATGGAAAAGACCATCGCCAAGATTGAATCGGCCATCCTCAGCGCACTGGAGAACACGCCTCCCGAACTTTATGCCGACATCGTGAACAACGGCATCTATCTGGCCGGAGGCGGCGCGCTGCTGCGCGGACTCGACAGAAGGCTGACCGACAAAATCAACATTCCTTTCCACATCGCGGAAGACCCGCTGCTGAGCGTGGCGAAGGGAACGGGCGTAGCGCTGAAGAACGTCGACCGGTTCTCTTTCCTGATGAGATAAAGGAGAAACGGGGCGCACGGCATGAGGAACCTCGTCAACTTTCTGGCAAAGCATAGCCGGTGGCTGCTTTTCGCGCTGCTGGAAGCGGTGTCGTTCGCCCTTCTGTTCCGGTTCAACAACTATCAGGGAAGCGTAGCCTTCACATCGGCCAACCGCGCAGGAGGGTTCATATACGACGTGGCAGGGCAGGTGACGCGCTATTTCGGACTCGCCGAAGCCAACCGCAACCTCACGGCCCGCAACGTGCAGCTGGAAATCGAAGCGGAAAGGCTGGCGGAAGCCCTCGGCCGCTATGTGAGGGACACCGCCGAAATTGCCGCGCTGCGCCGCACTGCCCTGCAAGGATATACAATCCGAGAAGCGAGAGTGGTGAACAACAGCGTCACCCGCTCCTGCAATTTCATCACCATCGACAAGGGGCGCGATGACGGCATACGCCCCGAAACGGGAGTGATATGCGGAAACGGAGCGGTGGGAATCGTGTATCTGACAGGAGCGCGCCATTCCATCGTGCTGTCCGCCCTCAACGCGCAAAGCAACATCAGCTGCAAGATAAAAAGGACAGGCTACTTCGGCGTGCTGAGATGGAGCGGAGGCTCGCCCCAATACGCACGGGTGGAAGACATGCCGAGACATTCCGAAGTCTCTCTGGGCGACACTGTCGTGACCAGCGGATACAGCGCCGTGTTTCCGGAAGGAATACCGGTCGGGACGGTAGACGACATGGAAGACAGCCGAGACGGGCTCTCCCGGCTGCTGAAGGTGAAACTCTTCACAGACTTCGCGCGGCTGAACGACGTATGCGTCATTGATCCGGGACCGGCCCTTGAAGAGCAAATTCTGCTGAGAGACAGCGCTGAAGCCGCACGGACGAAGTGACAGCCTGCAAAGACGAAATTGAAAGAGGACAATTATGCAACATCTGACGAAAATCCGACAGTTCGTGCTGCTGGCGCTCCTTCAGGCGCTGGTGCTCAACCATGTCCGTTTAGGACAGTTCGCCGCTCCAATCCTCTACATCTACTTTGTCATGAAGTTCAGTTCGGGAACTGACACAAAGGCCCTGACGCTATGGGCGTTCGCCATAGGCCTCTGCATCGACATTCTCAGCAATACCCCCGGACTGAACGCAGCGTCCTGCACGTTCGCCGCATTCTGCCGGCCGGGAATACTGCGCCTCTTTTCTGCGCGAGACCCGCGCGACGACTTCGAACCGGGAATACGTGTCATGGGATTCGCCCAGTTCTTCCGCTACGCGCTGGCCCTGACGCTGCTTCATTGCGCCGCCCTCAACCTTATCGACGCATTTTCATTTGCTAACCCCGGCACGCTGGCGCTGAAAACGCTGGGCGACACAACGACAACGCTCGTTTGCGTGCTTTGCATAGATTCGGTCAGGAGGGGGAAATAGTGGAACGCAACTATAGATTGGAGAAACGGAAGTTTGTCATAGCCGGAGCGGCGGTTGCCGTTGCCGTCGTCTTCATCGCGCGTCTGCTTTCTCTCCAGATCATGAGCGAAGACTACAAGAAAAACGCAGACAGCAATGCGCTCTTGAAGAGAATACAATACCCAAGCCGGGGAGTCATCTACGACCGGAACGGAAACCTTCTGGTCTACAACCAGCCTGCATACGACATCACCGTCATCATGAAGGAAATTGCCGGCCTGGATACGGCCGACTTGTGCCGCACGCTCGACATCTCCCCGGAATTCTTGCGGGAACGGTTCAAGAACCTGAAAGACCGCCGCCGAAATCCGGGATACTCGCCCTACACGCACCAAGCGCTCCTGACCCAACTGTCGGCTGAGGAGTGCGGAATATTCCGAGAAAAACTGTTCAAGTTTCCCGGATTCTACATACAGCGAAGAACGGTCCGCCAGTACAGTTGCGATGCGGGAGCCCACATCCTGGGCGATATCGCAGAAGTGTCGAAGGCGGAAATGGAGAAAGACGAATACTACACCCAGGGAGACTTCATCGGCAAATTGGGCGTGGAACGCTCTTATGAGAAGCAGTTGCGCGGAGAGAAAGGAGTGGAGATTCTCCTGAGAGACGCGCGCGGACGAATCCGAGGAAGCTATATGGACGGAAAGTTCGACAAAGCGCCCGTAGCGGGAAAGAATCTGAAATTGAGCCTTGACATAGAGCTGCAGCAATTAGGCGAACGTCTTCTGGAAGGAAAAATCGGAAGCGTGGTCGCCATCGAACCTTCTACAGGAGAAGTGCTGTGCCTTGTGTCCTCGCCTGCTTACAGCCCCAAACTGATGGCGGGAAGAAACCGGGGAAAGAACCACAGGATAATGGCAAGCGATCCGTGGAAACCCCTGCTCAACCGGGCCATCATGGGCACATACCCTCCCGGATCTACGTTCAAGACCGCACAAGCGCTGACTTTCCTGCAGGAAGGGATCGTCACTCCTTCCACTCTTTATCCCTGCAACCACGGCTTCAGTTTCCGAGGGCTCCATGTGGGATGCCATGCCCACCCCTCCCCCCTGCCGCTCGTCCCTGCCATAGCCACCTCGTGCAACGGATATTTCTGTTGGGGACTGTATCACATGATTGGAAACAAGGAAAAGTACGCTTCCCCGCAAAACGCGCTCAACAGATGGCGCGACTACATGGTATCGATGGGATTCGGATACGCCTTGGGGATTGACCTTCCGGGAGAAAAAAGGGGATTTATCCCAAACGCAAGCGTCTACGACAAAGCCTACCGGGGGTCTTGGAACGGACTGACCATCATCAGCATATCCATCGGGCAGGGAGAAGTGACGCTGACGCCGCTCCAAATAGCCAACTTGGGAGCAACCATAGCCAACCGGGGGTACTTCGTCACGCCGCACGTCGTGAAGGACGTCGAGGGGGAAGGGATCGACCCGCGATACATGGAGAAAAGATACACAATGGCTGACCGTTCGCATTACGAGGAAGTAGTGCAGGGAATGCGGGCGGCCGTGACAGGAGGGACATGCCGCATGGCGAACCTGCCGGACATCGAAGTGTGCGGAAAGACGGGAACGGCGCAGAACAGAGGAAAAGACCACTCGGCATTCATGGGGTTCGCCCCAATGGACGACCCGAAAATTGCAGTAGCCGTGTATGTAGAGAACGGAGGCTTCGGAGCCGTCTACGGAGTTCCCATCGGAAGGCTGGTCATTGAAAAATATTTGAAAGGAAAACTTTCGCCGCAAGACGAGAAACTGGCGGAAGACATTCAACACAGGAGGATAGACTATGGTTCGCACGAGAGGTAACGTATGGAAAAACGTAGACTGGTGGACAATCGGGCTGTATGTTGTACTGGTCATCGGCGGATGGTTAAGCATCTGCGGAGCCAGCTACAGCTACGGAGAACCGGAATTTTTCGATTTCTCCACAAGGGCCGGCAAGCAATTGGCATGGATTGCCTGCTCGTGCTGCTTAGGATTCGTGCTGCTCATGCTTGAAGACCGCATATACGACACCTACGCTTATCTGATTTACTTTCTGTTGGCCGTCCTGCTGTTCGGAACCGTATTCAACCCCCATGAGATAAAAGGCTCGCGCTCATGGATCGTGCTGGGGCCAGTCAGCCTGCAGCCGGCCGAGTTCGCCAAGTTCGCCACCGCACTGGCGCTGGCGAAATACGTGGGCGGATATACGTTCTCCATGAAAAATCCCCGCAACGCGCTTGCCGCGCTGGGCATCGTGTTCCTTCCGGCAGCGCTGATCGTCCTCCAGAAAGAAACGGGCTCCGCATTGGTCTACCTGTCGTTCCTCCTGGCGCTTTATCGGGAGGGAATGACAGGGGCCGCCCTTTTTTCAGGCATTTGCGCCGTCGTTTTTTTTATCGTCGGGCTAAAATTCGGAGAAACTGCAATGCCTGACGGCATGACCTCATGGGGAGAGTTTTCCGTACTGGCGCTGATCATCCTTCTCACCGCCCTTCTGACAAAAACATGCGGAAGCCGCGAGTCGCGCGGAGCTGCATACATCGCGTCTGCCGGCGGGGGCAGCATACTCATAGGAAGCCTTTTTTCATGCTATGTCATCCCTTTCGACGTATGCACCCTTCTGCTATGGACATGCGGAGCGGCTGAAATCTTCCTGCTTGTCCTCTTTTTGCGCGAAAGGATGCGCGGCTACTTATACGTCATGCTGTTTGCGGCGGCGTCCGTCGCGTTCCTGTTCTCAACCGACTACGTATTCAACCGCGTCCTTGAGCCGCACCAGAAGGTGCGCATCGAAGTGCTGCTCGGAATGAAAGACGACCCTTCCGGAGCCGGATACAACGTAAATCAAAGCAAGATTGCCATCGGATCGGGAGGGCTGTTCGGAAAAGGGTTCCTCAACGGCACGCAAACCAAACTGAAATACGTGCCGGAACAAGACACCGACTTCATTTTCTGCACGGTCGGAGAAGAACAGGGCTTTGTCGGGGCGGCTGCCGTCATTCTGGCTTTCACGGCGCTCGTGCTCCGGCTCATTGCCCTGGCGGAACGGCAGACAACGCGCTTCGGAAGGGTGTACGGCTACTGCGTAGCGGGAATCTTCTTCTTCCATCTGTTCATCAATGTAGGAATGGTGCTGGGACTTACGCCCGTTATCGGCATTCCGCTCCCTTTCTTCAGCTACGGGGGCTCGTCGCTGTGGGGGTTCACCCTCCTTCTGTTCGCCTTCTTGCGGATAGACGCTGCAAGAGAAAAGTGAAAAAAGTCACTTCTCCAGCAAGCGTACCCCTATGTCCGATATTCCAAACAAAGGATTGTCGCGCATGATATGCGCGATATGAAGGACTCCCCCGCACGAGTCGGCCCCGACCCGGAAAGGCCTGCCGCAAATGAAAGCGCTCTGGTAATGCCTCCCTGAGCCGCCCGCATTGTTCCACCGGCCTTTTTCGTCCGCCAGGCAGAAATGGAGCGTATCGGCCGCAACCGGAAGCGTGCCGCCCGGAACCGTCCGCACGACGGCAAGCCAAATGTCCCGATAAGGATATGCGTCCGTATTCCGCACCCCTATCTCCAGCGTATATGCGCGGGGAGGCAGACCGGAGGGAAGAAGGAAGCTCAACGAGTCGCTTCTCTCCCACCCCGAACGCTCCGATACCGCTTGATAGGAATGGAAAACGACGGCATCCCTGCACGAAAGGAACAGGCAGAACAGGAATGCGAGGAAGGGCGCCCCCCGTTTCCGCCGCGGCAGCATACGGCCGAGCGGCGCAACGTTACGCCTGAACGCCGGAAACCGTCCCATCGCCTCCGCTTGAAAGGTTGCCGCCTTCCGCACCGTCCGGACGTTTGCCTCCGCCGCTTTTCCGCCCCTTCCTGCCGCCGCGCTCCGAACGCGGAAAAGCCTCCCGGCGCTCCCGCGCGCCGCCGTCATCCTGCTTCCGCCGGCTATGCGGCTGGCGCGAAGCCGCATCTTCCGCATCGGCCGCCTTCTTGCGGGGGGGCCTGCCCGGCTGCCGGCCGCGCTCCCCTTCAGGGCCTTGTCCGGACATGCCGCGCCTTCCTCCGCCTTTTGCGGAAGCCTCCTTCCCTTCTCCGCCGGAGGAAGGCTGCGGATTGCGTCTCTTCTTTCTCTTTCCGCCGCCTTTGTCGAAGCGGGTCAGGCTCTCCTGCTCCAGCAAGTCCTTCGGGCGCGCCGGTTCGCGGGAACGCCCGTCTTCGCAAAGCGTGTCCGGCTTCTCGCCCTGCCTGTTCATGCCGATCACCTCAAACGCGCGCCGGGCCGTAACCGTCACTTCATTCGCAAGGAAGCCCTTGTCGGTGCTGTACGTCACCAACCCTCTCAGGATGTCCGCCTTGAAATAGTAATACGTTCCCTCGCGCGTCTCCAACGCAACCTCCCTGCTCGGAAGCCTTTTCTGGCATTCCACGTATGCGTCCACCTCATAATTGAGGCAGCACTTCAGCTTGGCGCACTGTCCGGCCAGTTTCTGGGGGTTCAGAGAGATGTCCTGAAAGCGCGCGGCTCCCGTAGACACGGACACGAAGCTCGTCATCCAGGCCGCGCAGCAAAGCTCGCGCCCGCAAGGGCCGATGCCTCCGATGCGCCCCGCTTCCTGGCGCGCCCCGATCTGCTTCATCTCGATCCGCACGCGGAACGTCTCCGCAAGCACTTTAATCAGCTGGCGGAAGTCAACCCTCTCGTCCGCTATATAATAGAATATGGCCTTGTTGCCGTCGCCCTGATATTCCACGTCGCCTATCTTCATCTGAAGCCCCAGGTTCGCCGCTATCTGCCGCGAACGGATCATCGTGTCGTGCTCGCGCGACTTGGCCTCCGCATATTTTTCCATATCTGCGGGTTTCGCCTTGCGGTAAACGCGGCGGACCTCCGCATCGGGCCTGACGCCGCACTTGCGCATCTGGAGCCGCACAAGGCGTCCGGTCATGCTCACCGTCCCGATGTCGTGGCCCGGACTCGCCTCCACAGCCACCACGTCGCCCTTCTCCAAAGAAAGGCCGTTGGCATTGCGGAAGTAGCCCTTGCGCGTGTTCTTGAACTGCACCTCCACCATGTCGCACTCGCCGCGGCTGCCCGGCACGTCGGCCAGCCAGTCGTAAGCGTTCAGTTTGTTGTCCTGGCGTCCGCAGCCCTTGCGGCACAAAGAGCCGCTTCCGTTCTTCAGTTTGAATTCGTTCATAAAAGCATTATCCTTGTTTCATTTCCACTGTCAGCCGCAATGCCATGTCGAAGAAAACCATACGAGGGTTCGCGTTGCGTTCGATATGCCCCTGAGCTTCTTCCAGAAGGCCGGACACTTGAAAGACGTTCCCCTCGTTGATGAAAGGGGAAAACCTTGAAGCGAAACGCTCTTCATCCTCGTCCATGCACACCATCTCAGGACGGCGGAAGTTGGCAGCGAAGCTCTCCCTCACCATACGCTGGCAATACTCCAGCAGCTCTTTCTGCCGCTCGCGTCCCAAGCATGCCGCCCGGTCGCTCCACGCCTTCAACGCACGGACGTCCCTGCGGTAAGCCGTGCGCATCAGTCCCGTGAAAAGTTCGAACTGCAGCCGCCGCTCGTCGCCCAGACGCATACGGTCGAGCGCTTTGAGAATGCTTCCTTCCGACTGCCGGGCCAACCGCCGCGAATCTTCTTCCGAAAGGCCGAAACGCCTGCGCAAAAAGCCCGACACTTCCGCATCGTCCAAAGGGCGCAACGCTATCCGCTGGGTGCGGCTGACAACCGTAGCCGGAAGCAATCCGGGCTCTTCGCTCACCAGCAGGAATACAGTCTGAAGGGGAGGCTCTTCAAGCAGTTTCAGCAGCTTGTCGGCGCACTCCGCGTTCATCTTTTCGGGCAGCCACACGAGCATCACCTTGTATCCGCCCCGGCTCGACTTGAGCGACAGCTTCCGCTGTATTTCATCGCTCTCGCGCACATAAATCTGCGGCTGCTGGTTGCCTGCGTCAAGCTGTTCCGCCCATTGCCGGAAACTCACGTAAGTTCCGCGTTCCAGCATCGCGCGCCACTGCGGAAGAAAGTCATCGCACACAGCGTCCTTTCCGCTCTTCCTCTTGACGACAGGAAAAGCGAAATGCAAGTCGGGATGCGCCAGACGTTCCGTCATTCTGCATGACGGGCACGCCCCGCAAGAATCGTCCTCCCTGCGGTTTTCGCAAAGAAGGTAGTTTGCAAGAGCAAGAGCCAAAGCCAATTTTCCGCTCCCCTCCGCCCCTGAAAACAGAAGGGCATGAGGCACCTTTCCGCTGCGCACGCACCCGGCAAGAAAACGCTTCGCTTCATCCTGGCCCACTACATCTCTAAACAATGGCATATTTTGGCTTGATTTGATATAGTCGGACAAAAATAAAAAAAATCTATGGAATAACCGCCAATTTCGACAGATTAACGCAATAAAAATTGACAATCAGAATATCGCATAGTCCACAGACCCAAAGTTGACATGCACGTGCAGACTCAGAGCAAAGGAGTGAACAAAAAGGCAAACCAACCTACAAACCGTCTCCAAGGGCCGCGCTTGCGGTATTCTTCTTTCGTCATCACCGTGCTGTTCCGCTTGTCGGCCTTGAAAACTTCGCCAAGTTCGGCAGTCGTGGGAATATCAAAGATGAACGCATTGATTTCATAGTCGCACCGCAGGCTCCGGCTGTTCAGGTTCGCGCTCCCCACCGTGCAGAAGCGGTCGTCTACAATCATCACCTTCGAGTGGTGGAACCCTCCGTTGAACACATAGATATGCGCTCCCGCCTTGCGCAGTTTGTTGGCGATATAGAAGCCGGCATCGGGGGTGAAAGGAATATCCGACTTGCCGGGAATCATGATTTCTACGCGCACGCCTCTCCGCGCCGCCCTCTTTATGGCCCGTCTGACGCTTCGCGTAGGCGTGAAGTAAGGGTTAATGATTTGCACTTTATGCTCCGCCACGTCCAATGCCGTGATGTAGGCTTTCCGAATAATGTCGGGCGACACTTTGGGGATGCGCTGCACGACGGCCACCTGGTTGCCCAAATGCGGCGGGAGGGTGTCCGTCCGAATCTCTCCGGAAGCATACGGAAAATACCGGCTTCCCCCCATGTCCTGCCCCGTTTCCTGATTCCATACATGCAGAAAAGCGCGCTGAAGCTGTCCTGCGGCAGGGCCTTCGATGCGCACGTGCATGTCACGCCACGCCCCGATTTCGGGAAGGCCGTTGATGTAGTAGTCGGCGATATTCATTCCTCCCGTGTATCCCGTCGCTCCGTCGATGACCACAATTTTCTGATGGTCGCGACAGAAGATGTGGTTGACGTAAGGAAAACGGATAGGGTCGAACTTGACAATCTCGATACCTCTGTCGTTCAGCATCTTGAGATGCTCTTTGCGAAGGGGGCGGCTGTTGGAAAGATTTCCGAAGTCGTCGAACATCGCCCTGACCTCCACTCCTTCTTTCGCTTTCTCGGCCAGAAGCGTGAACAGCTCTTTCGCGATGGAATCGTTGCGGAAGTTGAAGTATTCCAAATGGATGTCCTTTTTCGCCCTCCGTATGTCATCGAACAGATGCGCGAACTTGCTCCTTCCGCTCGTCAACAGCGTCAGCTTGTTGTGCTGCGTCACCGGAATCCGGCGGCTTTGCAGAAAACGCACGAAAAGAGAATCGGAAGGCAGGTAAACGCCCGCAGAATCAGCCGTCCGAACCGATACGACGTCTTGCGCCCGAAGTCCTCCTGCACAACAAACGAGCAATGCCAACAAAACGTATATGGTCGGTGTAAATCTCATGCCAAGTCTTTTCAAATCGCGCAAAATTATGGATTATTTCAGAAACGGCAATATTTTCGGAAAGATAAACTACAAAAAGTGCGGAATGGGAAAATAAGAAAAGACAAACGCGGCGGCTTCTGAAAAAACTTCCGCCGCGCTCAACGGCAAACGCGCCCGCTTCCGACTGAAAAGCCGGGCGGAGTTTTCCAAACGTTTCCACGCTGACTGAGCCAACAGAGCAGACAAAAACTTAAGGCATGTGAAGATTTATATAAATAGACAAACAAAAAGGATATATAAGACAATGGCGTTTGTTTAAATTTATCTACATTTGTCAGAAGAAAATAATGAAAGATACGCCACCATGCGCTCCGCGTATTCTTTAGTCAACACCAACCGGCCTTCAGGAGCCGAGGCCACAAAACTTACCACAATGAGAAAAAATGATTCCATCGGCAGAATCATGCCCAATTCCATGACGTTAGTTGCGGCGCTTTTCGCCGCAAGTTTCGCATCGTGCAGCGGAGGCGAAGACGCTCCTTCGGAGGTGACGGAAGAACCTGCTGCGGAACCCAAGGCGTACACCGTGACGTTAGGCTATGCGGGAGACATCCTTGAAACGACACAAAGCCCGCTTTCCAAAGCATCGGGCAACGACTTGCTCGGAATACATATAACTGCCGCCACAAACGGCTCGGACTATTACGAATCGTATGCCTACGGACTGTTCGACGACTCGGAAAACATCACCGTAACCCTCTACGAAGGCTACAAATACCAGTTCGAGGCCACAATGATTCGGGACGCGAAAGACCTTATTTACCGCGAATCTGACGGAACTTACATGCGGCCGTTCAACGCACAGCTGACCAACGAATTTGCATATTCTTCCGAAGTGTGGATGACAGACTTAGGCTATGGCACCATCGACCTGAAGGATGAAGACGGAGGATGGGAACCAATCGGCATGGCTCCCGGCGTGGAACGTTACTATGGCCGAATCGGAGGATACGAAGGACACTACGACGACTGCTTCACTCCGGGAGAAAGCGACCAAGTGACCATCACGATGAACAAAATGATATTCGGCTACAAGTTTGTTGCAAACGGACTCACCGAAGGACGGATTGAAATATATTTAGGTTTCTACCAAGAACCGCTGACAATCGAGTATCCGGAAACGGAAATCTCCGGAACAATGACATTCGATGACATCCAAGATGCCTACATCTACAACCGCGATGACATCAACGTGAGCCTGACATGGATAAAAGACGACAACACGGAAATATCGTTGGGCAACCATCAGGTAGAGTTCGTGCGCAACATGATGAACACAGCCACGTTCAACGTGAAAGAACCCACGGCAAGCGACAATTACTTCAACATCATTTTGGAAGATGAGATAATGGGAGAAGGAACCAACACGGAAATCGACGTTCCCTGACCCCGCATTCCGACACATTTCTTAGAGAAACGTCCCGCTGTTCCGCCCAAAGCCCTGAAGCGTCCGGCACGGAACGCGGGACGTTGTTACGAAATCCTTAAAAACACATCCTCAGAATGAAAAGAACAACAGAACTTATCGGCAAAATCCTGCCGAAAGCGGCGCTGACCATCGCGGCGTGCTGCACCGCATGGCTCGCGTCATGCAGCAACGACGAGGAAATGCCCGCCACGGAGAGACCGAAAGAATACACCGTCATGCTGGCCTGCGCGAAAGACACGCTCGAAGTGACGCACAGCCCGCTCTCAAGAACGGAAGAAACCGAGCGACCGTACCTTCTCGGAATACAGGTATATTCGTCGCACGTCACGGAAGACAACTACAGGCCGTATGCCTTCGGGCTGTTTGATGACATAGAACTTGCAGCAATCAAGCTGTATGACAGATACAAATATGCGTTTGAAGTTACAATCGTCTGGAACGGACAAAATTTGCTCTACTGCAACAAAGATTACAACAACCATTATTTGTGGCCATTCAACACGTTTCTGACAAACGGCTTCACCTACTCGACCTCCGAACGGCTTGATGGGCTCTCTTTGGGGAGGACAACTATTCCTGCCGAGGACGGCTCTTGGGAAGAACAGTCGATGGGAATCAACATAGACCGCGACTACGGCAGATTGGAAGGCTACATACCGGAAAAAAACGGAGCAGTAACTATAGAAACCAAGTACATGACGTCGGCTTTCCGCTACATCGTCAACGGACTGACGGAAGGGGAATTGGCAATAAGCCTAAACAATGGCATATTCACGTGGGTATATCCTGACAGGAACGACGTATGGGATGCTTTCAACTACGAGAACTTTGAATACGCATACCTCCACGATTACGACAACTACTGGATAGACCTCACATGGATAAAGGGAGAAAATTACACTACGCTGGGGAGCTATGAAGTAAGGTTCAACCGAGGCTTCGTAAACACCGTCACCATCAATATGGGGGCAGCCGCAACATCCGCCAACGACGCGGGCGACGCTTCGGAGAGCAGAAGCGCGGGGAACGACGGCGGAACCGTCATCAACATCCCGCTGTGACATCCCTCGGAAAACGCCGCCGCGTTCCGCCCGAAACGCGCCGCAGCTTCCATCGGAACGGCGCGGCGATTCGGCATGAACGCGGCGGCGTTTTCTCACATATTCCCCAGCGACAGGCTTGCCCTCAGCAGTCCGACCACCGTCTCGCGATGGCCGCTGCGCATGAAATGGAGCGCGGGCTGCAAGGAAAAGCGTTCCGTCAGCGGCACCGCCCATGTCAGCTCTATGTCCAATTCGTTACCCTCCGCATGGTCGTGCATACGGTTGAACGCTATTCCGGCCGTCATTTTCCGGCGGGAGATGCCGTCTACCGTAATCCCCGCTCCCCAATATCCGTGCGTGCCCGACGTATGGCGCGACATCGCGGCTCCTTGAAGCAACAGGCACCATTGGGTATCGCTCCACTGCAAGAAAGGCTGTTCCACCAAGCCCCAGAACCCGGTTTTCCGAACAAGCGTCTCGCCTCCGTCCGGCACTTTCCCGCACACGTATCCCAACGTATAGTGCGCCGGATGCTCTCCGCCCGCTTCGCGGTCGTAAGACACGCTTCCTATCGAAAACACCCCGTCGCTCGAAGGCACGAAACGGAACTGCCGGTCGAGCGTTTCATAAGCCACCCCGTTATAGACGCTCGCTTTCAGCGTAATGCCTTTGAGAGGATAAAGCTCGACATGCACGCCCAAGGCCGACATCGGGAAGGTGGCCGCCGGATAATTGTTTGAAATGATAGGGAAGTTCGCATTGGCCGGGCCGGTAAAGAAAGCTGTTGAATGGCTCGTAAAATAATCGACATCGATGTTGCGCAGCCCTGCCGCACAATATGCCTTGTCAGCAATCCGCTGCCCTACGGAAGCCTGTATCAGCCGGAACGGTTTGTTGGCGTCAGCATAAATGTTCGACACTCCGAGCTGGCTGCCCTCCACGGCGCCGCCCGCCGCGTAGGTAGCGATTGCCGCCGCCTCCAACTGCGCGCCTTTCCACAAGCCGACATTCACGCCCGCTTCAAGATAATTCACCCACGCCGTCTGCCCGTCGGTCATGTTCCAGTCTCCTTCCGTCATTGCGGTAATCCCCCACGAAACGCGCGGTTGCGCGCAAAGATGCCCTGCCAGCAGCAGACAGCACAATAAAGTTGTCAGTTTTTCCACTTAAGTATATAAAAAGTCAGTATTCGTTCAGCGGGCAAAAATACATTCTTTTTTAGTTAACAGCCAATAATGAACATTAATAACATTTTCCCCATTCCGCCCTTCAAGCAAGGAAACGAGTTTAACCGGCACTGCCTTCCGACGCATTTTTTCATTGATTAACTATCAATTGAAAGCCGAATTGCCTAACTTTGCACACCGAACATAAAACGTTTCGTTCTGACATGATAGACCAAGCTACAATAGACCGCATTATGGATGCCGCGCAGATTGTCGACGTGGTGTCTGAGTTTGTCACGCTTCGCAGGCGGGGAGTGAACTACATCGGTCTCTGCCCTTTCCACAACGAAAAGACCCCTTCGTTCAGCGTCTCGCCAAGCAAGGGAGTATGCAAATGCTTCAGCTGCGGAAAGGGAGGCAACGTAGTGCATTTCATCATGGAGCACGAGCAGCTTTCGTACTATGAAGCGCTCAAATGGCTGGCAAAGAAATACAACATCGAAATAAAGGAACGGGAGCTGACCGAAGAAGAAAAGCAGGCGCACAACCTGCGCGAAAGCCTGTTCGTAGTCAACCAGTTTGCATGCGACTACTTCCAAGACATCCTGTACAACCATATCGACGGACAGCGCATCGGAATGACCTACCTGCGCGGCAGAGGATTTCGCGACGACATCATCAAGAAATTCCAATTGGGATACAGCACAGATTCGCCCGACGGACTTGCGCAAACCGCACTCCAGAAAGGCTATCAGGAGGAGTTTCTCGTTAAAACCGGACTTTGCTACAAGAAAGACAACGGCTCGTTGCACGACCGGTTCTGGGGGCGTGTCATCTTCCCCGTGCATACGCTTTCGGGCAAGGTTGTGGCTTTCGGAGGCCGCGTGCTGAGCGCTGCCACCAAAAACGTACAGATGAAGTATGTCAACTCGCCTGAATCGGAAATCTACCACAAGAGCCGGGAACTTTACGGCATCTTCTTCGCCAAGCAATCCATCGTCCGCCAAGACCGCTGCTTCTTGGTAGAGGGATATACCGATGTGATTTCTATGCACCAAAGCGGCATTGAGAACGTAGTGGCCTCTTCGGGAACGGCGCTGACCTCCGAGCAAATCCGCCTCATACACCGTTTTACGAACAACATCACCGTGCTCTACGACGGCGACGGAGCAGGAATCAAGGCCAGTATCCGAGGCATTGACATGCTGCTTGAAGAAGGCATAAACGTAAAGGTTTGCCTGCTTCCTGACGGAGATGACCCGGACAGTTTCGCACGCAAGCACAACGCCACGGAATATCAGGCTTACATAAACGGACACGAAGTGGACTTTATCCGTTTCAAGACCAACCTGTTGATGGAAGAAGCAGGAAAAGACCCCATCAAACGGGCGGAACTCATCTCCGGAATAGTAAAGAGCATTTCGGTGATTCCCGACTCAATCGTGCGCTCTGTGTATATCCGCGAATGCAGCCAACTGCTCCAGATGGAAGAAAAGGTGCTGGTGGCAGCCACAGCCAAACTGATAGGGCAAGCGAAAGAAAACAAGTTCAAGGAAGAAGAAAGGAAAAAGCAACGGGAGCAACGGGCCGCATCCGCCTCCATGCCGCCGCAAACGCCCGACACTGCCAACATTCCTTTGCCTCCTGTGCCAGAGAGAGGGAATCCGCCTTCAGAATCTGCGGCAACGGAAGACATTCCTTCCGACATATACGCCACGCTCATTCCGGCTGAAGGAAACGAAAAGAAAGTATTCTATGCAAAAGAAGAAGATTTGGTTCGTATGCTGATTCGTTACGGAGAAAAAGTGATGTGCTATATAGAAAGCGAAAACGGAGAAGAAGCTCCGCTGACTGTCACCGAATACGTTGCCCGCAGTTTGAAAGAAGACGACTTGCAGTTTCATGCCCCTCTCCACCGGCTGATTCTCAAAGAAGCAGAGGAACATTTGCACGACAACGGCTTCATCGCCGAGCATCACTTCATCAACCATCCCGACCCGTCGGTCAGCCGATTGGCGGCAAACTTGGCCAGCGACCGCTACCAGCTGAGCAAATACCATTCAAAAGGGCAAAAAATAATACCAGACGAGGAACGGCTCTACGAACTCATTCCCCGTCTGGTAATCGATTTCAAACTGTCAATCGTGGAAGAAGAAATGAAACAGACCCTCCGCACGCTGACAAACCCGGAAATCATCAACGACCCTCAGCAATACACCCTCATCATGCAACGCTACAAGGAGCTGCAGGAAACGCAGAGTGCAATGGCGAGAAAAGCCGGAGACCGGGTGGTCAATGCCTCGTAAGCTGGTTTACGAATCCTTTTCCCAAAGCCTTAGGAGCAGGCATAGAAGCGCGCGAACGTCCCGGCTCACGTCCTTCATTGATAGTGAACTCCATAACCTTAGTAGCCCCTGTCAGTTCATCACCTATCGGATTGTCAGGAGTATTTATCGGGAACTCTCCGCTTGCAGGATTGCCGTTTGGAAGATTATTGACTATCATGTTGCCTTTATAGTTGGCCAGCACCACATAGCCGGTAGGAATGCTCGGATTGCAATTCGAATACATGTTCACCCAAACTTGGTAAGTGCCTTTTTGCAGGCAAGACTCGTCGAAGAATATATTCTCACTGTTAATGCCGTCAATTTCACATCCGGCGTTAGAGTCCACGTCAAGTCCGATTGTCCCCCATGCAGGTTCTTCTCCATCATACTCGTCCCAATCAACAAGTGCTTGATATTCTTCAGAATAATAAGGGAAAGGACTGTCGTAACAAATCACATTGCCGTTCGGCTCCACAACATAAAGATCTATGTCTTTCTCATTGCTGAAACGCAGGTTCACTTGCAGCGAACCGGTTCCGGCTTCCACATAACTGACTTCCTTCGTTACCTTTGAAGACACTTCTCCATCCTTATTTACAGTAGTGAACTCAATCGTAAAATTCCCCTCCAAGTTCTGGCTGATCAGCACAAGCACCGTGTACTCATACAAAGAGGTTGACCTCACCTCCGCACTGACCACATCAGGATCAGACAAAGGAACTCTAATATAACCGGCTTGTCCTTTCACAGACAGATTCACCTCGCTCAATTCTTCATTGGAACGCAAAGTGAGGAACGAACTTCCACCGGGAAGTGCCGAAGCGTCAAAAGAAGACGACTGCAACATCATGTCATCCGTACCCACAGGCAATTCTCCGTCTACATACTCCCCGTTTTCCACATTAAAGAAGTTGTTTTGAAGTCCGCTTCCGCCCGCATCATCATCGTCACTGCTACATGAAAACAAGACTAACGAACATAATCCCAACACACACATCCAGAATTTGTCAATGCTTTTCATAACTGAAACCATTTTAATCGCGCCACTCCCCTATACGCAAATTTACAATAAAGGCACGGGGAATATCCTTTACGCCAAAAGAAGTGCCTTTTCTTATCAATACAAATCTAATATTAATAAATGATAAAGAAAAGTCCGAATATTGGGATATGTAACCAAACGGAAAGGAAATGACACTATGACAGCCAAAAATAAGACTATCGCTGCGTTTTTCATACTAAGATGCCCGCTTTCAGCCCTTCTTCAACCTAAATGCGGGCAAAGATTTCTGCTGAAAACGGACATGTTGAAGTTAATGACAGTTAAGTAAGCTATAGATTTAATTTTTTGCACGAATAAGATTCATGAACTCTTCACGAGTCTTCGCCTGATTGAAAGCGCCTGTAAAATCAGATGTTGTTGTAATTGAATTCTGTTTCTCCACTCCCCGCATCTGCATACACATGTGCTTGGCCTCCACCACCACCATTACGCCCAATGGATTTAAAGTTTCCTGAATACATTCCTTGATTTGCAACGTCATGCGCTCCTGCACTTGCAAACGATGAGAAAATATATCCACCACACGGGCGATCTTGCTAAGCCCCGTGATATATCCGTTAGGAATATAAGCCACATGGGCTTTTCCGTAAAACGGAAGCATGTGATGCTCGCACATTGAAAAAAAATCTATGTCTTTCACAATGACCATTTGACTGTACGGCTCCTTGAATTTCGCTGCATTCAACACTTCTCTCGGATCCATATCATATCCGCGCGTCAATGTAAGCATGGCTTTGGCCACCCTTTCAGGAGTTTTCAACAACCCCTCACGGGCAGGGTCTTCACCCAACAAAGAAAGGATTTCTGTGTAATGGGCTTTCAGCTTGTCTATTTTGCCTTCCGGCCAATTCATCAAATTGTTGTCAATCATCATTCTATAGGTATATTTATTTGTTCGCGCACAATAGACACTTCCTTGAATATACCCGTAGCCTTCAGTGTGCGCATTGCCGAATGAGCTTCTTCCATCGTCTTATAGTCGCCTACACGACACAGCCAGCGCGGCGGTTGAAAATAAGTATATACCGGCATGTCGGGAAATTCTTCCTTCACTTTCAATTCTACATTATGCGCTTCAGAACGTGCCTGTCTTGAATTATTCCCTGCATACACCTGAACCCGGAAGCCACGCATCTTCAACACTTTCGGTTGTTCTGAAGCGGCAGACGAATAACGCTCTCCAATCATGCCCGATATCCGAGCGCTCTGGTGAACAGTTACCACTCCCTCACCTGCACGACGGCTCTGCAAACTCTCAATGATATTGTTCTGAGCGTTTGTCCCTACCGCAAAAAATAAAAAGGAAACAACAGATAAAAGATTTTTCATCGCGACCGCTTTGAAAAGTTTAAACACAGAGAAGCAAAAACACTCCTCTGTGCATAAAAGTTACTGTAAACGTTCAACTAACTTGCCGAACTAATTATCATTTAAAAGCATCGATGATTCCTTTGAAATCAGCAGCTTTCAAAGCCGCCCCTCCAATCAGTCCGCCATCCACGTCCGGTTTAGCAAACAATTCTTTCGCATTCGACGGCTTGCAGCTTCCTCCATAAAGGATAGAAGTGTTTTCAGCCACTTTGTTGCCATATTTAGCTGCAACCAAAGAACGAATATGCGCATGGATTTCCTGAGCCTGTTCCGGAGTAGCAGTCTTGCCTGTTCCAATAGCCCAAACCGGTTCGTATGCCAAAACAATCTTGCTGAAATCTTCGGCAGACAATGAGAATACAGAAGCCAACTGTGCCTCTACCACTTCATTCTGTCTGTTAGCTTCACGTTCTTCCAGCACTTCACCGATACAGAAAATCGGTTTCAGCCCGTTAGCCAAAGCCAGTTTCACTTTCTCTGCCAAGATTTCAACCGTTTCATGATAATAAGCGCGACGCTCTGAATGGCCCAAAATTACATACTGAGCACCCGTTGAAGCCACCATTTCCGCAGAGACCTCACCGGTATATGCTCCAGACGCTTTATCTGCACAGTTTTCCGCGCCTACACCGATAATGGAGCTGTCAACAATCGGAGTAACGGAAGCCAAATGAATAAACGGAGTGCAGATAATCACATCGCAGTTCGGTTTGTCTGCGGCCAACACTTCGTTCAGTTCTTTCGCCAAAGCAATACCTTCTTGCAGGTTCTTGTTCATTTTCCAGTTGCCTGCCACAATGTTTTTTCTCATTTTGTTTAAAATTTAAAATGGTTAGTATTCTTATTTCTGTTCGACTGTCTTTTTCTTTTCATACTTTTTACGGAAAAACATCCATATCAAATCAATTAAAGTCAAAAGCAATAAAGGTCCGAAGAAACTCCCGACTGCTCCAAACACTTTCCGCGCCATTGATGCGACATTCAACTGTCCTAAAGGAAGACGTTCAAGCGGAGCGTTTAGCTGAAACTCATCCGGCAAATCGTTGGCACTCCATTTCTGCAACACAACGCCATGCTTCAAAAGCATCAATCCCGGATTATAACGAATCATTGTTTTCAGCACTGTCTCATCGGCTATAGCAAACGAATATTCCGCACCCGTATTTTCCTGCCATGTCAGAATCGCTTCATCAGACGAAGCTGTCACACATAGAAAGCGATAACCGTATTCAACACTGTAATCATACACTTCATTGATCAAATCCATCGAACTGTCGTCTGCTTTCTCCAACCACGGAGCAACCAAAAGGAATACATATTGGCTGTCGGCCAATACTTCATCCGTCAGGTCTGTACCGTCTTCATGCGACACAAGCGAAAAGTCCTGTATGGCCGGTTCATATCCTTTTTCTTTCAACACCGTTCTTGAATCAACAAAAGTCCAGAGCGAGTCATCCGGGAGATTGTCCAAAGTGAAATCCTTCTTCTTCCCATCCTTTTCATACGTAAAAACAGTTTCATAAACAGAAGGACTTTCCCCTTCCGGTACTTCCATTCCTTCACGAATGTCCGCTCCTACATGATAAGGACGAAAATCGAACACGGGCAAATGCCTGTAACAAAAAATGGCGAAAAACAATATAAAAATTACGCTATACAGCGATATCAACCAGTCAACCTTTGTCGTTACAAGCCTGACCACAAATCTTCTCCACTTGAAAAGACACACAACCATGACCAACAAAACGACATTCTTGAAGAACGTTTCCCAGTTCGTCAGAACCACGGCATCACCGAAGCACCCACAATCAGAAACAGGATTGGCCACAGCCAGCCACAAAGTCAAAGGAGTCATGACAGCCATAAACAAAAGCACCAAAACGGAGGTCGCCCACCGACGGATACCGAACAGCAAATACACCCCGACGCAAAACTCAAGGGTGCCGAACGCCAGCCCTGCCCAATTAGGGAAAGTGCCAGCACTCAAGCCGAACATCCCCCATGCGTTCAAATAATCCTGCACTTTATAAACTGTGCCCCACGGATCATTCGCCTTAATGAATCCAGAGAACAAAAAGACTGCCGCCAGAAAGAAGCGACATATATTTGCCAAAACAGCAACTGCTTTATGTAAATGTTTGTCCGTCAAGTTTCAATCTTAAAATTTTGTCAGCATCGGCAAAGTTACAGTTTTTTCGCGGAGCATACAACAAATATACATATAAAAAGAATCGTCATGCACGGTTCTTTCTTTCCCCAATCCGACGGGCGAGGAAGATACCAAGCACTACAGCCAAAACGCAGGTCAGCGGAGAAGCCAAAAACGTGCAAGAAACCCCGCAGACTTAAGCGCACAACCTCCGGACGTTAAACGAACAAGTCCGACAAGTTGACGGGTCAACAGGATGACGGATCGGCAAGCCCTGAAGAAGCACTCCTGCCGGAAAGAGAGACATTTCACAATTAACAATTACGACTATGGCTAAAAGATACGTTTAAGGAACCATCATCCTTACGGAAATCGAAATCATGCCGAGTATCACCGCTACGTGTAAATGAAAAGTGAAGAACTCCCGTCCGGACGCCATTCTGCCGCACCCGTAGGAGCGATGGCATACCGAAAGAATGGCATTTGAATGAAAGAGAGCCGGAATCATCCTGAAGAAGCCAAACCAACTCCCTCAGGATGAACCTATGCTTTATCTTTATTATGAGCATCTCAACACCTGGCCGACACGCAAAACAGTTGTACGTTTAATACCATTCAAACGGCACAAGCGGTCGATAGACACATGATAAATGCGGGAAATGCGTCCTAAAGTGTCCCCTTTGCGGATTTTATGATAACGGATAGCAGCCTTCTCAGCCTCTGCCGCTCCAGACTTGCCGGAACTTACCGCAGCCAAAGCGCGCGTGCGCTGATAAGCATAACGGTTGGCGCCGCGAATAAACAAATAGCTGTCTGCCACAATATCCTGATTCGGGAAATCAAACATGAATTCCGGATTGATGACTTCACCCAAGAAACGGGTCTCAAAATGCAAGTGAGACCCTGTCGAACGGCCGGTATTTCCGCCCAAACCAATCGGATCGCCTGCCTTCACATATTCGTCTTCCGCTACAATCTGCTTGGACAAATGTCCGTAAATCGTTTCCAGCCCGTTGTCATGGCGAATCACCACATATTTCCCATAGCCGCGACGCTCGTACTTCACCATACGGACCCTTCCGTCGAAAGCTGCACGGATGGTATCTCCTATATATACTTTGATATCAAGTCCGTTGTGCATACGCCGCCAGCGCGGACCGCATTTGGAGGTGATTCTTGTGTGTGTTGTCGGCATGCAGAAGCCTGTAAGGTCTATACGGAAGCTATCGGGAATTTGCACGCTGTTGCCGTAAGCATGAACGCGCTCGTTGCTCCAATTAGGATAAAGGCTATATGCAGGATAAACGGCCTGTTCCGCCTTTATCTGGC
The DNA here is from genome assembly GCA_944320135.1 of uncultured Phocaeicola sp. Lineage (GTDB taxonomy): Bacteria > Bacteroidota > Bacteroidia > Bacteroidales > Bacteroidaceae > Phocaeicola. The sequence goes on along the minus strand of CALUGI010000017.1, from coordinate 34,247 downwards.
GAATCAATGCCAAAGAATCCACTGCTTTCAGTTTTCTGTCGATGGGCGCTTGGCGGGCCAACAAATCTTGTCCGCAAACATTTGCACTTGCCAAGGCAAAAGCGGCCATCGCCATTGTTCTAATACATTTTAAAATCATTACGTTACCTTATTTTCAGCAAGTATCCGCCGGCAGGCTTTTCACAGCCTCGAACGTCTTCAGAATACCACTATCGGTTTATACAATTCAACTAAAAAGATGACGGCAAGACCTTATCTTTATGCCAAGCAAGATTCGCCATTTCTCATAAATTGTCCCAAAGATAACATTTTTCTTTTTGAGTTCGCCAGGCAATTAAGCATTTTTCACGCTGTCCTGATTAAAATCATTCCGAAAAGGCCGAATACATGTTCAACAACACATATATTCTCCCGACATCACTCCTGCTTTCCTTCATCCGCTTTGACGAATCTTCCGTTCCGCCACTCATAACGAATCGGAGCAGGGCGCAAATAAGGCTTCAGCTTGCCTGCCGTTTCCTCATCCATATACTCAGGAGTGGAATAAACGAACGAAATGACCGGCTCGCTTGCCGAAAGTTCGGCTTTCAAAAGATACATGTCCGCATAAGCGCGCAAATTGTTCAGAGAGTTCGCTTGGGCATCCGTTTGCAGAACAAGATAAAAGTCCGACTCGTCGGGAAGGGTCAAAAAACGTCCGGAAGGCAGTTCTTCCCAAGAAACAGTGTAAAAAGACACGTCGCTATCTGCAACAGGAGCCATATAGGTATGCACCACACATACGGTTTTCACCGAATCATTCACCGGAAGCAGTTTCATCTCAAGCACACTGGCCGACGTCAGCTCCACGCGCAAGTAATCATCCGTCAACTCCGTCATTTCAGACTCTTTCCCGAAACGGTTCTTCACCTCCGCTTTCATGCCGCTCGCAAGGAAATCGCCGAAGTCGGCGCGGTTTACCGCCGTCAGCAAAGGCGAAAGCGAATCGGGCAAAGCCACGAACAGCGATTTGATATCTTGAGCATACACTTCACACACACAGCATAAAGCAAATGCTATTCCTACAATACGTTTCATAAATTCGTTTTTAAGACAGGCCAAAGATACCGATTATTTGCCGAACAGCCTCTATCATTTCCCATTTTTCCGCTTTAGAAAATCCGTCGGGCTTTCCCCGAAATAATCTTTATAACAACGGGTGAAATAGGAAGGCGAACTGAAGCCCACTTCATAAGTGATTTCCGCAACCGTCTTCTCCGTGGAAGCCAACAAAGCTGACGCTTTTTTCAGCCGGGCAATGCGGAGCAGCTCGTTCGGAGAATATCCGGTCAGCGCCTTGGTTTTTCGGTAAAGCTGCACGCGCCCCAGACCTAACTCCGCTCCCAAATCGTCCACGCGCAATTCCGGATTGTCCATCCGCGAATCAATCAATTCATACAGCTTGTCGACGAACCCTTTGTCCACCTTGCCAAGAGAAGACGCGTCGTGCATGACAACACTCCGGTCGCTGAAGAAAGATTCCAACCGTTTATGGTTGTCCATCAGATTGCGCAACCGGGTCAAAAGCAGCTGCGCGCTGAAAGGTTTCGACAAGTAAGAATCCGCACCGCACTCATATCCCTTTATTTTCTGTTCGTCCATCGCATAGGCCGTCAGCATCATGACGGGTATATGGGAAGTTTGGATTTCGCTTTTCAGGCGCCGGCAGCATTCCATTCCGTCCATGACGGGCATCATCACATCACAGACAATCGCATCGGGCACATACTTCATGGCCTGTTTCAAACCTTCCTGCCCGTTCACCGCTTCGATTACCGTATACCGCTCTTGCAGCAGCATCCTTACGTAATCCCGTATGTCCTGATTGTCGTCGATTATCAGCACCGTTTCTTTCTCCTTGTCGCCTTGAACAACCTTCTCTTCCCCTTGATTCACCGTTTCCAAGGCAGCGTCCAATACGGCCCCTTCCTTCAAGTTCGTCAAGACTGCATTCCGCTCCAGCCCTTCTTCCAGCGTTCCGGCCTGGCGCATCGGCATTTCAATGATAAAAACCGTTCCCTTTTTCTCTCCGCTCTCTACACGAATATGCCCGCAGTGCATCTCCACGAAAGCCTTCACCAAAGCCAGACCGATGCCCGAACCTGCATGATGCACGTCAATCTGATAAAAACGCTCGAAAATATGGCGCACGTGTTCTGCCGACATTCCGATGCCCGTGTCGGAAACCTGCAGCCTCAGCCAATCGTTCCCCTCATGCCGGAACAATGCCAGTCTCACGCTGATACTCCCGTTTTCCGAAGTGAACTTGAAAGCGTTGGAAAGCAGATTGTAGGTGATGCGCTCCATCTTCTCCGCGTCAGCAATCATGACATACCCTTGCGGAGCGTCCTCGGCCGTCACCTCAAAATGAATGTGCTTGCGGAACGACAAAGTGCGAAAGGCTTCCGTCCACTCCTTCATCCCCTCGTAAACGTCAAATTCTGAAAGGTGAAGCGCCAGTTTCCCGTTTTCAAACTTCCGGAAATCCAATATCTGATTGATAAGGCGAAGCAGCACCACCACATTCTTATGCACAATATGGAGCAACGAACGTTCATGTTCGTTAAGATTGCGGCTCTCCATCAGCTGGTTTACAGGGTCGGCTATCAAGGTCAGCGGAGTGCGGAAGTCATGAGACACATTGGTAAAAAAAGCCAGTTTCGCGTGGGTGGCTTCTTCCAGCCGGTGCGAAAGGTCGATCAGCTGGTCCCGCTGCTCCTCCAGTTTCGCCTTCTGGCTCGACAATTCGGCGTTAAGAAGATTCTTCGTCCAGAAAGCCCGAACGACAAACACCAACAACGCCCCTACAAGAAGAAGAATCACGACGCAAGCGTACAGAAACATCCGCTGCGAGGAATAGCGCAGGAAATAGACGTCAACCTTCTTGTTCAGGTATTCAATCTTGCGGTCAAGCTCGAATATATGTTCCGTCTGCATCTTCATCACACGCGCATTCGACTTGTCGACAAGCGCGGTCTGCAGTTTCGTGTCCCGTTCATACGGCTTTCCTTTCAATATTGACATCACCACTTGCATCACCTTGTCGCCGGAAGTGGGATAAATGAATGTGGCATCCAGTTCGCCCTTCGCCACGCTCTCCACCCCATAGCCTTCTCCCGAAACGGCATCTATGCCTACGAACAGCATATCCTTCTCGCGCCCGCGCTTCAAAGCCGACCGGTAGGCTCCGATTGCCATACGGTCGTTCTGAGCAAACACCAAATCGATTTCCTTGCAGCCCGTCAGAATAGTGTCAAGCACGTTTTCGGCCATGTCCTGAAAAAAGCCGGCATCGGCCGAAGCCACCACTTTCACATCTGGCGACGAAGCCAGAGCATCGACGAATCCTCTATGCCGCTCTACCGCAGAAGTCGAGCCTTTCAGACCGGTAATTTCCACCACATTCCCTTTCCCGTGCAAGCGATTGACGATATACGTGCCCGCACGCTTGCCTATTTCATAGTTGTCGGCGCCCACATAAGCCGTATATTTGTCAGAATGTATTTTCCTGTCGACCAATATCACGGGAATCCCCGCATCGTAAGCCTTTTCGATTACAGGCGTTACGGCATCCGCCTCGTTCGGCGACACCACGAGCGCGTCCACTTTCTGCCGAATGAACGACTCGATATCCTGAACCTGACGCTCGTTGTCATCCCTCGCCGTCTTTATTTCTATTCGCACTCCCGGATAAAACAAAGCCTCGCGTCGGATTTCCTTGTTCATCTGCGCGCGCCATTCGTCGTCGCTGCATTGGGAAACGCCTATCACCAAACTTTCGTCCTTATTCGAGCACGCGGACAATATCAGAAGGGAAACAACAAAGGTCAAAATCGTCTTCATGGCATATAAATTTTACGAGTCACAAAGTTAAAGAATAATGGGAACTCTCAAAACATATCCTATTCCAAATCAATATCGTTTCCTTCAAAAAAGGAAACTTTTCCAAAGTCTTTCCTTCGTCAGAGGAAAGACAAATTTCTTTCGAACTGCATCTGATTCTTCTGCAAACAGTTTTCAAAGCCATTGCACTTCGCATGCCGTGGGGATAATCCGGCATACGTTTGATTCGCCCGCGCCGATAGGAATAAAGGCCGCCGCATTCGTTCCGGCTTGCCGAGGCTTTTTCCGGAATGCCGCGCACAAATTCTGAACAGCCCGGCAAATCGGACGTCAAACTCCCAACAGATTGTTGACCGCCGCCCAATAAGCGTCCAGCCGAGAAGCCTTGCCGACGGCTTTGCGCGCCTTCCGGTCCGCATCCGGCAGCAAGTATTCCCAAAAACTTTTCATCTTTGCCAACAATTGCGAATCGCCTCCCTGGAGTTGCCGGGAATAGGCTTGGAACACGGCAGAGTGCATCTGTCTGATTCTTTCCGTCCTTTCGTCTTCAGGAAGACGGCATCCCTGAGCATATTCCATCGCCAAAGCCGGATTAGCCAGGAGGCCGCGTCCGACCGCCACGCCGCGCAAGCGGGGAAAACGTTTGCGAATGCTGTCGATATCGTCCGCCGTCCGCAAATCGCCGTTGTAGAAAAGCGGCTTTTCGCAACCCTCATAAAAGGCTGCAAAGGCTTCCATGTCTGCGCTCCCTTTATATTGCTGTTTGCCCAGACGGGGATGCAATATGATTTCCGACAAGGGCAGCCGGTTAAACAAGGGAAGCAAAGACAAAGACTCGTCCGGGCTCTCCCATCCCGCGCGCAACTTAACGGACAAAGACATGGAGGGAAATTTCTCCACAATGCCGATCAGCAGTTCCTCCACTTCTTCGGGATAAGGCAACATGCCGGAACCGTTATGCCTCCGCGCAAGCACCGGAAACGGACACCCCAAATTGAGGTTGGCTTCCCGATAGCCTTTCTCGGAAAAAAGTGCAAGGATGCGCCCGGCTTTCCCGATGTCGGGCGCAATGAACTGAGGGACAAGTTTCAACCCCGCATTATGCACCGGCTCGATGTCGCGCACGTCTTTCCGCCGCACCTCGCCGTGCTCTACCCGCGCAAAGGGAGAATAATAACATTCCACTCCACCGAAAAAGCGGGCATGAGCTTCTCTGTAAGCTGCATCCGTGTATCCTTGCAAAGGAGAAAACCGGATGGTAAAAGTATTCTGCATCTGATTTGACATCAATGTTTCCGCAACGTGAACTCTACCGGAATACCGTCCCGGCACACTACGTCCACCAAAGTTTTGCCGTTCTCATGCCTGACGGCTATCCTGTCGTCCTCTCCCTCAAACGTCCAACATCCGCAAAGAACAAGCCTTTTGCCAATCGGACGGCTTGCGGCCTTGGTCGTGTATGTCTTTTCCGGGATGTTCAGATTCGGGTCGCATACGCTCAGCAAAAGAAGCCGCCCGTCCATCCGGCTCATGACCATCGTTTCTTCAGGAAGTTCCGCGAACAATGTATGGCGTTCAGGTCTTGTGGTTTCAAAAACGGCGCAGGCGGTTATGCCGGTAGGCATGTCATGCACGATATGCGCATTAGAGTCGCGCTGCAGCACCTCGTATGTGTCCAAAGGATTCGTCTTCTCCAACTCTTTTGCCGTCGGCTGAATCCATACTAAATACTCATAAGAAGCGTTTTGTGGGGCGAGTCCGTGAGCGAGCCATGCGGAAGCAAACGTTCCCTTCGTCACGGAACGGTTCTTTTCATGCCGGGACTCCTGTTCTGCAATACGGACATTCACGTCTCCTTCCTTCACATAATAGAAATTCCCGTACCCGTCCCGAACGCACACGGGATGTCTATCGTCCGCCTCCATGCGCTGCTCAAATCCGAGTTCGCCTTTCCGCTCTCCATTGACGAGAATGTCATGTGTGCCGTCGCCCTTCCATACGCTTTGGAAAAGCGTCGTTTCCGTTGGATAGCGTCCGTTTCCGTTGGCAATGCCGCTGCCCAAACATATCATACGATTGCCGAAACAGAACACAGACTTGCGGGCTACGAAATCCGGCGTGAAGTTTTTCAAATTCCGTTCCATCAACTTGGTTGCAAACATTCCGTTTTTTCCCTCAAGACTGGCGGCTCCGGAAAAACGCTCTTTCGACTTAAGCATCGTCGTACCGCGCAACGGACTGTCCAACAGCTCAAACGGAAGATGAACGGCGGTAGTGCCCGGCAACCTGTTCCAGTCCCATCCGTTCTCGTCATAGCCGCTTTCCTTGCGGGAGCCCGACATAATCTGCACCGACCCGTAGCTTTGATAGCGCCCGTAACGGTTGTCCTTGGCATATATCTCCGCGCCCCACACATCCGTGTTGTATCCTTTCAGCGTCACCGCCCACTCGTCACGGCGGAACACTCCGGTTGCGCCATAATTATACACGAAGAATCCTTCGGGCGCCTTGGCCGGACGTATGCCTTGCTCCCTGAAGAAACGCGCTTCCGGCGTATCTTTCCTGCAAAGGCGAAGATAATCGGCCGCTAAAGCCCGGTCAAATTCGCCGGTTCCCCCCGCCGAAAAGTCACCGGAGAGGGCAAGAGAAGCGAAAGACGCCACATCGTCCTCCTTCATGGAACCGCTGAACGGATGCCGTCCGCTGATTCCGATGCCCCATTCGTACTTGTTGCAATAGTTCCTCATCGCAATGAGTGCAGACCTCAGCACCCTGCGGGAATCTTCCGCCGGTTTGTAGCGCGTGTCAAGCGTCAACGAGATATAATTGCCTACGGCAGCCAACGCACCGACGGTATAGCCCGGATAAAAGCCTCCGTGATGGAAGGCCGTCCCGTCGGCCTTTATTCCGCCGATGGTGCCCGGAGTATAGTGAAGGGATGTCGACACCCATCTTGCAAGCCCTTCAAACGCTCTTGCACGTTCCCGCTCGTCTGCAAGCATCAGTGCGGATATTGCCTTGGGAAGAAGCAAGGTATGCCAGCTGTCCAGCAACTCGTCCCGATTCGGCGAACAAGGCTGGCGCGTTTCCTGCAAGGCCGACCAGAAAACGAGCGCGGAAAGAATGGCATCCCGGCTTTCAGCCTTCCATATCTTGTCCCGCATCAGCCAGGCGGCAGTATAGATTTTCCTCACCTGATAGCCGTAATGATGGTTGGTCCCCATCCCGCTTCCATACGCGAAGCCTTGGTTTATGGCAAAGTCCCATACCAAGAAATAGTTTTTCTCAGATTCTTCCGAACCGTTGCACAAGGCATCGCAGGCAAAGCCGAAAAGCATGGTTTCCAAATCGTTCCAAGACATCTCTCCCTTCGAGCGGTCCACCTCGTCCGGGGCGACAACCGGCGCACCCGTAAAGCCGGAAGCGACACGTCGGATATTCGCCTTTTCAAACGTGGCGTAGGCTTTTTCGACAGCCTTCCGGGGAGCTTTCTCCAGCTTCAGCCGCTTGTCCAGACGGGCCCCTATCAGCTGCAATTCTTTCCGCTCGTCCGGAGACAACGCATCGGGGAGCGGAATGTCGTATTGCAGTTGCTCCCATTGCCACACCCGGCACCAATGCCACAAATCACGGAAATCCAAAGCATTGTTGTAAGGCATCTGCATGTCGGGAGTGGTGCGAAGATTCATGCGCCCGACCGGAAAAGTGAGGCGGTCGAAGAACACCCGTCCCTCCCGGTTCGGCGCAACGACCTTCCAACGCGAGATTTCTTTTTCCGCCTTGTCGCCGCGCATGTGGCGGAAGCCGATCCAGCAAGCCCTCCACCCTGCGGCGCAAAGATTGAAACTGAAACGGTAAGAAACGCGGCCCTCAGGCGACAGAAACAGAAACTGCAGGCTGTCGTTCTGCGGCTTCTCATTGTATATCCACAACGTGATTCCATAATTTTCCTCTTTTTCCGGAGACAAGACAAGCGGAGTCTCCATATCCACCGCAAGCGTTCCTCCCGGCCGGAACTGCCATTCCAGGCTGCTCGTCCCTTCCTTGTAGAACAAATCGGAGACGGCTAATTTCTGACCGTCAGAGACTGCAAAGCCTTCCGGAACCTTGTCTTCAAAGTTCCACACCTGTGCATGGCCGCGTCCGACTGCCCCCAAAAACATAAGGGATAATAGAAAGAATATCTGTTTCATGCAACAAAAATATAAAAATAACCAACCTGACAAAAATCAAAACGAACAAATATTTTCCGAATAAAAGCGGGCGTGCCAAGAAACAATCCCGACACGCCCGCTGCAACTTAACGTTGCAATTTCCATCTACGAATCAAAGCGCTATAGCACATCGCATTCTTCCGATGAAAGCTGCTCCGCCAAGCACTTTAAAGACCGAAGCGAAGTCTGCAAAACACCGCTGCCGTTTTTTGTTTTGCGCCCGCGATTGCTTCTGTTCGCGATTGCATTTTTATCATACGAAACGGCGATATGCAGACATTCCCCAAAACCTATATATAAATGCAAATCATTTCCAATATATGTTCTGCTGCAACTTCCCGTTTACGTCCAGTTCTTTGGTAGGAATCGGCATGAACTGATGCCTTTCCTGGGTTCTCGACACATAGTCTTTAACGCCTTGGTACTGGTTGCCCGGAGCCCAACGGGAATCTTGAGTGGCAGCGCCCAACTTGTTATGGATAGCATCCACATAAATGCCCCAACGCACCAAATCGTATTTACGGAGCGACTCAAAGCACAATTCGCGGCCGCGCTCGTCACGCAGTTCCTGCTGGAAAGCCTCATAGCTCAAGCCCGACAACGGAGTTGTCAGTCCGGCACGGCTCCGAACGGCATTGATGCATTCATAAGCCAAGGCGGTAGGCCCCTGATTCGCTTCGTTTTCCGCCTCAGCCAGCATCAGAAGCACGTCGGCATAGCGCAGAATCGGATAGTTTTCGGGAGTATAACTCTTCTGCTTATTGGACGAGGTTTCCCATTCGCGACGGAACTTGCCGCACGCGCGCTGTACGATTTGCGTTGCAGTCCAATTTGATTTCTCACCATTAGCTTTTATCTGATAAGGAGCGATGTAAAGGTCACGCCGATTGTCGCCAGCCTCGTACAAATCCCAAAGAATGAGAGTCGGAGCATAGAACCCGTAGCTGTATCCGTTGCCCGGATTAGCCGTACTTTTCTGGATGTTGCCTATCACATTGCCGATTCGTCCGTCCGTATAATTTCCCTGTCCGTCGGCTTCACGGTTTCCGAAGAACTCGGCTTCCCAAATGCTTTCGTTATACACTTCATCGTATTTGTCTTGAGCCAGATTCTTCCAGAACTGTTCCATGTCAGGATTCAGCTGATGCTTGCCGGAGTCTTTCACCTTCTTGGCCCATTCCGCAGCCTTCTGATAATCGGCCGTTCCCCCATTGTTCGGATAGCCCGCACGCCACAAGTAGACACGGGCAAGGATGCCCATCACCGTATTCTTCTTCACGTAAGAAGGAGACTTGTCATACTCGCTGTCGTCCACCATATCCACGCACGCTTCCATTTCCTGCACAATCCAGTCCAACGCCTCTTTGTTCGGAGTAGCCTCCATCGACGAATTGTTCACATCCTTGAACGATTCCTTCCGGAGAGGCACCTCATACCACGCCTGAACCAACAGGAAATGATAATAGGCGCGCAAGAATCTGGCTTCTCCCTTCATCCTCGTCTTCACAGCATCGTCCATATCCGCTTTGTCCACATTGTCAAGCAGCATGTTTGCATTGTTGATGCCAGTGTACAAAGCCTCCCATACTCCCCAAACATTCTGGTTGCCCGGATTATGGTCGTTTCCATACACCTGGCTTGTCAATGAGCCGCTCTGACGCTGATAGTAACTCAAATCATCTACATTCGACAGCATACAGGAATAGAAATTTCCATAAACTTCTTCCGTCACCAATGTGTAATACACACCGGCCAAAGCCATCGTACATTCTTTCTCGTTCGTATAGAACGTTTCAGGTGCCACGAAGTCGTAAGGTTTCACATCGAAAAAATCTTCACACGAAGTGCCCGTGACGCATACACAGACGGCCAAAAATATATTTCTTGCGTATTTAGATATAGTTTTCATAATCCTCTTCATTTTAGAATGTAACATTTAAACCGAGCGACATGCTGAAAGCGCGCGGATATGCCGACCAGTCAAATCCCGGAGTAAGCACCGAATTGCGGGTAGACACTTCCGGATCGCTTCCCGAATAGTGGGTGAATGTCGCGATGTTCTCAGCAGCGACATAGATGCGTGCGGCACTGATGCCCAAACGGTCCAGCACATTCTGGCCGAAGTTGTACCCTAAAGAAATGTTCTTCAACTTCAGATAAGAACCGTTCTCTACATACAATGAGCTGTATTCAGTAGAGCCTTCCGCCCTTGCACGAGGAATGTTGCTTTCCGGGTTGTCAGGCGTCCAGCGGTTCGCATAAGCGGCGAACATGTTGGTGTTCTGCTTCGATGCCGGATTCTCGAAAACCATGCGGTTCGCGTTAAGGATGTCATTCCCATAGCTCCATTGCAAGAAGATGTTCAAATCGAAATTTTTGTAAGTGAAGTTGTTGGAGAAACCTCCGGTATGCTTGGGCTGCCCGTTTCCGATAGCAGTCTTGTCATCTTCGCTTATATCCCCATCACCGGTAATATCTTTGTATTTAGGGTCTCCCGGCTGCGGGTTATCCTGATAATGAGGAATACCGTCCTTTATCGTATAAACCGTCTCACCGTTAGGGCCTGTAGATGTATTGAAGTCTTCATATTTGTAAGTTCCTTCATACACGAAACCATACATCTTTCCTGCCGACTCGCCTACCTTGCTTATATAAGCAGGAGTTGTTTTATATTTCTGATCCCAGCTGATATAGCTTGTCATATAAGGCTGGCCGGAGTTCAGCGCAATAATCTCGTTATTATTGAACGCAATGTTAAAGTTCGATGTCCATGTGAAATCTTTAGTCTTGATGTTTGTCGTTTCAAGGGTAAGCTCGAAACCCTTATTGCGCAACTTGCCGACATTCAACGTGGCCGAAGAGAATCCGGAACTTGCCGCAATGTCAGCGTCCAACAGCAAGTCTTTGGTTGTCTTCACATAGTAGTCCATAGTCAGGTTGATACGTCCGTCGAGGAAACCCAAATCCAGACCCAAATCCCACTGTTCGGTCGTTTCCCACTTCAACAATTCATTAAACATACTGCTCAACACGTAACCTTGGGTAAATTCACTGTTCCACGGATACTTGTACACATTGTCACTCGTGACGAGATGGGCCATATAGTCGTAGTTGCCGATACGGTTGTTTCCGGTCTGGCCGTAGCTGAAACGCAACTTACCGTTGGACAGCCAAGGCACGTTGTCTGCCACAAACGCTTCACGCTGGAACGCCCATGCCACAGAGCCTGAAGGGAAATATCCCCAACGATGTCCTTTGGCAAACTTGGAAGAACCGTCGGCACGCATGGTCGCAGTCACATAGTAACGCGAACCGTAATTGTAATTGACACGCCCGAAATACGAGAACAATTTGTTTTCCCCTTTCGATGAAGTCACCGTAGGATTGCTACCCTTATCCAGACCCGCCATGCCAAACGACTCGTTGCTGATTTGTTCGGTAGTTATGGAATGAATATAACTTGTGTTCTTCTGCACGGACATACCCACCAGCGCGTTGAAGCTATGCTTATTCTTGTTCAGTTGGTAAGTCAAAGTGTTTTCGTTCAAATAGCTTCTTGATTCGCTTTGATACAGATAAGCGTTTATACCCTTGCTCTGCGTGTTCGAAGGATGAGAGTTACCGGTGCGAGTCTGCGAACCGTTGAATTCTTCATTCTTGTAGTCGCGCGCCGTATATCCGGCAGTCACTTTCAGCTTTAAGTTTTTGATGAACTCGTATTCCGCTCCGACATTGAATGACATGTCATTTGTCGTCTTGTGGCGGTATTCATTCTCTGCCGATTTTACGGGATTGAAACGATAGTCCTCGCTCATGTTGACACCTTCATCATACATCTGGTTCAGCAAATCTGTTCCTGTCGGCGAAACCGGACGGAATCCCCACACACTATACATGTAAGCCGTAGACATTGAAGTGGTGGATGTCGAAACGGTCGGACCGTCCTGCACGTTGCTTGAGTAATTGGCGTTGAAGTCAATCTTCAGCTTGTCGTTCACTGTCTGGCTCAAACTTGCACGGCCCTGATAACGCTTGAGACCCGAATTGATGATGACTCCCTGCGTGTCGTCGTATGAGAGAGAGGTAGTATATTTCAATCCGTTAGACCCTCCCGTCAACGAGATATGGTGGCTATGGCTTAACGCCGTGCGATAGATATAATCCTGCCAGTCATACGAGGGAGCGTTGCGATAGTCCTCTATAGTAGGATAGAGGTCCGTAATGTAGTTGTTCTGAAAGTCTTCGCCGCTGCCCATGATTTCCTGCTGCAAGGTGACGAACTCGTAAGCGTCCATCATTTCAGGCTTGTTTCTCACGGTGCTTACTTTGAAGCTGCCATTGTAGGTAATAGTCGGCTTGCCTGCACCGCCCTTTTTCGTAGTGACGATAACGACGCCGTTCGCTCCACGCGCACCGTAGATGGCTGTAGCAGACGCATCCTTCAAGATGTCGATTGATTCGATGTCGTTCGGATTCAGCGTGCTAAGTCCGGAAGTTTCAGAGGGAAAACCGTCGATGACGTACAGAGGGGCGGTGCTTCCCGTCAACGAACCGGCGCCACGGATGACGATGCTGAAGTTGTCGCCCGGCCCGCCGTCGCTGGAAGAAACCTGCACACCGGCGACACGTCCGGCCAAATTCTCCGTAATGTTGCTCACCGGAGTCTTTATCAAATCCTTCATATCGGCAGAACCGATAGACCCCGTCAAGTCCCTTCTTCTCACATCGCCGTAACCTACTGCAACGACCTGCACCTCATCCAATGTTTGCGCGTCCTCCACCATCGTAATGTTGAAACGGGTCTGCTTGCCCACCTTGACCTGCTGGGTCTTATACCCGATAAAAGAAAGCTGGAGCACGTCGCCCGGCTTTACGCCGCTCAGCTTGAATTCTCCTGCCATGTCGGTGATAGTACCGTTGTCGGTACCCTTGACAACCACACTCACTCCGGCAAGTTCGCCCAATGCGTCAACGACTTTACCGGAAACGCTACTGCCCGTCTGCGCCTGTACGGAAAGGCATAAAGACAAGGCGGCTACCAATACCATAAAAAATTTGTGTCTCATGTTCTTAAATTAAATTGGTTAATAAAAGAGTTTTTGCAAAAACATTGTTTAATCGCCGCAAATATATGAAAATAAAACAGCAACAAATACTATAATTGTGCATAAATTATTCAATTTTTTCTGTATTTCCCATAAACATTTATAAGACAATACGTTACAAAAAGAAGCATTTTATTGGAAAAACGCGGCGGCGCTCCGCACGAAATGCGGCGGCATTCCGGCAAAAGCCTCGGCGCATTTGCGAAAAAGGAAAAATGGAACAGAGACAAAGACTAAAAGTTATAAAAAACGAGATGCGGAGAACGGCAAACAACGTATATTTGCGCGACTAAAAAAACGAAACGAAGAAAATGAAAAGAATCTTATCTGCGTGCATCGCCCTGCTCCTGCTGGCATTCTCTTTCGGGATGAAAGCGGCGGAACCGGAGGACAATCTGTACCTTACCCCCCAGCGGCTTTTCCACATTTCAAGAAGCATAAACAAGAACTTGGTCTGCTACGACGCGAACCTCACAAACGGGAAACTGGACACCGAGAAACCGCTGAACGTGTATTGGGTGAACCGCGAAGAACGGATGGGAGAAAAGGAAGGACTGAACTTCATCCAGCGGAAAATGGCATACGGCTACAAAGTGGTGGCGGAAGGAGAGAACAGCAGCACGGTCACACTGACCGCCTATTCCGGACGCAAGCTGGAAATCTGTCGGCAAGGCTCGCGCTACGTCTGCCGCACGACCATCAACGGAAAGCCTTCTGTCTTGAAATATCTGTACGTGAAAGTGAGCGAAAGGAACCCGCTCAGCGTTGACTATGTGGAACTGCACGGAGAAACCGTTTCCGCAAAAGAAGAAGTGACGGAACGGATTGTGAACTAATTGATAGTTAAGAATGAACAATTAATAACGGCATCGCGCATGTCCCGCCGCCAAACATCAATCAATTGTTCATTCTTAACTATCAATTAGTTCATCGTTTCATCCTGTCTTTCAGAGAATCAGGAAGAACGGGCATTGCGCCGTTCTGCGTGCAGACGTATGCCGAAGCCTCCACAGCCAGTTTGTGCGCTTCCCCCACAGGCTTTCCTCTCAATATGGCAGCCACGAAAGTAGCGGTGAACGAATCGCCTGCACCTACCGTATCGGCAACCTCCACCCTCGGAGTTTCCACAAACGAAACATTGCCCGGAGTGAACACATAGCTTCCGTTTACGCCGCAAGTCAGAATCAGCATCTTCAAATTGTATTTGGCCAGAAGAATCCAGCACTTGTCCTGCAGGTCGATGCCGGGATAGCCGAACATACGGCTGACGGTCACCAATTCCTCATCGTTTATCTTCAGAATATTGCACTTGCTCATCGAATTGCAAAGAATCTCTTTCGTATAAAATCCCTGACGCAAGTTAATATCGAAAATCTTATACTGCCCCTCGCCGTCCGGCATCACGTCCAAAAAACGGTTGATAGTCTCGCGCGACACCACGCTCCGCTGCGCCAGCGAACCGAAACAAACCGCACAGGTCCGACGGGCAAGCCCCTCCAAAGCGGTCGTGAAAGGAATGTTGTCCCATGCCACACCTTCGCGGATATCATAGCACGGCACTCCGTTCACATCCAGCTCCACCTGCACCGTACCCGTAGGGTAAGGCACTGTTTCAATCATACAATTCAAATTCTTCTCCCGGAAATTCTCCAATATTTCCTTACCCAAATCGTCTTCTCCCACCGCGCTAACCACACGGCTGTCCAGCCCGAACTGCGACACATGATAAGCAAAATTCGCGGGCGCACCGCCTATCTTTTTTCCTTCGGGAAGCATGTCCCACAATGCTTCGCCCATTCCTACAACGATTGTATTGTTCATGGCTTTTTAAGTTTTATCCGTCAATGTAGGGGCGTATCGCATACGCCCAAAGACATCCGCATAAACAAGTTGACGCATTCGGGCGTATGCGATACGCCCCCACATTGACAACTGATTATTTTTTCAATTTAAACATATATATAAAAAGATAAATCACTCCTACGGTCATCACGGCCACTGCTCCGTCCTGACCGACTGCATCGCTGGCGAATCCCATCAGCAACGGGAATACAGTACCGCCGAACAAGCCCATAATCATCAAACCTGAAACCTCGTTCTTCTTATCCGGTTCGGCAAGCAATGCCTGCGAGAACACGATAGAAAACACATTCGAGTTTCCGAAACCGATCAGAGCGATACACACATAAATCACGGCAAGCGAATCGAAAGCAAACAGCCCGACCATTGCCAGCAACATACAGCACACGCTGATAAAGAAGAACGATTTGGACGACACGGCACGCAGAATGAAAGACCCGGAAAAGCAGCCCAATGTACGGAAAATGAAGTACAAACTGGTAGCGAACCCGGCTTCGGTCAAACTCATGCCCACACGTTCCATAAGAATCTTCGGAGCCGTAGTGTTCGTGCCGACATCAATTCCCACATGGCACATGATGCCGAAGAAAGAAAGCAGGATAAACGGTTTTCCCAGGAGTTTCAAGCAAGCCTTAAATCCCGACGCGCTGTCTGCCTTTTCCTCTTCAATGGGAGTTGCCCACAAGAACAGAATAGCAAAGACCGCTATAATCATATAAATAGGGAACAGCGCGCGCCAGCCCAAGCCGAAGTTCGGGATAGCCTGGACAGAGCCCCACATAGCAATATAGGGAGCCAAAAATGAAGCGATAGCCTTCACGAACTGTCCGAATGTCAGCGTGCTGGCAAGGCGCTCGCCGGAGATAATATTGCTCAACAGCGGATTGAGAGAAGTCTGCATCAGTGCGTTTCCAATACCAAGCAGAGAAAACGAACAGAGCATCACTCCGTAGCTGTCCCCGAAAATCGGAATCAGAAGCGACGCGAATGTCACCACGAGGCTGAGAAGCACGGTTTTCTTGCGCCCGATTTTGTTCATCAACACGCCGGTCGGCACCGAGAATATCAGGAACCAGAAAAATACCAGCGAGGGGAAGATGTTGGCCTCCGAATCACTCAGCCCCAAATCGGCTTTCACATAATTTGAAGCGATTCCCACCAAATCGACAAAGCCCATCGCAAAGAAGCAGAGCATCACGGGAACCAGCTTTCCATATTTCATTTTATTGTCTGCAGTCATGATTTCAGTTAATAGTTAACAGTTAATAATTAACAACGGCATTGCATATAATATCGATTTCCTTTGCCGATTATCAACTGTTCGTTGTTCATTGTTAATTGATTCGATAGATTGTCATTGATTTGACCGTGAAGTTGCCGCGATTGGAAACGAACGACATTTTGTTGTAAGGCTCCGAAGGAAACACCTGGTTCGTCATCACGAACTTGCCATCCTCGCCGAAAGCCTCGATGCTCGAACGGTCGACAAACAGGCGGAGACGGATATTATCCGTTTCGGGCGCCGGAGCAACCGTAACGGCAGGGAAGTCTGTGCTGAAGTCCACTTTTCCGCTTTCGCTGCGGTCCATCACGAACTGCTTGCGCATCACGTCGTAATACATCTTCACCTTCTCGCCCTTGCCGTTTTCCAGATTGAACGCGATTCTCGACGCGCCCGAATTCTTGATAGTCATGTCTATCTCATACGCGCCTTCATTGCCGTCAATCAGACTCGGCAGCTCGTAAGAGTCGCTCACCTTGAACGAAGGTATCACGGCCTTCCCTTCGCGTGCCTGCTCGATTTCGGCGGAAGGGGCGCATCTCAGCAGCAGTTCCCCGTCCTGACGGTAAAGCGTAAGGTCGCGCGCAATGGTGTTCGAGCCACGGAACTGCATGGTAGGAAGCACATTCTGATACTGCCAGTTGCTCATCCAGCCGAGGGCCACGCAGCGTCCCGCAGGCGCATTGCTGAAAGTGACCGTAGCATAATGGTCTTTCCCCCAATCCATCCATTTGGTCTGCGTCGGCGACTCGTTGACGAACTTCCTCCCGTCGAACGTTCCGACGAAATACTGGGCTGCGTTTCCTCCGAACGGGCCGCCCGGATTGATGTTGCATACCAGCACCCACTTCTTCTCCTTCGTGCCTTCAACCGGAAGCTCCACCAAGTCCGGACACTCCCACACGCCGCCGTGCGCTCCCTGCTTCGCGCCGAAGCTGCTTTCGTATTTCCAGTCTTTCAGGTTCTTTGACGAATAGAAATCCATCTCCTGTCCGCCTGCAAGCACCATCACCCAATGCTTGCCGGGGGCATACCAGACTACTTTCGGGTCACGGAAATCACGTTTGGCGGAGGTAACGATCGGATTATGCTCGTATTTCGTAAAGGTCTTCCCGTTGTCCGTGCTGTAGGCCATGCTCTGGGTTTGGGTATCTCCCCACGGGGTGGACTTTGCAGAAGTATAGAAAGCAACCACCGCTCCCTCGCCGAAGCCGGCCGTATTGCCGTAGTCCACCACCGCCGAGCCGCTGAATATGGACCCCCACGCATCGGGCAGAATGGCATCGCCCTCAAACTTCCAGTTCACGAGGTCGGCGGTAGTGGAATGCCCCCAAGTCATGTTTCCCCAGGTGGAGCCGTAGGGATTGTGCTGGAAATACAGATGATACACACCATCCTTATAGAACATGCCGTTCGGGTCGTTCATCCATCCGTAGGCCGGAGTATGATGATAGACGGGACGGAACTTCTCGCGGTTCGTCATGTCGAACGTGTCCGACAGGCTCACCTTCTTCCAGCAGAGAGACGATTCGGGCATTCCCTGCACGTCGATCGAGATGTCCTGCCCCTCGTGTTCCGACAAGTCGAGCGGCACATAATAGTCCACCTTCTCACGCGCCAGGCGCACGTTCGCAGCCACTCTCTGACGCTCGTTATTCACTATAATATACACTTTGCCCTCCGGCGCATTGTCCTGCACGGGCAGCAGCAGATACTTTTTCGCCCCTTTGACAAGGATGATATTCTGTTCGTTCGCAAGATGGCGGACAATGAGGGAAGACTCCGCCGCGTTTGCAGCCAAAGCCCGCCCCATTATCAGGCAAACGCAGGCGGCTTTCATGATACCGGCAACGTTTAGTTTCTTTAATGCAGTCATTTCTTTTTAAGGTCTTGAAGATTAAACATATTTCTTTTCCGCTCCATACCGTAAAGGTAAGGATATAACTTAAATCATGTATGCAAGACAAGTTACAATTACGGACAAGAATCATTCAAAAAAAGTCCGAATCAATAATAGCTGACTTCGACATTGCTGACCTCTATGCTTCCGCCATAGTTGTTGACCGACCAGCAGTTTTTCTGTGTCCCGTAAATACGGTTGGTATAAGCCACATTGTCGTTAATGTAAACCACACAAATCGAATTGTCCGTATAAACCGTCACATGATAGGTGTTGTCCGCCGGCGTATCGAACACGTAACCGTCAATGCCGTCAATAAGGCCTTTTCCTTCCTCTCCTTCTTCTTCAAAGTTGAGTTTCCGCTTTACATCTGATTTCGGATTTACAATCACCGAATAATACTTCTTGGAATCCGTTCCGCGAACCAGCGAAAAGCCGAACTTGTCAGTAGCAGAAGACGTCCTGACCGTAAACGAGATTTTATTGTGTACCTGCAACCTGTTGAACAACAGGTATGAATCGCCCGTCATCGTATAGACGCCGTTGTTGGCTGTCACACCCGACTCGCTTTGCGCCATTATCTTTACTTCCTGCTCCGATGCATACTTCTTGTCGATTCCTTCCACCGCACCTAAAGTAAGCGTACCGTCCTCGTGTTGGATTATCTTATGAGCCACCAGATTTCCTGCCCATTCCGGTTCGTTAGGTGAGGCACCTACCTCTGTATTGTCGTTTCCTGAACGGGTCGGACACCACCCCCAGATATAACGGTTCGCACCGTCCGAAGCTGTCTTTCCGGCATAGAAGCCGCGCGAATCCAGAAAGCCTTCATGCCCGTCCGGCCAGGTAGGTTTATCATCTACAGTAGCCGCTTTCAATTCGTCCAAAGTCCGTCCCTTGAAATACTGCACCTTACGGATTTCCGCATGTTTCTCGGAATAAACCAGATACCACCAGTCGCCCATCTTGAACACATCGGGACACTCATAGAAACGATCCCACATCATGGTCATGAACACACCTTTATGCTCCCATGACTTCAGATTCGGGGAAACAAATTCCACCAACACGCCTTTTGTGCCCTGCATGGTAGACACCAGCATGTGGAACTGGCCATCGTCACCCTTGAACACAAACGGATCACGAAAGTCCCTTACGCTATAGCCATAATCCGCGCCTTGCAGATAAAAGCTACGGTCCTTCGTCCATTGCTTGAAGTCGGAGGAAGTGGCCACCATGACCACCTCCTGACTTGCCGTATGTCCGGTATAGAATGTATAATACATCTTTTCCGACTCATTATAGATTGTGCTTCCCGTACCGATTGCCGCATCAGGCTCAGCCGCTGTTCCTGTAGGAATCACTTCTCCCATAGAAGTATATGAAGCGGCATCTTTAGTGCTTACTCCCCAGATGGGATGATAAGTTTCCGGATTCGGACGATAATCCTGAAGATACAATACTTTGAAGTCCTGCGCCACCGGATCATAGAACGGCATCGGGTCGCCCACATAGCCAACGTATGGTTTGTAATACGTGCCGAACGTCATTTCATCGGTCGGAGCGAAATAAGTTGCCGTACCGTCCCAGTCTTTCTGTGTCAGAACCGGGCTGTCGTCATCACTACAGCTGCCCAACGGCAACAACAAAGCGGTTAAAGCTAAAGAATATATCATTGTTTTCATACTTTACATTGTTTATAATTATTCACCTTTCAGATAATTGATTGCATTAAGAGTCATCGTTGCCACATTGCCGTGATACTGGTCATTGGAAGTATCTACATCATAAGCGTGCCAATCGTATGCGCCCGAACCGATACAAAGAATGCGTCCTTCGGCTGCATTTTCAGGATATTCCCATACTACAACCGCACCGTCACCGCCATATCCCAAATCAATACCGCCGTGTTTGGTCTGCCAGTCAGCCAATGTAGGATATCCGCCCCAATCAGAACCGAGATGCCACTGGGCAGTACTGTTCGTTATCCTATAACCCGTATCACAAGTATAGATGCCTTGCTTACCATCAATCGTTGTAACCACCCCTTGATAAAGCGGATGATCTTCATGCCCATCTACGAAGAAGCTCCACGGATCAGTTGTTATTTCACCTTCTTCTTCCACCTTCCCCCAGCAGTTGTTCGGATTACTTCCATCTTTCGTCGCACCCATCTTCACCGCATAATAAGTTGCATAACGGGTAAGCAGCAGGCTTCCTCCATTATCATAAAATTCTTTCATCTTGACAACGGCCTCGATTGCATCCGGCGCAGCTGCATCAAACTTCTCCATATTATCCAAACCACCGTCAACGTGGAAGTGCCACCACATCACCTTGCATTCATCCAAATCCACCGCATCGGTACGCACTTCTTCAAATGAAACATAACGGGCATTCGGCACATTCTGCAACATCCAGTTTGCCGCTTCCTTCTCTTCTGGATTCAATTCATCAATTGTAGCAGCCAAGCCTACATAAACCGCACTCGGAGAATCCGACTGAACGACGGTCACCGTATACACAGCCTTTGCGCTCTGATACGTTACCGTAAACTCCACAGGATTTGTAAAGTCAATAGCCTGACCGGAAACCGGAGAAACTTCAGCCCCTTCGGACAGCTCAATCGTAGGCACCAAAGCTGTCAGTTCCACCGTTGTCGGCACATAAACCAGAATCGTATGGTCGCTCTCGTTGATGATTCCCTTATAACTGCCGTTCAACTCGAACGAAGTGATTCTTGCCTCATCGTGCTTCACTGTTACCGTATAGTCCAGGAAAGTATTTCCACTGGTCACGCGCACCGTCTGAGGGAAAGAGAAGTTGGCCACATCGCCAGCTCTCATCGAAGCGACTGCGCCTTCGGAAGTCTCGATTGCCGTCACTTTCATCTCACTGGTATTATACGTTTCGGGAACCTCTACAACAACCGTACACGTCGTATTGTCAATCACGCCCGGATAACTGTCCAGTTCAAAGGCCGTGAGCCATACATCCTTATCCAACTGCAGGCCCGATTTGTTATCGTCACTGCATCCACCCATTGCGATTACCGCAGCCATCGCAAGGAAAAGAACCGTAATTTGTCTTATTGTCTGTTTCATTGTCATTGTCTTTTAAAAATTTCACCAACCGCCACAATTCTGTGTATAATGCCCGTTGCTGGCACTGATCTGTGCAAACGGAATAGGCAAGTATTCATTCTTGTTCTTTGTAAACGAAGCGTTCGAGTAAATTGTGCAATTGTCAGCTTCCCCCGCATAATACTTGTTCAGCACCTCAGCGGCTTCACCCCAACGAACCAAATCAAAGAAACGGTCGCTTTCCATTGCCAGTTCCACACGACGCTCAAATTTCAGCATCTTCAGAGCTTCTTCCTGCGAATAAGCACCATTGTATGGCTGCACGTTGAAGTTTACATCATACTTGGCCGGATAATCGGAAATCATTGCCGTACTCTGCTTTGCCCTGTTGCGGATTTCATTGATAAGGTCTACCGCCTCAGCGATACGTCCGTCATTCAGCTGAATCAAAGCCTCCGCACGCATCAACAGCACGTCTGCATAACGAAGTACAATATGATTCATCGGAGTTCCCCACCAGGCACCCTTAATCAGATAGTCACCGTCCGGGTCTACATTATGCTTCAGAGTCACATAATATCCGTACAGTCCGTTGCTTCTGCTCCATGTGGATGAATTATCCATCATATAGTTTGTATTGAATTCATACGGAAATCCGGGCATACCCACAGTCAGGAACAGACGAGGGTCAGCTGTATCCTCCGCTTTGTCATAATCCTTGTCATTGAAAGTATCCAGATAAGGATGGCCATTTGCGTCGGTACGGAAAGCGTTCACCAGATTCTGGCTCGGCTTATAGAAGTCACATCCTCCGTCGGTGACACCCGGAATGTTCGGGACAATCAAGCCATACGACCAGTTACAGTTTCCATTGGTCGTACCGTCATTCATGGAATACTGCATTGCCCACAAAGACTCCGGACCGTTTTCGTATTGACGCTCCGGACGGAAATTATTATGGAAGTCCGGTTCCAAAGCATAACCTCCTGCCGACATAATGCTCTTTTCCGTATACAGAACTACTTTCTTCAAATCGTCTGCATTGATACCCGTCACTTCATTGTTCTCCGGGTTATCCTGACGGTAGGCTTTATACAGATAGGTCTTTGCCAGATAAGCCGCTGCAGCAGCTTTCGTAGGACGTCCTTTGTCTGCTTGCGTATCAGGCAAATTGTCGTATGCGAACTGGAAATCATCCGCAATCAGCTGCCATCCTTCATCATTCGTATAAGTCGTATTCGACAGATTGTTATATTCTTCGGGAGAAAGATTTTCATCGTTCGCAAATACAATGTTCTTATACAGCTGTTTCAACAAGAAATGTCCGTGACCGCGCAGGAAACGCATCTCGGCAATACGCTGCTGTTTTAGCGGATATGTACTTTCATCCAATTGGTTCAACAGTTGCAAGGCCGCATTTACACGTGAAATGCAATTATACAAACGCTGCCACATATCACTGATATTCCAGTCTGTGGTCATGATACCCTGGGAGATTTCCAGTTTGTGGAACACATCACCGTCTTCCGTTCCGTTTCCTCCCTTATAGGCATCGTCCGAACGCACATCGAAATTCCACATCGAGAAAGAAGAGTTAATGTCCTCTGCGGATATCCATACGGCATATGCGGAAATCACCAGATTGTCCACATACTCCGAATTCTGCAGCTGCTCGTTGTCAATCGTCCCCTGCGGCACCTGGTCTTCCAGAAAATCGGAACATCCCGTGCAGGTCAAAGCAAGTCCTAAAACTGTAGTATATAATAGTCTTTTCATAATCCTTGAATCTATATTAATCTTTAAAAGCTGACATTCACACCAAAAGTCACGTTCAACGGAATCGGATAGCCGTAGTTAGGATTCTCCGGATCGACACCGGTAAACTCTTTACTCTTGATCGTAAGCACATTCTGCGCACTTACATACAAGCGCAGCCGCTCCATCTTCATCTTCTGAACCCATGCCTGAGGTACGTTATATCCCAGCTGGATATTGCGCAGTTTCAGGAACGAACCGTTCTCCACAAAATAAGTGGAAACGCGCTTTTCATTGTTCACATCGTCACGGGACAAGGCCGGAATATCCGAATCCGGATTTGTGGGAGACCAGGCATCAAGCACCCGTTTGCCCTTGTTCAGAAAGCCGATATTCAACCCGCTCCACAAATCAGTTTCCTTTTTCAGATCGCTGATGACGTCCACTCCCTGCACGCCCTGCCAGAACATGGTCAGATCGAAATTCTTGTATTCGAGATAAATGTTCAAGCCATAGCTGAAAGCCGGGGTCGGATCATAAATCCATTGTTGGTCCGCTTCATTGATTACTCCGTTTCCGTCCAAATCACGCCAGCGGATACGCCCCAATCCGGCACCTTCCTGAGTGGCATGATTGTCAATTTCTTCCTGCGATTTGAATATTCCGTCGGCCACATAACCTACCTGCGAACCGTTCGGATGCCCGATTACACTTTCAACTCCATTTCCTCCGAATGTTCCGTTTGCGGCAACCGTGGCGGGAAGAGCCGTTATCTTGTTACGATAGGCAGAAATGTTCGCGTTCAAATCGTATTTCAAGCCGAAAGCCGTCGTGTTCCTGTAACCGAGGTTCAGTTCAAACCCTTTGTTCTCCATCTCGCCGGCATTAATCCATTGCGAACTTCCCTCACCCATGGCTGCAATACCCGCCATCTGCACAAGAATGTCCGTAGTCTTTTTCCAATACCAGTCGAACGACCCGTATAGGCTCTGGTTGAAGAAAGAGAAGTCAAGTCCCAGATTGGTCTGGGTCGTGGTTTCCCATTTGATGTCGTCATTCCCTATCTGGTTGCGTTTGAA
The DNA here is from genome assembly GCA_944320135.1 of uncultured Phocaeicola sp. Classification (GTDB taxonomy): domain Bacteria; phylum Bacteroidota; class Bacteroidia; order Bacteroidales; family Bacteroidaceae; genus Phocaeicola. Next base: position 10,087 of record CALUGI010000017.1, on the reverse strand, counting down.
TCCGGACTGCAGAATGCTTCCTCCGTTTGTCCCCGCAATGTCATACGAAGTACCGTAACTCTGTCCTCCCGACTCGGTCACACCATAGTTCGGCACATAAATCGTGTAACGCGCGATATTGGAAATCTCCTGATTACCGGTCTGTCCCCATGAAGCGCGGATTTTCAGATCGTCAATCCAAGTCACATCTTTCAGGAAATTCTCGCGGCTGATACGCCATCCGAACGAAGCGGAAGGGAATGTCGCGTAACGGTTGTTCCTGCCGAAACGTGAAGAACCGTCACGGCGTATTGTCAGAGAAGCCAGATATTTGTCGTCATACGTATAGTTCAACTTGCCGAAGAATGACACCAGCGAATACCCTTCGCCCGAACCGTATGCCTGAGCCGTACCGACACCGGCATCCGGCCACATGAAATCAGTGCTCAGGATAGTAAAATCCTCCTTATAGCCGGAGAACCAGCTGTCGTCTTCACGGTTCAGCTCCATACCGGCCATCACGTCACCACGATGCTTCCCTATTTCCAGATTATAAGTGGCAACGGCGTTCCACATCCACTTTGTCCAATGTTCCTGCTTGGCTTCCACCGCATTCTTGTCGTTCGCCACATTTCCTTCCGTTACCGGAAACGTAAAGATACGCTGCTGCTTCTGCGAATAGTCCAGTCCGAAAGTAGAACGGATGTTGAACCCTTTGAACGGATTCAGATTGATATATGCATCACCGAACATACGCCAATACGTATAACGGTTATTGGAATTGCGCTCCAGACGCGCCACCGGATTCTCGCGGTCTGGATACCCCCCTACAGGGCCCGCATACTCGCCGTTGACATCATACACAGGCAAAGAAGGATTGAACTGAAGCACATTCTGGAGGAATCCGCCGGGAGCCTGGACTTCTGATGTACGGTTCAGCGTGAAATGCTCGCCTACCGTCAGAATCTTGTCAATCAAATGATACTCCGAATTCATGCGCGCGGAGAAGCGTTCGAAGTCGCTCTCCTTAATGATGCCCTCGTTCTTGTAATAGCCTAAAGAAAAGAAAGAAGAACCTTTTTCCGAGCCATTGCTTACAGACACGTTATATTGCTGGATTACACCTGTACGGGTAGTTTCGTCAAACCAGTCCGTATCGGCAGAAGGAACCGTATTTCCGGAATCAAGGAAACGCGACATGCTGATTCCGTTCAGCTGAGGATAGCCGTTTGCGTCGTATCCCCAATCATATCTATACCCCAAAGCGTTCGTATTAGGGTCCTGACCGCCGTTGACGTATGCCTGCCACATCGCCCTGCCATATCCTTCCGCGTTCAGCACCTCCATTTTGTTCGTGTACATGGATGCGGAAACCGAAGCGTCAAAAGTGATGTTCAACTTCCCCTCCTTTCCTTTTTTCGTGGTAATGATGATCACACCGTTCGCCGCACGCGAACCGTAGATGGAGGCCGAAGCCGCATCTTTCAGCACTTGAATCGATTCAATATCGTTCCCGTTCAACTCGTGCATCCCGGCTTTGGTAGGAACCCCGTCTATAATATAAAGAGGATCATTGTTATTCAGCGTACCGATACCACGGATACGGATTGTAGTAGAGCCGCTCGGATTTCCGTCCGCCGTAATGTTCATGCCCGGCACGCGTCCCTGAAGCGCCTTCATCGGATTGTTCTCGTTTGTCTTGGACAAGTCGTCCATGTCTACCACCGAAATGGCACCCGTCAAGTCGGCCTTGCGTTGGGTCGTATAACCCGTCACCACCACCTCATCGAGCATCTCGGAGTCTTCTTCCAGAATGATTTTCATCACGCTTTGCGCTTTCAGCGTCTGGGTCTTGCACCCCACATAAGAAACGGTGATCTGAGCCCCTTCATTCACCGTCAAGATAAAATTACCGTCAAAATCGGTAATGATGCCGTTGGATGTATTGCCGGCTTCAACTACGGAAGCCCCTATCACGGGCAAGCCGTCTGCCTTGGCAACCACCGTACCGCTCACCTGCAGGCTTTGCGCCCGGAGCGTCGCGCAGATTCCCAAAAGGAACAGCGCAAAGAGGAAAGTTCTTTTTATGCCTTCCATACGCATTAAATTTTAATTGTTAAACATTGTTTCGTCAAAACCTTGTTCAAATCGAACGGTGCAAATGTATCATGCAACCGGCGGAAACTATAGAAAGAATGTTTCCTGCCCTTTAAATTTTGTTTCCATGAAACATTTATGACACACAAAGAAACATTTGTACAAACGCCCCGACAAAACAAAAAATGCCCCGCCATACAAAGAACGACGGGACATTCCGGATAAAACGACGCGGCATTTTTTCAAAACGTCCCGACGTTTCAATCAAAACGACAGGACGTTTTGCTGCCTTTTCAAGCAACTGCAAAAGAAGCCCTTAGAACGCCTCCTTCCGCTTCCTGCAAGTCGCTATCAAATACACCCCCAACAGGATGAGCGGCACGCTGAGCCACTGCCCGATGTTGAGCGTCATGCCCACTTCTTCCGCCACTTGCGGATTCTTCATGAACTCCAGTCCGAAACGGGCTCCGAAGAATATCAGCAAAGACACGCCGGTGATGAGACCGACATGCTTCTGCAGCCGATACTTGTGATACATCACCCACGAAACGACAAACGCAACCAGACAGTAAAGCATCTCGTAGATTTGGGTAGGATGGCAAGGCTGGGCCGCTCCGTCGCGGTTATAAAGTTCCTGCCACTCGCGCGAACGCACAAACTCGAAGCCCCAAGGCAACGCAGTCGGATAGCCGAATATCTCGGAGTTCATCAGGTTTCCGAAACGGATGCACATGCACACCACCGCCACCGCCGGTATCATGCGGTCGAACAGCCACCAGACACTCTTTTTTGTCACCTTCTTCGAATACCATATCAAGGAAAGAATCAGCAGGAACACTCCGCCGTGGCTGGCAAGTCCGCCCTTCCATATCTTCAATATTTCCCACGGATGCGCCCCGTAATAGTCCCATTCATAGAAAAGGCAATGCCCCAGACGCGCGCCGACAACGCTGCTCACAATACAATATACAAACAGTTTGTCTGCCCAGCCGTCGGGATAGCCTTCTTTCTTGAACAGACGCGACACGATTTCATAAGCCAAGATGAATCCCAATCCCCACATCAGGCCGTACCATCGGATTTCCAGCGAACCTAAATGCAGCATGACGGGGTCTACATCCCACACGATACTTGCTAAAGTCATTTTGTTTTGTTTTTATTTGTTATTGTCGGCAAAGAAACAAAAAAGCGTCTGTTTCATGAAAGAAGCTCTGTTAAAAATTAAAACGGCACATATCTTTTTATACCGTTTGCTTTTTTAAAAGAATTGCCCCGCAGCAACTGAAGCATTGCTGCGGGGCAACGAAGCGATTGCCGCATCGCAAAAACCTTGTCACACCAAATGCGCAATCCACTCGTCGCGATCGCCCGGAAGCAAGTCGACAACGGGGATTTCAATCATGGTGTAGCATCCGGGCTGCTGGCGCATGGATGCGCGCGCCACGCACACCAATACCTGGGCGGTCAGAGCCGGATTGTTGATTTTCATGTCAAACTCGAACAGCTGGTTGTGAGTTTTTCCCGACACGCCTTTGCGGACAAGGTTCACGCCGTGGCCTACATCGTTCAGGTCGTCCACGCAAGCCACCTGCTTCACGTGCGTCTCGTCGTTCACGAAATACGGATCTGATTTGATTGCCGCCTCAACGGTCTTGAAGTCGGCCCCTTCTTCCAACTCCACGTAAACCATACGGCGATGAATGCCCGTACCCACCGGAATGGTCATCGACAACGCATCCTTCACGCCGTCGATAGCGCGGACAGCCACCGAATGTCCCATGCTGCGGCCCGGCCCGAAATTCGTGTAAGTGATACCTTTCGGGGCAATGGCCTCCAGCAATGTGCGCACCACAGAGTCGCTTCCTGGATCCCAACCGGCAGAAATCACGGAAACGGCATTGTGAACTTTGGCAACCTCGCCCAACGAACGGCGCAAGTCGCCGATTTGCGTATGAATGTCGAAGCTGTCGACCGTGTTGATGCCGAGAGCCAGAATCTCTTTTGCATACTGTTCTACGCTGCGGGTCGGCGTGGCCAGAATAGCTACATCCACATCCTTCAACTCTTTGATGTCTTTCACCACCTCATAACCGGCCAGTTCTGCCGGCTTGTTCTCCGCGCCGTGACGACGCACGATGCCTGCCACTTCAAAATCGGGAGCTGCCTCAAGAGCCTCCAGCGCAAACTTTCCGATATTGCCGTAACCCACTACGGCTGCTCTAATCTTCTTCATCTTTCTTATTGATAACGTTTAATAATTCTCTTGCCGCAAAAATACAAAACGCCGGGCATTCTCGGAAAGAAGTGCCGGAGGTTTTTCCAAATATTCGGGCGGAACTTACAAATTATAAGTTTTTTCTAATTATTTTTGCCCGCAAACTATAAATTATCAGAAAACCATGATTGAATATATCAAAGGAGAACTTGTGGAAGAAACTCCGGCTCTGGCGGTAATAGAATGCAACGGAGTTGGCTACGGAGCGAACATTTCGCTCAACACGTATTCGGCCATACAAGGAAAGAAAACCATCCGCCTTTACATCTACGAGGCTATCCGCGAAGATGCCTACGTGCTTTACGGGTTTGCGACGAAAGAAGAGCGGGAACTCTTCCTGATGCTGATTTCCGTGTCGGGAGTCGGAGGCAACACGGCGCGCATGATTCTCTCGGCGCTCTCGCCGTCGGAACTGTGCAACGTAATCAGTACGGGGAACGACAAGCTGCTGAAAACCGTGAAAGGCATCGGACTGAAAACGGCCCAGCGCATCATCGTGGAACTGAAAGACAAGATTGTTTCCGTCGGAGCAAGCGCGACACCGGTCAGCACGGCGGCCGCTGCCGTACACAGCGAAATCTACGAAGAAGCAGTGGCAGCCCTTACCATGTTAGGATTCGCACAAGCTCCGTCGCAGAAGGTTGTCGCCGCAATTTTGAAGGAAGAACCCGACGCTCCTGTCGAGAAAGTGATCAAGACGGCATTGAAGCGGCTTTGAAAAACGCGCCGGAGTTTCGCGAGAATGCCGGCGCATTCTTGTCAAAACTCCGGGACGTTTTCATGACTTGCGGGCGTCATTCCACCGTAACGGACTTCGCCAAATTGCGAGGCTGGTCTACGTCCATCCCTCTGCACACGGCGATATGGTAAGCAAGCAACTGCAAAGGAATCGAAGCGACTAACGGAGAAAGGCATTCCTCCGTCGCGGGAAGCTCAATGCTGTAGTCCGCCAATTTCTTGATGACGGTATCTCCCTCAGTCACTACGGCAACCACCCTCCCCTTTCGGGCCTTTATTTCCTGAATGTTGCTCAGCACCTTTTCATACAGCGTCGATTGGGTGGCGATAACCACTACGGGCATTTCGGCATCAATCAGCGCGATAGGCCCGTGTTTCATCTCTGCGGCAGGATAGCCCTCTGCATGAATATATGAAATCTCTTTCAGCTTCAACGCTCCTTCCAGCGCAACCGGATAGGCATATCCCCGTCCCAAATAGATAAAGTTGCGGGCATAAGTGAACATCTTCGAGAAATCGGCGATAAAGGCGTCCTGCTTCAGCACCTCGCGCATCTTATCGGGAATATTTGCAAGCTCAGACACGGCGCGATGATACTCGTCTTCGGCCACGGTTCCCTTCTCCTTGCCCAACAGCAGGGCCAACAGCGCAAGCACTGTCACCTGTCCGGTAAAGGCTTTTGTAGAAGCCACTCCTATTTCAGGGCCGACATGGATGTAGGAACCCGTATCCGTAGCGCGGGCGATAGACGAACCCACCGCATTGCATATCCCATAAATGAACGCTCCTTTCTCCTTCGCCAGCTCGACTGCCGCCAGCGTATCGGCCGTTTCTCCGCTTTGCGAAATGGCAATCACCACATCTTCCGGACCGATTACCGGATTGCGGTAGCGAAACTCAGAGGCGTATTCCACTTCCACCGGCACGCGGCAAAAGGTTTCTATCAGCTGTTTGCCTATCAAGCCTGCGTGCCAGGAGGTGCCGCACGCCACGATAATGAAACGATGCGCGCCGACTAACCGCTCTTTGAAATTGGATACGGCAGAAAGCGTAACCGTATTCGCATCGGGATTGATGCGCCCGCGCATACAGTCGCCGATACAGTCGGGCTGATCGTAAATCTCTTTCAGCATAAAATGCGGATAGCCGTTCTTCTCTAACTGGCCGATATTCATCGCTATGGTCTGCGCTTCGTGCGGACACTCCACATTGTTCAGATTGACGATGCGCAAAGGCATTCCCGCGTGCAGCACGGCTATTTCTTCATCCTCCAAATAAACGACTTTGTTCGTATAGGCCACCATCGGAGTGGCGTCGGAAGCCAGAAAAAACTCGTTCTCTCCGATACCGACCACCAACGGACTGCTTTTCCGGGCGGCAATGATTTCGTCGGGCCTGCTGCGGTCGATTACGGCAATGGCATACGCCCCTACCACCTCGCGCAAAGCCAACTGCACGGCCGCGAGCAGGTCTAAGTTACCTTGCTTCTGAAGATAATCTATCAGCTGCACCAGCACTTCCGTATCGGTGCTGCTTTTAAAGATGTATCCCTGGGCAACCAACTTTTCCTTCAACGGCGCATAATTCTCGATGATGCCGTTATGCACCAACGCCAGCCTCCCGTCCGACGAACAATGCGGATGCGCATTCGTCGTACACGGCTCGCCGTGCGTGGCCCAACGGGTGTGGGCAATGCCCGCACACCCCGACACGTCCTGCTTTTCCGCAACCCGTTCCAGATCGGCCACCTTTCCCGCCGACTTATACACGTTCAAACGGTGCGAACCGCTCACCAAAGCCACTCCCGCACTGTCGTATCCCCGATACTCCAGACGCTTCAGTCCGTCAATCAATATGGGATAAGCCTGACGGCTCCCGATATATCCTACTATTCCACACATAAAAATTTATTTCTTGAATGCCTGTATTCTTTTATCTGCTTGCAAATGTAAGCATTTTCCCGGAATTACAATACAAAAAGATTTACTTTTAACCGAAATGACATCATTATTTCAATCTATTCGCTCCAATAAAACAAAAAAGGAAGATGCGCACCCAACTTCGGGCACAGCCTCTTCCAACTGCTTGCGGGCGCATCGGATACAAAACGCGCCCGGTTTCCAAAAAATCTCCGCCGCACACCGGCGGCAACGCCCCGGCGTTTCTCACGAGTTTGCAGCACGTTAATTCTTCTTCTCGAAACGAAGGGTTCCGGCCTTCACCAAATCGTCATGGCTGACGCGGTACCCGCATTTCTTTCCTCCCAAACGGATATCCTTTATATAGTCGCCTTGGGCATCCGGATTGGCCACTTCTATCACTAATTTGTCCGTCCCGTAATATTTGGGGTCGAGCTTGACGGTTATCCTGTCGAAGGTCGGCAACGTAAGCGTATATTCAGGCACTCCCGGACAATCGGGATAGAAGCCCATCATGCTGAATATCGCCCACGAAGACATCGTGCCCGTATCCTCGTTGCCGGGAAGACCGTCGGGCTTCGTCGTGAAGTGCTTGGCAAGAAGCTCTTTCACCAGCTTCTGCGTGCGCCATTCTTCCCCTTTGAAATAACTGAACAGATACGGGTAAGCGATGTCCGGCTCGTTGGCAGGGTCGTAATACCCTTCGTCGAAAACCATCTGGAGCTTGTCGACAAACTTGCGCTTTCCGCCCATCAGTCGGGCAAGTCCCATCACGTCGTGAGGCACATAGAAAGTGTAGTTCCACGCACTTCCCTCATGGAAGCCCGGAACCGGCTCGAAGTTCGCCCCCTGCTTGGGGTCGAACGGAGAATAAAACGTCCCGTCGGGGAGTATGGGGCGCAGCGTCCCGTATTCTTTCGAATAATAGTGCTTGTAACCCATCGAACGGTTGTAGAACAATTTGGCGTCATCCTTCTTGCCGAGAGCCTTGGCGAAGGTGGAAAGCGAATAGTCGGCAATATAATACTCCAAAGCATGAGACACGGAATTGTCGTATTGCTCGCGCAAAGGGACGTATCCCAAACTCATATAGTCGTCGTTGTCAGGACGCAAAAGATTGTCTTTCCCCGGCGCGGTAGCCGACTTGTACATGGCTTCGTATGCCACATCGACGTCAAAATCGCGCAACCCCTTCATCCACGTGTCCACAATAACCGGAATGCTGGGGTCTCCTTCCATCGTAAGCGTCTCCCGCCCGTAAAGCTCCCATTTTGGCAGCCACCCATGCTCCCGATACATATCGACCATCGTCCGCACCATGTCTATCTGGCGCTCCGGATATACCAAAGTCATCAACTGATGCAGATTGCGGTACGTGTCCCACAACGAGAACACCGTATAGCGGTTCCCTTTCACGTCAAGAATCTTGTCGCCCTCCATCTGCGGATATTGCCCGTTCACGTCCTGCAACACGTTAGGGTGGATAAGGGCGTGATACAACGCCGTATAGAACACCGTTTTCTGCTCTTGAGTGCCTCCCTCCACCCGAATGCGCCCCAAATCGTCGTTCCAACGCTGCCGAGCCTCCTGCCGTATGGCAGTGAAATGGCGGCCGTTCTGCTCTTTGTCCAGATTTTCACGGGCGTTCTCGATGCTGACGAACGACACCCCCAGCGCCACTTCCACTTCTTCGCCTTCTTCCGTATCGAAAGCAAACCAAGCGCCAATGTCGTCACCCGCAATATCTTTGGCATATTTCGTGTAAAGTTTGTATTTTCCTTGGTCTTTGTCCCATTCCGCCTCCACGCCGGTCATGGAACGCTGCTTCTTCCAATAGCCGGAAGATTGGGGAGCCTTGCTTACACGCATCACAAAATAAATAGGAAAGACCGCTTGAGGATTGTAACAGAACGTGCCGAGCAGCTTCATGCCTTCCATCTCCCGGTCATTGACCTTCCGCAGGAAAGCGCCCGTCTCGTTGGTCAGCCCTTCGCCGAGATTCAGAAGCACATTGCTCCTTCCCTCCGGGAAAGTGAAGCGGACAAGCCCCGTCCGAGGCGTGGCCGTAGCTTCGGCCAGCACATTGTATTTGGTCAACGAAACCGTGTAGTATCCGGGGGAAGCGTTCTCTTTCTCATACTTGCTTCCGTAGCGATGATAATCCACATCCAATTCTCCCGTGGTAGGCATCAGGAGAAGAGACCCCAACTCCGGACATCCTACGCCGCTCAGGTTCACATGCGAAAAACCCGTGAAGAAGCTGTTCTTGTAGTCGTATGGAGTCGACCACCAACGAGCGTCTTTGTCGTATTTGTTTTCATCGGACCCCATCACGTTGAAAGGCACCACCGACATCATCCCATTGGGGCAAACGGCCCCCGGATTGCATGTGCCGTAATTGGTTGTTCCGATAAAAGGATTCACATAATCGGCAGGCTCCTGCGCCGACAGAGACAAGCCTGCCAGAACGCCTGCCAGACAAGCCAACAATCGTTTCATACACATAAAAAGAGAGATTAACGAGTAAAACATTAATTACGTAAAGATATAAATATTTTCTCAAACAATCGATATCTGCCGGACAAAATCAATTATTTCCGCAATCCCGTCCGCTTTTCCGCCCGCATTCTGAAAAAGGCCGCCAAACTTTCGAAGCAGTTCCGCCGGACTTTCCTCTAAAAACGGCCGGGTTTTGAATTGCAAAGTTTGCCGAAACAAACAAAAGCATCGGTCTGCCCCGGCAGAAGCCCTACAAACAATCTCAAGCAGAACAAGCTGAGAATCAATATAAAGAAACAAGCTGAACCACAACATTAGCAGAAAAAGAAGATTGGCGGAAAGAAAAAAGAAGCAAAAAGCAACGTAAAATTTGGCCGTTTCAAACAAAAACCCTATCTTTGCACCCGCAATCAGGAAACGACTGCAAAACAGGTCTGATTCAGTAGCTCAGCAGGTAGAGCACAACACTTTTAATGTTGGGGTCCTGGGTTCGAGCCCCAGCTGGATCACCAAAAGAAAAGCCAAAAGGCGACAACAAAAAGACAAGTCCTACAAAATCAATATTTTGTGGGACTTTTTT
>CALUGI010000016.1 GCA_944320135.1 uncultured Phocaeicola sp. | reverse complement strand
TGCACGGAGCCTTCGCACAGCATAGCGAAGCCCGTCTGACGGGTAGACATCACGTCTTGGTGGTCGCCGAAGATACACAGGGCGTGAGAAGCCAGCGTGCGCGCCGATACGTGGAACACGCAAGGCAGGAACTCGCCTGCAATCTTGTACATGTTCGGAATCATCAGCAGCAGGCCCTGCGATGCGGTATAAGTAGTAGTCAATGCGCCAGCCTGAAGAGAGCCGTGAACTGCGCCGGCGGCGCCGCCTTCAGATTGCATTTCCTGAACCAAAACTGTTTCGCCGAAGATGTTCTTGCGACCTGCGGCTGCCCATTCGTCCACATGTTCTGCCATCGTAGACGACGGGGTGATGGGGTAGATGGCGGCCACTTCCGTAAACATATACGAAATGTGAGCGGCAGCCTCATTACCATCACAAGTGATGAATTTTTTTTGTTTAGTCATACAATTACTAAATTAGGTATTAAGTGATAAAAATCTCTGTTTCAATATAAAAATCCGAACATCCACAGCGGAATCTGGTTGCCGTGGCCCATTTCCATCCGGTGCATGGCGTAATACGTGTTCGGACTGTTTTTCAGCTTGCAGTTGTCCGTGCAAATCCGGAAGTGCAGGTCGCCGTCCACTAAAAACGACGCGCCCTTGTCTCCCTTGTTCACTTTGTGGTCTTTCCACATCGTGTTCACGAAAAACGTCTCCAGCACGTCCTGGTCTTCCACCTTGATGGGATAGATGCTGTACATCAGGTTCGTGTTGTGCATCATGATTTTTGCAGGTTTCTTCGGAAACTCTTCTCCTTTCGGGTAAATCATGTTGATGAGCCTCGAATCGGCCAGATACTTGATGTAGTTCATTACTGTGGCGCGCGACGTGCGGATGTCTGCGGCCAGCTGGCTGACGTTGGGAGCCACCGGCCCGTCTACCGCCAACAAATATAATAATTTTTTTATTTTCGAGAGATATTTCAGCTCAATTTGTTGAATCAAGAGGATGTCTACCTCAATCATCATGTTCATGGTCTTCAGCAGGTTTTCCGAGAAGTTGCGCTTTTCCAAGAAGAACGGGTAGAAGCCGTGATGGATGTAGTCTTGAAAAAAATTGAGCGGGTTGATGTAGGGGAGAATCGTTTTCGCCAGATGCTCGTGGTTGTGCAGAATCTCGTCGAGCGTGAAAGGCGAGAAGTGGTTGCCGGTCTGGAGATTCAAAAACTCGCGGAACGAGAATCCGCGCAGGTTGTACGACTTGACGATGCCGTTCAGTTCGGGATTCTCTTCCTTCAGACGCATCACCGACGAGCCGGTGAACACGATTTTCAGCTGGGGATACCGCTCGTAGCACGTGCGCAGGTCGTGGCTCCAGCGGGGGAGCTTGAACACCTGGTCGACGAGCAGCACTTTTCCGCCGCGCTTCACGAACTCTCCGGCAAAGTCTACCAGACTGAATTGCGAGAAGTAGAAGTTGTTCATGTTCACGTAGAGGCACGAACGGTCGTAGCCGAACTTTTCCTTCGCGTATTGCAGCAGGAAAGTGGTTTTGCCCACCCCACGAGTTCCTTTCACTCCGATAAGGCGGTCGTTCCAGTCTATTTCGTCCATCAGATCGCGTCGTACCGGAGCGTTCGTATGTTCAACCAGATAGCTGTGAGTTCTGTAAAAGGCTTCCATTTCTTTCTTGATTCTGCGTTGCAAATATACGAATACTTCATTAGATTGCAAACTGGGGTTGTCAAAATTTGAAAAGATTTTGCGCATATTTTCTCCCGCCGGAGGGGTTGGCGCAGTTTTCGTGCGGGTTGTTTTTATACGCGGGCGCGTTTCCGCCTTGAAAAACGCGCCCGCGTGCAAAGGTGAAGACGGCGGCCGTTCCGCAAGAAACGCCCGCCCTTCGTTTAGCGTTCCGCCCATTTTGCGATGCGTTCCATCGCTTCGAGGCAGTCTTCCCGTTTGCCGAAAGAGGTGAGGCGGAGATATCCTTCTCCGCTGGGGCCGAAGCCTGCTCCGGGAGTACACACCACGCCTGCTTCATGGAGAAGGCGGTCGAAGAACTCCCACGACCCCGTTCCGTCGGGTGTCTTCACCCACAGGTAAGGCGAGTTCTTTCCTCCGTACACGTCGAAGCCTGCTCGCCGGAGGGCGTTGCGCATGATGCTTGCGTTTCCCATGTAGTAGTCGACGGTTTCCCTGACTTGCCGGCGGCCTTCGGGCGAATAGACCGCTTCGGCTCCGCGCTGGGTGATGTAGCTGGCCCCGTTGAACTTCGTGCATTGGCGGCGGTTCCACAAGCGGTTGAGCGCGATTCGTTTGCCGCAGCTGTCGATAGCGGTCACTTCTTCCGGCACTACCGTATATCCGCAGCGCACTCCCGTGAATCCGGCTGTTTTCGAGAAACTGCGAAACTCCACCGCACACCGGCGCGCGCCCTCGATTTCATAGATAGAGTGGGGCACGTCGCTTTCTCGGATGAAGGCTTCGTAGGCAGCGTCGAACAGAATCAGCGAACCCTGCTCCAGCGCATAGTCCACCCATGCCTTCAATTGCTCGCGAGTCAGCGTGGTTCCGGTCGGATTGTTCGGGTAACACAGATAGATGATGTCGGCCCTCCGCTGGGGCAGCTGCGGGATGAAGCCGTTTTCTGCCGTGCATGGCAGGTATGCGATGTCGCTCCAGCATCCGTCCGGCAGAAGGTTTCCGGCCCGTCCGGCCATCACGTTGCTGTCTACGTACACCGGATACACCGGGTCGGTGACGGCCACCGTATTCCCCTGTCCGAGGATGTCGGTGAAGTTTCCGGTGTCGCTTTTGGCGCCGTCGCTGACAAACACTTCTTCGGGCGAAAGCCTCACGCCGAGCGGTTCGAAGTCGTGCTTCACGATGGCTTCTCTCAAAAAGCCGTATCCCTGTTCCGGGCCGTAGCCGTGGAAGGTTGCGGCATTTGCCAGCTCGTCTACAGCCTTGTGCATCGCCTCGATGGAAGCCTGCGGAAGCGGTCTTGTCACGTCGCCGATGCCTAACCGGATCAGCTGCACTTCGGGACGGGAAGTCTTGAAGGCGTTGACCCTCGCGGCCACCTCCGAAAACAGATAGCTTCCGGGAAGTTTGATGAAATTTTCGTTGACTGATACCATATCGTTGCTTTATATTTCAATTGTTCCGTCGAATACTTTTACTGCCGGGCCGGTCATGAACAGATGGCTGCCCGCTCCCGCCCAGCGGATGCGGAGCGTCCCGCCGTCCATAACCACGTCCGTTTCCTGTCCGCAGCGTCCTGTGCTGGCAGCGGCTGCGGCTGTGGCGCAGGCTCCCGTGCCGCAGGCTTGGGTGATGCCCGAACCTCGTTCCCACACCCTCATGCGGATTTTCCCGTCGCCGGCGATTTGCGCGAACTCCACGTTCACCCTGTCCGGAAACGCCGGATGCCGCTCCAACAGAGGGCCTATATGTTCCAGATTCACTCCGGCGACATCATCGACGAACACCACCAAATGCGGGTTGCCCATCGACACGGCGATGCCTTCCGCGCACGGGCCTTCGCCTAACGGCACGGGGCGGATGCCTTCGGGGACACCCATGTCTACGCTGACGCGCTCCACTTGTCCGTTTTCCGGGAACAGATGCAGCACTTTCACCCCCGACAGCGTATCGAGCGTCACCTCCGTCTTGTCGGCAAGCCCGTATTCGTACACGTATTTCCCGATGCAGCGGCTGGCGTTCCCGCACATCTTCGCTTCCGAGCCGTCGGCGTTGAATATGCGCATACTGAAGTCCGCCTTGTCCGACGCCCCGATGAGCACCAGACCGTCGCTCCCTATCCCCGTATGCGGGCGGCTCCATTCTATGGCGAGGCGTTCGGGGTCGGGCAGGGGGTGCTTCATGACGTTGACGTAGATGTAGTCGTTGCCCAACCCGTGCATTTTCGTAAATTCTATCTTCCTTTTCATAATATGCGTCGTGAGGTGAAACGTCAGCTGCGGTATGCGTCTTCATGCACTCCGGCCACGGCCCGTCCGCTCGGTTCGTTCATGTTTTTGAACGCTGCGTCCCACGCTAAAGCCTCGGCGGTGGAGCAGGCCACGCTGGGCACGCTGGGCACGCTGCGGGCGGCGCTTTCGCTGGGAAAGTAGCTCTCGAAGATGCTGCGGTAGTAGTATTCTTCCTTGTTGCGGGGCGGGTTTATGGGGAAACGTTCTGCCGCGCGGGCCATCTGCTCGTCGGATACGGCTTTTGCGGTCATCTCTTTCAGCGTGTCGATCCAGCTGTAGCCCACTCCGTCGCTGAATTGTTCCTTCTGTCTCCAGAGCACGCTTTCGGGAAGCATCCCCGCGAAAGCCTCGCGCACAATCTTCTTTTCGATGGTTTTGCCCGGACACATCTTTGCGGCGGGGTTCAGGCGCATGGCGATGTCGAGAAATTCCTTGTCGAGGAACGGCACCCGGCCTTCCACTCCCCATGCCGAGAGCGCCTTGTTCGCCCTCAGACAGTCGTAGAGGTGGAGCTTGGAGAGCTTGCGCACCGTCTCTTCATGGAATGCCCGCGCGTCGGGCGCCTTGTGGAAGTAGAGGTATCCGCCGAACACCTCGTCGGCCCCTTCGCCGCTCAGCACCATCTTGATGCCCATGCTCTTGATGACGCGGGCCAGCAGGTACATCGGGGTGGATGCGCGCACGGTGGTCACGTCATACGTCTCGATGAAGTAGATGACGTCGCGCACGGCGTCCAGCCCTTCCTGGATAGTGTAGTTTATTTCGTGGTGGACAGTGCCGATGAAGTCGGCCACTTCGCGGGCTTTCGCCAGATCGGGGGCGCCTTTCAGCCCCACGGCAAACGAGTGGAGCTGCGGCCACCATGCGTCTTTCTTTCCGTCGGATTCGACGCGGCGCGCGGCGAACTTTTTCGCCACAGCCGAGATGACCGAGCTGTCGAGCCCGCCCGAAAGCAGCACGCCGTAGGGCACGTCGCTCATCAGCTGGCGGCGGACGGCGGCTTCAAGCCCTTCGCGCACCGCTTCGGCGGAGGCAGGGTTGTCTTTCACTGCTTCGTAGTCCGTCCAGTCGCGCACGTACCAGCGCGTCATTCCCGTGCGGCTCGAATAGACGTGTCCGGGCGGGAACGGCTCGTAGCGGTCGCAGAATCCTTCCAGCGCCTTCAGTTCGCTGGCGCAATACACCCGTCCTTCGGCATCATGGCCGATGTAAAGGGGGATAACCCCGATGGGGTCGCGGGCGATGAGGTACTCGTCTTTTTCTTCGTCGTAGAGGGCGAAGGCGAAAATGCCGTTCAAGTCTTCGAGGAATCCGGCACCCTTGTCGCGATAGAGGGCGAGAATCACCTCGCAGTCGCTTCCGGTTTGAAACTCGTACCGGCCCGCATACCGGCGGCGGATGTCGCGGTGGTTGTAGATTTCCCCGTTCACTGCCAGCGCCTGCTTCCTGTCGGGAGAAAACAGGGGTTGCTTTCCGCTTTGCGGGTCGACAATCGACAGGCGTTCATGAGCCAGGATAGCCGACTTGCCGCAGTAGATTCCGCTCCAGTCAGGCCCCCGGTGGCGGATTTTCTTCGCCATTGCCAAAGCCTTGTCGCGAAGTTCGGGAGTTTGCTCCTTGATGTTGAATATTGCTGCTATGCCACACATGTTTTTTCTTGCTAAAGTTTGTTTGACGTTACGGTTTTTGTTGTTTCCAGCGGCGGGCGGCTTTTGGCGGAAGCCCGCCGCGTTTTCGGCGGAACGCCCCGGCGTGTCAGAAAAAAGCGGCGGGGCTTTTCCTTTCCGTCATCTTGCCGAGAGGTAGCTGTCGATGTCGGCGGCAGCCTTGCGTCCGCCTGCGATGCAGCGCACCACCAAGCTCGCCCCCGTAGCTGCATCGCCCGCCACGAACACGTTGTCCGGAAATTCCGGCTGCTTCGGCTTCAGAAAGCCCATCGCCAGAAGCACCAAGTCGGCTTTCAGCGTCTCCTTCTTGCCGGTAGGCCGCATAGTGGGCCGTCCGCCGTCGGGCGAAGGAATCCACTCCACTTCTTCCACTTCCACTCCGCACACGCGGCCGTTCTTTCCGATGAAGCGGGTAGACGAGAGGCTCCATCGGCGTGTGCATCCTTCTTCGTGGCTGCTGCTGGTTTTCAGCACCTGCGGCCATTGGGGCCACGGCGTGGCCGGGTTGTAGCCTACGGGCGGCTTGGGCATAATCTCGATTTGGGTGACGCTCAGCGCCTGCTGGCGGTTGCTCGTGCCGATGCAGTCGCTCCCCGTGTCGCCTCCGCCGATGACCAGCACGTGCTTGCCCTTCGCCGTGATGCGCTCGTCGTCGGAGAAGGTCTGTCCGGCAAGCGCCCGGTTCTGCTGGGCCAGCATCTCCATCGCGAGGTGGATGCCCTTCAAATTGCGTCCCGGAATGTCGAGGTCGCGCGCCTGCGGCGTTCCCGTGCAGATGCAGTAAGCGTCGAAACCTTCCGGCAGGTGCGTCACGTCGATGTCCGTGTTCACCTTGAACGCGACGCCTTCGGCCTCCATCACGGCGATGCGCCGATCGATGACCGACTTGCTGAGCTTGAAGTTCGGGATGCCGAAGCGGAGCAGTCCGCCTACATATTCTAATTTTTCGAACACCGTCACCTCATATCCGCGTCGGTTCAATTGGTTGGCGGCGGCCATTCCCGCAGGTCCTGAGCCGATTACGGCCACTTTCTTCCCGTTTCGTTCGTAACGTTGCGGGCGGACGTATCCTTCGCGGAAGGCGGCTTCGATGACTGCCGCCTCGTCTTCGCGGATGGTGACGGGCGCGTCCATGCTCAGCTTCAGCACGCAGCTTTTCTCGCACAGGGCCGGACAGATGCGTCCCGTAAATTCGGGGAAGTCGTTCGTGCGGCTCAATATCTTGTATGCGGTTTCCCATTTTCCTTTATACATGGCGTCCTGAAACTCCGGCGGGCGGTTGCCCAACGGGCACGCCCAATGGCAGAAAGGCACGCCGCAGTCCATGCACCGCGAAGCCTGCAGCTTCCGGTCGCTCGTGTTCAGAGTTTGTTCCACTTCGCTGAAGTCGGCAATGCGCTCGTGCAGCGGTCTGTAGCCTGCTTCTTTGCGCGGAACGGTCAAGAATGCTTTAGGATTTCCCATATCGTAATGAAGAATTAAAGGTGAAGAATTGGTCGTTGGTTAATAGTCTCTTTGCACTTCGGCAATCTTTTGCTGCAGTTTGCGCATCTGTTCTTCGGCCAGCACCTTCTTGTATTCGATAGGCGTGACCTGGATGAACTCGTCGGCGTAGCGGTTCCAGTTGTCAAGCATGGTGCGCGCCAGCTGCGAGCCGGTGTAAAGGTAGTGCTGCCGTATCAGTTCGTGCAGCTCCTTGCGGGCGGTTGCATCTTCGAGCAGCGAGAGTTCCACCATTTCCATGTTGCAGAAATAGTCGAAGTTGCGGTTCTTGTCCCACACGTAGGCCACGCCTCCGCTCATGCCCGCCGCGAAGTTCCGTCCGGTTTCGCCCAGCACCACGACCCGGCCTCCCGTCATGTATTCGCAGCAGTGGTCGCCCACTCCTTCCACGACGGCAATCGCTCCGGAGTTGCGCACGGCAAAGCGTTCTCCCGCCCGTCCGTTGATGTAAACTTCGCCGCTCGTTGCTCCATAGAGCAGCGTGTTTCCGGCAATCACGTTCTTGTCTGCCTCGAAGTCGCTTCTCATCGGCGGCTGCACGGAGATGCGTCCTCCGCTCAGGCCCTTGCCGAGATAGTCGTTCGCTTCGCCTTCCAGCTTGAAACTGATGCCGCGCGTCAGGAAGGCCCCGAAACTCTGTCCGGCCGAGCCTTTGAACTTCACCGTAATGGTCTGTTCGGGAAGTCCCGCTTCGCCGTATTTCGCGGCCACCGCTCCGGAGAGCATCGCCCCTACCGAGCGGTCGGTGTTGCCGATGGCGTATTCCAGCGACACCTCTTTCCGGCTTTCGAGCGCGTCTTTGGCAGCAGTCAGAATGGCCGTGTCCTTCACTCCGTCGATGTCGTGCCGCTGTTCGGTCACGTTGTGCAGCGCGGAGCCGTCCACCTTGTGCAGCATCCGGCTAAAGTCGAGCAGCTTATATTTTCCCGCCGCCGCGATTTCAATCAAATCCGTGCGCCCTACGATGTCATCGAGGCGGGTGAATCCCATTTCCGCCAGATACTCGCGCACTTCCTGTGCGAGGAAGCGGAAATAGTTGACCACATACCGGTAGTGCCCTCGGAAGTGTTCGCGCAGTTTAGGGTCTTGAGTGGCTACACCCACCGGGCAGGTGTTGGTGTGGCACTTCCGCATCATCACGCATCCCAGTACGATGAGCACCGTCGTGCCGAAGCCGAACTCTTCCGCTCCCAGCAGCGCCATGCTGATGATGTCGCGTCCGGTTTTGAGCTGTCCGTCGGTTTGCAGCCTTACTTGCCCCCTGAGCCCGTTGAGCACCAGCGTCTGTTGGGTTTCGCTCAGACCTATTTCGGGCGGAATGCCCGCATATCGCATCGAGGATGCCGGCGAAGCTCCCGTTCCTCCTTCCGCCCCTGATATGACAATCAGGTCGGCTTTTGCTTTGGCCACCCCTGCCGCAATCGTTCCGACGCCGCTTTCGGCCACCAACTTCACGCTGATTTTCGCTTTGGGGTTCACGTTTTTCAGGTCGAAGATGAGCTGTGCGAGGTCTTCGATGGAGTAGATGTCATGATGGGGCGGGGGCGATATGAGCGAGATGCCCGGAATGGAGTGGCGCGTCTTCGCGATAACTTCGTCTACCTTGAATCCCGGCAATTGTCCGCCCTCGCCCGGTTTCGCTCCCTGCGCCACTTTGATTTGTATTTCTTCGGCATTCACGAGATACTCGGCCGTCACTCCGAAACGTCCGGAGGCCACTTGCTTGGTCTTGCTGTTCAGCGAGATGCCGTCGCAAGAGCCGTGGAAGCGGTCGGCGTCTTCTCCGCCCTCTCCTGTGTTGCTTCGCGTGCCAAGCTCGTTCATCGCCAAGGCAAGCGCCTCGTGAGCTTCCTTGCTGATGGCCCCGAATGACATGGCTCCCGTTACGAAACGCTTGACGATGGCTTCTACCGGCTCCACTTCGTCGACGGGAATCGGGTTCCGCTTGAAGCGGAAAAAGTCGCGCAGGAAGACAGGGCTTTCTTTTTCGTCCGCGCACCGGGTGAATTCCTTGAACTTCCGGTAGCTTCCCAGACGGGTGGCTATCTGGAGCTTGCTGATGGTTTCGGGGTTCCATGCGTGTTTTTCTCCGTCCTTCCGGTAGGAGAACTGCCCGATGTGGGGCAGCAGGTCGTCAACCTCCTTGGGCGCGAAGCCTGCATCGTGGAAAGCCGTGTAGTCTTTCGCTATTTCTTCGAGCCGGATGCCCCCCACGGAAGACATGTCTGTGCCGAAGTAGGTTTTCAGCAGTTCTTCGCCCAATCCTACCGCCTCGAATATCTTCGCGCCCCGGTAGGAGCGGATAGTGCTGATGCCCATCTTGCTCATTATCTTGTAAAGCCCTTTGCACACGGCTTTGATGTAGTTCTTTTCGGCAGTCTCGTAGTTCATTTGCACTTCGCCCCTCCGTACCAAGTCGTCAAGCACGGCAAAAACCATGTAGGGGTTGATGGCGCTGGCCCCGTAGCCGAGCAGCAAGGCGGCGTGCATCACTTCGCGGATTTCGCCGCTCTCCACTACCAATGCCGTCTGTACGCGCTTCTGCACCGAAATCAGGTGGTGATGCACGGCGCTCACTGCCAGCAGCGAAGGGATGGCGGCATGTTCCGCGTCGATGCCCCGGTCGGACAGCACGATATAGTTCGCGCCTTCGGTTACAGACGCCTCGGCCTTTTTGCAAAGTTCGGCCAAGGATTCGCGCAAGCCCGCCGTGCTTTTCGCCACCTCGAAGAGGATGGGCAGCTTCACGGCCTTGAAGCCTTTGTAACGTATGTTGCAAAGGATGTCGAGCTGCGTGTTATTCAGTATGGGGTGGGGCAGGCGCACCATCTTGCAGTGGCTCTCGTTGGGGAGCAGGATGTTGGTGCCTACCGCGCCGATGTATTCGGTGAGCGACATCACCAATTCTTCGCGAATCGGGTCGATGGGCGGGTTGGTGACTTGCGCGAACTGCTGGCGGAAGTAGTTGAACAGCAGTTGCGGCTTCTCCGATAGTACGGCCAGCGGGGTGTCGTTTCCCATCGAGGCCGTCGGTTCCGCTCCGTTGGCGCACATGGGAGTAATGGTGCGCTCGATATCTTCGCGAGTGAAGCCGAAAGCGCGCAGATGCCTGTCGTATTCTTCGACGGCGTTGCCCACTTTGCGTCCGCTGCGCAGCGTGTCCAGTTCGATGCGGTTCGCGGAGAGCCATTGCCGGTAGGGTTTGGCCGAGGCCAACTGCTCCTTCAGTTCCCCGTCGTAGTAGATGCGGCCTTCCTGCGTGTCGACAAGCAGTATTTTTCCCGGCTGCAGCCGCCCCTTCTCCTTGATGGTTTCCGGCTCGAAGCTGATGACTCCCGCTTCGCTCGCCACCACCATCATGTCGTTCTTCGTGATGAGGTAGCGCGCCGGACGCAGCCCGTTTCGGTCGAGCATCCCTCCCGCATAGCGCCCGTCGCTGAACAAGAGGGCGGCAGGCCCGTCCCAAGGCTCCATCAGGATGGAATGATATTCGTAGAACGCCTTCAAATCCTCGCTGATGGGGTTCTTGTCGTTGAACGACTCCGGCACGAGCATCGCCATCGCGTGGGGCAGGCTCAGGCCCGACATCACGAAAAACTCCAGCACGTTGTCGAGCGACGCGCTGTCGCTCATCCCCGGCTGTATAATCGGGCGGATGTCTTTCACGTCGCCCAGTTGCGGGGTGGACAGCACGCTTTCGCGGGCCTCCATCCATCCCCGGTTGCCTCGGACGGTGTTGATTTCGCCGTTGTGCGCCAGCAGGCGGAAAGGCTGCGCCAAGCTCCACGTGGGGAAGGTGTTCGTGCTGAAACGCGAATGCACGATGGCAAGCCCGCTGGTGAAGTAAGGCTGCGTGAGGTCCTGGAAATACTCGCGCACCTGCACGGACGAGAGCATACCTTTATATATAATGTTTTTGCTCGACAGCGAAACGATGTAGAAGTCGCGGTGGCGGACGCGCCGCTCGATTTTCTTGCGGATGATGTAGAGCGTCCGTTCGAGGTTGTCCGTGTCGCCTGTGACGAACACCTGCTTGATGTCAGGCTCGGTCTCCAGCGCGCTTTTTCCGAGGATGGACGAGTTGACCGGCACCGAGCGCAGGTGCATCATCGACAGCCCTTCGCGCTCTATCTCTTCGAGCATGACGCTGAGAATCTGCGCCTGCTCTTTCTCGTCTTTGGGGAGGAACACTAATCCGGTGCCGTACTTCCCCTTTTCGGGCACGGGGATTCCTTGCAGGAGGATGAACTCGTGCGGAATCTGCACCATGATTCCTGCGCCGTCGCCCGTCTTGTTGTCTGCGCCTTCCGCGCCACGGTGCTTCATGTTCTCCAATACTTTCAAGGCCGAGTCGACCAGTTCGTGCGACTTGTTCCCGTGGATATCGACAATCATTCCCACGCCGCAGGCGTCGTGCTCGTTTGCCGGACTGTACAGCCCCCGTTCCGTCCGACGCTGCTCTCCGACGTTGTCATCCCTTTTGATAAAAACATCTTCTTTCATTGCCTTTTCTTTCTTTTTATTAGTTATAGATTGTTTTCTAACCTATTTGTTTGCAAAAATAGTGATTTGGCTTTCAAAACGCCAAAGGTTGGCTTCTGTTTTCTGGCGGAAAATTCTTTTCATTCGGTATGTTGTTTTATTTTGAAAGATAAACGCTTTATTAAGTTTATAAGTGAAAGAAATTTTTCGATTTTGATTGCAATTTGTTTTTATGCGCATTGGGAAATGAATTTCTGCGGACGGTTTTCCGGTTCGTTGCGTAATTTGTCTGTTATTTTGCAGTCGGAAACGGAACGGGAACGCTTGCGTTCGTATGCAGACGCGCGCGCCTTTCATTGCAGGGGCCGCCGCGCTTCCGCAAAGCTCCGCCGCTTTTTCCGGACGGAAGGAGCCGGGGCGGACGCGCGTTCCCGGCGAATCGGAATATACACGCTAACAGAAAGACAATTGACGATGGAAGCATTGAAACATGAATGCGGCGTGGCGCTCATCCGCCTGCTCAAGCCGTTAGAATATTATCAGGAAAAATACGGGACGTGGATGTACGGGCTCAACAAGCTCTATCTGCTGATGGAGAAGCAGCACAACCGGGGGCAGGAGGCTGCGGGACTGGCTTGCGTGAAGCTGCAGGCCGATCCGGGCGAAGAATACATGTTTCGTGAAAGGGCCTTGGGAACGGGAGCCATTACGGAGATATTCGACACCGTACACAGCCACTTCAAAGACCTTTCGGAAGCGGAACTGCACGATGCGGAGTTCGCAAAGAAGTGCCTCCCCTTTGCAGGCGAGCTGTATATGGGACACCTGCGCTACTCCACTACGGGGAAGAGCGGCATCTCTTACGTGCATCCGTTTTTGAGACGCAACAACTGGAGGGCGAAGAACCTGGCCTTGTGCGGCAACTTCAACTTGACGAACGTAGACGAGATATTCGCCGACATCACCGCTGCCGG
Organism: uncultured Phocaeicola sp.; assembly: GCA_944320135.1. Lineage (GTDB taxonomy): Bacteria > Bacteroidota > Bacteroidia > Bacteroidales > Bacteroidaceae > Phocaeicola. The sequence goes on along the minus strand of CALUGI010000016.1, from coordinate 59,156 downwards.
GCAGCATCCGCGCAAGTATGCCGACACGTACATCATGCTCGAACAGGTGGGGCACCGCCTCGACCGGGAGGTGGAGCGGCTTTACGGCGCGTGCCGTGAGGAGGGGCTGGAAGGCATGGACATCACTCACGCCATTGAAGACCGTATCGACCTGGCCAACGTGCTGAAGACTTCCTCGCCGAAGTGGGACGGAGGCTACGTGATTTGCGGGCTGACGGGCAGCGGAGAGTCGTTTGCCGTGCGCGATCCGTGGGGAATCCGTCCCGCATTCTGGTATATGGACGACGAGATTGTGGTGCTCGCTTCGGAACGTCCGGTCATACAGACCGTGCTCAACGTGTCGGCCGACGGCATCCGCGAGCTGCTTCCGGGGCAGGCTCTCCTTGTCAGCAAGAAAGGAGAGGTGCGTCTGGCGCAAATCAACCGTCCCGGAACGGCCAAGCCTTGCTCGTTCGAGCGCATCTACTTCAGCCGGGGGAGCGACATGGGCATCTATCGCGAGCGCAAAATGCTGGGAAAGCAGCTGGTAGAGCCTATCTTGAAGGCCGTAAACGGCGATATCGAGCATACGGTGTTCTCGTTCATTCCCAACACGGCGGAGACGGCGTTCTACGGGATGCTGGAAGGATTCGACAACTATCTGAACGAGCTGAAGGCAAAACGCATCGAAGCGCTGGGTCACAAGCCCGCACGCAAGGAGTTGGAGAAGATACTTGCGCAGCGCATACGCAGCGAAAAGGTGGCAATCAAGGACATCAAGCTCCGCACCTTCATCGCTGAGGGGAACACGCGCAACGATTTGGCCGCCCACGTGTACGACATCACTTACGGAAGCCTGACTCCATACGTGGACAACCTTGTCATCATCGACGACAGCATCGTGCGCGGAACTACGTTGAAGCAGAGCATCATCGGCATCCTCGACCGCCTGCACCCCCGGAAAATCGTCATCGTGTCGTCGTCGCCCCAGGTGCGCTATCCCGACTATTACGGCATCGACATGGCAAGCATGGAGCAGTTTATCGCTTTCAAGGCAGCCGTGGCCCTGCTTGAAGACCGGAGCATGGAGCATGTCATTGAGTATGCCTACCGCAAGTCGAAAGGCCAGGCGGGGCTTCCGAAAGAGAAGATGGCCAACTACGTGAAAGAGATATACGCGCCGTTCACCGACGACGAGATTGCGGCCAAGATTGTGGAGCTGCTCACTCCGGCAGGCACGCAGGCGAAGGTGCAGATTGTCTACCAGACGCTTGAAGGGCTGCACGAAGCCTGTCCGAACCATCCGGGCGACTGGTACTTCAGCGGCGACTATCCCACGCCGGGAGGGGTGAAGTTAGTGAACAAAGCCTTCATCGACTGGGTGGAACAGAATTATCAGTTCTGACATCCGCCGCCGCGCGGAGAAATTTTGCGGCGGCGGATTCGGGCAGAGGCGGGCGCGTTCGGAATAGAACGTGGCCCGTCTGTTTTTTTGCGCGGGCCTAATTTTTCTGACGTATTGTTGCTAAATTACGGCATTCGCCTTATCTTTGCATCTCAAAAACCATTAATCTATAAAAACGACATGCCACATATATCCATTCGAGGAACCGAAATGCCGGAGTCGCCGATACGCAAGCTGGCGCCTTTGGCCGAAGCCGCCAAGAGGAACGGAATCAAAGTCTATCATCTGAACATCGGACAGCCCGACCTTCCCAGCCCGCGAGCGGCCCTCGATGCGATTCGGAACATCAAGCGCACGGTGCTGGAATACAGCCCCAGCCAAGGCTACCGCAGCTACCGCGAGAAATTGGTGGGCTATTACGCCAGATATGACATCCATCTCGACGCGGACGACATCATCGTCACCACGGGAGGGTCGGAAGCCGTGCTGTTCGCCTTCATGAGCTGCCTGAATCCGGGCGACGAAATCATCGTGCCCGAACCGGCATACGCCAACTACATGGCCTTTGCCATCTCGGCGGGCGCCGTTATCCGTACCGTCACGACCACCATTGAAGAAGGGTTTTCGCTGCCGAAGGTGGAGAAGTTTGAAGAACTCATCAACGAACGCACCAAAGGCATCCTCATCTGCAACCCGAACAACCCGACGGGCTACCTCTATACGCGCCGCGAGATGAACCAGATACGCGACCTCGTGAAGAAGTACGACCTGTTCCTGTTCTCCGACGAGGTGTACCGCGAGTTCATCTATACGGGCTCTCCCTACATTTCCGCCTGCCATCTGGAAGGCATCGAGCAGAACGTGGTGCTCATCGACTCCGTGTCGAAGCGTTATTCGGAGTGCGGAATCCGCATCGGTGCGCTCATCACGAAAAACCCCGAAGTGCGCAAGGCAGTGATGAAGTTCTGTCAGGCGAGGCTCAGTCCCCCTCTTATCGGACAGATTGCGGCGGAAGCCTCGCTCGACGAGCCGGAAGAGTATATGCGCGAGATGTACGACGAATATGTGGAGCGAAGGAAGTGCCTGATCGACGGGCTGAACCGCATACCCGGCGTGTATTCGCCCATTCCGATGGGCGCGTTCTACACCGTAGCCAAGCTCCCTATCGACGATTGCGAGAAGTTTTGCGCATGGTGCTTGAGCGATTTCAACTATGAAGGCGAAACAGTGATGATGGCTCCCGCGAGCGGCTTCTACACCACTCCCGGAGGCGGGAAGAACGAGGTGCGCGTGGCCTATACGCTGAAGAAGGAGGACCTGGCGCGTGCGCTCTTCGTCCTCCGCAAGGCGCTGGAGGCGTATCCGGGCAGAGTGGACGACTGACCATGAACTGGAAGTTCTTCATAGCCCGGCGCATCTATCGGAGCGAGGAAGGACGGCGGGAAGTGTCGAAACCTGCCGTGCGTATCGCTACGGCGGGCATCGCGGTGGGGCTGGCGGTGATGATTGTGTCGGTAGCGGTGGTCGTAGGGTTCAAGAGCCAGGTGCGCGCCAAAGTGGTCGGGATGGGAGCCGACATCGCGGTGTCGGCCGTCGAGGGAACGGAACTTTACCAGATGGCTCCCATCGTGGCCGACGACAGCCTGCTCAATGTGCTGCGGGCCGTACCCGGAGTGGCTCACGTGCAGCGCTATTCCGTAAAGCCCGGCATGATAATGACTGCCGACAACTTTCAGGGAATGTTGGTGAAAGGAGTAGGGCAGGAGTACGACATGGCCTATCTGAAGGCGCATCTTGAAGAAGGAACCGTCCCGACTTTCGCCGACTCTGCGGCGAGCGGCGAAGTGCTTGTGTCGCGCTCCGTGGCCGACAAGCTCTCGCTGAAGGTGGGCGACCGCCTTTATACCTATTATATAGAAGACAACGTGCGCGCCCGCCGTCTGAAGGTGAGCGGCATCTTCCGTACCAACTTTTCCGCTTTCGACGACTACTACCTGATAACCGACCTCTATACGGTGAACCGCCTCCACAGCTGGCTTCCCGGACAAGTGGGCGGACTGGAAGTGGCGGCGGACAGCCGCTCGAAAGTAAGTGAGGCCAATGACGGAATCCGCAGCGCGCTCGGCGACCGCGCCGACCGTTACGGGCAGCGCTACTGCTCGCGCACCGCCGAAGAACTGTATCCTCAGGTGTTCGCCTGGCTCGGCCTGCTTGATACGAACGTATGGGTCATCCTGATTCTGATGACGGGAGTGGCAGGCTTCACCATGATTTCCGGGCTGCTGATCATCATCCTCGAACGCACTCGTATGATAGGCACGCTCAAGGCGCTGGGGGCCGACAACGCTTCCGTGCGCGAAATCTTTCTGGCCTTCTCCGTGTTCCTCATCGGGCGCGGGATGCTCTGGGGGAATGCGGTCGGGATAGGGCTGTGCCTCGTGCAGCTTCTTTTCGAACCCGTGAAGCTCGACCCTGCCACTTACTACGTGAATGCCGTGCCGGTGGAGCTGCACGTCGGCCTGCTCGTGCTGCTGAACGTCTGCACGCTGCTGGCCTCCGTGTCGATGCTGGTGGGGCCGTCGTATCTTGTCAGCCGGATTCATCCTGCAAAATCCATCCGTTTCGAATAAATCCTGCGGCAAACTGATTGCAGAACGAATCTTTTTCGTATTTTTGCAGCTGCGGAAACGCCTGTAACAGTGCGTGTCCATAGAAAAAAGTAACGTAACATCCTATAATGATATGGCAAAAGAACTGAAAGACCTGACCAAAAGAAGCGAGAACTATTCGCAATGGTATAATGACTTGGTGGTGAAAGCAGACTTGGCGGAGCAGTCGGCCGTGCGAGGCTGTATGGTCATCAAGCCTTACGGATATGCGATTTGGGAAAAAATGCAGCAGCAGTTGGACAAGATGTTCAAGGAGACGGGCCATGTGAACGCGTACTTCCCCCTCCTCATCCCGAAATCATACCTGAGCCGTGAGGCGGAACACGTGGAAGGCTTCGCCAAAGAATGCGCAGTTGTCACCCACTACCGCCTGAAAAATGCAGCGGACGGCTCCGGAGTCGTGGTTGACCCCGCCGCAAAATTAGAGGAAGAGCTGATTATCCGCCCTACCTCTGAAACCATCATCTGGAGCACCTACAAGAACTGGATCAACTCATACCGCGACCTGCCCATCCTGTGCAACCAGTGGGCCAACGTGGTGCGCTGGGAAATGCGCACGCGTTTGTTTCTGCGCACCGCTGAGTTCTTGTGGCAAGAGGGCCACACGGCGCACGCCACTCGCGAGGAAGCGGAAGCGGAAGCGCAGAAGATGCTCCGCGTCTATGCCGAATTTGCTGAAAAGTACATGGCAGTGCCGGTAATCAAGGGCGTCAAGTCGGCCAACGAGCGGTTCGCCGGCGCATTGGACACCTACACCATCGAGGGATTGATGCAGGACGGAAAGGCGCTGCAATGCGGCACTTCGCATTTCTTGGGACAGAATTTCGCGAAAGCCTTCAACGTGCAGTTCGTTGACAAGAACAATAAACTCGATTACGTATGGGCCACTTCCTGGGGCGTTTCCACCCGCTTGATGGGCGCGCTCATCATGACTCATTCCGACGATAACGGACTGGTGCTCCCTCCGCACTTGGCTCCTATTCAGGTGGTCATCGTTCCGGTTTACAAGAACGACGAACAGCTGAAGCTGATTGACGCGAAGGTGGAAGGTATCGTCGGCAAGTTGCGCGAGATGGGCGTATCGGTGAAGTATGACAATGCTGACAACAAACGTCCGGGCTTCAAGTTTGCCGATTATGAGCTGAAAGGCGTGCCTGTCCGTCTGGTGATTGGAGGCCGCGACCTGGAGAACAACACCGTTGAGGTCATGCGGCGCGACACGCTGGAAAAGGAGACGCGCTCGTGCGACGGCATCGAGGAATACGTGAAGAACTTGTTGGAAGACATCCAGAACAATATCTATCAGAAAGCTCTGACGTATCGGAACGAACACATCGTGAAAGTGGATACCTACGACGAGTTCAAGCAGCAGATTGAAAAGGGCGGGTTTATCCTGGCCCACTGGGACGGCACTCCCGAAACGGAAGACCGCATTAAGGAAGAAACCAAGGCAACTATCCGTTGTCTGCCGTTTGATGCGGACGAAGAGAGCTTGACTCCCGGCACGGACATGCTGACAGGGAAGCCTTCAGCCCGCCGCGTGCTTTTCGCCCGTGCTTATTGACGCGCTTTCGCGTGGATTTGCCGCGAGCTTGGTTTTAAAGAACGCTTCGCCGTCTCTCTTGCGGGGGCGGCGAATTTTATTTTCGCGCGGGGCGTTTGGAGCAAGGAAAGGCGAAACGCTTGCACGGACGGGATTTTTCGCTAACTTTGCGCTTAGACAAAAACTTTAAAGAATCGTGCGATGATGAAAACGATGTATATCCCAAAGGTTGCCTCTGCCGGGGAGACGGTGGAGGCGCGGTTGGTTCCGGCTCTGCTGGACAAGGCGGAAGTGGCTTTCGAGCCGATACACTGCGTGAACTGGAAAGATTATCCCTACTGCCCGGAAGTGAAGTTCCGTATCGCTCACACAGGCGACAGCGTGCTTTTAGAGTATCGCGTGAAGGAGGCGAGCGTGCGTGCCGTAGCCGACACCGACAACGGCAGAGTGTGGGAAGACTCTTGCTGCGAGTTCTTCTTCCAGATGCCCGGCGACAAGGAGAATTATTACAACTTCGAGTGCAACTGCGGAGGAACGCTGCTGGCGGGCTATGGACGCAGGGGCGAGCGGGAACATGCGCCGCTTGAGGTGACGAAGCTGGCCGACCGCTGGACATCGCTTGGGCAGGCTCCTTTTGAAGAACGGGCGTGCGACGGCGAGTGGCAGCTCGCATTGCGCCTGCCGAAAACCCTGTTTTTCCGCCACAGCATCGAGAGTTTCGACGGGATGACGGCGCGCGCCAACTTCTACAAGTGCGGCGACAAACTGGCCTCTCCGCACTTCTTGTCGTGGACCCCCATCAATTTGCCGGAGCCGTGCTTCCATTGCCCGGAGTTCTTCGGCTCTGTGCGGTTTACCGATTGAGCGGAGGTCATTCTTCCGGACGCGAAAGACGCGGAGATGCAAGCCTTGCGGCTTGTGCCTCCGCGTCTTTGTTCAGGAAGCCTGCGCTTCCTTTCCTTTTTCTTCGCTTTTTTCCGTTTTCGGGGCAGGAGCCGCATCATCTATCCTGACGCTTTTCTCCACTTCGTTCATCCCTTCCTTGAAACTTCTCACTCCTTTTCCCAATCCTCTCATCAGTTCCGGTATCTTGCGTCCTCCGAAAAGAAGCAGCACTACCAGCGCGATGACGATGACTTCTTGCATTCCTAATCCGAACATAGCTGTTGTTTTTATTGGTTTGTATCATTCGTTTGGTGTCCTTTCGGTGCGGAGGGGTTTTCGCCCTCCTTTATCCGCTCTACGAAGCGGCAGATGACCGGATACAGTTCTTCCGGGCTGTCTGATGCGTCGCAGAGGGTTTCCAGCGGGCAACGTCCCGTGTGCGTGCGGTTGACGATAAACGCTGTCTTTTCGGCGCATCCGGTCTTTATTCCGCTTTTGCGGAGCAGCTCGCAGGCGGGTTCGCTCATCACGTCGGCCCACACCTCCGCTGCTTTGCCGAGGGCGAGCACGGCTGCCGCTCCTTTTCCTATCACTTTGTCGGCCACTTCAGCCCCTTCCATGAAGGCGGGGTCATTGCAGTACAGTTCGAAGAGGTCGATTACGCCGCGCCGCGTGAAGGTGCGGGTCTCGTCGTCCTTGCTCACCACGCACGAGTAGTTGCCTGCGTGCAGAAGGCGTATCAGCCGGTCGTTCATAGCGTGTCTTGTTTGAGTTGTTCCACATACCGGTCGATGCGCTGCAGTTCCTTCGGGATGTCAATCGACTGCGGGCAGTGGGGGTTGCACTGTGCGCATCCGATGCAGTGGCTTGCCTGCCTGAGTTTCGGCACGCTCCGGTCGTAGCCCACCAAGAATGCGCGCCTTGCTTCGGCATAGTTTTCGTCGAGGCGGCTTTGGGAGATGTTCCCCTCGTTCACGCACTTGTTGTAATGCAGCAGCACTCCCGGAATGTCGATTCCGTAAGGGCAGGGCATACAGTATTGACAGTCGTTGCACGGGACGGTGGGATACTCGCGCATCAGGGCTGCCGTGTCGAGCAGGAAGCGTTTTTCCTCTTCCGTGAGGGGAACCAGCGGCGAGTAGGTGCGTATGTTGTCTTGAAGGTGCTCCATGTAGGTCATGCCGCTCAGTACGGTCAGCACCATCGGCGGGGTGGCGGCGAAGCGGAAGGCCCACGAAGCTACGCTGGCTTCGGGCTTGCGCGCCTTCAGCCGCGTGAAGACGTGTTCCGGGAGCTTCGCCAGTCGGCCTCCCAACAGCGGCTCCATGATGACCATCGGGATGCGGCGTTCGGCTATCTTGGCGTACAGATAGTCGGCGTTGACGTTCCGTCCTGTGGCATACTTCCAGTCGGAGTAGTTGAGCTGTATCTGGATAAAGTCCCAATGCACCGTCTCGTGGTAGGAGAGGATGCGGTCGAACTCGTCCTTCGTCCCGTGGAACGACCACCCCAAGTGGCGGATGCGTCCGGCCTCGCGCTCCTTCACGAGGAAGTCGAGCAGCCCGTTGTCGAGGAAGCGCGTCTGGAAACTTCTCGCTCCTTGCGAGCCGAGCGAGTGGAGCAGGTAGTAGTCGATGTAGTCCGTGCGCAGGTTCTTCATCGAGTTCCGGTACATTCTGACGCTTTCGCCGAAGTCGGGGTCAGAGAAGTTCGACATCTTTGTGGCGATGAAGTACTTGTCTCTGGGATGGCGGCTCAGAGCGATGCCCGTAGACGTCTCCGACCACCCTTGCACGTAGACGGGCGCCGTGTCGAAGTAGTTCACTCCGTGAGCGATGGCGTAGTCGACGAGGCGGTTCACTTCCTCCTGGTCAATGACGTTCCCGTCGCCTCCGGGAGCGGGCAGCGTGGGCCAGCGCATACATCCGTAGCCTAAAATCGACACCTTGTCGGGCGAGGGCGGAAACTGGCGGCAGGTCATTTCTCCGGCGGGAGTTCCGGCAACCCCGTTGTCCGTTTCTTCCGCAGCGCGGCGCGGCGAACAAGCGTTCAGTCCTGCGGCGGCCGTGCTTATGCCTACGATTTTCAGAAAATCGCGGCGGTTCATTTCGTTATGTCGGGCGGTTTTTTCTTCCATTTTCGAGATGCGTTTGTTGTCAGACAATCTTTCGGGTTAGATAACCCGGTGAACTTCGTGCCCTTCCACGTAGATGGCGCTCAGCGGGCGCGCCGGACAGAGATTTTCGCACGCGCCGCATCCGATGCACCGCTCCGTGTCGACGGCGGGAATCTTCAGCGATTCGGGGTCGGAAGGGTCGGACGGAATCATGGAGATGGCTCCTGTGGGACAGTGGCGCGCGCAGTTGCCGCACTCCTGTCCGTCGGTGAGGGGGACGCAGCGGTCTTTCACCCACACGGCGTGCCCTATCTGTATCGCCGACTTGTCGGCCCGGCTGATGGGGCGTATGGCTCCTGCCGGGCACACTTCGGCGCATTTCGTGCATTCGGGGCGGCAGTATCCGCGTTCGTATGACACGTAGGGCTGCATGAACGTAGATAGGCTGTGCGAGGGACGGAGCACCTGGTTGGGGCACACCGACACGCAGAGCTGGCAGGCCGTGCAGTGGGCCTGCATCTGGCGCGCGCTCCATGAGCCGGGAGGGGTGATGGGAGTGGTGCGCTTCGGTTCTTTCTTGCCGATGATGTCGGCCAGTCCGCCGTCCATCTTCACGGCTTCCGCCTTTTTCGCCGCTTGTGCGGCTGCAGCCGAAGCAAGCATTACGGCAGAACCGGCCAGAAACGCGCGGCGGCCTGCGCCGCCTTCAGCCGCTTTCCGTGAAGCGGGGGAAGGTCCGGACGGCTTTTTCTTCGCGTAGGAGAAGCGGTAGCCCACGGCCCCCTGCGTGCATTTGCCGATGCAGTCGAAGCACGCCACGCAGCGGCTCGCGTCCACCGTGTGCGCCTTCGCGTCGATGCACGAAGCCTTGCAGTTGCGCGCGCAGAGCGTGCATCCGTTGCATTTGGAGGTGTCTATCGTGATGCGGAACAGCGAGTGGCGCGACAGGAATCCGAGGACGGTTCCCACCGGGCATATCGTGTTGCAGTACGTGCGTCCGCCTTTCCATGCCAACGCCGCTACGACGGCAATCATCGCCACGGATACCGCCAGCACGGGTGCGCTCCGCAGCCACACTTCCGTCGGGTAGAACGCATAGCTGCCGGCACGTTCGGCCAAGTAGTCCAGCGCGTTGTTGCCCCACATCCACAGCGGCTGCACGACGGCGTTCGCCGCGCGTCCGTAGATGGCGTAGGGGTCGAACCATGCTGCGGCGTGAAGCACTGCCGCCGCTACGACGAACGCCGCCAGCACTCCGTAGCGCAACGCATTTTTGGGGTGCGAATGCGTGTAGGGAAGCCGCTTCTTGCGGTGTCCCAAACGGGCGGCCAAGTCCTGAAACACGCCCAACGGACAGATGACCGAGCAGTAGACCCGCCCGAAAACCAGCGTAAGCAGCACGAGAACGATTGCAACCCCCGCATTGAGGGCCAGCAGTGCGGGCAAAAACTGAATCTTGGCAAGCCAGCCCAACCAGAGATGTACCGTGCCCGTAAAGTCGAGAAACAGCAGCGTGACAAGCACGGCGCAGACGGCGGCCAGCGTCTGCCTGAGTCTTTTTATCGGCATATCCACAAAAGTTTTCCGGTTCAAGTTGTTAGTTTGCCTGCAAAAATAAGCGATTTCACCGTTCGCCGTCCGAAACAGTCAGTAAAAAAATGCAAACGCCCGCGCTTCTTGGCGAAACTCTGCGCCCTTTTTCCGGAATCACGGCGGCCTTCCGGACGGTTCTTCGCGGATTTTTTGAAAAATATTGGAAAGGGCGTTTCTTTTTGGCGGAAAATGCGTATATTTGCACTCCGAATCATGGCACAAGCGAGGTTGATGAATATCGGACAGACACATACAGTACAGACGTTTATACGCGACACCCGGAATTGCTTTTCGGCAAGTCCGGGTTTTTTTATGTCTGCAAACCAACGGCGCGACCACAATACAGAAACATAACGATATAAGCATTTGAATTAATGAGAAACGTGACGTTAATCCTTGACGACGGGAGCCGCTTTTGCGGCAAGTCGTTCGGTTATGAGAAGCCGGCAGCGGGTGAAGTGGTGTTCAACACGGCGATGACCGGCTACCCGGAAAGCCTGACTGACCCTTCGTATGCGGGCCAGCTGATGACGCTGACCTATCCGTTAGTGGGCAACTACGGGGTGCCGCCGTTCACTTTCGAGGCGAACGGTCTGCCCGCGTTTATGGAAAGCGGGAAGATACACGCCGAAGCCATCATCGTGAGCGACTATAGCGAGGCGTACAGCCATTGGAACGCCGTAGAGAGTTTGGCCGACTGGCTGAAGCGCGAGCATGTCCCCGGCATCACGGGCATTGACACCCGCGAACTGACCAAGACGCTGCGCGAGCACGGAGTGATGATGGGGCGGATTGTGTTTGACGACGAGCCGGAGGCAGAGGCGGAACCCTTTCCCGCATACGGAGAAGTGAACTACGTCGACCGCGTGTCGTGCAAAGACATCATCGTCTATGCGGGCGAAGAAAGCCGGACGTTCGCCGTCGGCACTCCGAAGGACGAGCTGAATGCGCAGTTCAGCCCTTCGTTGAAGAAGGTGCTGCTCGTCGACTGCGGAGTGAAGGCCAATATAATAAGGTGTCTGCTCAAGCGGGGAGTGGAAATCGTCCGCGTGCCCTGGAACTACGACTTCAACGGGCTTCGTTTCGACGGGCTTTTCATCTCCAACGGGCCGGGCGACCCTGACACGTGCGACGCCGCCGTGCAGAACATCCGCCGGGCGATGCAGGACGAGACGCTGCCCATCTTCGGAATCTGCATGGGCAACCAGTTGCTCTCGAAGGCGGGAGGCGCGAAAATCTACAAGCTGAAATACGGACACCGCAGCCACAACCAGCCGGTGCGCATGGCGGGCACGGAGCGTTGCTTCATCACTTCGCAGAACCACGGCTATGCGGTGGACAACAACACGCTGGGAGCCGACTGGGAACCGCTTTTCATCAACATGAACGACGGCTCGAACGAGGGAATCCGCCACAAGCGGAACCCGTGGTTCTCCGCACAGTTCCACCCCGAAGCCGCCAGCGGCCCGACTGACACTGAGTTCCTTTTCGACGAATTCGTGAAGCTAATCAATTAACCATTAACAGAAACATCGATGAAAGAAAACATAAAGAAAGTATTGCTGCTGGGTTCCGGCGCATTGAAGATTGGCGAGGCTGGAGAGTTCGACTACTCCGGAAGCCAGGCCCTGAAAGCCCTCAAGGAAGAAGGCATCGAAACGGTGCTCATCAACCCGAACATCGCTACGGTGCAGACGTCCGAGGGTGTGGCCGACAAGATATATTTCCTTCCCGTCACGCCCTATTTCGTAGAGAAGGTTATCGACAAGGAAAAACCCGACGGCGTTTTGTTGTCGTTCGGCGGCCAAACGGCATTAAACTGCGGGGTCGCGCTCTATAAGGCGGGCGCGTTTGAAAAATACGGCGTACAGGTGCTCGGCACCCCCGTGCAGGCTATCATGGATACTGAAGACCGCGAACTCTTCGTGCGCAAGCTCGACGAAATCAACGTGAAGACCATCAAGAGCGAAGCCTGCGAAAACATCGAACAGGCACGTCGGGCCGCGCGCGATTTGGGCTATCCCGTCATTATCCGTGCGGCATACGCCTTGGGAGGGCTCGGCTCCGGATTCTGCGATAATGAGGAAGAACTGAACGTGCTGGCCGAGAAAGCCTTCTCGTTCTCCCCGCAGGTGCTTGTGGAAAAGAGCCTGAAGGGATGGAAAGAGGTGGAATACGAGGTGGTGCGCGACCGCTTCGACAACTGCATCACGGTGTGCAACATGGAGAACTTCGACCCGCTGGGCATCCACACGGGCGAGAGCATCGTCATTGCGCCGAGCCAGACGCTGACCAACAGCGAGTATCACAAGCTCCGCGAGCTGGCCATCCGCATCATCCGCCACATCGGTATCGTGGGCGAGTGTAACGTGCAGTATGCCTTCGACCCCGAATCGGAAGACTACCGCGTGATTGAAGTGAACGCCCGCCTGAGCCGTTCGTCCGCGTTGGCGTCTAAAGCTACAGGCTATCCGCTGGCGTTCGTGGCCGCCAAGCTCGGACTGGGATACGGGCTGTTTGATTTGAAGAACTCGGTGACGAAGACCACTTCGGCCTTCTTCGAGCCTGCGCTCGACTACGTGGTGTGCAAAATCCCGCGCTGGGACCTCGGCAAGTTCCACGGCGTAGACCGCGAGTTAGGCTCGTCGATGAAATCCGTGGGCGAGGTGATGGCTATCGGGCGCACGTTCGAAGAAGCCATCCAGAAGGGATTGCGCATGATCGGGCAGGGGATGCACGGCTTCGTGGAGAACAAAGAGCTGGTTATCGCCGACATCGACAAGGCGTTGCGCGAGCCGACAGACAAGCGTATCTTTGTTATCTCGAAGGCGATGAGAGCCGGATATACCGTCGACCAGATTCACGAACTCACGAAGATAGACAAGTGGTTCCTCTACAAATTAGAGAATATCATGCAGACATCGAAGGAGCTGCACGAGTGGGGGAACAACCACATACAGCTCTCCGAGCTGCCGAAGGAGCTGCTTGCCAAGGCCAAGCGGCAGGGATTCTCCGACTTCCAGGTGGCGCGCGCCGTGGGCTTCGAGGGCGACATGGAAGACGGCATCCTCGCTGTGCGCCGTCTCCGCAAGAGCCTCGGAGTGGTGCCTGTGGTGAAACAGATTGACACGCTGGCGGCCGAATACCCGGCGCAGACCAACTACCTGTATCTGACGTACAGCGGCACGGCCAACGACGTGCATTATCTGGGCGACCGCAAGAGCATCGTCGTGCTCGGTTCGGGAGCCTACCGCATCGGCTCGTCGGTAGAGTTCGACTGGTGCGGCGTGCAGGCGCTCAACACCATCCGCAAGGAGGGCTACCGCTCGGTGATGATTAACTACAACCCCGAAACCGTGTCGACCGACTATGATATGTGCGACCGCCTCTACTTTGACGAACTGACTTTCGAGCGCGTGATGGATATCCTCGACTTAGAGAATCCGCATGGAGTCATCGTGTCCACCGGCGGACAGATTCCGAACAACCTTGCCCTGCGCCTCGACGCGCAGCGCGTGAACATCCTCGGAACGTCGGCGCGAAGCATCGACAATGCCGAGGACCGTGACAAATTCTCGGCCATGCTTGACCGCATCGGCGTCGACCAGCCCGAATGGAGCGCGCTGACCTCGATGGACGACATCAACGCCTTTATCCGCAAGGTGGGCTTCCCCGTGCTGGTGCGTCCGTCGTATGTGCTGTCGGGAGCGGCGATGAACGTCTGCTCCAACCAGGAAGAACTTGAGCGCTTCCTCCAGCTTGCCGCCAACGTGTCGAAGAAGCATCCGGTGGTGGTGAGCCAGTTTATCGAGCACGCTAAGGAAGTGGAAATGGATGCGGTGGCGCAAAACGGCGAAATTGTGGCATACGCCATCTCAGAGCATATCGAGTTTGCGGGCGTACACTCCGGCGATGCCACCATCCAGTTTCCGCCCCAGAAGCTCTATGTGGAGACGGTGCGCCGCATCAAGCGCATCTCGCGCCAGATAGCCAAAGAGCTGAACATCTCCGGACCGTTCAACATCCAGTTCCTTGCGCGCGACAACGACATCAAGGTCATCGAGTGCAACCTCCGCGCTTCGCGCTCGTTCCCCTTCGTGAGCAAGGTGCTCAAGATAAACTTCATCGAGCTTGCCACGAAGGTGATGCTCGGACTGCCGGTCGAGAAGCCCGAAAAGAACCTTTTCGAACTGGATTACGTGGGCATCAAGGCGAGCCAGTTCTCGTTCAACCGCCTTCAGAAGGCCGACCCCGTGCTGGGAGTGGACATGGCCTCGACGGGCGAGGTGGGATGTCTGGGCGACGACACCTCGTGCGCCATCCTCAAGGCGATGCTCTCCGTGGGCTACCGCATCCCTGAGCGGAACATCCTGCTCTCGACGGGCGGCACGAAGCAGAAGGTGGACATGCTGCAGGCTTCGCGCGCGCTGAAGGCCAAGGGCTACAGGCTCTACGCCACGGGAGGCACCTCGAAGTTCCTCACGGAGAACGGCATCGAGAACACCCGCGTCTACTGGCCCAGCGAAGAGGGGCAGCCGCAGGCGCTCGACATGCTCCACCGCAAGGAAATCGACATGGTGGTGAACATCCCGCGCGACCTCTCGGTAGGCGAGCTGACCAACGGCTACAAGATACGCCGCGCCGCCATCGACCTGAACATCCCGCTCATCACCAACGCGCGTCTGGCAAGCGCCTTCATCGGCGCGTTCTGCTCGATGGGCATCGACGACATCGCCGTCAAGAGCTGGGACGAGTACAAGTGACGCACCGGCCTTCGAGGGCATGAAAAACGGCCCGCCGCAGAAGCGGCGGGCTCAAAAAAGAAGCGTAGAGAACTGTATAGACATGTGTTTGCTGCGCTTTAATCTTCTAATAAATGCGGGATATGCGGCCTGCCATGGGTTGATTTTGCAGGACAAAAAGAGCAGATTATTCGAGTTTGGATAGAATAAAAGCAGTATATTTGCCAAACAATGGCATTATTTGTGGATAGAAAATAATAGCAGGCAATAAGATATAGAAATGAAGACAACGCATACGCTTGTCAATGGAGACAGCCGCAACCTTTCTTTGATACCGGACAAGTCCGTTCATTTGATCGTTACTTCGCCTCCATACTGGCAGTTGAAAGACTATGGAGATGACAGGCAAATCGGGTTTCATGACAGTTACGAGAATTATATCAATAATTTAAACATTGTATGGTCAGAGTGCAACAGAATATTGCATGACGGTTGTCGCTTGTGCATTAATATCGGCGACCAATTCGCCCGTTCTGTTTATTACGGGAGATACAAAGTAATACCCATCAGGACTGAAATCATCCGTTTCTGCGAGACTGTTGGGATGGACTACATGGGAGCTGTTATCTGGCAAAAGCAGACCACAATGAACACGACCGGCGGAGGGGCGGTGATGGGCAGCTTTCCTTATCCGCGCAACGGCATTTTAAAAATAGACTACGAGTTTATTCTGATATTCAAAAAGCAAGGGAAAGCTCCCGTTCCGACATTGGAGCAGAAACAGTTGTCTGCAATGACAAAAGAGGAATGGAACGTATATTTCGCTTCGCATTGGAATTTCGGCGGAGCAAAACAAGACGGGCATATAGCCGTGTTTCCGGAAGAACTGCCGCACCGTCTGATAAAAATGTTCTCTTTTGCGGGTGAAACCGTGTTCGACCCGTTCATGGGCAGCGGCACCACGGCGTTGGCTGCCCGGAACCTTCAGCGCAATTCTATCGGATACGAAATAAACTCCGATTATAAAAAATATTATGAAGAGAAAGTGGCTTCATCTTTGTCGTTTGGGGCAACAGAATATGTCTATAGAAAAGACTCATCCGCTTTCGATATAGGCAACAAGCTGGAGGCACTGCCTTATTTGTTCAGCGATCCGCACAAAATGGAGAACAAAATAGATATCAAGCAGCTGCAATTCGGGTCTCGAATAGACAAAAGCAAAAAAGACCGGGAAGAATATTTTTCCGTTAAGGAGGTTTTGTCTTCTAATGTGGTGGTCTTGAATAATGGCCTTGCTGTCAGATTGCTCGGAATCAAGGAGAAACCGTCGGCCAATGGCAACGCAACAAAATTCTTGTTGGAAAAAACGAAAGGAAGGAAGGTATTCTTGCGGTATGACACCGTGAAGCATGACGATAAAGACACATTGCTTTGTTATATGTATTTGGACAATAAGACCTTTATCAATGCGCATCTGTTGAAGAACGGGTTGGCTGACATAGACTATTCGTTTGATTTCAAATATAAAAGCAAGTTTGAAAAATTGATAAATGAACGATTAGATGGATAAACATTCGTTAAATTTCGGCAAGAAGGAACGGGTATTAAATTATGCGTGCCAAACCTATCAATTATCTCGTCCCAATAAAGTAGGAGCGGTTATGGCTCTTATCCGCGATTGCCAGCCTGCATCTTTCGAAGAGTGGGAGTCATGGTATTTTGGCAATGCCTATACTGCGGGGAAGAATCCGACAAAAATTACTGCCGAAAGTTTGAAAGAATTGGGAGAACGGCTATACGCCAAAATAACGGAGGTTGTCATACCGGAGTGGGAATCGGCTTTCAGAGAACTGACCGAGCAGGATTGCATTGATTATATCTACAATCTGACGATAAATCGCACCTATGACGGCTATATGCGGGAGAAGTCGGTAATCAATGACGGTTTGGCTAAAATATTCCCGGATATACAATTTGAGGAAAGCGATCCTCAATTGGACCACGCCGGGGACATTGATTATATCGCAAAGGTTGGAGGCCAGGCTATAGGCATACAAATCAAACCGATAATGGCAAACACTAATTTCGGAGGCTATTCGTTGACCGAACGGATGAAAGCAAGTTTTGAAGCATTTAGGGAACAGTATGGCGGCAATGTGTTTATAGTGTTCAGTTTGGATGGGGAAATCGCCAATAAGGATGTAGTGGAACATATCAAATCGGAGATAGACAGGCTGTCCTGCCGTTGACTGTGGTTGTCGCGGATTCGGTTATGGAAGCGGAAAGCCGGGAGCTGCTGTAAAGCGGCTCCCGGCTTTTGTGTGCGCTTGTCAGCCCTGCGGCTTGAGCCAGCGGTCGAGCCAGTCGAAGAACGTGCGTTGCCAGAGAATGCCGTTCTGCGGCTTCAGCACCCAGTGGTTCTCGTCGGGGAAGATGAGCAGGCGTGCCGGTATGCCCCGCATCTTGGCTGCGTCGAAGGCTGCCATCGCTTGGTTGGCCAGTATGCGGTAGTCCTTTTCGCCGTGGATGCAGAGGATGGGCGTGTCCCAGCGGTCGACGAAGCGGTGGGGGGAGTTGGCGAAGGTGCGCTGCGCCGTGGCGTTGTCCTTGTCCCAGTAGGCTCCGCCCATGTCCCAGTTGGCAAACCATTTTTCTTCCGTTTCGAGATACTGCATCTCCATGTTGAAGATTCCGTCGTGGGCGATGAACGCCTTGAACCGCTTGTTGTGGTGTCCGGCCAGCCAGTAGACGGAGTATCCGCCGAAGCTGGCTCCCACGCAGCCCAGCCTGTCGCGGTCGACGAACGGCTCTTTCGCCACCTCGTCGATGGCCGTCAGATAGTCTTCCATGCACTGTCCGCCGTAGTCGCCGCTGACAGCTTCGTTCCATTCCGTGCCGAATCCCGGCATTCCCCGGCGGCAGGGAGCCACTACGACGTAGCCGTGGGCCGCCATAATCTGGAAGTTCCATCGGTAGCTCCAGAACTGGCTGAGCGGGCTTTGCGGGCCTCCTTCGCAGAAGAGCAGGGCGGGATATTTCTTCTTCGGGTCGAACTGCGGGGGGTAGACCACCCACACGAGCATCCGCTTGCCGTCGGTCGTGCCGATCCAGCGTTCTTCCACGCGGCCCGCTTCCAGCTTGCTGAAGATGTGTCCGTTTTCATCGGTGAGGGGAGCGGCTTCGGCATATTGTCCCTCGAACTCGGTAGGGACGGCATACAGTTCGTCGGCCCGGCTCATGCTGTGGCGCATGGCAATCAGCCGCCCGTCTTTGGCAAGAGAGATGGCGGCATAATCATGAAGGCCGTCGGTGATTTTTACAGGGGCGGCGTTCTTTTTGCCGTTGAGCGAGTGGCGGTAGATTTGCGTAGTGCCGTGCCACGTGCCGATGAGGTAGAATCCGTCGGATGAGCCGTTCCACACGTAGGTGTCCACGTTGGTGGGGAAGGCAGAAGCCGCGTTGTGTTTCTTGCGCGTCTGCAAGTCCATCACGTAGAGGCGGTTGAGGTCGCTTTCGTATCCGTCGCGCTCCATGCTCTGCCAGGCGATGTGCCGTCCGTCGGGCGAGAACTGCGGGTTGGTGTCGTATCCCTCGTTGCGGTCGGAGGGGTCGGCTTTGCAGAGGTTTTCGGCCTTTCCGCTCTTGAGGTCGTAGAGGTAGATGTCAGAGTCGGTGGATAGGGCGTAGGCCAGTCCCGTCTTTTTGCGGCAGGTGTAGGCGATTTTGTCCGAAGCCGGGCTCCACGCGAGCTGCTCCATGCTTCCGAAAGGTTTCATTGGCGACTCGTAAGGCTCATCCCGGAGGATGTCTTTCGCTTCTCCCACCTTGTTTCCGTCGAAGGGAGCCACGAAGGGGTGGGGGACTGTCTGCACCCACTCGTCCCAATGCTTGTACATGAGGTCGTCAACGATGCGTCCGCTTGCCTTGTCGAGGTCGGGATAGATGTCGGCGGTGCGCTCTCCGTATTTCACTTGCGACATGAAGAGCACCTTCGTGCCGTCGGGCGAGAACTTGAATCCGTCCACTCCTCCTTCCACGTCGGACAGCTTCCTGCGTCCGCTTCCGTCGGCGTTCATCTCCCATATCTGCCCTCCGTTGAGAAAGGCGAGCTTGGTTCCCTGCTTGATCCATGCGGGTTCGGCATCGCTTGCGCCGTCGGGGGTAAGGAGGGCGGCGTTCTGCCCGTCCGTGTCCGTGAGGCGGATGACGGTTCGGCTCTTGTTTTCTTTCACGCTGTAGTAGGTCACCGTGTAGGCGACTTGCTTTCCGTCGGGCGATACGGCATACGCGCCGATTCGTCCCATCGCCCAGAGCGCTTCGGGAGTCATCCGTCCGTCGGTTGCGGCGATTTCCTGCCTTCCGATTGCGGGGCTTTCCTCGGTTTTCTCCGGTGCGGAGCATGAGGATGCCGCCAGCGCGAGGGCTGCTGTGAGTGTCATGATGTCTGTTGTCTTCATAAAGTTATTGAAAAGCCCCTCGCCGCCTTCCTTGGGGAGGGCCGCGAGGGGCATGTTAGTTGCATTATTCGGGATTACTCTTTCGCGTCTTTTCCGTAACCGTAGCCGTAACCGTAGCCGTACTTCTTGCCGTAGCCGTACTTTCCGTATTTGCCGTACTTGCCGTAGCCGTAGTAGTAGCCGTTTTTGCGCTTGTCCATGTTGAGGTCGTTCAAGAGGATGCACATGTTGGGCAGGCGTTTCTCGGCGCTGAGCGAGTTGACCACTTCGAAGTCGGACTTGAGGGTGTAGTCTGCGCGGCACACGTAGACGCTCATGTCGGCTTGGCGCGCGATAATCTGCGTGTCGGTAACCATTCCGATGGGGGCCGTGTCGAGAATCACGTAGTCGAATTGTGCGCGCAGGGTGTCGATTGCCGTTTTCAAGGCTTCGCGCGACACCAATTCGGTGGGGTTCGGTGGTACGGTTCCTCCCGGCAGTATGTAGAGGTTCGGGCTGACTTCCGACTGCTGGCATAACTTTTCGAGCTTGATGCTTGGGTCGGCCAGATACTGCGTAATTCCTTGTTCCTTGTGTGAAAGGCGGAATATCTTGTTCAGTCCCGGTTTGCGGATGTCGAGACCCACGATAACCACTTTCTTGCCCATGTATGCGAGGCTGACTGCCAAGTTGGCTGCGTTGAAACTCTTGCCTTCGCCCGGCGAGGTGGAGGTGAAAAGTATCACGTTCTGTCCCGGCTGGAGCATGAACTGCACGTTGGTTCGCACGGAGCGGTAGATTTCCTCCATGATGTCGTTCTTGTTTTCGCGGATGACGATGGGGTTCTCTTTCGCTTGCGGGCTGTTGGGAATGTCTCCGATGACGGGCAGGTTCGTAATCTTCTCGATGTCGGTGCGCGTCTCGATTTTGAAGCGCAGCAGGTTGCGCACGTAGATGAATCCCACCGGCACTCCTAATCCGAGGATGAGGGCGATGAGCATATACATCTTGCCGTTAGGTCCTGTGACGCTGGCCATCGGGGGATTGATGATTCGTCCGTTGTTGGCGGTGGCTGCCAGAGTGATGGCGTTTTCCTCGCGCTTCTGCAGAAGCATGAGGTAAAGGTTCGCTTTGATTTCCTGTTGGCGCGCGATGCTCACGAGCTGGCGTTCCTGTTGGGGCGCCTTGCTGATTCGGGCTTCGGCTTGCGAGGCTTGCCGGTCAAGGTCGGCCTTGGTGATAAGGAGTCCCTTCTCAACGCTCTGCACTGTGGTGCGCACGTTCGAGCGCATAGCCCGGATACTGGTGTCGAGAGTGACTACAGCGGGGTTGCTTTCCGACGAAGTGCGGAGCAGCCGTTTGCGTTCTACGAGCAATTGGTTGTAGTTGTCGATGGCCGAGGTCAGCGTCATGTCGGTAAGTCCCACGTTGGCGGGTATCACTTCCCATTCGTTGGCGGGGTTGTTGATGTAGTCTTGCAGGAATCCTACGAGACGCAGCTGGGTGGAGTTTTCGGCTCTCCGCTGGTTGTATTCCGAGTTCTCCTTCAGAGCCAGTTGGGCGTCGCTGCGGAGGTCGGTCAGTCCGGCCTGCTGCTTGTAGCTGGCCAGTTCTTGTTCGGTCGTTCCCAGTTCGGCGTTGATAATCTGTATGCGTTCGTCGATGAACTGTGCCGTTTTGCTGGCCACTTCGTTCTTGTCGTCGTTGGTGTCTGAGTTGTACAGCGCTACGAGGGTGTTGATGAAGTCCGCCCCCCGCGCGGGGTTCGTTTCACTCACGTTGAGGGCCACGATGCTGGTGGTCTTGCTGGTAGGCTCTGCGCCCAACCGTCCGGAGTAGCGCGCGGCCACGGCCGAAGGCGGCAGGATGAGGGCCTGTACGCGGAGGTCTTCAAGCGGAGCCTGCTTGTCTTTTGCGAGGGTGTCGGGGGCAGTCACGTTGTCGTTGAGCGTGACGATTCCTGCCGGGAGGTTGAGCACGGCGGGCAGCTTCGGGAAGTGTTGGGTGACGGTCTGTTCGTCGCCTTTAGGCTCGGCCACGAAAGTAGCTTCCACGTCGGCCGCTCCGTTGGCGCGGCGGATGATGTCAAGCTTCACGGGGGCGTAAAGGTTTTGCGCCTCCTGCGGGGTCATCCACACGGTGACGGGAGTGTTCTTGTACGGCTCGGCGTTGTAGCTGAAGGAGCGGTGTACGCTGTAGCTGATGTAGAGGTTGAGCTTTTCCACCACCTTGCGCACGAGGTTGCGCGACTGGAGGATTTCCACTTCGTTGTCGAAGTTGCTTGCCATCGACATCGTTCCGAGCGACTGCATGTTGTCGATTATGCTGCTTCCGCTGAAGAGGCCGCGCCGGTTCTGGTCGCCTTCCTTGATGAGGACGGTGGCGTTGACGTTGTACGTGGGCGGCTGGAAGCGCAGGTAGATGAAGCAGGCTATGAGCGCTACGACGGCGCATCCCGCAATCCACGGCCAATACATGAGGTAGTCGAGCAGGATTGCCTTGTAATCGACCGGCTTTTCGGTTTCGTTGCCGAGGCTGTCGTTATAGAGTTCTTCTTTCATGATTCGGTTGTTTGGATAGTTTCTTTACTTGCTGTTCAGGATGATGGTTGTCACGAGCGTGGCGATGGAGATGAGTATCGACGTTCCTGAGAACCAGAAGGAAGTCTGGTTGCCGATGTCCGAGTTTTTCGCCTTCTGCTTGTTGGGAGTGACGTAAATCACGTCGTTCTGCTGCAGGTAGAAGTAGGGCGAGTGGATGATGTCGGCGTCGTTTATGTTCAGCTCCACGATGCGGCGCTGCCCCTGTCCGTCTTCGCGGATGAGCTTCACGTTGTCGCGCTGCCCCCACACGGTCATGTCGCCCGCCATCGCGAGGGCTTCCATGAGGTTCACCTTTTCGTTGGATACGGTGAACGTTCCGGGGTGGGCCACCTCTCCGAGGACGGAAATCTTGTAGTTCACCATGCGCACGGTCACGATGGGCGTTTCCTTCAGGTAGGGCTTGAGCTTTTCCTGAATCATGTCTTCAACGCTGCTCTTAGTCATTCCGCCGATGTGCAGCGGTCCGAGCACGGGGAAGCTGATGTTTCCCTCATTGTCCACCAGATACTGCTGGAGCACGGGCTGCGAAGTGAGGCTCGTGTTGGCGTTGCTGACGTTGCTGGGGATGGTGAGGTTGAACGGGGCTGCTGCCTGCGGGTCGGTGGTGGCCACGGTGATTGTGAGCAAGTCTTTAGGCATAATCTTCGCGTCGTAGAGCGAGTTGGGGTATTCCACCATGTCTACGATTTCGGAGTTTTGCAGATAAGGCACTTTCTTATATGAGGTGCATGCGGCCATCGCCGCAGCAAGTGCCAGAATTCCAATTGCTTTTGCTGCTTTCATAAAATTGCTTGTATGTATGTTTCTGTTTTTTCGGGCAATTGTGGGGCAAAGATAGCCTTTTTTATGTTATTGTCAAAGAAGGAGGCTGTTTTTTGCGGCGTTTCTTTCAGAAAAAGAGTGAAAAAGAGTGTCGGATATGCCGCCGCAGATTTTTGCAAGCCCGCCGCCTTTCAGAGAAAAAGCGGGCGGGTTAGAAACAAAAAGAGGCTGCTGGGGAATTAGCAGCCTCTTCACAGAGCGAACTCTTTCGCTCTCTACAGGCAATACTTTCGCAAGCACTGCGCTGTATTTAATCTATTACTATGAAAAACATTATTATAACACAAAGTTAAGCAAAAAGGTTTTTGTAAATACGTAAAACCGCATAACCTTAACCTTCTTTTGCATATTTCTTATCTCTTGCATAATTTTTTAAAATCACAGAACTCGCAGCGTTCCTTTTCGGCTGTCTGGATGAAATCTGCGGCAGGATTGAAAATTTCTTCCAGCAGGTTTTGCAGGCGGCTTCTGAACTCTTCTTCATAAGGGCCGAAATCTTCCACGCGGACCTTCTGCCGGTATTTCCCGATTTCAACGACGGGCGAATAATTTTCCGAAGCTGCCTGGTGGATATACAGCAGCGCCGGAGCCACACGCCGCCCGTCGTTGTGCGAACGGAGCATATTCGAAACGATGGATGCGTAGAGAAAAGTCTGGAAAACATAGCCGGAGCGTTTCTTTCCGGGAGTGAACAGCGCTTCTATGCTCTCCGGGCAGTCGGGTCGGCCGCCCGTCTTGTAGTCTACGATGCGCAGCGTTCCGTCTTTCGTGTCAGTGCGATCGATAATTCCTCCGATGCGCGTCTTCACGCTTTCCGTTGCGGGAGGATTGATTTCCATTTCTTCTTGCACTTTCTGTTCCGAGCTTCCGAACACAAACGGGGCATATCCTGCGTCAATCTTCAGCAGCTGTCTGATATATCGGAGGATGACTGCCGAGTTAAGCAGCTGGATGCCGTTGTATTCCGGCAGTTTCCCGTCGTCTTCCGCAGCATGGAAAAACAGTTCCTTGAAGGCGTTGTCGATATAGTTCTGCAGTCGGGGAGCGTTTTTCGGGCTCAGCAGGTTTTCCAGCGCCTCCTTGCTGATAGTTTTCTGGCGGGCTGTCAGGTCTTTATAGATGTGTTCGGCCGCATGATGGAAGATGCTTCCGAACTTTGCCGGATCGATGTCTGCATTCACGTCGTCGGGTATGCTCAGCTTCGCCACGTATTTGTAATAGAACTTTAGCGGGCAGTCGAGGTATGCGTTCAGGGCGGAGGGCGACAGCAGGGCCTCCCGGTTGCAGCGGATGTCGAACGTTTGCCGCATGATGCGTTGTATTTCCGAAGTTTTCCGCACCGTTATCGGCTCTGCGACCGTCGGCGACTGCTCCGCTTCCAGCTGTCCTCTTCTGACGGTTTGGCCGTTCCATTCTATCAGGAACTGGAGCATGAAGCGCGACATCTCCCCCCGGTTCAATCCGTCGGTTGCCGTGTTGTAGACTAACGTCACTTTTTCCGCACGTTGCAGCAAGCGGTAAAAATAGTAGGCGTACACCGCTATTTTGTGGTCGATTGTGGTCATTCCGAAGGCTTTCCGCAGGTTGTAGGGGATGAACGACGAGTCGCCTCCCGCTTGGGGGAGTTTCCCTTCGTTGACCGACAGGAGTATCAGATGGCGGAAGTCGAGGTTGCGCGTTTCCAGCACCCCCATCACCTGCACGCCTATGGCCGGTTCGCCGTGGAAGGGGATGCTTGATGCCGACATGACTCGCGTCAGAAGCCGCCTGAGAGTGGCGGGCTGCACGTTGAGGTCGCCTTCGTCGATGAGCGTGCAGAACCGGTTGGTCAGCGTGAACGCTTTGAAGAGCGCTTCGCGGTAGAGCTGGCCGAATGCGTCGGCATCCGTTTCTCCTTGCTGCCGATAGAGGGCGGCGGTGCGCTTGAGGAGTTCCGACAGGCGTTCGCAAAGGGCCTTGTTGGTGGAGCAGGGGGTGAACACGAGTTTGAGGATATCGTCGGCTGCGAGTTCCGACGGGAGCGGGTAGAAGCGGTTGAGCCTTGTCAGCTCATGCAGAAGGGGCAGGGCCTTGTCTGAGAGCTTTTGCAGGTACGGATGCCTGAGGATGGCCGTAGCCTGGGCGAACATGAACCTTCCCGCCTGCGGGTCGTAGCCTTCCGTGTGCAGCTCCACGAACGTTTTGGCGAGGCTGTAGGCCGGAGTTTGCGAAAGGGGGAAGCCCATCGTGACGTTGATGTGCCGGATGTTTTCGGGGAGCGAGTGGAGCACGGGCTGCAGCAGGTTCTCGTTGCAGAGCACCACCGCCGTTTCCTTCTCCGTCTCGGTCAGGTTTTCCCTCAGCCATTGGGGGAGGAGGCGCGCCTGTCCGTTTTCCGTGGGCGAAGCGATGTAGCTGATGTCTTTGGGCTTGCTCAGGTTGTCGAAGCATGAAGGGGGAAGCTCCGAAGGGAAGTCGCGCAGGTTGCGCCGGATGAACTCGCCGGCTTCGTGGGGATGCTTTTTCAAATAGAATTTGTCGTAATCCCAATAGAAAAGGGCTTTCCCGGCTTCGTTCAGCTTGCTGAACAGCTTGTGCTCCACCTTGTTCAATACGTTGAACCCGACGAAGGCATAGCGGTCGTAAGGCATCTTGCCGGGGTCGAGCGAGTCGATTACGCGCCGGTAGAGCATCCCTTCGTAGGCGATGCCCTGGCTGTCGAGAAGGGCTTTGTAGCGGGTGTATATCTCGCCCAGCGAGTCCCAGATGGAGATGAACCGGCGTTTCAGTTCCGTTGCCTGGTCGATGGAAAAATTGCGGAAGAATTGTCCGATGGCTTCTTTCTGTTCTTCTTCGAGGAAGGCGTAGTTGTCGGTCAGCTCGTTCAGGGCTTTCAGGTTGCTGAACAGCGTGTCGGTGTCGGCCATGTTCTTGTCTGCATCGTCGAAGTCGCTGATGAGCATTTCTCCCCAGAAGTAGAAATCGTCGAGCGACTCTTTGCTTCCGGTGACTTCCTTGAAAATTTTGTAAAGGTCACAGACCAGTTTGATGGAGTCGCCCACTGTCAGGTCTGATGAATGGCGGAACAGCTCGCTGATGCTCAGGTATGCCGGCGCCCACAGCGGACGGGAGGTCTCACGGGCCAGATATTCGTTGAAAAAAAGCCCGGCGCGTTTGTTGGGAAACACGACGGCGGTTCGTGCGAAATCTCCGCCCGTTTTCATATAAAGGTGGCGGGCCACTTGATTAAGAAAAGTTTCCATGTTTGTTCGTTCAATGTTAGTCTACGGATTCAAGCTCGTTGGCCGTCACATACCACAGCCAGCCTTCCACTCCTTGCTCGTATCCCATTCCTTTCAGCAGTTCCATGTATTCATGCACCTGTTTGCGGTGCGCTTTGCTTTTCTTTCCGAATTTGAAGTCGACCACTACCGCCCGGCCTTCTTTCGTCATCACCCGGTCGGGGCGGCGCGACTGCATGTTTCTTTCTTTGTCGGCGAAGATGATTTCGCACTCGTTGTGCAGCTGCCATCCGCCGTCGAACCATTCCTGCACTTGCGGATTGTCCAATGCCGCCTGCGCGAGTCCGGCTATCTGCCCTTCCTGTTCCGCCGATTCGAACACTCCTTCAAACCGCAAGGCTTCGATGGCGCGCGGCAGGTCGTCCTTCCGTTCGATGGAAGCGAACACCCGGTGGAGCAGCTGCCCTTTGAGGATGTATTCCGTCGGGCTTCCTTCTTCTTCGCCCTGGATGAAGTCGGCCGATTGGTTCGACTGCTTGAACTCGATGTTCGTTTCTATGCTTTCTATTCTGATCGGGATGCTGTCCGGCTGCACGGCCAGCCGGTTGGCTGCGGCCTTTTTCCCGGCTTCCCTTTCCAGGCACACCTCACCGTATTCAAACGTTTCCGGCGCGTCGTCCCCGCCGTCTTCTTCGCTTCTGCGCATCTTCAGCGATTCCATTTCGCCTACAGATTCGTAAAGAAGTTCCGACACCGTGTTCGTTTGGCCTTTCCTGCCGAAAACGACAAGGTTCTTGCAGGCTCTCGTAAAGGCCACGTACAGCAAGTTCAGATTGTCCACCCACAGCTGCAGCCGTTCTTCTAAATAGCTGTTGCAATAGACGGAGTCCGCCATCGCCTTCGAGTAGTTGATTGGGGCGATGTCCAGACGGTTGAACGGGGAAACGTCCGTGTCTTTCCCGTTTCCTGCCGCCGAACACCATATCAAGTGGTTGCTCGTTTCGTTTTCCATCTTCCAATCGCAGAAAGGCACTATCACCGTGTGGTATTCCAATCCTTTCGATTTGTGGATGGACAGTATCCTGATTCCGTCCACTTCCCCCGAAGGAATCGTTTTCTCATGCAGCGTTTCGTCCCAATACTCCACGAATGCGGTCAAGTCCGACGAGTTGTTCTGAATGTATTCGCTTACAGCGTCGAAAAATGCGCAAAGGTAAGCGTCCTGCTTGCCGATTTGTTTGAGGTTGAATATCAGGAACAGCCTTTCCAGCAGTTCGTACAGCGGCATGAAGCGCAGTTCTTCCCTCCGTTTCGCAAACTCGTCCGGAAGGAAGTCGGCAGTCTTGCGGATGAGCACCGTGTTCAGGTCGATGTCTTCTTTCAGAATCTCTTTCCGATACGCGGCGGCGAGCCTCGCTTGAGAAACGAGGTCGTCCGGCGAAGCCAGACAGCGCAGGCCGTCTATCATCATGCTCACCGCCAGCGATGCGTCTAATCGGAACGCTTCGTCCGACACGATTCGGTAAGGCGTGTGTTTCTCGAAATAGTCGGCGATGGCGGGAATCGTTTTGTTCTTGCGCACCAGGACGGCGATTTCGTTCGTGCGGATTCCCTGTGAAACCAAGCGGTCTATTTCTTCTGCAAGCCGCAATACGGTAGTTTCCGCGTAGGGTTGTTCTTCCGTATCCGGCAGGAACGTTATTTTTACGTAGCCCTTTTCATCTGTTTTTGCCGTTTTCTGGTTCACATCGCTGTAGGCGTTTATCAGCTGTGTGCATACGCTTCCGGTTTCTTCCTCGTAGCGGTTGTTGAGCAGCGTGTGTGCAGCCTGGAAAATCTCGTTGTTGAATCGGATGATGCGGGCCTCGCTCCGCCAGTTTGTTTCGAGCGTGCATTCTTTGGTGCGGAAGCCCGACTCTTTCGTCAGGTTGGCAAGTATCTTCCAATCGCCGTTCCTCCATCGGTAAATGCTTTGCTTGATGTCGCCCACTATCAGGCTGCCTTCCTTTTGGGCGAGGCATTCGTCAAGCAGGATGTGGAAGTTTTCCCATTGCATACGCGAAGTGTCTTGAAACTCGTCGATCATCACCATGTCGAGTGCTGCTCCGATTTTTTCATACACGAACGATGCGTCTCCTTCGCGAATCAGGCCGTGGAGCAAGGCGTTGGTGTCTGACAGCAGGAAGCGGTTGTGCTCCTGGTTTTGCGTCCGGACTTCGTTGTCAATATCGGCCAGCAGGCGCAAATTGTTCAGATACCTTAGCGAAAGGTCGCATGAGTTGACCGTTCTGTTGCTCTTGGGTCTCAGCCTTTCCGCTTCTTCCAGCAGAGGGATGAGGCGGGATGCGGCCAACGAACGGATACGGTCGCGGTTGGAAGATGTCCGGGAAGCCCAGTTCGCTTCGTCCGCCAGACATTTTTCTGCGGTGGCGTTCCGTATGTCGTCGCTCAGGTTTCCGTTGGCCAACTTCCTGAAATAGCTTCCTATGCCGTTGCGTCCGCCTTTCAAGTCTTCCGGAGACAGGCCGTTTTCCTGCAAGGCTTTTATAAACCGTTCGTTGAAACTTGCCATTTGCTTGAGAGTTTCGGCGCGAAGGCTTCGGAGGTCGTTGCGATATTGGGGGATGAAATGCGGGTCGGCCAGCTTCTTGCGCAGTTCGTTCCCTTTTTCGATGTAACTTTCGTCGAATATGTTCCGGCCGAAACTCTTGAGTTCACCGGACACGTTCCAACGTTTGTCATCAGAAATCCGCTCGTCTATGTATTCCAGCAGCCACGCCAATACGGGCGAACGTCGGGTGAGTTTCTCTATCATCTCATCGACTGCCGTGTCGAGCACTTCCCCGTTGTTCAGTTCGATGGAGAGGTTGGCGCCCAATTCCAGTTCTCTCGACAGGCTTTTCATGACCGATTGGAAGAAAGAGTCGATTGTTTCGATACGGAATCGGCTGTAGTCGTGGATAATGTGTGCCAGCGCTTCTTGTGCGGAGCGGCGGATTTCTTCTTCTGTCTTGGGCGAAGTTTTTTGTATCTCCTTCAGGTAGTTGCTTGAACCGGCGTCGTTTGAAGCGATACCGTACAGTTGTTCCAAGATGCGTTCCTTCATCTCTGCGGTGGCCTTGTTGGTGAAAGTTACGGCCAAGATGCGCCGGTAGGCCGTAGGGTCGTCTATCAGCTGGCGGATGTAGTGTACGGCCAGCGTGAAGGTCTTTCCTGAGCCTGCGGACGCTTTATAGACAAGAAGCCTGGGGGGAGCGGTCATGGCTTTATTGGTATAAGAATCGTTTGATACTCTTTTTCGCTGTTTTCTCAAATTCTTCCGGATAGAGCTTGACGTGAGTGATTTGCGAATAGGCGGGGAGCTGTTTGTTCAGTTCCACTCGGTTCGTCTCGATGGCTTCTTCCAGCTGGCGTTTGTCCAGCTTCTGCGCGAAGGCTTCTTCGTTGTCCGGATAAATCAGCGCGACCAGCTTGTTGTCTTTCAGGATGACGAGCGATTCGTTGATGAAAGGCATGTTGTTGAGCCGCGCTTCAATTTCTTCCGGATAGATGTTCTGCCCCGAAGCCGTCAGGAGCATGTTCTTGCAGCGCCCTTTGATGAAGATGTTTCCTTCGGCATCCTTCACTGCCATGTCGCCCGTGTGCAGCCATCCGTCGCGGTCGATGGCCTGGTCGGTGGCTTCCTGGTTCTTGTAGTAGCCCAGCATTACGTTCATTCCTCGGCAAAGCAGTTCTCCCGGCGTTTCTTCAGGATTGGGCGAGTCTACTTTCGTTTCCATGTTGGATACGGTTTTGCCGCACGAGGTGTACAGGATTTCGTCCCACCGGCTGTGGCAGATGAGGGGGGCGCACTCGGTCATTCCGTAGGCGATGGTGTAGGGGAAGTTGATTTTGCGCAGGAAGGCTTCCACTTCCGCATTGAACGGCGCGCCGCCGATGACGATTTCGATGAAGTTTCCGCCGAACACTTCCATCGCCTGCTTGCGTATCTGCTCTTTGATTTTGTCGCTGACGATGGGGATGTGGAGCAGGAGCTTCCCTAACCTGTTGTCTACTTGGGGAAGGATGTTCTTCTTGAATATCTTTTCTACAATCAGCGGCACGCAGGCGATGACGCGCGGACGGATGACCGCGAACGATTCGGCGATGATTTTCGGGCTGGGCATCCGGGTGAGGAACCACAGGTGCGCTCCGACGGTGACTCCGTAGAGGAAGTCGAACACGAGGCCGAAGATGTGTCCCAGCGGAAGCATGGACACAATCCGGTCGCCCGGCTGCAAGCCTACCTTAGAGTGGATATGCACGATATTGGAGATGATGCTCCGGTAGGGGAGCATGACGCCTTTCGAGTAGCCGGTGGTGCCGGAGGTGTAGTTGATGACGGCGAGCTCTTCGGGGTCTTCCCGGCGGTACGACACCTGCTCGGCCCGGAACCGGCAGGGATACTTCTTGCCGAACTCTTCGTTCAGGTGCTCGCGGGCGTAGGTGAGCCGTTTGGAGCGGGACACCACCAGGTCGTAGTTCTTCAGTTCGATGATGCCTTCCAGATTGGGCATGGCGCGTTCGTTGAAGTTTTCCCACACCTGGTCGCCCACGAAGAGCATCCGCGCTTCCGAATGGTTGACGATGTGATGCACGTTGTCGGCCTTGAACTCATGGAGGATGGGCACGGCCACCGCTCCGTATGTCACTGTTCCTAAGAAGGCTGCCGTCCAGTTGGCGCTGTTGCGTCCGCACAGGGCGATTTTGTCGCCCTTCCGGATTCCTGCATGTTCGAACAGGATGTGTATTTTTTCTATCTTTCTGGCCACGTCGCGATACTGCAACGTCATTCCTTTGTAGTCGGTCAGGGCATCCAGATTCCAGTTTTTGCGGATGCTTTCTTCCACCAACTGTATAAAGCTGTCTTGTATTTCCATCTTTAGAATTGCACAATTTTCCTTACAATGTGCGCAAAAGTAATAAAACTTCCCCACAATTTTCTTGTGCGGCTGCAACTTTCTTTTGCGAAGCGGGCAAATTGGTCTGTTTTTCGGGGATTTCGGTTACCTCCCGGCACGGGGCTCCGGAAAAAGGCGGGCGCGTCAGAAAAAAGTCCGCCCGCCCGCAGGGAAGCGGGCGGGCGGTTTGGGCAGGAAAGCCGCCCGCGTTTTGTCAGGCTTCTTTCCATTCGAAATAGCTTTCCAGTTCCGTTTCGGCGGCTCCCTGCATGTTGGGCAGGTCGCGGATGACGGCTCCGTGTTCGAGCAGGGCGATGCGCGTGCTGATTTCCACGGTGTGCGTCAGGTTGTGGCTCGAAATCAGTATGGTGGCTCCCGTGTCCCGGTTGTATTCCTTGAGAAGGTGCTTGAGCGCCGACTGCGAGGTGGGGTCGAGGAAGTTGAACGGTTCGTCGAGAATCAGCAGGGAAGGGTTGTGGAGCATGGCCCCGATGATGCCCGTTTTCTGCTTGTTTCCAGCCGAGAGGTTGCGGATGTAGGTTTTCTGTCCCCTTATCTCGCCGTTCGTGAACCGGTCGAACCTGCTTGTCCGCTCGTCTATCGTCGTTTTGTCGAGCCCGTATATCTTTCCGATGAACCGGAAGTATTCGTCGGGAGTGAGGTAGTCGATGAGGAAGCTCTCGTCCATGTACGCGCCTGTGGTTTCCTTCCACGACTCGTCGCGGCTGACGTCTTTTCCGTCTGTCAGTATGCGTCCGCTGTCCGGCCTCAGCAGGTCGAGCATCAGGCGGAAGAGGGTGGTTTTTCCCGCCCCGTTGTTGCCCACCAATCCTAATATCT
Source organism: uncultured Phocaeicola sp. (assembly GCA_944320135.1). Taxonomy (GTDB): domain Bacteria; phylum Bacteroidota; class Bacteroidia; order Bacteroidales; family Bacteroidaceae; genus Phocaeicola. The sequence goes on along the minus strand of CALUGI010000016.1, from coordinate 27,362 downwards.
CTCCTTCGGCCACTCCGTAGTCCGGGATGTCGGCAGCCACCTTTTCTCCGAAACTCTTTTTCAGTTGTTCTATTCGTATCTTCATGTCGTTTCAATTCTTAGGGTTGTCATCTGGTGTTTCTCAGGTTCTCCATCATCGCGTATCGTTTCTTCATGAGCCTGCGGCAGGTGGCCTTCATCCAGATCGGTCGGGAAAGCATCCCTGCAAGGCCGAGAGCGATGTTGGCCGCGTTGCCTGCCGTTTCGCCCAGAAGCGGCGTCAGCAGTTTGTTGAGCAGGAGGGGAAGCGTCAGGGCGACGAACACCGTCACCGACTGGTAGGCGGTGTTCCATTGTCCCTTCCCCCATACGGACGAGGTGAGCGGAGCCGTTTTGTCGTTGACGAGGGCCAGCTGCATCAGCATCGGGAGCGTGACTCCGGCGGTGAAGAAGAACTGTCCGAACACGTATCCGGCCGAAAGGTTTCCCCAGACGGCCGACGGGAGGATGCAGCACAAGGGAATGAGCAGCAGCAGGCAGTGCAGGCAGTATTTCCCCTTCAGCAGGTTGTAGAGCGAGCCTTTCCGGGCCATGAGTCCGTCCAAATAGTTGCCTTCGTAGGCCATGACGCGCGAGAGGATGGCCACTCCGTAGGCGCAGAAGCAGTAGACGCAGTAGAAATGTACGGTGCCCGACAATGAATCGAAGTCGTCGCCGGCGGCCATCCAGAAGGTCATCAGTGCGAACAATACCGTTATCGCCGTGAGCGTCTTGAAGTTGGTGCTCGTTGTCTTGTTCCTTAGGATGAGTTTCAGCTCTAATTTCATGTATTCTCCGGTTTCTCCGAACTTGTCCATCCACGCATATTGCCTGACGCGCCTTGTCCGGTTGTCTTCCTTGCGCGCCAGTTCCCGGTAGATTGCGGCCTGCTGGATTCGGCTGTTCAGAAAGCACAATACCGCTATGGCCGAAACGACGGCAAGATAGGCCGAGGGTTTCATCCGAATCATCCCTTCGCCTGCCGTCATTCCGAGGCTGCTCACCCATCCGGTGCCGAGTTCGAGGCAAAGCGTCCCCCCGTAAACCAATATTGGAAGGAGGATCCATGCGATGTGTATGCGCGTCAGCGTGCGCGCCAGCACCGTCCAATAAGCGTTCGCTACCGTCAGCAGCCATATCCCCGCCGCATATCCGACAACTCCCGCAATGCCGTAAAGCGGCATGACGCTCATTATTCCGAAAGGCACGAAGAAGAACAGCCAAAAGAGGTTGAACGGTTTCAGCCCGATCTGCACGAGGAATGCGTTTATGAGCTTCCGTTTGCGGATAGGAAGCAGCAGATAGGGCTTGATTTCCTGCGCAGGCAAGGGAAACGTGAGCCGGACAAGAAAGTCGATGAACAGGAAAACGGCCAGTCCGCAGTTCAGCGCGTCGTAACCTTCGAGGCAAGATATTCCCTCTCTAAACGCAATGGACAGCGACACCCCGACAAACACGAGGTACGCTGCCCAAAAAGCGGTAAAAGCATAGACCAACGCCTTGGCATAGCGGTTCTTGTCGTAAACAGGGCTTCTCCGCTCTGCCAGGCGTCGGTTTCGTCGGATAAGTTTCAGCAGCATGGCCCCTTATTTTTGTTCCGGCGCGCTCATGCTTACTTCAATCTGGTTGTTCTGTCCGAAGAACGCCTTGGCGAAGGCTTTCAGGTCATCGGCCGTGATGTTCCTCAGCGTGTCTTCGTATCCGGTGTTCATGTCCAGATTGTCCCAATAGTACTCTTGAAGCATTCCTACCCAGTAGTTGTTCTCCTTCTGGTTCTGCTGGTAAGTTTTCAGCATGTATTCCTTCACTTTGTTCAGGTCGTCTTCTTTTGGCCCTGCCGCGATGAAGTCGGCGATTCCTTTCTTTATCAGTTCCACCATGTCGGCGCGTTTGGCCGGGTCTGTGTCGAAATAAATTTGGAATATGCCTTCTTCCTTGGTGTATTTGTTGAGTTCCCCGTAGCAGTTCACGCCGTAGGTGCCTCCCGCTTCTTCGCGCACGGTTTGTGTGTAGAGGATGTCAAGCAGCTGTCCCATGATGCTCATCAGGAGTTTGTTCTTCTGAGTGTACGCGCATTTGCCGCTGTTGACGAGAACCACGGTCGCCTTGGGCGTTTCCATCGTGCGGACGAAATCGTTGTTGTAAGTGCCTTTGCGGATATTCATCTTGTTGTCGCGGAAGTTCTCCTTGCGCTTGATGGTGGGCAGTCCTCCCAAGTATTGCTCGATAAGCGGAGTGGCTGTGGCCGGATCCACGTTTCCTACAAGGATGAAAGTGAAGTCGCCAGCCTCGGCAAAGCGGTCTTTATAGAGCGACATGACCTTGTTGTAATCGATTTTGTCAAGCATTTCGGCTTGCAGGTCGAGGGCGCGCGGATGGTTGTTGTAGAGAGCTACTCTCAGCGTGTCGCTGAATGCAGACATCGGGTTGGCTTCTTGGTTGCTCAGGGCCGCCTTAGTGCGCTGGATGAACGAGGTGAACGCTTCTTGATCCATGCGGGGAGCCGTGAAGCGCAGGTAGACAAGCTGGAGCATGGTCTCGAAGTCCTTCGGAGAACAGCTGCCGGACAAGCCCTCGGTAAGCGTGTTTACAGAGGCATTGGCCGAAGCCATCTTTCCGGCAAGCACTTTGTCGAGGTCTACATTGCTGAAGTTGCCCAATCCCCCTACCGATACGATGTCGTTCAGCAGGCTGTATTGGAGCACGTCGCTGTCGTCGAACAAAGAGTTTCCTCCCGGACTGTAGGCGGTCATGCGGATTTCGTCGGCTTTAAAGTCGGTGGGTTTCATGATGACACGCACGCCGTTGCTCAGCGTAAGGACGGTAGAACCGAACATTCCTGTTTCCGTTTTCACCACTTTGCCGGCTTGCGGCTTTTCTTTCATCAGCGGTTCGTCGGAAACCTTGTCGACGTATGCTTCGAGCTTTTCTGCACGCACTTTGTCGATAACCGCTTTCAGGTCGGCTTCGGTCGGGTACTTCATCGTGTCTTTCTCAGGGCAGAAGACGCTGAGCACGATGTTGTTTTCTTTGATGAGCTGCTTCATGAACCCGTTGACCGCTTCGACCGGGATGTTCGGGACTATCTGGTTCATGATGGCGTATTCGTTCTCTATTCCCGGAATCGGCTCGTTGTCGATGAAGTTTCTCACGTACTCTTGCACGTAAGCGTTTGTTCTTTGCTTGTCGCGTTCGTTGTAGGCCACCTCAAGCGCTCTCAAATAATCGGCTTTGGCGCGGGCGTATTCGCTGGCGGTGAATCCGAACTGGCGCACGCGCTCGATTTCTGTCATCAACGCTTCGGTAGAGGTCAGTATCCCGTCTTCTTTCGCTACGGCTAAGCCGATGAAGGCTTCTTTGGTTTTTGCCACAAGGAAGTCGCCGTCGTATGCTTGGGCTTGCAGGAAAGGAGCGTCGGCCTGCTGCGTCAGTTCGTTCAAGCGTGCGTTGAGCATGTAGGCAATCATGTATTTCATGTAGTTGACCACGAGATATCCCATGTCGGACTTCTGTTCGTTGGGGAAAGCGTCGTGTTTGTGGAAAAGGTAGATGATGGGCACTTCCTGCTCTTTGTCTTTGGCAATGGCCACAATCGGTTCTTCGTTGTCGGGCACGGGGAAGTATTCGCGCTTGGCTGCATTTTCCGGCATCTTGATGGGGGAGAAGACAGCTTTGATTTTCTGTTCCATCTTGTCCACGTCGATGTCTCCTACCACGATGATGCCTTGCTGGTCGGGACGGTACCATTTTTCGTAGTAGTCGCGCAGAGCCTGATAGGGGAAGTTGTCCACCACTTCCATCGTGCCGATGGGCAGGCGGTAGGCGTACTTGCTGTTTTTGTAGATGACGGGGAACACTTTTTCATACATGCGCATCATTGCTCCCGAACGTGTGCGCCATTCTTCATGAATCACGGCGCGTTCCTTGTCGATTTCCTGCGGGTCCAGCGTCAAGTCGTTCGCCCAGTCGTGGAGGATGAGCAGGCAGGAGTCTACAAGCCCCTCGCGCACGGGTACGTTCGTGATGTTGTACACGGTTTCGTCGACGGAGGTGTACGCATTGAGGTTGGTGCCGAATTTCACTCCGTTCTGTTCCAGATACTCGCGGAGCAGGTTGCCGGGGAAGTTGGCGGTGCCGTTGAAGCACATGTGTTCGAGGAAGTGGGCCAGACCGCGCTGGTTGTCTTCTTCGAGGATGGAGCCCACTTTTTGGGCAATGTAGAAGTCGGCCAGATTCTCCGGCTGTCCGTTGTGTCGGATATAGTAAGTCAGTCCGTTGTCCAGCTTGCCGACGCGCACGTTCGGGTCGGTCGGGATAGGCGGCATCTGCTGTGCGAATGCCGCAGCCGCGCTTCCCATCAGGAAGATGGCGGCGAATGTTTTTCTGAAAAAGCTCTTCATATAAATTTGGTGTAAAGTTATAGCATTCCGTTGGCCGAAAGATACCGTTCGGCCTCGATAGCCGCCTTGCATCCGCTTCCGGCGGCAGTGACGGCTTGCCGGTAGTGAGGGTCGGCCACGTCGCCTGCGGCAAACACGCCCGGTATTCCCGTGCGCGGAGTGTCCGGTTCGGTGACGATGTATCCGGTTTCGTCGGTTTTCACCCACGGCTTGAAGATGTCCGAGTTCGGCTTGTGGCCGATGGCGAGGAAGAACCCGTCGATGGGGATGTCGTAGCGTTCTTCGTCCGGTTCTCCGAGCCGTTTCACCACGTGCATACCTTCCACGCCGTTGTCGCCGTAAAGCCCCACGGCGTTGTGCTCGAACAGCACCGTGATGTGGGGGTGGCTCATCACGCGCTCCTGCATGATTTTCGAAGCGCGCAGGTAAGGCTTGCGCACCACCATGTACACTTTGCTTGCAAGCCCTGCCAGATAGACGGCTTCTTCGCAGGCGGTGTCGCCTCCGCCCACCACGGCTACCGTCTTCTTGCGGTAGAAGAACCCGTCGCACGTGGCGCATGCGCTTACGCCCATGCCCGCATATTTCTTTTCGTCGTCCAGACCTAAGTATTTTGCGGTGGCTCCGGTAGAGATGATGACCGTGTCGGCCGCAATTTCCTTTTCTTCATCTATGATAAAGGTGTAGGGGGCTTTGCTCAGGTCGGCTTTCGTGACAATTCCGTGGCGGATGTCCGCTCCGAAACGTTCCGCCTGTCTGCGCAGGTCGTCCATCAGCACGGGGCCTGTTACTCCTTCCGGATAGCCGGGGAAATTTTCCACTTCCGTGGTGATGGTCAGCTGTCCGCCCGGCTGCAGCCCTTCGTACACGACGGGGGCGATGTTGGCTCGTCCCGCGTAGATGGCTGCCGTATATCCGGCGGGCCCTGATCCGATAATCAAACATTTCACGTGTTCCGTTGTCATGATTTGCGTTTTTTATGTGGTTCGTATTCGTTTTCTTTTCCGAAATCTCCGGGAAAAGCGGGACAAAAATATATCTTTTTATTGTCGGGTGCAATTATTCTGTATTATTATTACTGAAAATGAAAACAAACGCCTGCGCGTTTCGTCCGGAGCGCGGGCGCGTTTTTGCCGGAATGTCCGCGCGTTTCCGCCAGAGCGTGCGGGCGTTTCCCGGACGAACTTTGATTTTTTTAAGCATTGCGCCGCATCCCTTTTCCTTTAATCCGTTATCTTTGTGGAAATTTGTCAAAAGAAAAGCAATGGAACGTATGCGACACATTTTCTTTTTCCTGCTGGCGGGCTTGATGGCGTGTTCCCTGCCGGCTCAAAAACGCAGCAAGGCTTATGAAGACTATATCCACAAATACCGCAAAATTGCGGTGGACGAGATGAAGCGTTACCGCGTGCCGGCAAGCATTACGCTGGCGCAGGGGCTGCTTGAGTCGGGGGCCGGGAAGAGCCAGCTCGCGCGGAAGTCGAACAACCATTTCGGCATCAAGTGCGGGCGGTATTGGGACGGACGGACGGTGCGCGCCAATGACGATGCACCCAACGAGTGTTTCCGCGCTTACCGCCATCCGAAAGATTCCTATCGCGACCATTCCAAGTTTTTGCGCGGGGGCTCGCGATACGCTTTCCTGTTCAAGCTGAAAATAACCGACTACAAGGGCTGGGCGAAAGGGCTGAAGAAGGCGGGCTACGCCACCGACCCGAAATATGCTTCGCGGCTCATCAGCATCATCGAGCTGTACGACCTCGACCGATACGACAAGAAAGGCGGGCTGAAATGGGCGGAAGAATTTCCGAATCCCCACCAGCCTTACATTGCCAACGACCTGCTTTATGTGGTTGCCCGCGAAGGGGATACGTTCAAGTCGATAGGCAAGGAGTTTGACATCAAGAAGAAAAAAGTCCGCACCTACAACGAGCTTCCCAAAGGCTACGAGTTTAAGGGCGGGGAAATCGTGTATTTGGAGGAAAAGCACAAGCGCGGGGTCGACGGTTTCGTCAGCTACGTTGTCCGTCCGGGCGACTCGATGTATTCCATTTCCCAGAAATTCGGCGTGAAGCTGAAGAACCTCTATAAGTTGAACGGCTTGGACGAGGGCGACGGAGTGCCCCCTGTCGGTTCCATCGTGTGGCTTCAGTAGGGGAGGGCGCCGTTTCAGTTGCCGTCCTTAATTCTTTTCTTGTAATATCCGGCTCTGGCGAGGATGTCTTTCACGAAGCGGTACGTGTCCGTTCCTCTCAAATATCCGTTTTTGCACACCGGGTCCTGGTAGTATTCCTTCTCGCTTTTGAGCAGGATGAAGTGGGCTACGCTGTGCTCCCACACGTAACGGTTGCGCCCGTACTTCTCCGCCAGCGCCATTGCATCGGACACATGGCCGATGCCTGCGTTGTATGAAGCCAGCACGAACTTGATTCGCTCATCCTTGTCTTGTATTTTCGAGAAAGTGCGCTGCATGGAGGCGATATACTTCACGGCGGCTTTGATGCTTTCCTCCGGGTCTGTCTCCTTTCCCGGAGGCACTCCCAACGAACGGGCGGTGGCCGGCATGAGTTGCATAAGCCCTACGGCTCCCGCCCATGAGACAACGTTGGGATTGAAGTTCGACTCGGTATAGGCTAAGGCGGCGAGCAGACGCCAGTCCCAGCCGATTTGCGAGGCATACTTGCGGAAAAGGTCATCGTAAAGCGATATCTTTCCTTCCTTGGCGGAGAGGATGGGGCCGTAGGAGGGCCGCTTGTTCAGCTCGAAATACCGGCGCGCGCTGGCGCGGAATTCGGCGGAACTGATGTTTTCACGGTGCCATTTGTCGGCGGCTTCCGCCAGCAGCGGCGAGGTTTTCCGCACCGCCCACGACGAACGCTGGTCGAAACTGATGGCGAGACTGATGTCAAGGTTCGGATAATAGGTGCGGTTTATCCTGGCAATCTCGTCAGTGGCCACGGTGTAGTCTATCTGTCCTTCCGATACTTGCGTAATCAAGTCTTCGGCAGTGGCAGAGTCTGTAGGCACTTCGTGGATGCGGATTCCTCCCCCCAGCTCGTTGTTGAGGTTGACAAGCCTGCTGTAGGATGTTCCGGGCGTCGTGTATACATCTTTTCCGAGCAGCTGGGTTACGTCTTTCAGGGCTTTCTTCCCCTTGCGCTGCACGATGATTTGGCGGGTGATGTTTTCTTCTCCGCAGAAGATGAGGCTGTCTTTCAGCGGATTGGTGATGGTGAGGTTGTAGGCTATCAAGTCTCCTTTTCCTTGAAGGAGGCTGTCCGCCAGTTCCGTTTCGTCTTTCATCACCTTTATTTTCAGCTTCAGACCCAGCGAGCGCGCGAATTGTTGCGCCAGTTCGTACTGGAAGCCCATCGGTTCGCCCCGGTAGTTGAAGTAGGAGGCCGAGCCGTTTACGGTCAAAGCCACGAGTTCTCCCTTTTCTTTGATTTGCGGCAAATCGACGTATGCTTTCTTTTCCTGTTTCGGCTGGCAGGACATCAGGCATACGCACGCCAGCAGGCAAAGCCATTGCATTGTGTTTCGTTTCATCGTCCGACTATTTTTTCGATGTAAAGTTTCAGGATTTCTATCGCTTTTTCGTTGTGGCCTCCTTGAGGGACAATCAAGTCGGCTATGCGTTTGGCGGGTTCTATGAACTCGATGTGCATAGGTTTGAGCACGCGCATGTAGCGTTCCATCACCGCTTCTGCCGTGCGTCCCCGTTCGATGACGTCGCGTTGGATTACGCGGATGAGGCGTTCGTCGGGGTCAGCGTCCACGAACACGCGCAAGTCCATCAGCCGGTTGAGCCGCTTGTCGCTCAATGCCAAGATGCCTTCCACTATCACCACCTTGTGTGGCTCTACGTGGATGGTCTGAGGCTGGCGCGTGCAGGTAAGGTAGGAATAGACGGGCTGTTCGATGGCTTCTCCGCGCCGCAGCATGGCGATGTGCCTCGAAAGCAGCTCCCAGTCGAAGGCGTCGGGATGGTCGAAATTGATGCTTTGCCGTTCTTCCGGAGGAATGTGGCTGCTGTCTTTATAGTATGAGTCGAGCGGAAGCACCGCCACCTCGTCCGGAGGCAGGCTTTCCACGATGCGCTTTACGACAGTTGTTTTTCCGGAGCCTGTCCCTCCTGCGATTCCGATGATAATCATAATGGGCGTTTGGTTGACGGCAAATGTCCGCCGCTTCCGGTTCCGTCCGTGTCAGACGGGAAAAGTCCTCCGCGTTTTGCGGAAAGGCTTCCGTGTTTTTGCGGAAAACTGCCGGCGTTTTTGCCGGAACAGGTGCCGGACATTCGTTTAAAATCCGTATATTTGCAATACGCAAATATAATGAAATCATAAATATCACGCAAATTATGGTCAAGCACATTGTATTATTTAAATTGAAAGAAACGCTCTCTCCGGCAGAAAAGTCGGATGTGATGCGCCGCTTCAAGGCTGCCGTCGAGTCGCTCCCCGAACGGATAGCCTGCATCAGAAGCATTTATGTGGGGCTGAACATGAATCCTGCCGAAGAATGGGACATCTGTCTGGAAGGCGTGTTCGATTCGCTCGGCGACGTGAAAGCCTACGCCGTCCATCCCGACCATCTGGCGGCCGCAGCCATCTTGAAAGACGCGAAATGCGGGCGGGCCTGCGCCGATTACGAATGTTGAAAAGGAAGGAGGAAGCATGAAGAAGATAATCAATCCTTGGCTCGGAATGGAGGGGTATTTCTGTTTCGGGTGTGCGCCCGACAATGAGGCGGGAGTGCGGATGGAATTTTACGAAGACGGCGACGAGGTGGTGAGCGTATGGAAGCCGGAGCCGAAATATCAGGGGTGGACGAATACTTTGCACGGAGGCATCCAGGCCACTTTACTCGACGAGATAAGCGCATGGACTATCGCCCGCAAGCTGCAGACTACGGGCGTGACCTCGAAAATGGAGCTTCGCTATCTCAAACCGGTGCATACCACCGACGAGTATTTGGTGCTCAGGGCTTCCATTGCCGAACAGAAACGCAACATCGTGACGGTGAACGCTTGTATCTGCAACCGGGAAGGGGAGGTATGCACGAAAACCGTATGCACTTATTTTACCTTTCCGAAGGAAAAAGCCCTTCGGGAACTGCACTTCAGCGGATGCGAAGTGGAGGACGGAGAGGCGGACCCTTTCAATCTTTGATTTTATGTTTGAAAGAAAAACGGAAGATTTTCCGATAAATATTTGCACAATTGAATCATAAGCTATACTTTTGTCACGAACAATAAAAAGAAAACATTATGACTTATACGACAACTGCACATCATCGCCGCCATCATTACCTGACGTTTGCACGGTAGGCTGAGGCGTGTGTGTGGGGTTGCACGGAATAGAAGGCTTGCCGTTGTCTGACGGGCAAGCCTTTTTTTATTTGCGAACATTTAAAAGAGAATGATATGCTAAGAATTGCCGTACAATCGAAAGGCCGTCTGTATGAAGACACGATGGCCCTGCTTGCGGAGGCGGACATCAAACTGTCCACTTCCAAACGTACTTTGCTTACCCAGTCGAGCAATTTCCCTGTGGAAGTGCTTTTCCTCCGCGACGACGACATCCCCCAATGCGTGGCGGGCGGAGTGGCCGATATCGGCGTGGTGGGTGAAAACGAGTTTGTTGAACGCGCGGAAGATGCCGACATCGTGAAGCGTTTGGGATTCAGCAAATGCCGTCTTTCGCTGGCCATTCATAAAGAGATAGACTATTGCGGGTTGGAATGGTTCAACGGGAAGAAAATCGCGACGTCCTATCCGGGAATCTTGAAAGGCTTTCTTGACCGGAACGGAATCCGGGCGGATATCCACGTGATTACAGGCTCGGTGGAAATCGCTCCGGGCATCGGGTTGGCAGACGCGATATTCGATATAGTGAGCTCCGGCTCTACGCTCATCAGCAACAACCTGAAAGAAGTGGAAGTGGTGATGAAGAGCGAAGCGCTCCTTATCGGCAACAAGAATCTGTCTGACGAGAAACGCGAAGTGCTCAAGGAACTGCTTTTCCGCATCGATGCGGTGAAGGCTGCCGAGGACAAGAAGTATGTGCTGATGAACGTGCCCTCCGAAAAGGTGAAAGACATCATAGAGGTGCTTCCCGGCATAAAGAGCCCTACAATCATGCCGTTGGCGACGGAAGGATGGAGCAGCGTGCATACGGTGCTCGACGAGAAACGTTTTTGGGAGATTATCGGCAAGTTGAAGGCCATTGGCGCACAAGGCATTCTGGTGCTCCCGATAGAGAAAATGATACTTTGACTTGAGGTTTTCCGTTGGGCCCGCAGATAACGCGTGCGCCTTCTCCCGCAAATGCCGAGGCTATTTGCTGAAGGGCGGCGGCGGAATGCCGGACGGTTGACTTTGCTAAAAAACATTACGCAATATGAATATAGTAACTTATCCCGACCGGGCGGATTGGAACGCTTTGCTGAAACGTCCGGAACTCAATACGGAGTCGCTTCGCGAAACGGTTCGCGAAATACTCGGCCGCGTGCGGACGGAAGGCGACAAAGCCGTGATGGAGTATGAGAAGAAGTTCGACAAGGTGGAGCTTCACTCTTTGGCCGTGACTGAAGAAGAATTTAAGGAAGCTGAAAAGGCGGTAAGCATCGAGCTGAAGGCTGCCATTATGCTTGCCCACAAGAATATCCACACTTTCCATGCCGCACAGAAGTTTGAGGGCAAGAAGGTGGCCACCTTGCCCGGAGTGACTTGCTGGCAGAAGGCGGTCGCTATTGAGAAAGTAGGGCTTTATGTGCCCGGAGGAACGGCTCCTTTGTTTTCCACCGTGCTGATGCTGGCAACTCCTGCCCGGATTGCAGGGTGCAAGGAGATTGTGCTTTGTTCGCCTCCCGGCCGCGACGGGAAAATTCATCCGGCCATTCTTTATGCGGCGCAGGTGGCCGGAGTGAGCAAGGTGTTCAAGGCAGGGGGAGTGCAGGCCATAGGCGCTATGGCTTACGGCACGACTTCGGTGCCGAAGGTTTACAAGATATTCGGGCCGGGCAATCAGTATGTAACCGCAGCCAAGCAGCAGGTGTCACTTCGCGATGTGGCCATCGACATGCCGGCAGGCCCCTCTGAGGTGGCGGTATTGGCAGATGAAACTGCAAATCCTGCATTCGTGGCTTCCGACCTTTTGTCGCAAGCCGAGCACGGAGTAGACAGTCAGGTGATTCTGGTGACGACATCTTCCGAGTTGCTGCAACGGGTGCAGCAGGAAGTGGCCCGCCAGCTCGAACGGCTTCCCCGCAAACAGATTGCCTCGAAGTCGCTCGAATCGAGCAGGCTGGTTCTGGTGAAAGACATGGAAGAGGCGGTCGCTATGGTAAACGAGTATGCCCCCGAACACTTGATTGTAGAAACCAAAGACTACATGCAGATAGCCGACCGGGTGGTTAATGCCGGTTCCGTGTTCCTCGGTCCGTATTCTCCGGAAAGCGCGGGCGACTATGCGTCGGGCACCAACCACACTTTGCCCACAAACGGATATGCGAAGGCATATAGCGGAGTGAGCCTCGACAGCTTTATCCGCAAAATCACTTTTCAGGAGATTACCTCCGAAGGAATAGCCACTATCGGCCCGGCTATCGAGGTGCTGGCGGCCAACGAATATCTGGACGCGCACAAGAATGCAGTGTCGTTACGATTAAACCGGAAGATATGAAGACATTGAAAGAACTTGTGCGCCCTAACATCTGGGCGTTGAAACCTTATTCTTCGGCACGCGACGAGTATAGCGGAAAGGAGGCTTCCGTGTTTCTGGATGCCAACGAGAATCCTTACAATACGCCGAACAACCGTTATCCTGATCCTCTGCAATGGGAGTTGAAACGCAAGATTGCTCCGGTCAAGAAAGTGCTTCCCGAACAGATATTCCTGGGAAACGGAAGCGATGAAGCCATCGACCTTATGTTTCGGGCGTTCTGCCGTCCGGAAACGGACAACGTGGTGGCAATCGAACCTACATACGGAATGTATTCAGTGTGTGCGGATGTGAACGATGTGGAGTATCGTAACGTGCGTCTTGATTCCGACTTTCAGTTTAAAGCCGATGACATGCTGGCCGCAGCCGACGGGAATACCAAATTGATGTTCCTCTGTTCGCCGAATAACCCCACCGGAAACAATCTCGATCGCAAGGAGATACTTTCTTTATTGAAGCGTTTTGACGGATTGGTGATAGTGGACGAGGCTTATTCCGACTTCTCCTCAGAACCTTCTTTTCTAAGCGAATTGGAAACGCACCCTAACCTGGTGGTGCTTCAGACGTTCTCAAAGGCATGGGGGTGTGCGGCCATCCGGTTGGGCATGGCCTTTGCGTCTGTTGACATTATAGGGATTATGAATAAAATCAAGTATCCTTACAATGTGAACCTCTTGACTCAGCGGGAGGCCCTCCGCATGATGGAACAACACTATCAGGTGAAGCAATGGGTGAAGTCGCTGCTTGAAGAACGTGCGCGGTTAGTGGAAGAGTTCAAGAGGCTGGAGTGTTGCCGCCGCGTGTACCCTACTGACGCCAATTTCTTTCTGACTGAGGTGAGCGACGCGAAGAAGATTTACAATTATTTGGTCGACAAAGGCATTATTGTGCGCAACCGTACTAATGTAGCTCTTTGCCACAATTGTTTGCGCGTGACCGTCGGCACACGTCCGGAGAACGATGCGCTGCTGGAAGCGTTGAGGCAATACGGGGAACCGGCCGACTGAAAGGGAATAGACATGAAGAAGAAAGTTTTATTTATCGACCGTGACGGGACATTGGTCGTCGAGCCGCCTGTGGACTATCAGCTTGATTCGTTCGAAAAGCTGGAGTTTTGCCCGAAAGTGTTCCGCAATCTTTATTTCATTCGCAAGAAGCTGGATTTCCGCTTCGTGATGGTGACCAATCAGGACGGGCTGGGCACTCCGTCGTTTCCCGAAGATACGTTCTGGCCCGTACACAATCTTGTCATGAACGCTTTGCGGGGAGAGGGCATCGACTTCGATGAAGTGCTTATCGACCGCAGTTTTCCCGAAGACAACGCCCCTACAAGGAAACCCCGCACGGGGATGCTGACCGCTTACCTCGGCAATCCGGAGTATGACATGGAAGGAAGTTTCGTGATTGGCGACCGGCTGACGGATGTGGAACTGGCCTACAACTTGGGCTGCAAGGCGATTCTTCTCCAGCCGGACAAGTCGTCGGTGAAAGGCACGAAACTGGAAGATACGTGCGTGCTTGCCACGACCGATTGGGACCGTGTCTCGGAATTCCTTTTCGCCGGAGAACGGATTGCGGAAGTGCGGCGCACCACCAAGGAAACCGACATCTTCGTCCGGGTGAATCTGGACGGAGACGGAGCGTGCGATGTCCGGACGGGATTGGGATTTTTCGACCACATGCTTGAGCAGATAGGCAAGCATGGAGGCGTCGACCTGACCGTTCGGGTGGACGGCGACTTGCAGGTGGACGAGCATCACACCATTGAAGATACGGCTTTGGCATTGGGAGAATGCTTGCGAAAGGCGTTAGGGAGCAAACGCGGCATCGAACGCTACGGATATTGCCTGCCGATGGACGATTGCCTTTGCCAGGTGGCTCTTGACTTCGGAGGCCGTCCGTGGTTAGTGTGGGATGCGGAGTTCAAGCGCGAGAAGATAGGCGACATGCCCACGGAAATGTTCCTTCATTTTTTCAAGTCGCTCAGCGATGAGGCCCGGATGAACCTGAACGTCAAAGCTGAAGGGCAGAACGAGCACCACAAGATTGAGGGCATTTTCAAGGCGTTCGCGCGGAGCGTCAAGATGGCTGTGCGGCGGGACATCTATCATTACGAGATTCCTTCGAGCAAGGGAACCATCTGACCGGGACATGTTTCATGCGCGAAGGCGCAAGGTTGGGGAGAGCCGGAAGACGCTCCGCATCCTTGCGCCTTCGCGCATGTTTTTGTTTGCCGGAACGCTTCGGCGCGTTTTGCAGGAAACGCCGGCGCATTCCGCCGAAATTCCGGGGCGTTCCGTTTTCCGGGCTTAGAGGCTGTATAGTTCGGAGGGCGTCGTGCGTCGCAGCGGAATCACTTGCACGTCTTTTCCCGCCGTGATTCCTTTTTCTTTCAGCGCAATTTCCACCGTTTTGTAGGCCAGTTCCGGATGGTTGTTGTCTTTGCTCAGATGGCAAAGCCACACGTATTTCAGTCTTTCCGTGAAATGGCTTGCCAGATGCTCGGCCAGCTCGCCGTTGCTCAGATGTCCGTTCGGACCGGCTATGCGGGCTTTCAGATGCGGAGGGTAAGGCCCCATCTGCAGCATCGACTCGTCGTAGTTTGCTTCTATGACGAGATAGTCGGCCATCGAGATGTAGCGCGAGGCGGTGGGAGTGATGTGTCCGATGTCGGTGAGGAAAGAAAATGTTTTGTCGCCAGCCGAGATGCAGTAGCCCACGTTGTCCATGCCGTCGTGCGGCACCTCGAAGCAGGTTATCCGGAAGTCGCCCAACTGCGTCGGCTCTTCTTTCCGGATGAGGCGGATGTGCTCGCGGCCCAGCTTCTCGGTCATGCAATAACTCCTGTGCATTCCCTTGTGGATTTCTTCGGTCGAGTAGACCGGAATGCCGTATTTCTCTCCCAAATGCCCCGCAGCCTTGATGTGGTCTGCGTGGTCGTGGGTGACAAACAATCCCTGTACCGCTTGCAGGTTGAGGGCGTATTCCTTGAACACCTTTTTGATGGTGCGGATGCCTATTCCGGCGTCAATCAATATTGCCGTGTTGTCCGTAGCGAGATAGTAGCAGTTGCCGCTGCTTCCGCTCGCCAGACTCATGAAATTTATTTTCATCTGTGCGTACTTTTTATGTTCTTTCCGTAAAACGGAACGCAAAAGTACAAAAAAATGATTAGAATATCCGTAAAAAGATTGCCGTGAGCGGGCGAACCCGTTCACGGCAATGCTTGCTTGGTGCCAATAACGACTACAAAATCCGTTTAGAACCGGAAGAAGTTTTTAGCGTTGTTGTAGCAGATGTCTTCTACCATCTGCTGCACGCGGGCCATTTCGCTATAGGGGATTTCTCCGTTTTCCACGTCTTTTCCGAGCAAGTTGCACAGCGTGCGGCGGAAATACTCGTGGCGCGGATAAGAAAGGAACGAACGCGAGTCAGTGAGCATTCCCACGAAGCGGCTCAGCAGGCCGAGAAGCGACAAGGCGTTCATTTGCTTTTCCATGCCGTCTTTCTGGTCGAGGAACCACCACCCCGAACCGAACTGAATCTTTCCCGGCACGGAGCCGTCTTGGAAATTGCCCAGCATGGTGGCAATCACTTCGTTGGCGCACGGGTTCAGGTTGTAGAGGATGGTTTTCGCGAGCTTGCCCTCCGTGTTCAGACGGTCGAGGAATTTCGACATGGCCTTGGCTGTGGCGAACTCTCCGATGGAGTCGAATCCGGTGTCCGGGCCCAGAAGTTTGAACATCTTCGTGTTGTTGTCGCGGATGGCTCCGTAGTGGAACTGCTGCGTCCATCCCGTTTCCCAATCCATTTCGGCGAATATCACTAACATGGCCGACTTGAATTTCAGAATCTCCTCTTTCGAAAGTTCCTTGCCTCCGTAGACCTTATTGAATATAGCGTTGATTTCCGCGTCCGTGTAGTCTTCCGCATAAAATTCTTCGATGCCGTGGTCGGAGAGTTTGCATCCCTGTTCGGCAAAGAACTCATGGCGTTTGCGCAAGGCGGCCACCATGTCGTCGAACGTGGAGATCTGCACGCCGCTCGCTTCCGACAGTTTTTCCATATAGGCGCGGAAATTGGCAGGCACTTCTACCGCCATAGCCTTGTCCGGCCGCCAAGTGGGGAGCATCTTGATTTCAAAGCCGCTTTCGCGGGTGGCGATGTGATATTCCAGCGAGTCTATCGGATCGTCGGTCGTGCAGACGGTTTCCACGTGATAGCGGCGCATCAGGTTGCGGGCAGTGTACTCTGGAGTGGCGAGCTTCGCGTTGCATTCGTCGAATATCTCGCGTGCGGTGTCCGGATTCAGAATCTTCGTGATTCCGAAGGCTGTCTTCAGTTCCAGATGCGTCCAGTGGTACAGCGGGTTGCGGAATGTATAGGGGACGGTCTCGGCCCATTTCTCGAACTTTTCCCAATCGGTAGCGTCTCCTGTGCAGTAGCGTTCCTCCACTCCGTTGCTTCTCATCGCGCGCCATTTGTAGTGGTCGCCCCCCAGCCACAGTTCGGTAATCGACTTGAACTGGTAGTCTTCAGCCACCATTTTCGGAATCAAATGGCAATGGTAGTCGATAATCGGCATTTTGGCCGCATGATTGTGATACAGCTCCTGTGCGGTTTCGGTTTGCAGCAGGAAGTTTTCGTCCATAAATTTTTTCATGACAAATTGTTTTGGTTTTATATGTGTCGTAAAATTCGCTTGCCTTTTTTAAAAACGCGCAGACGTTTCGTCCGGAACGCGGGCGTGCGCCTTTCGGCTTTCCGCCGCGTTTGCTTACAATTTATTTATGTTTAAGAATACAATGTTTCAAATATTTTTCCGTTATCGAACACGAAAGTACAAATTTTATTTGGAATAACAAAATATTTCGTATATTTGCACCGCTGATTTAAGAAATTTAAGTCTTAAACCCGTTTGACAAGAATTTGAGAATCAGTGTTATGTCATGCCGTCTCCGGCGGAAAGAGAGTGCATGTCGCGAAATTTTGAAAGTTTTACTTACAATTAAAAACATATTGACATGAAAGCATTGAACAAAGAGACTGCGAAAAAGGCAGTCCGCCCCGAAAGAATCATCCAGTTTGGCGAAGGCAACTTCCTCCGCGCGTTTGTGGATTGGATTATTTACAACATGGATGAGAAAACCGACTTCAACAGCAGCGTGGTCGTAGTGCAGCCTATCGAGAAAGGTATGGTCGACATGCTGAACGCACAAGACTGCCTTTATCACGTAAACCTTCAGGGATTGGACAAAGGAGAAAGCGTGAACAGCCTGACAATGATTGACGTCATCAGCCGCGCGCTGAATCCTTATACGCAGAATGCAGAGTTCATGAAGCTGGCCGAGCAGCCGGAGATGCGTTTCGTGATTTCGAATACGACCGAAGCCGGCATCGCTTTCGACCCGTCGTGCAAGCTGGACGACGCTCCCGCTTCGTCTTATCCGGGAAAGCTGACCCAGCTTCTCTATCACCGCTATAAGACTTTCAACGGAGATATGACGAAAGGACTGATTATCTTCCCGTGCGAACTTATTTTTCTGAACGGGCACAAGCTGAAAGAAACCATCTATCAGTATATCGAGCTGTGGGGTTTGGGCGATGGCTTCAAGAATTGGTTTGAAAAGGCGTGCGGAGTGTATGCGACTTTGGTAGACCGTATCGTGCCGGGATTTCCGCGCAAGGACATTGCCGCCATCAAAGAAAAGCTGCAATACGATGACAATCTGGTGGTGCAGGCTGAAATTTTCCACCTGTGGGTCATCGAAGCTCCGCAGGAAGTGGCTGAAGAGTTCCCGGCTGACAAGGCAGGTTTGAACGTGCTGTTCGTGCCGTCGGAAGCTCCTTACCACGAAAGAAAGGTGACGCTTCTCAACGGACCGCATACCGTGCTTTCGCCGGTGGCTTATCTGTCGGGCATCAACATCGTGCGCGACGCTTGCCAGCATCCGGTAGTCGGCAAGTTCATCCGCAAAGTGATGTTCGACGAACTGATGGAGACCCTCAACCTTCCGAAACCGGAGCTGGAGAAATTCGCTTCCGACGTGCTCGACCGGTTCAACAATCCGTTCGTTGACCATCAGGTGACCTCAATCATGCTGAACTCGTTCCCGAAATACCAGACGCGCGACCTGCCGGGACTGAAAACTTACCTCCAGCGCAAAGGCGAACTGCCTGCGGGCTTGGTGCTGGGACTGGCCGCCATCATCACCTACTACAAGGGAGGCGTGCGCGAGGACGGTACGGAAATCGTTCCGAACGACGCGCAGGACATCATGGACTTGCTGAAAAACCTGTGGGCTACGGGCGACACTCGGAAAGTGGCCGAAGGCGTGCTTGCCGCCGAGTCGATATGGGGAGAAAACCTGAACGCTGTCCCCGGACTGACGGAAGCCGTGAAAGCCGACTTGGACAGCATTCAGGAAAAAGGTATGCTTGAGACGGTGAAATCCATCCTGTAAGCCGCGTGCGGATGCGCCGCGCTTAGGGCATTGACGTGGAGCCGCAAAAACACATTTGAACGTGTTTTTGCGGCTTTGTGCGTGAATACGCTTGCGTTTCCGCAGAATTTTTCTTATATTGGGGCCAAGAGAAGGAGGTGATATGGAACGTTACGATGAGTTGTATCGGCTGGCGCCTGAGATGGCAGCCAGACAGTTTGAGCGGATCGAGTCGTTCAATAAGGGGAGAAGCCGGAGCAACGGGACGTATGTCATCACGATGGCTACAAAATTCCGCCCGTATTATGCGCTTTGGCGGGCGTTTTCTTCCCGACGCGCGCCCGTGTTTGTCTGCACGCTCGGCGTCGTTTTTGAAGAGGCTGCAAGCCGCGTGTTCGGTCTGCTGCGGAACTGCAACGTGTGGCTCGACGTGGCCGGCAGTTCCGCTTTTGAACTCGATTATGCAGATGCCGACGAGATCATTCCGTTCGGGAAATATAAAGGGAAGCACCTTTCCGAGATTTTTTATATCGACCCTTCTTACGTGTACTGGATAGCGAACAAGTTTGTTTCTGACAGCAGGAAATACGATCGTCTGAAGGAGCTGGCGAAACTTTTCACCCGCATCCATTTTGAACTTGCCGTCAACAAGTCGCGTGTGCCTTCGGCCAGCCAGTTTGTAGGGAGCGCAGGAGACCGGTTGAAAGACATGTGCCTGACAGTGCTGAACGTGCGCCTTCAGGTAGATACCTACAAGCCCGACTTTTATGTGGACCAGAACGTGCTGGTAGCCGACCGCGACGGCAACCGTTTTACGTTTCCGGTGAAAGCGGCGGCGCGGAGCCTTGCGCCGGATTCCCTGAGCTGCCGGAGCCGGAAGGTGGAGAAAGGCGAAACATTGCGGGTGAAGTCGGCAAAAGTGATGTCGCACTACGAATCTCGCGGGGTGCGATATACGCGGTTGGGGTATGTGAAGTTGGAGTGAGCGTTCAGCTTGTCTCCGCAAAAGCCCGCATAGCCTTGCGTATGTACTCCTTTTCAAAGTCGAGCGGCTTGAGTATTTGCGAATCGTATTGCAGCAAATCGATGTCTAACGGGACGAGGCCCGTTTCCTTGTCGGCGGGAGTGCGGCCGTTTTTCCTTTCGATTGTTTTCATGAGTTCCGTCACTTCTTTTTCTGTCATGGCCGTTTCAAGGGAAGCGATTCGGTTAAGGTAGTCGCAGCCCTTGCGCCCGTTCCCTTCGGACGGCGTGCAGACGGCTTTTCCCCAGCGGATGTTCGGGAATATGCTGTCGAGTGTCTTTTCCGCCTTCTTCAGATGAAGTTCGGCTTCGCAGTTCGACCCTATGCACAAGAGGCATTTGTGATGGAGATAGCTCATGGATTTTTTTGTTGTCGGGGCAAAGATACGCCTTTTCCTTTGGAAAGTGAAGCAAAACGGTCCGTTAAATAAACATGCGTCGGAAAAAAGACGCGGGGCGGGATGCGGAAGTGCGGGCGGAGGGCGAGCGGCTCTGCCGATTTGTCAGGCGCGGAAAAAGTGACTGATAAGGAATGTAAATTCGTCAGTTGATGCCGTTAACTGCGGTTAAGCGCCTCGTAGCCTCTGTTAAAAGACGGAAAAAAGATACGGGCGGGAGTACAATCGTATGGAATTTGTTCTACTTTAGCACATCGAAAGTTAAATCAAACAGAAAATTAACAGAGAAAAGAAGATAAGCGTATGAAAACAACAACTAAATTCGCGATAGGCGCAGCGGCTGTAATCGCCGTGAGCGCGGGAGTAGCCGGAGTGACGGCATACGCAGTAGCGCAAAAGAACGCATCGACAAGCGGTTCGTTTTATGAAACCTTCAATGCGGCGATGCCTGTCCGCACGGCAGCGTTGGACGTGTCGAGTATGCAGCCGGTCGATTTGACGAAGGCTGCCGAGAGTTCGCTCAATTCTGTAGTGCATATCATGGCAGTGCAGCGGAGCAAGACGCAGGTTATCCAGACCCAGCCGGACATTTTCGACTTCTTTTTCGGCGATGGACGCGGGCGGCAGCAGCAGGTTCAAACTCCGGAGCAGCGGGGGTTCGGTTCGGGAGTGATTATATCGAAAGACGGTTACATCGTAACGAACAACCATGTGATTGACGGAGCGGACGAAATCAACGTGAAACTTCATGACGGGCGCGAGATGAAAGGCCGCGTAATCGGCACGGATGCGGCAACGGACCTTGCATTGGTGAAGATTGAGGGCGATGACTTTCCGGCTATCCCGGTGGGCAATTCCGACAACCTGAAGGTAGGCGAGTGGGTGTTGGCCGTAGGCAACCCGTTCAACCTCGGCTCTACGGTGACCGCCGGCGTGGTGAGCGCCACGGCTCGCGGACTGAGAGCCAACCAGGTGGAGTCGTTTATCCAGACGGATGCCGCAATCAATCAGGGCAACAGCGGCGGAGCGTTGGTGAACGCGCGGGGTGAGCTGGTGGGTATCAACGCCATGCTGTACTCTCCCACGGGAGCTTATTCGGGATACGGATTTGCCATCCCGACAAGCATCATGACGAAGGTCGTGACCGACCTGAAACAGTACGGCACCGTGCAGCGTGCGCTCTTGGGCATCAGCGGACGCGATATGGGCAACGAGAGCTATCCGGAAGAAATGCGCAAGGAACAGAAGGAGTTGGGCATCGGTTACGGAGTGCAAGTGGTGGAAGTGATGGACGAAGGTTCTGCTGCGGGAATCCTGAAGAAGAACGATGTCATCATAGCCGTAGACGGGGAGAAGATTGAGTCGATGGCTGCCTTGCAAGGTATGCTCGCCAGAAAGCGTCCGGGCGACAAGGTGAAGGTGAAAGTGTTCAGAGACAAGAAGGAAAAAGAGTTTGCCGTGACGCTGAAAAATGCACAGGGCAACACGAAAGTGGTGAAGAAGGCCGATATGGAGATGTTGGGGGCCGCCTTCCGCGAGGTTCCCGCCGAATTGAAGCGCCAGCTGAATTTGGGATACGGAGTGGAAGTGACCGGACTGACCGACGGACGCATGAAGGACAGCGGCATCCGCAAGGGATTCATCATCCTGAAGGCCAACGACAAGCAGCTGCGCACGGTGAAAGACTTGGAAGACGCTATGAAAGAGGCTTCCCAATCGCCCGATCCGGTGCTGTTCATGACCGGCGTTTATCCTTCGGGCAAGCCGGCATATTATGCAGTCGACCTGTCGCAGGGAGAATAAAGAGGTAAAAAAGCAGGATAACGTATTGACGAGGCAAGGATGCGCGCGTTCGGTGAAAAACGCGCGCATCTTTTTTGGGCAGTCGGGCGCGGTTTTTTTAAGTCCGCCGCTTTATTTTGGCGGCGATGCGAAAAAACTTCTGCAAAAAGCGGTCCTGTTTCAGAAAATAGTTGTAACTTTGTAGCCAAATCGTTTTATATAGAATGAGACAACTAAAGATTACCAAAAGTATCACTAACCGAGAGAGCGCTTCTCTGGACAAGTACTTGCAGGAAATTGGTCGTGAAGATTTGATTACCGTAGAGGAAGAGGTAGAACTCGCCCAGCGCATCCGTAAGGGAGACCGTGCGGCATTGGAAAAGTTGACACGTGCGAACCTGCGTTTTGTCGTCTCTGTGGCTAAACAGTATCAGAATCAGGGCCTTAGCCTGCCTGACTTGATTAACGAGGGCAACTTGGGACTGATAAAGGCCGCCGAGAAATTCGATGAAACCAGAGGTTTCAAGTTTATCAGCTATGCGGTGTGGTGGATTCGGCAGTCTATCCTCCAGGCTTTGGCGGAACAGTCGCGCATCGTGCGTCTGCCTTTGAACCAGGTGGGCTCGCTGAACAAAATCAGCAAAGCCTTCTCCAAGTTCGAGCAGGAGAACGAACGCCGTCCGTCGCCCGAAGAGCTTGCCGACGAACTGGAGATTCCGGTCGACAAGATTTCGGATACGCTGAAAGTGTCGGGCCGTCATATCTCAGTAGACGCTCCTTTCGTGGAAGGAGAAGACAACAGCCTGCTCGACGTGCTGGTGAACGACGATTCGCCTATGGCCGACCGTTCCTTGGTTAATGAATCACTTGCGAAGGAAATCGACAGAGCGCTTTCTACGCTGACCGAGAGGGAGAAGGAGATAATCCAGATGTTTTTCGGTATTAACACGCAGGAAATGACGTTGGAAGAAATCGGCGACAAATTCGGCCTCACTCGTGAGCGCGTCCGCCAGATTAAGGAAAAAGCAATCAGAAGACTACGACAAAATTCGCGTAGCAAGCTGCTCAAGTCTTATTTGGGATAAGGCAGGTTCGGTTTTCGAAAACGAATAGGGAGAGGCAGGCCGGTAGGCTTGTCTCTCTTTTCTTTTGTTAATATTTCGCGTCATGTTTCGGTATTTTCCCGCAAATGCTTACTTTTGCATCTTGTATAAATTGGATTGTTATGCGTTGTGTAAAGATTCTTTGCTTTTTCTTTCTGGCCTTGCCGTTCGTTTCCGCAATGGGCAAGCAGCCGAAAGACAAGAACAAATACGGTGTCTATCTGGCGGGAGTGTCCGCTTCGTTTACCGATTCGTTGGTTTACTTCACGGATGTGCAGTATGTGGACAGCGCTGCTGTCAATGGGCATGGGATGCTGGTGGCCCGTTCGGCATACAGCTATCAGCTGAAAGACTTCTTAGAGCGGGAAGAAGGGGGGAAGAACCGCACCTGCTTCATATTCTTCAACCGGAAAAAGAAGAACCTTCAGAAAGAAATCGGCAAGTTGCGTGAAAAATATCAGAAAGGCGGCCTCTCTGTCCTGTTGGACGTAAATCCGAATTTCAAGTTCGAAAAGCCGGATTGGGAATGAGACGGAGAATACGTTGGGGGCTTTGCATGTTGCTGTCGGCTGCGGTGCTGGCTTCATGCTCGAACGAGATACCGGAAAGCAAGCCCGGCACTCGCAAAGGACGCACGGTCTTGGCCTATTTAGTGGCGAACAACAACCTGAACACTTACTTGGAAGACAATGTAATGTGGATGTACGAAGCCTTGTCCGCCATGACGGATACCTGCACCTTGCTCGTCTATTATCGTCCGCGTCCTAATGACGCCACTTTCGAAGGCCCCACTTTAATGGAATTTGTAAGCGACGGAAAAGGAAACGTAAACGGGATTCCGGCTTTGACGGGAAGCGATGTCAGCTTTGACGCCGTGGTGGAGGCGGCAGACAAGAAGGTTTATTCCGACGACGGCTCATACGTGTCGGTCGACCCGATGGCAATGCGCCAAGTGCTTCTCGACATGCAGGAGATAGCCCCCTCCGAGAGTTACGGATTGATATTCGGCTCTCATGCTACCAGCTGGATTGAAGGGCGTTCCGTCCGGTCGAAATCGTTTGGCGATGACGGCGGATACAACATTGACATTCCGGATATGGCCGAAGTGCTTCGCTCCAGTTTTCCGGAAAAGCTCGACTTCATTCTTTTCGACGCCTGCATGATGGGCACGGCAGAGGTGGCATACGAACTTCGTGACGTGACGGACTATCTCATCGGTTCCGTGATGGAAACTCCGGTGGTGGGCTTTCCATACAGAAAGGTGCTTCCCCGCCTTTACGGAGACGCTTCCGGATTCGCTCAGGTGTGCGACGATTTCATCTCTTTCAATCGGGAAAATGAATCGTGGGGGACGTGCGCTTTGGTAGACTGCTTGCAGATGCAGCAATTGGCCGAGACGGTAAAGAGCGAATTGGGTGCATACGGACAGGATTTGGCGGATGACGATTATCTTCAGGACGTGCAGCAATACGGCGCCAACAGCTTTAAATATTTTTCTTTCGATATAGGAGATTTCTTTAGCGCATTGAACGGCGGAGTATTGCCGGAAAGCATCCGGGCTTCACTTGAAAAAGCTGTAATTTCGAAGGCTTGCCTTTCCGGAGCGGAATATGAATTTGGAAACGTCGTTGTCGACGGGAACCGATTTTGCGGCATAGGGATGTATTGTCCCGACCGGGGCATTAAAAATGAATGGGACGAATACTACCGCGCTTCGATAAGTTGGTACCAGGTCGCAGGGTGGGAGCGTTTCGCTCCGTCGGCATCTGTTGAATAATCGGTATATATGTGGAACATCATCAAGGAACTGAAGCGGAAAGACCACAAACGCTATTTAGGAGGTCTTGACTTCTTCAAATACATCGGGCCGGGTTTGTTAGTGACAGTCGGCTTCATCGACCCCGGCAACTGGGCCTCCAATTTCGCGGCCGGCTCGGATTTCGGATATACGCTGCTGTGGGTAGTCACTTTGTCTACGGTAATGCTCATCGTGTTGCAGCATAACGTGGCGCATTTGGGCATCGTTACGGGATTGTGCCTGAGCGAGGCTGCCACGCGCTACGCTCCCCGTTGGGTGGCGCGGCCGGTGTTGGGGAGTGCGGTGCTTGCATCAATTTCCACATCGTTGGCGGAGATATTGGGAGGCGCCATCGCCTTGCAGATGCTTGCCGGGATACCTGTCGTTTGGGGGGCGTTGCTCACGTCGGCATTGGCCGCCGTACTTTTGTTTACCAACTCTTACAAACGCATCGAACGCGCCATTATCGGTTTCGTGTCCGTTATCGGACTTTCTTTCCTTTACGAGTTGTTTTTAGTGGACATCGACTGGCCTTTGGCGGCCCGCTCGTGGGTGGTGCCGAGCATTCCTGAGGGAAGTCTGCTCATCATCATGAGCGTATTGGGGGCGGTGGTGATGCCGCACAACCTGTTTCTGCACTCGGAGGTGGTGCAGAGCCGCGAATACAACAAGGGCGATGCCCGTTCCATCCGCCGTTTGCTGAAATATGAGTTTTACGACACTCTGTTTTCGATGGGGGTAGGTTGGGCCATCAACAGCGCAATGATACTTTTGGCCGCTTCCGCCTTCTTCGCCAACGGCATACAGGTGGAAGAACTCCAGCAAGCCCGGTCGCTGCTCGTTCCTCTGTTGGGGAGCCAGGCGGGGACTGTCTTCGCTTTGGCGTTGCTCATGGCAGGGCTTTCGTCTACAGTGACGAGCGGGATGGCGGCAGGCTCCATCTTCGCGGGCATGTTCGGCGAGTCGTACCATATCAAGGACATCCACTCGCGTGTGGGGGTGCTTCTGTCGTTAGGGGTGGCTCTGCTTGTCATCTTCTTTATCAGCGACCCGTTTCAGGGACTGATTGTTTCTCAAATGGTTTTGAGCGTGCAGCTGCCGTTCACCGTTTTTCTTCAGGTGAGCCTCACTTCGTCGCGGCGCGTGATGGGCGAGTATGCCAATTCCCGCTGGAGCACCTTCGTGCTTTACGCCATCGCGACCGTGGTGTCGGCGCTGAACGTCATGTTGCTTTTCAGCTGACGGATTGCTTGCCGTCCGGCTTCGTTTTGCGTATAATTCGTTAAAACTGCGCGCAAAGTTAGGAAGATGGGGGAATATTTATGACCTTTGCGCCAGAAAAATCAAACAGAACTTAAAAACAGAATCGAATGGACATGACGAAATGCACGGCCGCCCTTTTTGATTTCGACGGGGTGGTGATGGATACGGAATCGCAGTACAGTATCTTTTGGAACGAGGTCGGAAAAAAGTATCATCCCGAATATGAAGAGTTCGGACGAATCATCAAAGGACAGACTTTGCAGCAGATTTATGCCCGTTATTTTGCAGGTATGGAGAAGGAGCAGGCCGAAATCACCGAAGGGCTCGACCGCTTTGAAGCGGAGATGAAGTATGAATACGTGCCGGGTGTGGTCGGTTTTATGCGCGAGCTTCATGCCCACGGGGTGAAGATTGCCATCGTGACCAGCTCGAACGAGCGGAAGATGGCAAGCGTGTATGCAGTGCATCCCGAACTGAAGGAGCTTGTCGACCGGATTCTCACGGCAGAGATGTTCGCCCGCTCCAAGCCCGCCCCCGACTGTTTCCTGCTCGGCGCGGAAGTGTTCGGCACAACGGCGGAAAACTGCGTGGTGTTTGAAGACTCTTTCCACGGGCTTGAGGCCGGAAACGCGGCGGGAATGGCCGTGGTGGGCTTGTCTACCACCAATCCCGCAGAGGCGATTGCCGGCAAGTGCGCGCGGGTGATTCCCGATTTCACGGCTTTCGGCTATGCAGACATGCTTGCCTTGCTCGTCCACGACTCTTTCATTTAACCGTAGGGGCGGACCCGCGTGTCTGCCCGATGACATCATGTCAATATATCTGGGCGGATACGCGGGTCCGCCCCCTACAGGCCAATGGCGTATTGAAAAGAATAGCAGGCTAAATGAAAGAACTCTATGGAGCAGCCATCTCTTTTCTTCCCTTATTTTGACTTTATTTTATTGAATGTATATAGGAATACGGGGATAAAGTAAAGTTGCTTCCTGCATAAGTCTATGTTGCTGTCAATTTTTCCGTGTCTACTTTTCTGGGCCGGGACAAAAAGTAGATGTAGGATGACTCTGCCGACAGCAAATAGTTACATCAAGATTTATAAGAGTGGATATAAGGCTTGTTATGCAAATGGAAAAATATTATAAAGCTATTTGTGGATAGAAATATATCACGATGAGGTAGTATCACGATGAGGTAATTCTTTCAATAGGTACGGCAGTTCTTGGTCTCAATGACTTGAATTTTTACTCAATGGTGATTCTGTACTGCATAAAATAGCATATATTTTATGCAACATGCGTTGCTGTTTGAGTAAAAAATAGTAATATTGCACTTGAATAACAATATAGGAGATGAAAACAATCATTCTAAATCAGCGCAAAGAACGTGATGAACTGATGTCTCGTCCGT
>CALUGI010000015.1 GCA_944320135.1 uncultured Phocaeicola sp. | reverse complement strand
GTGGTCGATCGGGCCGCACTCGAAATGCGGTGAACGGGTAACTGTTCCCAGGGTTCGAATCCCTGTCTCTCCGCTGACAGACAAGAAGTTGCAGGAATCAGACTGAAAAGTTTGGTTCCTTTTTTCATGCAAAGAAGAAATTATCTCCATTCTAACCAGATTCATCATGAAAACAGAAATCGAAAAAATGCACAACTCGGAAATGTATTACTTCTCCGACCCGGAAATCGCAGCCAGCTTAGCCCATGCAAACGAAGTGTGCGCACGTCTTCGTACTATGAGCCTCCACGACAAAGACTATCGGAAAACGATTGAAGAACTTATACCAAGCATTCCCGCAAACAGCACTGTATGTCCACCATTCCATTGCGACCACGGAAAAAACATCCTGCTGGATGAAAACGTGTTCATCAACTGCAACTGCACCATGCTCGATGCAGGATATATCCGAATAGGAAAGCACACGCTTATCGGGCCCAACTGCCAGTTCTACACCCCCCAGCATCCGATGGACTACGTGGAACGCAGGGAAGAAAAAGAAACCGCTTATCCTATAACTATCGGGGAAGACTGCTGGCTGGGCGGAGGGGTGATTGTCTGCCCAAGAGTGACCATCGGAAACCGATGCATCATCGCAGCAGGAAGCGTGGTCACCAAAGACATCCCCGACGACTCGCTTGCCGCCGGAGTCCCTGCAACCGTGAAAAGAAGTCTGAAAAAGTAACGAAATTCAATCTGCCGAATAAAACATTTCTTCAGGCAGCAGGTCTTCCAGCTTGACTGCCTGAAATGTAATGTGCGCCGCACTGCTTTCATACAAGATGCCCACCGTTTCACGGTCGACCATCGTCAGACAGGAATAGCCCCATCCCCGGCCTTCGTCCAAAAGCAACTGATGTTCCGGCAACCAGTTCATTCCTCCGTCCACGCTCACTTTTATAGTCATGTTTTCTCGCGCTGTCGTAGAGTTGGGATTGGAAAACACCAGCAAGTCTCTGCCTGCCACGTTGTCCTCCGCCTTTACGCCAATCAGACTTGCCATGCATACAGGCTCTATCAAGGCGGTACGGGAAGACTCGTGCTCTTTCCATGTCTTCCCCAAATCGGAAGTGATATAGACCGCACGGCTCCCTTTACGATTATCGCGCATGTTCAGCATCAGCACACCGGGCTCCACCTCAGCCACTTGCGCTTCAGTCACGTTTGTTCTCGCCCTATTGTGAATGCACCAAGTTCCCCCCCTGTCTTTGCTATACATAATGCCTGCACCCGGCATACGCTCTTTGTCGATAAACTGAATCGGAAAGACCAAGGTGCCGTCGCTCATTGTAATGCCCTTTCCGGGCCCCTGCAACAGGAAGAACCACTCCGGACGTTTCACCTGCTTCGTGATATTGATTGGAGAAGACCAAGTTTTCCCGTCATCCGTACTTTTCACCAGCACCAGCTGGGCAGTTTCCGTGACATCCGTGCCTTGTCGGGAAGAAAACCATGCCATCTCGTTTCCCATGCCATGCGTCCATGCAGCCATAATCCATACCGTATTTGTTTGAGCATCCACCAAAATTGAAGGGTCTCCCACCCCATTCTGTGCAGACGGCAGACCTCCGTACTCTCCAAACGAAAGCGGCAGGCGCATTTCTTCCCATGTCTGTCCTCCATCCGTGCTTCGGCTCAAGCCCACATCAATACGCTCCTGCAAATCCTTCTCACTGTTATAACGAACGTCATATACGCCCAAAAGAGTCCCGCGATTGGTAGTCGCCAGTCCCGGTATGCGAAATGCTTCAACGCCGTCATCCCCTGCATGGCGCACGCCGACCGCCATCCGCCTTTCAAACGTCCCCAAACTCTTTACAGGCACTTCCTTCCCGTTCGCTTTTGCGGAAACCACTTCCGCCGTCACAATAGTATGCAACGATGCGTCAGGATTCATTTCCAAACTGATCCAAAAGAAATTGTATCCGGGGAACAAAGGCTGGCCTGCCTTCAACGTCACGCAATGCCGCTCCGGACGGCACTCCGACTTTTTAACGGAGTAAGACGAATTTGCACCGAGCGTTTTTCCCGGACGGTTGCGCGAGATGTACTCCACCGGAGCGAAACGATTCTTGCCCCGATCTTTAAAAGCCCCCGTTCCGCTGTAATACAACTTCACGGACTTGATTTCCGACAAAAGGACTTCTTTGCCAAAAGCGACTGTCACTTCGTCGAGCATTTCGTTGCATTGCGCATCCAGCCGCATCTGAAGCAACACATTGTCCTTCCGCTCTATCAATATCGGAATTTGCCGCCCTTTCACATAAACCGTATCCGCCGCTCTTGCCGAAATGCAGAACAGCAACGCAAAAAATGCCGCTATATTTTTCATAATTTATTGATTCTAATGGTATTGCCTGCAATCTCATTCTACAATTCCGCTATTTCATCCGGAGAAAGGCCCGTATATCGGGATATTGCATCAACAGGCAAGCCATCCGCTTTCATACTGCGTGCCATCTGTCTCACAGCCTCTTGACGGCCTGTCTCGATTCCCTGAGCAATGCCTTCCGCACGCCCCTCTACAAGACCTTTTTCACGGCCCTCTGCAAGACCTTTCTCACGCCCTTCCGCAAGACCTTTTTCGCGGCCCTCCGCAAGCCCCTTGCGCATCGCGTCGTTCACGAGGGTGTTCTCCACCCTCACGGCATCCCAGAAGCTGTCGTAGCCGAGAAGCTGGGCGTCGCTGAAGGCGGATTCCTCAATCTGAGTGACGGCCTTGCGGATTTCGGGATTTTCGAGAAGGTCGTCCGAAACGCGGCGCGTGCTCTCGTTGATTTCCGTCAGGTAGCGGAGCCAGAGCACGTGCATCTTCTTGTGGCTGAAGGTGGAGGGAGTGAACTTGGGAAGCTCCACGAAAATGAACCGCAGGCCCTCGATTACCTTCTCCGTGTGCTCCATGCGCACGATGCGGTAGTCGTGGTAGTAGTCCGGCAGGTCGGGGGCGAACACGTCGTTCAGCAGGTTGAGTGAGTAGACGGGCTGGAGAAGCTCGTAGCGCACGCTGCCGCCCAACTGCCGCACGTAGGCTTTCGAGGCGTTGAAGAGCACCCGCTGCATGAAGGCGGGCGACCAGAGCATCTGCATCTCCACGATGAACTGGCGGCCGAGCATGTCGCGGCAGCGCACGTCCACGATGCTGTTCTTCTTCAGCGGGGTGTCGGGGACGAGTTCGGCGGGAAGGTACTCTATCTCGTCGATTTCCTCTTCCGGGGTCTCGAAGGGAAGGAGGGCGTTGAGCAGGCTTTTCACCAGGTCGGGATGCTCGCCGAACACCTTCTTGAAGGTCAGGTCGGCGCGGGGGTCAAGGTATCTCATGGCGGAATGGTTTTCGTTTCAAGGGCAAATATACGCAAAACGCGGCGGGCGGCAAAACAAAATGGCGAAAAGCCTGCGCGTATGCCTGCAAACGCCGCCGCGTTCCGCACGGTTCGCGCCCGGAAAATTCCAAAGCGCGCCGGACGATACGGCCCGGCGACGAGGCCTGCACTGCTCCGGATAGCAAAAAGAAAGCGTTGCGGCGGAATCGGGATACAAAATGCCGCACGCCGGGAACAGGGCGCAGACGACGCTTCTCAAAGGAAGAGCACACGCTTCGCCTTTTCCTTTCCGCAATGTTTTAAGAGACGTTTCACACCGTTGTCACATTTATGCAATATTTGAGGCATTTCGGCTGCAAATGAAGAAAATTCCCTCCAATATATTTTCTTGTAAGGAAAAGTTTTTATAAATTAACGGCAAATTTCAAAAGAATATCCAAAGATGCAAAGGAAATTCCGGAGAATGAAAAAACATTTTGCAAACGCTACAACAACTTAACTTACCCATCCATTATGAAGAAAAAGACGATATGGGGAGGCATCATGGCCTTATTCATCCTTCAGGCTTGCGAGAACAAGACACCTGAACCGACGGGAAACGACAGTTTTGTGAAAAACGAAGTGACTTTCACTTCCGACATCGACGACGCGGCCGCATCGAGGGCTTACGGCGCATCGTGGGAGAAGGGCGACAGAATCGGCGTGTACATGCTGGCAAACGGCGGAGACAACATACTGGAAAGCAACGTTCCATACGCCACCCGTGCGGGCGACGGAAATTTTGTGGGCGACGGAGGGGTAATCCGCTTCCCGGAAGACGAGGGGCAGAGCGTGGACTTCGTGGCTTATTATCCGTACAGCGCCGGAATGACGGGGCTGGCTTATTCTGTAGACGTGACAGACCAGAGCAAACAAGAGGATATCGACCTCATGGTGTCGAACAACCTCACCGGACGCACGCCGGAAAGCCTGCACACGGGCAACAACCTCCAGTTTTCGCACGTGCTCTCGCAATTGTCGGTCAACCTGAAATCTGCTGACAACGGCTCGCTCGAAGGGTTGAAGATAACCGTTTTGGGCACGAAGACGAAGGCAAGCCTCAACTTGAAGGACAAGTCGCTCTCCGCTCCGGAAGGTGAAGCGGACGTTGCAGCCTATATAAATAAGGAGTACACCCAAGCGGAGGCGATACTCGTGCCGCAAACGCTCTCTGCCCCGCTGAAGCTCAAGCTCGAAATCAACGGCAAGAGCAAGGAAGTGGACACGGAAATCACAACTCTTGCGCCGGGCACGAAATATATCTGCAACCTCAGCATCAGCAACGCGGGAGGCTCGGTAACGATTGACCCGGAAGCGAAATACGTGAAGTGGACGGAAACGCCGGTAATCACGGAATCGCTGCTGGCGCAAAGCAACCTGAAATACATCACTCACTATACGGATAAAAACTATTCGAACGCCTCGTGGGGCAAAGTCCGCAACTACAGCATGTTGTATGACACGAACTTGAAGATGGCCTACTGGGTGGCTTACCCGCTGAACAGCTGGTTTATGACCAATGCAGACGGGCATAGTCCGGATGATAACGGCCGCACAAACGATTGGGACTACGACCCGAATCTTTCAGAGGCGGAACAGCCTACACTCTTCAAGGCAGGAACCGGCTTCACAAGCCAAGATTACAACCGAGGGCACCAGATTCCGAGCGCCGACCGCTTACGCACCTATGAAACAAACGCCCAAACCTTTTATTTTACCAACATGACTCCACAACTGTCCACGGGATTCAACGGAACGGTTTGGGGCGACCTTGAAAAAGCCGTAAGAGGATGGTGCAGCGGAACGGACACGCTTTATGTGGTGACGGGCGCCATGCCCACAGAAGGAGACGGCGAAATAGAATATGCTTCCGACAATGACGGGAAGCGAGTAGCCGTCCCCAAATACTACTTCAAAGCTCTGGCCAGAAAAGTGCAGGGCACATTCCAGACCCTCGCGTTCAAGCTCGACCACAGGGCTTATACAAGCACCAACGATTGGCGCAATTGCAGCCTTTCCGTCAACGAGCTGGAAGAAATCACGGGATTCACCTTCTTCCCGCAAATCGACGAACGGCTCAAAGACAACGCAAGCGTATGGTGACGAGCCTGATTCTTCATTCATCATTCTTCATTCTTCATTAAAACTATAACCCTAAAATAAATGAGTTATGAAACTGAACAATTTGTTTTACGTAGGCGCATTGTCCGCCCTTGCCCTTACAGGCTGTAAGAGCAACGATGACAACAGTGAATGGTTAGGAAGTGACGGAATCATGTTCACTTCTTACATCGAAGGACTTACATCGAGAGCTTCCGGCTCGGCATGGGACGACGGTGACAAGGTAGGCATCTTCATGACTGCCGGCACCGAAGAGTTTGAAAACAGAGAGTACACGGCAAGCGCAGCGGGCGCCCTGACCCCGGCAGGCTCGGCATTGAAATGGCCGGAAGGCGTTGAAACGGCCGACTTCTTAGCATATTATCCGTACACTGCAAGCCTGAACGGAAAGACCTATGCCGTAGACGTAACGAACCAGGACGACCCGAAAGCCATCGACCTGCTGTATTCTAACAACGCAACGGGCATCGCAAACGGAAATGCCGTGAACTTGGCATTCAAACACCAGCTGAGCCAGATTGTAATCACCGTGGGAAAAGACGAAACCATTGCAAGCACAAGCGGCCTCGCCATCACGATTTCGGGAATGAACACGAAAGCCAATTTCGACCTGACCGACGGTTCGTTGGAGGCAACGGAGAGCAAGGCAAACATCGCCATGAACGTGGACGCAGAGGGTACGCTGGCTGAAGCAATCATCCTCCCGACTGCGGACCTGAGCGGCGCAACAATGACCTTCACGTTGGGAAGCATGACTTTCGAGTGGCCGATTACCGTGCAAGGAGGCCAAGGCTTTGAGGCTTCAACCAAGTACACTTATACCGCTACGCTCTCTACTGTAAACGGTCAGCCCGTTGTATCTATGGGAAATGCTTCCATTGAAGACTGGGATGAGCAGGCAGGTGGCGACATCAACGTGGACTTTGAAGAAGGGGAAGCTCCGCAGCCGGGAGGAGAGACCGTTTTGCTGGAAGAAACATTCGAAAGCAGTATAGGAAAATTCGAGATAAAAGATGTCGAGTTGGGCACTTTAAGCTATGTATGGAAGCACGATGCCGATTACCACTACATGAAAGCATCCGCATTCGTCGGTGGTGCAAAGGCTGCTGAAAGCCGACTTGTATCTCCGGCCGTCGAAATTCCGAATGATGCGACCAATGCAATATTGACTTTCAAGCATGTGATGGGATTTGTTTTGGGAGATGAAGCCAAAGACTACTTCACATTGGAGGTAACAGACAATGATGAAAGCTCATGGACTCCTGTTGAAATACCCAATTATCCCAATGAAATAAAATCCGACGATTGGACAACGGAAGCATCTTCCGGAGATATTGATTTGAGCGCGTACAAGGGAAAAACAATCAAGTTTGCGTTCAAATATAAAAGCACCGCAAGCAATGCTCCTACGTGGGAAGTATATGATGTGAAACTCGTCGCTAATGCAGGAAGCGGCACAGTTGACCCGGAACCCGAACCGGAACCGGGACCAAGCGAAGCTGTTTATACAAGCAACATCACCCTTCCTACAGGCACAAATACTGATGAGAATAAAGCCAGTGGCGGTGAAGTAAATATTGGCAGCCAAAAATATCCAATACTGAAGTTAGGAACAGGCTCAGCTTACGGCTCATGGACAACAAGTCCGATTACAGCCAATGCCACAAGTCTGAGCTTTTATGCTGTGGCATGGAATAACAGCACAAGCATGTTGACCGTAAGTATTAACAATGGCGGCAGTTTTGACGATGACCAGACCAGCAAAACCATAGAAGTGGCAGGGAATGCCAACGTAAGCGGCAATTCTCCTTTCACATTCACTCCAGCAGATTCAGACAACAAAACGTTTACGCTTAAAAATATTACGGCATCGTCAACAATTACATTCAGCACCGTAGAAGGAGGAAGTGACGAACGTGCAATCCTCGTTGGTATAAATGTAAAATAAGGCACTGCACTTTAGCAAATAAAAGCATTGCCTTTTGCCCCTAAACCCCGAAGAATCTCGCACCCTCCCGCACGGATGCCTGCGAGATTCTTCGGTCACTCAAAAGCCGAGCCTCGAAACCGCAGCCGAAACGCGGCGGCGCTTCGCCGAAAGACGGCGGCATCCGCCACGAAACGCGCCCGCGTTGCGAAGCGAAGGCGGCCATTAATAACAACAACTTACACAACTGTTTATGAAACGAAAATTACTGTTCTTCATGGCATTCCTGCTGCCCTGCCTGACGTTCGCACAAGGCAGGCCCAGCGTGACGGGCAATGTAGTCGGAGCAGTGAGCAACGAGCCTGTGCCGGGAGTCATCGTGACGGTAACTGACCATGACATCCAGACCACGACCAACGCCGACGGAAGATTCATCCTCCGGGGCCTGCAGCCGGGACGCTACGTGCTTCATCTGAATTCCGTGATGATTACCCCGAAAAGTGTGACCATCGAAGTGGAAAATATGGGAGAAAACGAACTCGACCCGATTCGCGTGACCGAACTCAACGCCAACGAAGACGTATCAATGATAGGGATCATCGATGCAGGTGTGGTGGACGATGATGTGGAAAGCGCAACGCAGGATGTCAGCACGACAGTAATCCTATCAAACGACATCTTCCTGAACCGCACCGCCTACCAGCTCTCGCCGGGACGCTTCTCGCCGCGCGGATACGGAAGCACCAAAGAACTGAAATACATCAACGGCGTGGAGTTCAACGACCAGAACCGGGGCGTGTTCAACTACTCGGCCGTCGGCGCGCTGAACGACATGACCCGCAACGGAGATGTCAGCAACTTCACCGCACCCTCGCGCTTCACCTTCGGCGCATTGGGCGGAGCGGAAAACATCAATATGCGCGCTTCAAGCTATGCGCCGGGCGGAAAGCTGACGCTCAGCTACACCAACCGCAACTATTACCTGCGCGGCATGTTCACCTACTCTACGGGACTGAACGACAAAGGCTGGGCGGTGACTGCTTCTGTAGGCGGACGCTACTCGCACGAAGGACACATCGACGGCACGTTCTACAACAACTTCTCGCTGGCACTGTCCGCCGAAAAGCAGTGGCAAGGCGGCCGGCACAGCCTCTCGATGGTGGCGTTCGTGTCGCCCGTGCAGCGCGGACAGCAGGGAAGCTCCTACCGCGAGGTGTATGAACTGACCGGCAACTACCTCTACAACCCCAACTGGGGCTACCAGAACGGGAAGAAACGCAACGCAAAGGTGGTGACAGCTTTCGACCCCACCGCCGTCATCTCGCACATCTGGAAGATAAACGACAACATGACCCTCACCACCGGCTTGGGAGCCCACTACCAGCGCTACGGAAACACGGCCCTCAACTGGTACAACGGGCCCGACCCGCGTCCGGACTACTACCGCTACCTGCCCTCTTACTTCGAGAGCGAAGACACGCAGCGGCTGTATCGCGAACTGTGGCGCAGCGGAGACGCGAGCTTCACCCAGCTGAACTGGGAGGAAATGTATGCGGCCAACGCCAACAACATCCGCAACGGCAACGGAGCGGCCATCTATATGGTGGAGGAACGCCGCAGCGACTTGTTTGAAACGACGTTCAACTCTACGCTCAACGCGCGCATCAACCGCCACTTCAACCTCACCGCAGGCGTGGGAGCGCGGTTCACCCAGTCGCGCCAGTTCAAGACGGTTGACGACCTTATGGGCGCGCAATACGTGCTCGACATCGACAAGTTTTCGGAACAGGACTTCTCTGGCGACCACGACAAGCTGCAAAACGACCTTTTGCGCCCGGACCGCAAAGTGTATGAGGGCGGAATTTTCGGCTACAACTTCAACCTGAACATCTGGTCGGCCAACGCTTGGGTGGTGAACCGATACACTTCGCGCCACTGGGACTACTATTACGGAGTGAAGCTGACGCATACCAGTTTCCAGCGCGACGGACAAATGATGAACGGACGCTATCCCGACGACTCATACGGCAAGGGGGCGCGCCACAGCTTCACTGACATCATGCTGAAGGGCGGACTGACCTACAAGTTCAACGGGCGGCACATGATTACCGCCAACGTGAGCTACGGAAGCGAGGCCCCTCTGCCTTACGACGCCTACATATCGCCGCGCATCACCGACCGCACCATCGACGACATGGAGAGCGGACGGGTGTTCTCGGCCGACCTCAACTATATCTTCTCTACGCCGAAAGTGGCCGGACGCATCGGCGTGTTCCAGACCAACTTCTACGACCAGATGGAGCGCAACAGCTACTACGACGGCATCGAAGGAACGTTCATCAACCACATCATCTACGGCGTGAACCGCATCCATCGCGGCTTCGAGGTGGGCGCGACCTACAAGTTGGACGACCACTGGAGCTTCGACCTGGCGGGAACCGTGGGCGAATATTACTACAGCAACAACCCGACGGGCATCAAGCACTCGGAAAACGGCAAGCTCGTGGAGGCGGAAAAGGTGTATATGAAAGACGTGTATGTGGGAGGCGTGCCGCAGATTGCGGGCACGTTCGGCGTGCGCTACTTCATCAACTACTGGTTCCTCGGAGCAAACGTCAACTGGTTTGCACGCAACTACATCGAAGCTGCCCCGCTGCGCCGCGTGGCTTCCACATACGAGGCGGTCACGCCCTACAACCAATACTACGATGCCTACAAGAAGCTGACCACGCAGGAGCGTTTCCCCTCGGCCTACACGATAGACATCTCCGTGGGAAAGATATTCTACCTGCGCAACCGGCAGTCAATCAACTTCAACCTGTCGGTGAACAACCTGCTTGACAAGGAGAACATCTGCACGGGAGGCTACGAACAGGGACGCTCGGACATCGACTACCCCGACCGATTCGGAGGGAAGTACTACTACATGCAGGGCATCAACTGCTTCCTGAACCTGAGCTACCGCTTTTAAACGAGAACGGACGCCTGCGGAAGCAAACGCTTCAGCCGCCGCCTTTCGGGAAAACGCCGGGGCGTTTCAAGAAAAGTCCGGCGGGCGGACGTTCAGACATAATCAAACGAAACCTACAAAACAATACGACGTATGAAACTTATAAATAGAATCTTTCTGCTGCTGTCCGTGTCATCCGCACTGCTCGCCTGCGAGCGCGACTACGACCAGCCGCTTCTGACCGAACCTGAGTACACGGGCCCGGCAGCCAACACGACCATCGCGGAATTGCGCGAGATAGGTGCCGGCGCAACCGAGGACGTGGAGTTCATCATCGCCGACGATTTGGTGCTGAAAGCCCTCATAACGGGCAATGACGAGTCGGGAAACATCTTCAAGAAGATTTATCTGCAAGACGAAACCGGAGCCATCGAAATGGAAGTTGACCAAAGCAGCGTCTACAACTACTACCCGGTGGGACAAACGGTGTACATCGACCTCAACGGGCTGAGCATCTCCGTCTTCGGCGACGAGCAGCAACTGGGACATCCCGACGGCTATCTGTACCGCACGCCGTGGGAAGAGTTCACCGCGCACGTCAGCAAAGACGGATGGGGCAACCCGGAAAACGCCAAGCCGATTGTGCTGGACGACATCAGTGCGGTGAATGCGGATGTGGAAGCCTATAAGTTCAAATTGGTACAGTTCACGAATGTATCGTTTGAGATTGAAGATGATAAAAATATTTTCGGCCCGACGGAAGAAGAAAAAGCTGAGAATCCTAATGCCTATGGAGAAAGAAACATCAAAGACAGCCACGGCAACACCATCATGGTGCGCACAAGCGACTATGCTGACTTCTCCGGAGACATACTTCCCGAAGGCACCGGCAACGTGACGGGCATCCTCGGACGCTTCAGAGGTGCATGGCAGCTGACTCTCCGCACGGCGGATGATGTGAGCGACTTCACGGGAGGAAATGCAGGAGGTGAAGGAGAAGGCGAACAGCCGGGAACCACTAAAACTATACTTGATGAATCGTTCGCAAACGGGATAGGCAATAATTTTACAATTGAGGATAAGAAAGCAGAAGGGCTAAACTATGTATGGACACACGATGAAGCATATTCTTGCATGAAAGCAAGTGCTTTTACTGGCTCTCCCGTAGAATCCGAAAGTTGGCTGGTTTCCTCTCCGCTTGACTTGACCAATGCTTCATCTGCGACCTTAACATTCGAACATGCCATCAATAAGGCAAATGGTGCAGCTCCTAAAGACTATCAAATCGTAGCTGTCTCAACCGATAACGGCTCCACTTGGGAAACACTGAGCGGCATCAGTTATCCTGCAGGAGACAGCTGGACGTTCCAATCTTCTGGGGATGTTGACATTTCAGCTTACACAGGCCATACTGTGATAATCAGTTTCCAATATAACAGCACAACAGCATCTGCAGCAACATGGGAAGTAAGGAATGTTAAAGTCACAGCAACGATTGGAGGAAGCTCCCAAGGCGGAAGCGGCGGCACAGCTATCGAACCGGTTCCGACCAACAAATAAAACAAACTCACGCAGGGACGGGATTCCGCCCCTGCGAAAACTTCACAAGCAAAAGCGACTTTTATGAACAAACGAATCATCCTGTCAATCCTGTTCACGGCGTGCATCGCTTTCAGCCTCTCCGCACAGCAGAAAAGGTTAGGCGTGTATGCCGCAGGCTTCTACAACTTGGAGAACTTGTGGGACACGGAAGATGACCCGGACAACCCCGGCGACGATGAGTTCACGCCGAACGGCCCGTATGAATGGACAGAAACCAAATACAGCCAGAAGCTGGACAACGTGGCAAAGGTCATCTCCCAACTGGCCACGGAATACTGTCCCGCAGGGCCTGCCATCATCGGAATCTCGGAAGTGGAAAACCGCAAGGTGATTGAAGACCTCGTGAAAAGGGAGGCCATCGCTTCCAGAAACTACCAGATTGTACACTTCGAATCGCCCGACCATCGCGGCATCGACGTGGCAGCCCTCTACAATCCCCGCCTGTTCCGTTTCGTTTCGGCGCAGAAATATCCGTTCAACAAGCCCGACATGCCGGACTACCGCACCCGCGACATCCTCTTGGTGAACGGCATTCTTGCAGGCGAGCCGTTCCACTTGATTGTAAACCACTGGCCCTCGCGCTACGGCGGTGCCAAGTCGTCTCCCTTGCGGGAGTTCGCGGCAAGCATCGCCAAGCACATAGCCGACTCCCTCCACGCCAACAATCCCGAAGCCAAGGTGCTGATAGTAGGCGACCTGAACGATGATCCGAGCGATCCGAGCTGCAGCAAGGTATTGGCCGCCAAGAAAAACAAAAAAGACGTGAAGCCCGACGGCTACTACAACGCCACTTGGAAGTTTTTCGACGAAGGCATCGGCTCGCTCTGCTACCAAGACAAATGGAACCTGTTCGACCAGCAAATTATTTCGGGCAACCTGTTGGGCAAAGACTACAGCACGCTGAAGTTCTGGAAATCGGAAATCTTCAACCGCCCGTACCTCATCCAGCAGGAAGGCAAGTACAAAGGCTATCCGCTGCGCACCTTCTCCGGAACGACCTTCCAGAACGGCTACAGCGACCACCTGCCGACACTGACCTATTTCATCAAAGAAATCAAGTAATGCCGCGCACGGCCAAACAGAAGGGGCTGCCGCAAAACAAAATCAGGCTTTCAGAAAACGATGCCTGCCCCTGCTTCGGCAGCCCTTTCCTTTATGCTTCTCAGTATTCGAACGTAATGCCCAATGTAGGCAACAGGGTTCCGCTCTCCCGCTTGATCCGTTTCATCACATAACGCTGTTCAGCCGCAGGTGCGGAAGCGTCGGCAATCCGCCCCGTGCTCATCAACACATCCGCCTGACGGAGCTTGCTGCCTGTAACGTTCTGAATGTCGATATAGAATCCAAGCATACACCGCTTCAAGTAGAACGTCTTGTCAACGCGCACATCAAGCTGGCCGAAAGCCGGAAGCCGCTCCGAATTGTAACGGCCGTAATCATAATAAGGCTTTCCCGCCACATTCCACGCCTCAACCAACGAAGACTTGTCCTCATCGTAAGGCGTATAAGGCGAGCCGCCGATGCAGCAGACTTTCATCCCTACGCTCCAGTTCTTCGGGAAGTTGTATGTGCCGCTTACGTTCAGAATAAACCGGTTGTCCCAAGCCGAAGGAAGATATGCCCCCTCCCCGTCCGCACGGAATTCGCTCCTGAACAATGTCAACGAAGACGACAGGTTCAACTTCTTCGCCAACAGCCATTTGAACATCATCTCAACCCCATACGAACGCCCCTCGGCCCGCGAAACAAGCGCTTCGTTTCCAATCACTCCATAATCATTGCCCTTACACGACAACGGGATACCGTCGGCAACGGACAAAGGCATGTC
Organism: uncultured Phocaeicola sp.; assembly: GCA_944320135.1. Lineage (GTDB taxonomy): Bacteria > Bacteroidota > Bacteroidia > Bacteroidales > Bacteroidaceae > Phocaeicola. Next base: position 63,068 of record CALUGI010000015.1, on the reverse strand, counting down.
GCGGTATGACTTGTAAAATCCTTCAACCGAAAGCTCCATCGCCTCATTCGGATACCATGCCAGCCCGACGCTTTCCTGTGAAACAGAGGTATAATCAAGATAGCGGTTCACGTACTCCCCCGCATCCCCCTTGAAGCCCAAAGCCGTATACTGAGGAAGCTGATAATACAGGCCTACGTGGCCGCTCAAGAACAGCCCGTCGAGCAAACGGCAAGAAACGGAAAGGCGTGGAGACATCTGCCGCCAAAGCTCTTTCATCTCCTCACTGTAATTGTTCGCGTCTGCCCGTACCCCCAACGATGCCGTGAAGCCCTCATCAGGCGAAGCGTAATTCATTGACGCAAACAGCCCCCATCGGAACAGATTCAGGTCGGTATGATAATCGAACATGCGGAGGCGGTCGGCAAACACCTTCTGGAAAGTATCGTTCGTATAGTGCGACTGCCCCAGTTCCAAGCCGAAATTCAGTTTCCAGACGTTCCAGGCGGAAGTGTTTTCTATTCTCAACTTCGTTTCCTGCTCCACCGAACGCAACCTCAGAGTCAGGTTATCTTCACTGCTTTCATCATTGTCCAGATACTTCAAATTGCGGTTGTTCAGATAGCTGTGGCTCAAAGTTACAGTCTGCACATGGCTGCCTGCATAATGCCGGTAGACCCCGCCCAACGTAAAGGTTTCCTGCTCTATTTTCGGAAGATAGCTCAACATATACTCCGCGTCTTCCCCCTCAATGCCCAGATTCAGCTTCATCCGGTCAATGCCGCCCAACCCCAATACCGTCAGTTCGTTTCGGGGATTGAAACGGGTCTTTATTTTGAACGAAGCGTCCGTATACGCCGGCAAGAAAGGCAACCCAAGCACCTTGAAAAGCATCTGCAAATAAGACTGGCGGACTGACACAAGATAGGAGGTACGTTCCCCGATATGACCATTCGAACCTAATGACACTTCCGATGCACCCAGTGTCGCCTTCACTGAATTGCGCTCCAAGTCACCGTCCCGCAAACTGAAGTCGAGCACAGAACTCAACGCATTGCCGCGATTGGCCGGGAAAGCCCCGCTATAAAAGTTCACGCTGCGAATCAGGTCCGCGTCAATCAAGCCGACAGGCCCTCCCGATGCCCCTTGCGTACTGAAATGGTTAATATTCGGAATCTCCACCCCATCAAGATAAAAACGGTTCTCCGACGGGCCTCCGCCACGCACAATCAAATCATTCCTATAACCAATAGGCGAGAAAGCCACTCCCGGATAATTCTGCACCACCTTCGATATGTCACGGTTCGCGCCGGGGGCTTTTTCTATTTCCTGCACGCCAATGATACGCAAGCTGACCGGGCTTTCCGGTATCCGGCGAAAAGGCGATGCGGTAACGGTCACTTCGTCCAGAGCCGCCGCTTCCTTTTCCATCTCTATAAGGACATGCGGCGTAATATGATTTACCCGATATTCAGAAGTCTGTATCGTCTTATACCCCACAAGCGAAGCCTGCAGACGATAAATGCCGGGAGGAACATTTTCAATGACAAAGCAGCCCTCCGCATCGGTTGTCGCTCCGATTCCCATGCCCACCACAAGCACATTGACAAACTCTACAGGCTTCCGGTTCTTGCAGTCGATAACCGTTCCGGCTATCTGATAACCGGAAGCAAGAAGCCGGCATGCGGTTGCCCACAGCAACAGACAAAAAAGGTATCGTTTGATATTCATAAACCAACGTCGAATCAATCTCCGCCCCAATGCCGGACAACATGAAAAAGGGCTTGCATCTCCGTATGCCTTCCGGCAACTACCGACTGCAAGCCCATACGCCAGTTTCCGCACGCGGCTGATTGAATTTATATTTAGTCAGAGGAAATCAATTGCTTTCACTGCTCCATGCGCCGTAAATCGCCTTCGCTATTGCCGCAAACTCTTCGGGCTGAAGCTGGAGTTTCGGATTGGAGAACAGCATGTCCGACTCCTTCTGCATCGGAATCAGATGGATATGCGCATGAGGCACTTCAAGTCCGATAACCGCTTCGCCTACTTTCCGGCAAGGAAACGCCTTCTGGATAGCCCGTGCCACATGCTTGGCAAACACGTGCATCTCCGCCAGTTCCTCGTCAGTCAAATCGAAGATATAATCCACCTCTCTTTTAGGAACCACCAGCGTATGCCCCTTCACCAACGGATTGATGTCAAGAAAAGCATAAAACTTGTCGTTCTCAGCCACCTTGTAGCTGGGAATCTCACCTGCAATGATTTTACTGAATATTGTTGCCATAATGATAAATATTAAAAAACAAGGCAAGCCTGCCGAAGCAGACTTGCCCTTTCTTCAGAATGATATACCCGTTATTTCCAGCGTGATTTTTCCTTGCGGAATCGCGATTTCGGCCACATCGCCCACCTTCTTTCCAAGCAGTCCCTGAGCTATCGGCGTGTTCACCGATATCTTTCCCTCTTTCAAGTTGGCTTCATTCTCCGACACGATGGTATAAGCCATCTTCATGCCGTTCTTCACATTTTTCAGTTCCACACGGGTCAAAATCTGCACCGTATCCGCCTTCAACTTAGAAGTATCGATAATTTTAGCATCGCCGATAGTCGCTTTCAGCTGATTGATTTTCATTTCAAGCATGCTTTGCGCCTCCTTAGCGGCATCGTATTCCGCGTTTTCCGACAAGTCGCCCTTGTCACGCGCTTCCGCAATAGCGGCAATCACTTTCGGACGTTCGACCGACTCCAAGCGTTTCAATTCGGCCACCAGCTTCTGATAGCCTTCTTCTGACATGTAAGCCATAATTTTCCTCCTATATTATTTTTGTTGTCAATAAAATTATCACATAAAGCTAAAGAGTGTCATCTTCATCTCCACCTTATCAAAAGGAAAGTCATTCTGAACGAAGCAAAAGAGCGGAAACCGAATGCCCGCCGCTTTACTTTGTTCAGAATGACAACTCTGAATAATCTTGAATTATGTTCCTGAATACATCAGCTGATTGCCAGCCTGTATCCATTTGCAAAGATAGGCTTTTTTATGATACAAACCAAAAGTTGCGAGATATGCTTTGCAACATATTAAAGCAATTTCTTTATTTCCGCTTCCAAATCCGCATTTCCATCCAGCCTTACGCTCAATTCGTTGCTGCGGTTCACCAAAAAGCTGCCGGGCAACTGGGTCAGACCGTAAAGGCTGATATATGAAGAATAAGGTCCTTGCGGGTCGCGCACGCATATCCACGGCAGATTGTCTGAAGCGGTTTTCCAGAAGTGCTCGTCGGTATCGAACGAGATTTGATAAATTTCAAATCCTTGCGGGGCGTATTTGTCATACAGTTCGCGCAAGGCCAGATTGCGCACGCCGGATGTGGGAGCAGCATAGGCAGTGAAATCTATCAGCACCACCTTCCCTTTCAGGTCGGTCAGATGGCGCACCTGCCCGTCAATGTCTTTCAGCGGGATGTCGATAATGGAAGTTTCCTGAATCTTGTCTGCCGGAATCGCCAGTTCCTCCTGAGGCTGCAAGGGACGTGTATTCTTCATTCCCTTTATCACCATATTATAAAGGTTGCGCGAACGGTCGGCGTGAGGATACGCATTGTTCAGGCTGGTAGCCACCGCCGCAAAGCATTTCACGTCGTCCCTATTGGTCAGCGGGTCGAAAATCATATATCCGTTCAGCGTCTGGAACAAGGCGAAATAAGCATACGACGTGTTGGGAGCGGCAAAGATGTAATTCCGCTTCACGTTTGCCTTATAGCTGTCCACCATCTGCTGCAGGCTGTCTTGCGCGATGCCTGCCGGAAGTCCGGAAGCAGCCAGCTCGTTCACCTTCCGCTGCAAGTCGGCTTGAATCAGCGCAAGTTCTTTTATCTTCAGATTGTTTTCCGAACCTTCTATCCGATAATCTGTAGCAAAGTTGTTGATATCCGCCTCCACCGTTACGGTTTCCGTAGAGTCCACCGCAAAATTGACGACTTGATTATCCACACGCAAACGGTAAAAATCCGGAGATGCCGGACGCTCGCCCTTGAAGCGGAAGGTTCCGCTTTCGTCCAGCTTCACGGAATCCAGCCCGACAATCCCTTCCAGGCCGGTCTGCTCAAAATAGAGCGTCTTGTCTTCCGCCCCAGTCACGGAGCCTTCCACCGTAAACGACTGCCTGCTGTCGCAGGCTGCCAATGCCGCCGCACACACTGCCGCCAGAATATAAACATTTTTCTTCATTGCCTGTCCTTGTTTTTTTGATTCAGCTGCAAAGTTACTTCTTTTCATGACTTCACAAAGTTTTTCACACACAAATCAACGGTTCCGGCAGCCCGCCGCATTCCAGCACAAAGCCTCCCCAAAAAACGCGCCCGCGCCAGCCAAACAATCCGCCCGCCTTTTCCGCCGCAACCGGGCGGCTTTGCCAAGACTTCCCGGCGCGTTTCCACACTGCAAAAAGCGGGCCGCAAACTCACTGCCGTTACATAAAAAACGTTTCGCGCGCAAAAGTTTTGCATCTGCAACGAAAAGATATGCAATAAAATCCCTATCTTTGCGCAGATTTTTCGAATAATATAAAAAAGTTTTTTATGATCAATCCTATTGTTAAGACGATCGAGCTGAGAGACGGAAGAACCATCACGCTCGAAACGGGAAAGCTTGCAAAACAGGCAGACGGCGCTGTGATGCTGCGCATGGGGAACACCATGCTGTTAGCTACTGTTTGTGCAGCAAAAGATGCAGTTCCCGGTACAGATTTCATGCCTCTCCAGGTAGAGTACAGAGAAAAATACTCCGCGTTCGGACGTTTTCCGGGCGGCTTTACCAGACGTGAGGGAAAGGCTTCTGACTACGAAATCCTCACTTGCCGGCTGGTGGACCGCGCATTGCGTCCCCTGTTTCCGGACAACTATCACGCAGAAGTTTACGTAAATATCATCCTTTATTCAGCCGACGGAGTAGACATGCCCGACGCACTGGCAGGACTGGCAGCTTCGGCGGCGCTGGCCGTTTCCGACATTCCCTTCGGAGGCCCGATTTCAGAAGTGCGCGTGGCACGTATCGACGGCAAGTTCGTCATCGACCCGACTTTTGAAGACTTGAAACGTGCCGACATGGACATCATGGTGGCCGCCACTTACGAAAACATCATGATGGTGGAAGGCGAAATGAAGGAAGTGTCCGAACAAGACCTGCTGGAAGCCATGAAATTCGCCCACGAAGAAATCAAAATCCACTGCAAGGCGCAGATGGAACTGATGGAAGAAGCGGGAAAAACCGTAAAGCGCGAATACTGCCACGAAGAAAACGATGAAGACTTGCGCAAGGCCGTTCACGAAGCCTGCTACGCGAAAGCATACGCCATAGCTCAGTCAGGCAACAAAAACAAGCACGAGCGCGAAGATGCCTTCACCGCTATCTGCGACGAATTCAAGGCCCGGTTCACCGAAGAAGAACTGGAAGAAAAAGGCCCGATGATTGACCGCTACTATCACGACGTGGAAAAAGAGGCTATGCGCCGCTGCATCCTCGATGAAGGAAAGCGTCTGGACGGTCGTGCCACCACGGACATCCGCCCCATCTGGTGCGAAGCAAGTCCGCTGCCCGGCCCCCACGGTTCGTCAATCTTCACACGCGGTGAAACCCAGTCGTTGAGCACCGTCACTTTGGGCACGAAACTCGATGAAAAGACGATTGACGACGTGCTCGACCAGCACAAGGAACGTTTCCTGCTGCACTACAACTTCCCTCCGTTCTCAACAGGTGAGGCAAAAGCGCAGCGCGGAGTCGGCCGCCGCGAAATCGGTCACGGACACTTGGCCTGGCGCGCGCTGAAAGGGCAGATTCCTGAAAATTATCCGTATTGCGTCCGTGTGGTTTCAGACATTCTTGAGTCAAACGGTTCGTCTTCAATGGCCACTGTATGTGCCGGCACGCTGGCACTGATGGATGCCGGTGTACCTATCAAGAAACCGGTGTCGGGCATTGCTATGGGATTGATCAAAAATGCCGGAGAAGACAAATATGCCGTGCTCTCAGACATTTTGGGAGATGAAGACCACTTGGGCGACATGGACTTCAAGGTAACGGGTACACGCGACGGAATCACCGCCACCCAGATGGACATCAAGTGCGACGGACTGACTTACGACATTCTGGAAAAGGCGCTGCTTCAGGCAAAGCAGGGACGCGAGTACATCCTCGGAAAACTGACTGAATGTCTTGCCGAACCGCGTCCGGAACTGAAGCCGCACGCTCCGCGCATCGAAACCATGACGATTCCGAAAGAATTTATCGGAGCTGTCATCGGCCCCGGCGGAAAAATTATCCAAGGTATGCAGGAAGAAACCGGAGCTACCATCACGATTGAAGAAATCGACGGCGTGGGCCGCATCGAAGTGGCAGGCACGAACAAGAAGAGCATCGATGACGCGATACGCCTTATCAAGAACATCGTAGCCGTTCCGGAAGTCGGAGAAACGTACAAAGGAAAAGTGCGTTCGGTTATGCCTTACGGAGCGTTCGTTGAGTTCCTTCCGGGCAAAGACGGGCTTCTCCATATCTCTGAAATCGATTGGAAACGCTTCGAAACCATCGAAGAAACCGGACTGAAGGAAGGCGACGAAATAGACGTGAAGCTGTTGGAAATCGACCCGAAAACGGGCAAATTCAAGCTGTCGCACAGAGCGTTGCTCCCCAAACCGGAAGGTATGGAAAACGGCAACGGAAAAGGCGAAGGACATGCAAAGCATGACCGCCGTCCGCACCGCAACAACTAAAAATCCATCCCTGCGTCCTTTTAAAAAGGGTGCATAGACTACAGAATGCCGGGCCATTTCCCTCTGAAATGCCCCGGCGTTTTTATTTGAACGCCGCCGGATTTTTCCCGGCAGACCGCCGCGTTTCTGCCGCTTAGCGCAAAGTTCCGTAATATATATACAGGCACTCCGGACGATTCTTCCTACCTTTGTCAGGCAAACAATAAAAGAAGATTATGACACTCGAAGATTTTTTATCGCACGTAAAGACCGGAAAAGGTCTGAACACGGATGAAATCCACCGCTTCATGGACGAAATGAGCGATGAAGCACGGCGCATCACGTTCAAACTCAACTCTGCATACCACACGCCGGACGAGGTAAGGGCATTGCTGTCCGAACTGTTCGGGCAGCCGGTGCCCCCTACCCTCCGTGTGTTTCCTCCATTCTATACGGATTTCGGAAAGAACATCCACATCGGAGAACACGTATTCATCAACGCCTGCTGCCACTTTCAGGACCACGGCGGAGTGACATTGGGCGACGGATGTCAGATAGGGCACAACGTAGTGTTCGCTACATTGAACCACGGAACTGCACCCGAAGACCGTCCTTCTACCTATCCGGCTCCCATCGTATTGGGAAAGAATGTATGGGTAGGCTCCAACTCGACCATCCTGCAAGGGGTGACCATAGGCGACAACGCCATTATCGCCGCAGGAGCGGTGGTGACGAAAGATGTGCCTGCCAACACCATTGCGGGAGGCGTGCCGGCCAAGTTCATCAAGTCCATCTGAAAAGCGCAAATGAGAAGTGCAGAAATGCAGGCCGGGCCGATTCCCGCTTGCATTTCCGCACTTCCATATCGTATTCGCCGCTCAGACTCCGGATGCGCGTACCGGAAAAATTCAGAATGCGGCAATAAACTGCCACACGAAATAGCCGCAAAGCATCAGCTTGACGACGGTGCCGAACAAGAAGCCGAGCAACGAGCCGAAACCGGACTTCAGCGCATACATTAAATCCTTGTCTCCCAACAATTCACCGATAACAGCTCCTAAGAAAGGACCCAGAACAATCCCCCACGGAGGGAAAAACAATCCGGCCACCGTGCCGACAACGCACCCCCAGCTTCCCCATTTCGTTCCTCCGGCATATTTGCTTCCCAACATCGGGATGATATAGTCAAGCACCTGGACCAGTATGACCAGCACCGCCCAAGTTATCAGTTGGGCCGGTGTGAACTGGATGCGGTCGGTGAGATGGAAAAGAATCATCCCCACGTATGCTACAGGCGGGCCGGGAAGAGCCGGAAGCACGGAACCCAATACAGCAACCACCAGACAAAGAACTCCAAGTATAATCAGAAATATGTCCATGAGCCTTATTTACAATATTATGTCAGCAATCGGCTGCCGTTCCACTTTGTCCAAAGGAACAGCCCTGTATTTAATTTTTGAAAAATCAATCTTGTTCAGGTCTATCCTTCTGATAGCACTGTCGTACATTGTCCGGTAATAGATGACACGGTGCGTCACGTCCGTGGCCGAAGTCCATTGTGTTGCACTCGGAATGTCGGCCGGAATCTTCCCGTCCGCAAACTCGATGCCTACCGGGATGTCGAAATTGTTCAAAATCTGGAAACCTTGCAGCACGGCATCCTCTCCCGTCTTCTGCAACGGTGCCGTAGCCTGATAGAAGGCGGCACGCACGAAACGCGAAGGCGGAGTCACGTCACCCGGAATGCCCAGAAAACCGCTTCCCGCACCGAATGACTTCAGTTCCCGGTTGCCCAACTTTTGGGCCGGCGCGCTTCCCGGAAACAGATTCACGTAGTTGTTGAGATTGGTCAGCTGCCACTCGAATCCCGGTGAGTTGGTAAGCACTCCCAGCTCGTTCTCATAGAAATTGAGCTTCCCTCCCACTATCTCCAGCACGATTTGTCGTCCCGACGGCTCGGTGAAACGCCAGTGTACGGTAGAGGCACGAGGGTCGATGGCTATCACATGAATCCCCTCTATGGCTTTCTTCACCTCATCTACCGTGGCGCAGGTTGCCAATATATAAGGCACGAGCTGCAGGTCTGCCACGCTTTCCGCCTTTTCCGCTTCCGCATAAGCCTCATATTCTCCGTATCCGGGGAAATAGAAAAGTCCGGCAGAAAGCCCCGCTTCATTCAGTCCCTCCGCCACAAACTCCTTCTGTTCCACAGCAAGGCCGACATAGCCGTAACGGGCCGCAAAAGTCTTTCCTCCCACCGTTCCTCCGGGAATATACGATTGCTGCACATATCCGCGCGGCACAATTACATATTGGCTGTTCAGGTCGCTCCCACCCCATTCAATCGTCCGTGCCACTACCCGGCTGCTGTCTGCGGCCATGAGCGAAATGCCCGTACATGCAGCAGCACTGCCGCAAGACAGGATAAATGCCGAAAGCACGCCAACGGCTTCCAAAATCATCTTTCTTTTCATACTCTTATTATTTTAACAAACCATTCCGGAAAGCATCGCTACACAAAGATATTAAATTACAACGACTTTATCCAGAAAATGTTCACAAAAAAACGGCGAGAACTTTCCATATTGCAGTCCGACCGAAAAACAAGCCGGAGGCTCAGGAAAAGCCCGGCGGCACACCGAACCGGAAGCCGCCGCATTCTGCATCAAACGCGCCGGCGTTTCAAGGATTTCACCGAAATCTGCCAGTTATCACAAAATGTTTTCTTATTTTTGCGACAGACTAATCTTATTTTACTGCGATGAAACCATTTCTTCTTCTCGCCAACATGGCGCTGCTATGCACACTGCTTCTCGCTTCCTGCTCGAAAGAGGAAGAAACGGCGTCCGGATTCTCGTTCAACATTACGGACGACATCATACTGACATGGGAGGAAGGAGCGCAAAACACCGTCAGTTTCCAAAGCGCCTCCGATTGGCAAGCCGCCCTTTCGGCCGACTGGCTTACCGCTACGCCAATGGAAGGGCCTGCGGGAGCAAACGTCATCACGCTCAAGGCGACAAGCGAAAACGATACGGACGAGAGCCGCACCGCTACCCTAACGCTGACTTCAAACGGCGCGAAACAGACAATAAACGTCAGGCAAGAAACTTCCGACTACATCCGTCTGGAACAACCTTTCTATTTAGTCGACTCGGAAGGCGGAGAAATAGAAGTAAATTTCTCTACCGCCATCCGCAGCGACAAGCTGCACATCCTTGGAAACGGCTCATGGATTAATCAAAAAACAAAGTCGCGCTCGCTCAACGACTATTCCGTCACGCTGGAAATAGCGCCCAACCCGGAAGTGAAGTCCCGCATCGGCTTCATGTACATCGTAAAGGAAGAAAATCAGGAACAGCAGATTCTGACCACCGTAACTATCGTGCAGGAAGGAAACACCGGAAGCGAATCCACCGACTTCTCCGCAGACGGAAACGTAAAGACGCTTCAAGAATCGAACAAAGGGAAAGGCATCCCCATCGTGCTGATGGGCGACGGATTCATCGACACGGAAATCAGCAACGGCGCATACGACAAGGCTATGGAAAAGACATACGAGAACCTCTTCACCGAAGAACCGATGAAATCGCTGAAAGACTATTTCGACGTATATTCGGTAACGGCGGTATCGAAAAGCAACATCTTCGGATACGGATATGAAACGGCTTTCAGCTGCATCTTGGCGGAAGAAGAAAGCACGCTCATCACGGGAGACAACGTTGCCGTCATGAGCTACACCCATTGCGTGGAAAACATCGACCACGACAATGCGCTCGCCATAGTCATCTTGAATGCCGACAAATATGCCGGAACCACCTACTTCGGCTTCATGAACCCCTCCAACCAGAAGATGACGGAGTTTGCCATCGCCTATTGCCCGATGGTGGAAAATGCGGAGACCGACATCTTCCGGCAAGTGCTGACCCATGAAGCCATAGGCCACGGATTCGCCAAGTTAGAAGACGAATACGCTTACGAAGACAACGGAGAGATTCCCGAAGACGAAGCTACGACCATACGCAACCTCCAGTCGTCTTACGGATGGGCGCAGAATGTCGACTTCACGCAAGACACGAAGAAAATACTCTGGCGCAAATTCCTGACAGACGAACGGTATGCCGATGAAGGATTAGGCATATACGAAGGAGGATGCACCTATACGAAAGGAATATACCGTCCCACGGAAAACAGCATGATGAACGACAATGCGGCAGGCTTCAACGCTCCTTCGCGAAAAGCCATCTATGATCGGGTCATGAAGGAAGGAACCGGAAACGCCCCTACCTACGAGTCGTTCGTCGATTTTGACCGCCAGACTTCGCAAGTTCAGAAGACGCGCTGCCCGGCATCGCCAAGAAAGAACAAGCCGCTCGCCCGGCCCCGTTTTGTCGGAAATCACCATTTTTAACATTATCCGTCTTCCTTTGTGGCTTTATTTTCGTACATTTGAACATACGAACTTTAAACGTCACACATTATGAACACAAATCCGGTATTCAGTTTGCACATTCCGACACGCATCGTGTTCGGATGTGGAGAAATCAAAAGACTGGCTACAGAGAAACTTCCGGGAAAGAAAGCCCTGATAGCCATATCTTCGGGAACATCTATGAAAAAATACGGCTATTTGGACAAAGTCATCGAACTGCTGAAGGAAAACGGCGCCGCTTCGGTTGTGTTCGACCGAATACTTCCCAACCCGACCAAGAAGCATGTGATGGAAGCAGCCGAACTCTGCCGGAAAGAAGAATGCGACTTTGTAGTCGGACTGGGAGGCGGAAGCAGCATTGACTCGGCCAAGGCAATCGCAATCATGGCCTGCAATCCGGGCGACTACTGGGACTACATACCTGCCGGCACGGGCAAAGGTCGTCCGGTAACGAAAGCGCTTCCTATAGTGGCCATACCTACCACCGCAGGCACAGGAACGGAAGCCGACCCGTGGAGCGTCGTCACCAACGAAGACACGCAAGAAAAAATCGGCTTCGGCAGCGAACTGACTTTCCCTGTCCTTTCCATCATCGATCCGGAACTGATGCTTTCCATCCCCCCGCATCTCACCGCATACCAAGGCTTCGACGCATTTTTCCATGCGGCAGAAGGATTTATCGCCAACTGCGCCACTCCCATCAGCGATTTGTATGCGTTGGAAGCCATCCGCCTGCTCTACAAATACCTTCCGGTAGCCGTAAACGACGGGCGCAACCTGAAAGCACGCGCAAAAGTAGCGTGGGCAAGCACATTGGCAGGGCTCGTCGAATCAACGTCCAGCTGCATCTCCGAGCACTCGATGGAACATGCCATGAGCGCCTACTATCCGCAGTTGCCCCACGGCGCGGGCCTGATTGCCATCAGCGAAGCCTACTTCGAGACTTTCCGCAACGATTGCATGAAACGCTACATGAAGATGGCGGAAGCCATGACCCAGCAGAAGAGCAACCGTCCGAGCGACTTCATCGATGCGCTGGTGCGTATGCAGAAAGAATGCAAGGTACATGACTTGAAACTCAGCGACTGGGGCATCAAACCGGAAGACTTCCCGAAAATGGTTCGCAACGCAAAAGAGGCAATGGGCGCCCTTTTCACGCTCGACCCGCGTCCGCTGACTGACGATGAAGTATCGGCCATTTATCAAAAGTCATTCAAATAACATATAATCGGGAGCGTGTCAGGCAAAGAGGGAACCCTTTTCTCCGGCACGCTTCCGCTTTTTCCGCTTAAACTCACAGAAAGGATGTTCATTGTCATCGGATTCATGGCGGGAGGTATGTGCATCGGGTTCATGCTGCGCAACCGCCATTTGCCCGGCCTCAACAAAGCCATTACGGTTCTGATTTGGATATTGCTGTTCCTGCTCGGCATTGAAGTAGGAGAAAACCGGAGAATTGTACAAGGACTGGCCACATTGGGCATAGAGGCTTTCGCCCTCAGTCTTGCATCTGTAGCAGGAAGCTGCATAGCGGCCAAAGGATTATGGATGTGGCTGAACAAAAAAAGAAACGGCTCATGAAAGGAAGTCTGATAATCGTCGGTTTCTTTGCAATGGGAGTGCTGGCAGGCTTGTTTCATATAGTGCCTTCCGAAACGGCAAACAGCGGCATCAGCTTCTACGCGCTTTGCGCTCTTATGTTTTGCGTAGGTCTCAGCGTCGGGAACAACCCGCAAACCATCAAGAATTTCCGCTCCCTCAATCCCCGGCTCGCCTTTCTGCCCGTCATGACCATTCTGGGAACAGTATGCGCTTCAGCGCTCGTCAGTGTGCTGCTCTCCAACAGAAGTGCAGCAGATTGCATGGCAGTCGGTGCAGGATTCGGATACTATTCATTATCGAGTATATTCATTACCGAATACAAAGGAGCGGAATTGGGCACCGTTGCCTTGCTGTCGAACATCATACGCGAGATGATTACTTTGCTCTGCGCTCCCCTGTTGGTGCGTTGGTTCGGCAATCTGGCCCCTATCTCCGCCGGAGGCGCCACAACGATGGACACCACCCTCCCTATCATCGTACGTTATGCAGGCCAGGAGTTTGCGGTTGTCTCCATTTTCCACGGATTTGTCATAGACTTCAGCGTCCCGTTCTTAGTTACATTCTTCTGCTCATTCTAAAAAAGCAAAGGCATGGAAAAGCATCCGAGCCTCCATGCCTTTTTATCAAAGAGCAAACAAAACTATATCCGCTCCATAGCCTGCTCCAAATCGGCGATAATGTCGCGAACGTTCTCGATGCCGACGGAAAGACGAATCAAGTCGGGAGCAACGCCTGCTTCAATCAGCTGCTCGTCCGACAGCTGGCGATGAGTATGGCTGGCGGGATGGAGCACGCAAGTACGCGCATCAGCCACATGCGTCACAATACAAATCATCTTCAGATGGTCCATAAACTTGATGGCATCCTCACGAGTTCCGTGAAGGCCGAAAGCAATCACGCCGCACGAACCGCCCGGCATGTATTTCCGTGCCAACTCATGATACTTGTTGCCCGGCAACCCGCAATAGTTCACCCACTTCACTTTCGGATTCGCCTCAAGCCATTCGGCTACCTTCTGCGCGTTTTCGCAATGACGCTGCATACGCAAATGCAAAGTCTCCAGCCCCAAGTTCAAAAGGAATGCGTTTTCGGGCGACTGTATTGAGCCCAAGTCGCGCATCAGCTGGGCGGTAGCTTTCGTGATATAGGCCATTTTGCCGAAAGCCTTCGTGTAAGTCAAGCCGTGATAGGACTCGTCGGGACGAGTCAGTCCCGGAAACTTGTCGGCATGAGCATCCCAATCGAAATTGCCGCTGTCTACGACCGCCCCTCCCACGCAAGTGGCATGTCCGTCCATGTACTTGGTGGTGGAATGAGTCACGATGTCCGCTCCCCACTCAAACGGGCGGCAATTGATAGGAGTGGCAAACGTATTGTCCACAATCAGAGGAACCCCGTGCTTGTGGGCTATGCGAGCGAATTTCTCGATGTCCAGCACATTGATGCTCGGATTGGATATGGTTTCTCCAAAAAGGCATTTCGTATTGCTGCGGAAAGCCTTGCCGATTTCCTCTTCCGAAGCGTCCGCATCCACAAACGTGCATTCGATTCCCAGCTTCTTCATCGTTACGGCAAACAAGTTGAACGTTCCCCCGTAGATAGTGGAAGAACATACGAAATGGTCGCCTGCCTCACAAATGTTGAACACCGCATAAAAATTGGCCGCTTGGCCGGACGATGTCAGCATCGCTCCCACCCCGCCTTCCAATGCGGCGATTTTCGAGGCCACTGCATCATTGGTGGGATTCTGAAGGCGGGTATAGAAATAACCGCTGTCTTCCAAGTCGAACAGACGCGCCATCTGCTCGCTCGTATCGTACTTGAACGTGGTACTTTGATAAATGGGCAACACGCGAGGCTCGCCGTTCTTGGGAGTCCATCCGCCCTGCACGCAGAGCGTCTCTTTGCTAAATTTCTGTTCCATACTTAAAACGTTTTATCGGATGTCCGCATCCGCTTCCGATTCCCGCATCCGAAATGTCGGGATGATTCGGAAAATCGGATAAAGACGGGCAAAAATAAAAAATTATCCGCCACAAGCCGACATATTTCAAGAAAAAAGATATATATTTGGAAAACTAAAAATCATATCATCATGGAGAACGACATCCAATTCAAACACGTAACCCCGGTTCAAATCCGCTTCAGCGACGTCGACCAGTACGGACACATGAACAACTCCGTCTACTTCTCTCTCTACGACCTTGCCAAAACATCCTATTTTCAAGACGTGTTCGGCGAAAAGGAATGGAAAGATTTCAGCGTAGTGATAGCCAACATCAACGCCGACTTCCTGGCTCCCGTATTCTTTTCCGACAAACTGATTATCGAAACGGCGGTAATCCATATCGGGCACAAGAGCTTTACCCTCGTGCAACGCGCTATCAACCAAGCCAGCGGAGTGTTGAAATGCCAGTGCCGCACGGTGATGGTAGGCTACGACGTGGCTACGAAAGAACCTGTCGACATCCCATTGAGCTACAAGAAAGCAATCTGCTCTTTCGAGGGGAAGACGCTTGAAGAATTGTCCGCGCCGCTATAACCAAGCTATTCAGCGGCGCTTTCTTCTATCTTCCGCGTTACGAAGCGAATTTTCAGGTTCGCTTCATTTTGCTTTTCCTTTATTTCTTCTATCCCCGACAAGATGCGCGCCAAATCGCTCAACGAAGCGATGGCCTTAATGTCGTCGGGGCGCATTGTCGTGACGTACTTGCGGTCGCCCAGAAACTCCAGACGAATGTTCTTCTTGTCGCGGTTGGCCGCAATGAAGGCTATCACTCCCCCGTCGCTCCCTTGTTTGTAGTCGGCCTTCTCTACGGGGCGGCCCAAATCAGTCGTCTCATAGCTGTCCGCCGAGGGGGGCGTCTGCGCAAAATTGTCTCCTATACTGACCTTTACCGCCGTATGGTGAATGTTTCTTCCGCCGCTATAGATGGAGGTGAGAGACATTTCGCCGCGCTCGCTCACCTGCCCGCGCAGGAACGACCGCCCGATGTTCTTTTCCACCACTTGCGTGGGATAGAAATAATTGCCTTCTTCCTGATAGGCCGTATCTTTTTCGAGCACGAAACTTCCCGCTATCGAATCCAAAGAAGCCTGCCTGAGCGTCATCAGGCTGTCGAGATAGGCCAGCGTCTTCCGCTGTTCGGCCAAGTCGACCTGCTGCATCAGCTTGATGCCTGCCTTTCTTGCCTCGAATGCTTTCGGATAGAGGCTCCGGATACTGTCTATCTGCAATTTGGCGCGGCTATAGTCGCCTTCTGCAAACGAAGCCTCCGCACGCAGGTACAATTCGTCCGCCTTTTTTTCGTCTCCGCTGCAACCTGCCAACGCCAAGAGCAGGGGCAGCGCCAATAAACTTGTTTTCTTCATACTCCAGCCGTTTTTATGCAAGCAAAAATACAAATTTCCGGAGAATATCAGGACATGCCCGCCTATAAAACTCCGGATAATTTTTCCTTTCTCCGAAACTTGCAGGAAAACGCCGGGAAGTTGCGCTGAAAACCCGGCGGAGCTGTACGCACAAGTCCGCCGGGTTTTCAGCACAGCCCGACGCATTTATTCGCATATTCCGGAGAATTGTCGTAACTTTGCACCCTAATTCAAAAAATGCAAATGGAACTGAAGGAACACTTTACTGACAAGATATTCGAACTGATTTCCGAAACGGCCGACAAGCTGCAGATGGAATGCTACGTGGTGGGAGGATACGTGCGAGACATCCTTCTGAACCGTCCCTCGAAAGACATAGACGTGGTGGTGGTGGGAAGCGGAATCGAGATGGCCCAAGCCTTCGGGCAGAGATTGGGGCGCGGCGCGCACGTGTCGGTATTCAAGAACTTCGGCACGGCGCAGGTGAAGTTCCGCGACAGAGAAGTGGAGTTCGTGGGCGCGCGCAAGGAATCGTACAGCCACGACAGCCGAAAGCCTGTGGTGGAAAACGGCACGCTGGAAGACGACCAGAACCGGAGAGACTTCACCGTCAACGCAATGGCCGTCTGCATGAATAAAGCGCGTTTCGGCGAACTGGTCGACCCGTTCAACGGGCTCAGCGACCTGAAGGAACGCACCCTCCGCACGCCGCTCGACCCGGACATCACGTTCAGCGACGACCCTCTGCGGATGATGAGGTGCGTCCGCTTCGCCACACAACTGAACTTCTACATTGACGACGACACCTTCCGCGCGCTCGAACGCAACAAAAACCGCATCAAAATCATCTCGCGCGAACGGATAGCTGACGAACTGAACAAGATTCTGCTCTCGCGCACCCCCTCGAAAGGCTTTGTCGACTTAGACCGCTGCGGACTGCTGAAACTGATATTCCCTGAACTCACGGCGCTGCAGGGAGTGGAAGTGCGCAACGGGCGAGGACACAAAGACAACTTCTACCACACGCTGGAGGTAGTGGACAACATCGCCAAAGTGAGCGACAACCTGTGGCTGCGCTGGGCCACCCTCCTTCACGACATCGGCAAGCCGCGCACCAAACGCTGGGACCCTCGCATCGGATGGACATTCCACAACCACAATTTTGTGGGAGAAAAAATGGTGCCCGATATCTTCCGCAAAATGAAGCTCCCGATGAACGAAAAGATGAAATACGTGCAAAAACTCGTAGGCCTGCACATGCGCCCGATAGTGATAGCCGACGATGAAGTGACCGACTCCGCCGTGCGCCGCCTGCTCTTCGAAGCCGGAGACGACATCGACGACCTCATGGCGCTTTGCGAGGCCGACATCACCTCAAAGAACGAAATGCGCAAACAACGCTTCCTCGACAACTTCAAGTTGGTGCGCCAGAAATTGAAGACGCTCGAAGAAAAAGACCGCATACGCAACTTCCAGCCTCCCGTAGACGGAGCGGAAATCATGCGCGTGTTCAACCTGCAGCCCTGCCGGGAGATAGGCACCTTGAAAAGCGCCATCAAAGACGCGATACTTGACGGCATCATCCCCAACGAGCACGACGCTGCCTTCAAATACATGCTGGAAAAAGCGGAAGAAATGGGCCTTTCGCCGACAAACTTGCCTGCAACGCCCCGGACGGAATAGCTTCCTTTAACAGGAAAAGCGGTCAACGGCAAACGAAGTTGTTTATTCCTTAACCATATCAAGCCGTTCCGTCTGCATATCCCTCTGCGCTTTCCGAACCGTTATCGCACACGGAATCTGAAAGGCAGAAGTTCAAAAAGCAACGGTTTTTCTTGATTTATGTCATGAAAACAGGCTTTTCAGCAAAAAACGAACCATAACCACTTGCAAATTGAGGAAAAGCGCGTACATTTGCAACGTGGTTGTGAAACCAACAGGTAAAAAGAAAAGATATTGAGGTATTAGATTTTGATTAAGGTAAATTAAGGTATTGGAATTTCATAAGGTAAAAAGTTATTTTACAACAAGCATTATAGGTTTTCAAGAGAGGTATTAAATTAAGGTAACGAAGAAAAGAAGTTTTCGAAAGGTTTGACTGTCAGTTTTTTTCGGTAAAAAGAGATTGGAAGAAGGATAACACGAACAGAAAACTACAACTAAGACAAAAAGAACCCGTAAAGGGGGTTCTTTTAGGATGCAAGCGATGTTCAAGATTGAACTTCGCTTTTTTATTGCCTCCATTCTACGGCATCCGCCGGGGAAGCCTTTCCAAAAACACAAAAGGCCAACCGATTGCAAACGAACCGGCCGGCCTTATCGCAAATCCTCTTGCGTCCCGCCCCGACAGCGCACAAACGCACGAATCAGAACAAGAATCTCAGCACATCGTTGAAGTTCGCCCAAATCAGCAAACCGAACAGCAAGAACATCCCTGCCACTTGGGCATACTCCAAGAACTTGTCGCTCGGCTTGCGCCGCGCGATAATTTCGTAAAGAAGGAAAAGCACGTGTCCTCCGTCAAGCGCAGGAATCGGAAGGATGTTCATAAATGCCAGAATGATGGACAAGAATGCGGTCATCTCCCAGAAACGCTGCCAATCCCACACCTTCGGGAAGATGCTCCCGATGGTTCCGAATCCGCCCAAGCTCTTGGCGCCTTCCGCCGTAAACACATATTTCATATCGTTTACGTATCCTTTCAGCGTGTTTACGCCCAATGTCACACCGGCCGGAAATGATTCGAAAAATCCATAGCTCGCCTCCGTGGTCTTGTAATCAACCATTCCTCCTACAGCTGCCACCTTAAAGTTGGAATCGGTCTGCACATTCACCGTATCACGCACTCCCGCACGCGAATATACCAGCGCAAAATCGGCAGAAGTCTTCTTATCCAGTTCCGCCTGCATTTTAAGCATACTCATCTCATGCAAGAACTCATTCCATGAGTTCAGAGGCTTGCCGTTGAAGGCCAGCAACGAGTCTCCCTTCTGCACGCCCGCCTTGGCAAAGCCGCCCCCGGCAAGCACCGAGTCGACCACGTTCGGATAAAACACGTCCACGAACATCGGGTCTTCTTTCGCCACATCGAGCAGGCTCAGTTCCGGCAAAAGAATCTTCTTTTCCTCACCGTTACGAATGACAGTTACCTCACGAGCCTCCACGATGCTCCGAATCATGTCCATGCTGAAACGGTCCAATTCCTTTCCGTCCGCACTTTTCAAAATATCTCCGTCGCGAAAGCCAATTTGCTGCGCGTGTTCGTTGAATTTCATGCCGTATGTCATGTCGCCCAACGCCGTATACCGGTCTCCCCACGTGTACAATATCATGGAATAGATGAACAAAGCCAGCAAGAAGTTCATCAGCACACCGCCGACCATCACCAGCAAACGCTGCCAATCCGGTTTGGAACGGAACTCCCACGGCTGGGGCGGCTGTTTCATCTGCTCGGTGTCCATCGACTCGTCAATCATTCCCGAAATTTTGCAGTATCCGCCCAAGGGCAGCCAGCCTATTCCGTATTCCGTATCGCTATTCTTCGGCTTGAACTTGAACAGCGAAAACCAAGGGTCGAAGAATATATAAAACTTCTCCACACGAATCTTGAACAGACGCGCGAAGAAAAAATGCCCGCCTTCATGCACGATAACCAGCAACGAAAGGCTGAGTATCAGCTGCAGGGCGCGAATCAAAAATGTCTCCATTCTACTTCAGTTCTTGTTTTATGATTTGATTGTTTATTTAACTCCATTGATTACAAGCTCGGCGGCAATGCGGCGAGTCTCAGCGTCCGTCTCCACATAGTCGGCATAGTCCGGTGTCCGTATGAACGGCACACGAGTCATGGCCTTCTCTATGACATCGCTCATTCCGAGGAAAGAAATCCGATCGCTCAAGAATGCCGCCACTACCACCTCGTTGGCCGCATTGACAATGCAAGGCATGTTTCCTCCCTGATGAAGGGCTTCGTATGCCAAAGCCAGATTCCGGAAACGCGTCGTATCGGGCTTCTCGAAAGTCAACGTGTCGTATTTCGAGAAATCCAGCCGCTCTCCCGACAGATGCACGCGCTTCGGATAAGAAAAAGCATACTGTATAGGCAGACGCATGTCGGGCACGCCCAACTGGGCCTTCACCGCCCCGTCTTCAAACTCCACCATCGAATGAATGACGGATTGCGGATGCACTACCACCTCTATTTGATCAGGACGAACGCCAAAAAGCCACTTGGCTTCCATCACCTCAAATCCTTTGTTCATCATCGAAGCCGAATCAATCGTTATCTTCGCACCCATGTGCCAATTGGGGTGCTTCAAAGCCTGAGCTTTCGTCACGGTCTTCAGCTGCTCCAAAGTATAGGTACGGAAAGGGCCTCCCGAAGCAGTCAATATTATCTTATGCACTGGATTGTTCATCTCCAGACATTGGAACACGGCTGAATGTTCGGAATCGACCGGCAAGATAGGCGTATGACGCTCTCCCGCCAACCTGTTAATAAGCTCTCCCGCCACAACAAGCGTCTCTTTATTGGCAAGCGCAATGGTCTTGCCCGCCTTGATTGCATTTATAGTAGGACGCAAGCCCGCATACCCTACCATAGCGGTAAGCACAATATCAATCGGCTGCGACTCTACAATCTGGCACAAAGCGTCTGTCCCGGCATATACTTTGACCGGCATATCGCTTAAAGCCTCCTTCAATTGCGAATATTTGTCTTCATTGGCTATAACCACGGCTTCCGGACGGAACTTGCGTGCCTGCTCCGCCAGCAAATCCACCTTATTGTTCGCCGTAAGCGCATAAACCTCATACAAATCGGGATGTTCTTCAACCACCTGAAGCGCTTGTGTTCCGATAGAGCCTGTAGCTCCCAATATAGCTATTTGTTTCTTCATAAGTTAAAACACGATATATTTAGATGGATTTATTGCCTGACCCTTATGCCACAACTCAAAATACAGACGCGGCTCCGAGTGTTTCTTTTCCGGTTTTCCGGCCAAGGCGATTGCATCTCCTCCTTTTACCCGGTCGCCTGTCCGCTTCATGAGCGAAGCGCAATTCTTATAAACCGTCATGAAGTCGTGCTCGTGCTGAAGCTGGATAACATAACCGTACTCATCTGTAAATGCCGAGAATACCACAGTTCCGTCTGAGGCCGCCAAGACATTCTCCCCTTCTGTTGTAGCTAATTCCACCCCATAACGTCTTTCTCCCGGATTGAAGCCGACCGTAACGACTCCACGCGACGGACGGTAAAAGGAAAGTTCCACAGTTTCCGACATAGGCCGCAAGCGATGAAGCTCTTTGCTCTCATATTCTTGCCGGAAACGTTCTTCTTCCTCCGAACGAACCATCAACTCTTCCACCCTCAGATTGGTCAAAGAATCCATAGAGACTACCGTATCAGCTTTCACACGGCCTCTGACAATATCCTGTATATTCATGACATACATGTTCTGACGGCGCAGAGCTTCTGCCAGCGAATCGGCACGCAACGCATTGTCCACCACCAGCGCACGAACCTCGCTGTTCATGTATCCGGGCAAATAATTGCGCAACGGAGTAAAAGCTACGATTGTGGCTGCAATCAGAAAAAGCACGATGCACACGAACAGCAAGACGGAAAACCCGTTCAGTTTGGACACATGAATGCCCACCACTTCTTCCAAAGTATTCTCATTGACAACCGTCAACTTATACTTGAACTTAAAGTTCCGCCAGAAAGCCTTGTGCAATCCTTTCTTCATAACGCCCCACCGATGCTTTAATCCAACAACCCTTCGGGTATATCCACATGTACGACCTTACGCCCCTTGTCTATACCAACGACAAATTCTTTATGCGCCGGAAGCAGCAATTCCTTTCCCTTCTTTTCTATAACAAAAAGAACGTTGATTGTTGAATCGTCCACTCCGACAATCTCGCCCAAGTTGCCGTGACGTTTGTCTATCACCTTAAAGCCTTCAAAGAGATTCCACGAAAGCATATCCTCTTGCGCGTCCATATACTTAATCGGAAAGTAGACCTCGACATTGGTAAACTTACGCGCCTTTTCAGCCGTGTCAACGCCTTCAAACTTCACCAAGGCCACGGTATCCGACTTGAAACGATACTCCTTAATAAAGAAAGGCACCAGTATGCCGTCGAGCAAAAGCACCAGATAGTCACAGTCCGCACGGTCGAAAACATCATTAGAGAAAGTGAAAGCCACTTCCCCCTTTACGCCATGCGGCTTGTTGAGGATGCCGATTTTGAAAACTTCTTCTTTCTTTATCATATTCGCTATTCAATACGGGTGATGCGCGCCCCCAATGCCGTCAGGCGCTGTTCTATATTCTGGTAGCCACGGTCAATCTGTTCGATGTTGTGGATACGGCTGATTCCTTCGGCCCCCAGAGCGGCAATCAGCAAAGCGATTCCCGCGCGGATGTCCGGCGAAGTCATGTTGCCTCCCCTCAGGCAGAAGTCCCGGTCGTGCCCGATTACCACTGCGCGATGAGGGTCGCACAAGATAATCTGCGCCCCCATGTCAATCAGCTTGTCGACAAAGAACAGGCGGCTCTCAAACATTTTCTGGTGAATCAGCACACTGCCCTTCGCTTGGGTAGCCACAACCAGCATCACGCTGAGCAAATCGGGAGTAAGCCCCGGCCAAGGCGCATCGGCAATGGTCATGATGGAGCCGTCGAGAAAGGTCTCAATCTGATAATGCTCCTGAGCCGGCACGAAGATATCGTCGCCGCGCTGTTCGACGCGGATACCCAAACGGCGGAAACTTTCGGGAATAATGCCCAAATTGCCGTAAGAAACATCTTTGACGGTTATCTCGCTTCCCGTCATCGCCGCCATACCGATAAAGCTGCCTACCTCAATCATGTCAGGAAGCACGCGATGAGCGCATCCTTTCAGACGGCTGACTCCTTCGATGGTCAGCAGATTCGAGGCTATGCCGGATATTTTCGCCCCCATGCGGTTCAGCATCCGGCACAGTTGCTGGATATACGGCTCGCAGGCCGCATTGTAGATTGTAGTCGTTCCTTCCGCCAATACTGCCGCCATGATGATATTGGCCGTACCGGTGATGGAAGCCTCGTCAAGCAGCATATACGTTCCTTTCAGCTTCTCAGCCGAAATGCGGAACAGCCCGTTGGAGGCGTCGTAATCAAAGTCGGCCCCCAGCTTCTGTATCCCCAAAAAATGCGTGTCAAGCCGACGGCGCCCTATCTTGTCGCCGCCCGGTTTCGAAATCATCGCCTTACCGAACCGGGCCACCAGCGGCCCAACCAGCATGACCGAGCCGCGCAATTTGGAGCACCGCGCCAGAAACTCTTCCGTTTCCAAATAAGCCAGATCGATGTTGTCTGCCTTGAACGTATATGTGTCGCTCCCGGTTTTCGACACTTGCACTCCCATGTCTCGGAGCAACTGTATCAGATTGTTTGCGTCCAGGATGTTCGGGATATTGCTGACGGTCACTTCTTCATCGGTCAGCAGCGTGGCGCAAAGCACCTGAAGCACCTCGTTCTTCGCTCCCTGCGGAACGATTTCTCCACTCAGCCTGTATCCGCCTTCGATGACAAACGAAGCCATGCCTTATCAATATTTGCGTTTCTGATTGTTGTTCTGCCCCTGACGGCGGCGGGGAATCAGCGTTCGCTGTTCCACCAGATGATAATCGGCTGCCGACAGCTTGATTTTGCCGCCGGACAGCTCGCACAAGTCGTCCAATATCTTCTGGTCTTCCACTCCGTCCTTGTTCCAGTTGATGTAGTCCTTCTTCATGTGATTGGCAATGTAGCGGATAAGGACATCCCGTTCTTCGCCTTCCGGATAGTCGACCGCCGCCTTTATCAGGTCCGTCACGAAACGTCCGTAATGGCGGAAGCGGATTTTGTTGGGAGAATAGGGAATCCGGTCCGGCTTCACCTCCAGACTCTCCTTCTTCACCACCTCCACCGGATAGTCGATGTCCAGCTTGAAATCAGACATGATGGCCAGGTGGTCCCACAGCTTATGGCGGAAATCTTCCATGTCGCGCAACTGGGGGAACATGCCTCCCATGATGTTTACGATGGTGTTGGCGCAACGCTGGCGTTCGGCACGGTCTTCGATGGTCAACGCGTGGTCAACCATATTCTGCACGCTTCTTCCATACTCCGGAAGAGGCAGGATTCGTTGTTGGGTATTATATTCCATAAATTATGATGCTTTTTCGGTTACAACAGATTTTTGGGCTTCGAGGCCACGAACTCCTTCAGATAGAACGGCTCGAAATAGGCTACGTCGTCAAACTTGCCTTGGGCCATCGCTTTTTCGGCCAACGGGAACATCCACTTGGCCAGCGGATGGATGTCGTCAAGGAAACGTGCGTTCGGATGCTGCAGCTTGTCCTTGCACTTGGCGGCTCCGTTTCCGAAGAAATACACCGGACGCTCCACCAGAAAGTCCGAATAAGAGTTTTCGTCCACGATGTCCGCGCCGATTTCCCGCTTCACTCGCAACGCGCGGTCGTAAACCGCCGCATACACTTCCATGCGGCGCGCGTCAATCATCGGACACAAGAGTGCGTCTTCCGGCAAATCGCGGTAAAGCAGAACGGGCACGCACATCACCTCTAACGTAGGGAGGCCTATCAGCGGAATGCTCCGCCCGTAACAGATGCCCTTAGCCATCGACACCCCGATGCGCAAGCCCGTGTACGAACCGGGGCCGCAGCTCACCGCCACCGCATCGACCGGGATGGCATGGCTGTCGGCAAACGACAAGGCTTCATCCACGAACACGCCCAGTTCCGTCGCATGTGAGGGACCTTTAAAGTCTTCTTTTGAGAAAATGGACGCTCCGTCTTGGCTGACAGCCACCGAACAGACATCCGTAGACGTTTCGATATGTAAAATACAAGACATAATCAAGCAATGTAATAATAGTTTGCAAATATACATTTTTCCCCTCACTCTCCGTCTATTATCCGTCCACTTTTATTTTCTATTAGTATTTTGCGCCCTGTTCCTGCTGCACCGTCCGAACAAAATTGTCCGCCCGTTTCAACGAAAAACGCCGTGGCGCATTGACCAAAACGCCGGGAAGTTTTCCATTGAAGCGGACGGACAATTTCCGCATATACGAGAGACGATTTCTATGGCCGGTAGACAAACTCCGCCTCGCTGCGTATATCTGCGGAAGAAGCGCCTACATACAGCTTGAATTTTCCGGGCTCTGCGCTCCACTCATGCTTTTTGTCGTCAAAAAACTTCAGCATGTCGGGAGTGACGGCAAACGTAACCGTTTTTTCTTCACCCGGCTCCAACCGGATTTTTCGGAACGCCTTCAATTCCTTCACCGGACGGAGCACGCTGCACTTCTCGTCGCCGACATACAGCTGCACGGTCTCCTTGCCCGCTGCGCTTCCCGTGTTTTTCACCGTACATGAAAGCTCTATCCGGCCTGAAGCGGACATCTTGTCGGAAGAAAGCCTTGCCTTTCCATATTCAAAGGAAGTATAGCTCAAGCCGTAACCGAACGGAAACAAAGGCTTGACACCCTTCGTATCATACCATCTGTATCCCACCAAAATGTCTTCCTTATACACTTCTCTGATGCTGTCTCCCGGATAGCACAATGCGTCAAAATGATGCGCCGGGCAATCTTCCAATTTTACCGGATAAGTGAACGGAAGTTTCCCGCTCGGATTTGCGTCGCCGCTCAGCACATCCGCCAAAGCCTTCCCGGTTATCGTGCCCAAATACCACGTCTGCACCACCGAAGGGACATCATCAAGCCAAGGCATCGCCA
The DNA here is from genome assembly GCA_944320135.1 of uncultured Phocaeicola sp. Classification (GTDB taxonomy): domain Bacteria; phylum Bacteroidota; class Bacteroidia; order Bacteroidales; family Bacteroidaceae; genus Phocaeicola. Next base: position 37,136 of record CALUGI010000015.1, on the reverse strand, counting down.
CCGCATTGCCGCTCAACAGCACTACCACCATATTCTTGTTCACTTCCAGCAACGACCGAATCAGCTCATCTTGCCCGAAAGGAAGGTTGTACGAGATGCGGTCGCCGGCCTCACAGTCCTGCAGATGGTTCTTGTTCAGTCCGCCTATATATATCACCAAATCGGCATCGGCAGCTTTCTCTACCGCATCCAAGCGCAAAGAATCAGTCAATTCCTGCGGAACCACGTCTACCTGCCCATACATGGGACGTCCTGCCGCATATCCCTGCGCATATTCCACCTCGCCGAATTCCTTGCGCAACCCTTCTAACGGAGAGATGAAGTCCTTCACTTTCAACTCCGACGAACCGCCTCCGAGCATCAAGTTGCGGGTAGCGTTGTCGCCTACCACAAGAATCCGCCGGTAAGCTCCGGGCCGGACGGGAAGCAGGCCCTTCTGCTTCTTCCCGTTGCCGTTCTTCAGCAACACCGTACCCTCAACCGCCACGTCGTATGCAGCCTGATAATGCGCCTCCGTACATAAGGAACCGAACGGCTTGCTGCGGTTCATCGAAGTGCGAAATATCAGACGGAGCACGCGGGCCGCCTTGTCATCAACTACTTCCATCGGAATTTTCCCGTCCTTTATCATCTTCAGATAGGCTTTTCCCAAATAATAGTCATCGTATCCGAACTCCGACTCCGACGTCAAGCCGTTGGTGTAAGAGCCCATTTCCAAATCAAGGCCATACATGGCCGCTTCATACGTGTCGTGAGCGGCTCCCCAATCGGTCACCACACACCCGTCAAATCCCCATTCTCCTTTCAGAATCTCGTTGTTCAGCAGTTTGTTGTGGGCGGCGTGAGTCCCTCTTACCTTGTTGTATGCTCCCATCACGCTCCATGCGCCTCCCCTTTCGACGGCAGCTTTGAATGCCGGAAGGTAGATTTCATACAACGCGCGGTCGCTCAACTCCACATCAATATGCCCGCGCCACAATTCCTGGTTGTTCAGCGCATAATGTTTCACGCAGGCGGCAACCCCGTTCTTCTGCAGTTCTTGAATGTACGGGACGCACATCTCACCCGCAAGATAAGGGTCTTCGCCCATATACTCGAAGTTGCGTCCGTTGAGGGGAGTGCGATAAATGTTCACTCCCGGCCCCAGCTGCACGTCCTTTCCGCGATACACAGCCTCTTCGCCGAGGGCTTTCCCGTATCTTGCGGAAAGTTCCGTATTCCAAGTGGCGGCCAGACAGGTCAATGCCGGAAACGCCGTACAGCTGTCGCTCGTCCATCCGGCATACCCCCAGTCGTTCCAGTTGATTTCCGCCCGCACCCCGTGAGGCCCGTCGGAATACCAAAGCTCAGGGATTCCCAAGCGGGGACACCCCGGCGAACTGAATTTTCCTTGCGCATAGCTCAACCGAACTTTTTCTTCTACCGTCATCCGGCTTAAAGCGTCCGCAATACGAACCTCAAGCGGGCGGCTTTCATCCAAATACGCCGGCGTTTCTTCTTGTGCGTGCGCGCCTTTCATAAAAAACGCCGCCGCGCAACAGACTAATAGTATCCTGTTCATATTCATTTTATTGTGATGTTTGTTTTTGCAGATTGAAGTCCTTCTGATTCAGCTTCCACGCTCGCCGTGCCTTTTCTCCCCTTATTCTGAACCACAAGCAGGCATTTCCCATAGAAAGCCCGACGCTTGTTGTCTTTAAAGCGCTCCATCGAAATCGGACTCCCGTTGTCTACTCCGGCAATGAAAGCATCGCCTTCCACCTTGAAGTTCACGAGATTGTCTGCATTCGGGCACAGGTTGCCGTCTTTGTCCAAGATTTCTACTGTAACAAAGCTCAAGTCTTTTCCGTCAGCCGCTAGTTGCGAGCGGTCGGGCACGAGACGAATCCGGGCAGGCTCGCCGGCTGTACGAATTTCTTTCTCCCCTACTGTTTTGCCGTCTTTCCGTGAAACGACTTTCACGACTCCCGGTTCAAACTTCACCCGCCATACCGTATGCAGGCAATCCAAGGTCTTTGACTTCACGCCTTGCGACTTGCCGTTGACAAACAGCTCCACTTCGTCCGCTTTGTTGTAATAGCACCACATATCCACCGTTTGCCCCGGCTTCCAGTTCCAATGCGGAAAAAGATGAAGCACTTGCCTGTCCGACCATTCCGACTGATACAAGTAATATGCGTCCTTCGGGAAACCGGCCAAATCGACGATTCCGAAATACGAACTGCGGGCCGGCCATCCGAAAGGCGTAGGCTCGCCGATATAGTCGAAGCCCGTCCACACATACTGTCCGCTGATAAAATCATTGTCGCGTATCAGCTTGATGGTTTCCTCGTGCGTATTTCCCCAAGGCACATGGCAATTGTCGTAAGAAGAACACGAATAGCTGGAATCCGCAAACGGCTTGTCCCATCTTTCCGGCCAGACATACATCTTGTCGCTCGGCATCCGGTAATATCCGCGCGTGGCCAATGCTGAATTGCTTTCGGTAATGATGAACGGTTTTCCGGGGAAGTTTTCCGGAACATCCGGCACGTTGGCATTGTGATAGTTGAATCCGATGATATCCAATGCGCCCGACTTGAACAGATGATTGGCAGGATTCGGCTCGTTGCAGCCCGCTGTAACGGGACGCGTAGGGTCAAGCCGCTTCACCATGTCCGCCAGCTTTTTCGTGAGCAACGAATTTACGCTCGTTTCCCCGTCTTTGGCCAGAAGACTTTCCGAATGGCCGAAGTTCAGAATCAGGTTCGCTTCTTCCAAACTCAACGTGTCTGCATCCGCATGGCTCCATTGTTCGAGCACCTCGTTGCCGATGCTCCACATAAAGACCGACGGATGATTGCGGTCGCGCAGGATGTAATCATGCAAATCCCTTTCGTGCCACTCGTTGAAATAGCGGGAATAATCGTGAGCCGTCTTCTTCTTTCGCCACATATCGAAAGCCTCATCCATCACAATAAAGCCCATCCGGTCGCACAAGTCGAGCAGTTCCGGAGCGGGAGGATTGTGCGAACAGCGGATGCCGTTGCAGCCCATCTCCTTCAGAATCTGAAGCTGACGCTCGATAGCGCGCGTATTCACGGCGGCTCCCAAGCATCCCAAGTCGTGGTGCAGGCACACGCCGTTGATTTTTGCAGACTTTCCGTTCAAGACGAAGCCTTTCTCCGCGTCAAAGCTGAACGAACGGATTCCCACCGGTGTCTCATATCGGTCAATGCAACGGCTGCCATCCATCAGTTCAGTCACAAGCGTATATAGATAAGGAGTCTCTATCCCCCAAAGATGCGGAGCTGCCACTTCCAACTGCTGGACAACGGCACCCTCCTTCATGCCGATTTCACACAAGGTGTCCGCTTGGGCCACACGGTTGCCCTCCGCATCGAGCAACGACGAGCGGAGGGTAACCTTCACCTCGCCGTCCGTCTCGTTAGAAACGGTTGTCTGCACGCTCACCACTGCCTCCGACTCGTTCACAACCGGAGTAGTCACGTATGTTCCCCACTCGCCGACATGCACCGCCTCCGTCTTCACGAGCCACACATTCCGGTAAATACCGCATCCCGAATACCAGCGAGAATTGGGCTGCTCCGAGTTGTCTACACGCACAGCCAGCACATTTTCTTCTCCCCACCTCAGATGAGGGGTAAGATCGTAGCTGAAAGTGATGTAGCCGTAAGGACGATGTCCCAACAACGTGCCGTTGAGATATACATCCGAGTTCATATATACGCCGTCGAACACGATACGGAACATCTTGTCCGCATCAGACTTCTCCGCCACGAACGACTTTCTATACCATCCGACTCCGCCCGGAAGCGCACCGCCGCCCGTGCCCGAAGGATTGTTTTCGCTGAAATCGCCCTCCACAGCCCAATCGTGCGGAAGGTCGAGCAGTCTCCAATCCTCATCCTTGAAGTCAGGCGCAGCCGCTTCCGGCTCGTCTCCCAAATGGAAACGCCAGCCTTCATTAAAATCTGTCCGCTCGCGAGGTTCGCCGGAAGAAGCGTTGCAAGCCGTCAGCAGCATACAGCCTATTCCGAACACAAACGATATTAATTTGCCAATCATAAAACAATCGATTTATAAATACGTTTTCCATAATAGTCCCCGACGTTTCAGCAAAATGCCGGGAAGATTCGCGTAAAACGCCGGGGAGATTTGCTGAAAACGCCCCGGCGTTTTCCTTTAAAGTCTGACGGTCTGCTCGGCACCAGTGTACGTCACGTCAATGCCTTTTGCTTCCGCGTCGAAAGCCTGCGGCTTGTCTTTATCAACTGCAACCACTGTAAAGGTGCGTTTCTCCAACATGCCGGGGAACGAGCCTTTGCGGTCGCCGATGGTCAACGTCCGGGTCTCGTCGTCATACTCCATCGGAATCATCGAATACACACCCTTTTCGTAGTTATAGTTCACGCCTTCATCCTCATAGAGCGTAAACTCTCCGTCCGCTCCCTGATATACATACAGCCTGATATGGTCTGCCGGCTTCTCGTCCGTATACTGAATGTCTTCGCCGAACGGCACGATGGAACCCGCACGCACATACAGAGGAACACGTTCGTAAGGAGCCTTCACTTCGGCCTTCAGTCCGCCTTCCTGATACTTGCCCGTATAGAAATCATACCAGCCTTCCGACTTCGGGAAGTAGACCTCACGGCTGCGGTCGCCGTAGCGGTAAACCGGCGACACCATGAAGGCAGGACCGAACATGAACTGGTCGCCGATGTTGTTCACATTTGCGTCAGCGGTGAAGTCCATCACTAACGGACGCATAATCGTATAGTCCTTAAACCAGGTCATTCCCGCCAACGAATAGATATATGGCATCATATTGTAGCGCAACTTCGTATAGTAGACGATAGAATTGTAGGCAGGATGGCCTTCGGGTGCAATCTCCCACGGTTCGCGGAACGGATATTGGCCGTGCGCACGGTACAGCGGGCAGAACGCGCCGAACTGGAACCAGCGCGTGTTCAGCTCGCGCCATTCCTTGTAGTCGGCATTCTCGGTTCTCGTTTCGTTCCATTGCCTCTGGCCCGCCACATAACGGTTTTCCACGCAAAATCCGCCGATATCCATCGTCCAATAAGGAATGCCGCTCATGGCGAAGTTCAGCCCGGCGGAAATCTGCGCCTTCATGTCCTCCCAACGGGTCGCGATGTCACCGCTCCAGGTGGCCGTGGAATACCGCTGCAAACCGGCAAACCCTGAACGGGTCAGCAGGAAGACACGTCTGTCATTGTCCACACCTCGCTGGCCGTTGTAGATTGCGTCTGCGTTCATCAGCGCGTAAGCATTGAAGAACTCCGTCGAAGAACCCAATGCGGTAGGTCCGCACAAGTCCTTGCGATACTGCATATCCGTGCAGTCGCGCACATTCGGCTCGCTGGCATCCATCCACCACGCATCAATGCCCAACGGATAATAATGTTCGTACATCTGATTCCAGAACAGCTTGCGCGCATCGGCGCTGTATGCGTCATAGAAGCCGTATGTATAGCCCGGACCGACCCAGTCTTTCAAGCTGTCCTCCACCGACTGGCGGTACATCCATCCTTTCTCGTCGAACTCCTTGAAGTGCTCGGTCGTAGTGTAGAACTTCGGCCAGACGGAAATCATCATCCGCCCGTGCATGGCATGGATGGAATCGACCATTTCTTTCGGATTCGGGAAACGCGCCTTGTCGAACTCATGGCTCCCCCATGCGTTCTCCGGCCAATGGTTCCAGTCGAGCACAATGTTGTCTATCGGAATCCGCCGGTCACGGAAGCCTTTCAACGCCCCCAGCATCTCCGCCTGCGTATTGTATTTCTCACGGCTCTGCCAATAGCCCATCGCCCATTTCGGCATAATCTGCGATTTCCCGGTCAGCGTGCGGTAACCGCTGATAACCTCGTCCATGTCATCGCCCGCCACAAAGTAATAGTCCAGCTGCTTGGTCATTTCGCTCCACCACGACTGCTTGCCCTGCTCTTTCGGATCGACCGGACTCAACACGCGCAAACCCGAATAAGAAACGGCCCCGTCGGGAATCCATTCCACTTTCAGCGGAACGCGCTTGCCTGCTTCCAGATTCACGGAGAACTTGTAGCTGTTTGGATTCCATGCTGTGCGCCAACGTTCGGGCACAACCGGCTTTCCGTCTATATATACCTTTGTATATCCTGCATAATAAAGGATAAACTTGAACTCTCCACTCTGCGAAGGCTCAATCTCCCCTTCGTATGTCACTTTCGAACCGAACAACGGGAAATCCTTAGGCAGATTCACCACATGCGACAAGTCGCCCCTTGCCAGATGCTCAAAATAAAGGGAGTCCTCACGGCGAACCAACGTTTCAACGTCCGAACCCGATGCCGGGATGTAAGTTCCAGTAACCGCCCCTTCTTTTCCGTCCTTGTCATACAGCTTGAACACCTCGCCCAACTGGGAATAGTCGTTCGGATTCCCGAACCGGCAAAGCGAGTAACTGTCGAAAAGCACGCCATAGTTCTTGTTGGACACCACGAACGGAACGGAAACTTTCGTATTATACTGGAACAGTTCTTCGTTCTTTCCTTTATAATTGAACTCATCCGCCTGATGCTGTCCTAAGCCATAGAATGCCTCGTCATCCGGAGACTCGAATACCTGGCGGACCGTATAGCCCTTCGTGCCTTCCGCCTCTATCGGAGCAAACGTCTTTCCGCCTCCCTTGTTTTCCCGAAGAATCATATTTCCATCTTCATCGGCAAACCAGACCTCACCTGTCGATGCAAGGACAGAAGCACGGACATCGTCGGTGACAACCGTCACCGTGTCTCCCTGCTGAATGACGTTAAAAGGAACCCGTTCCTTTTGCGGAACGACGACCAGACTTTGAGAATCGGCAAACTTGCCTTCAGGAGTAGCCGACACATGAATGAGTTTGTCGCCCATCACTTCCAAGCGGACTAAACGCACGCCCGTATTGCCCTCCTGCTGCACTTTTACAATCACTCCGTTATCAGTCTGCTCGCAAACGCCCGAACATGAGCCAAGCAACAAGCCGGCCAGCAGACAACTGGAAATGTTTTTCATATTCATATACCCAACTGATGTTTAAAGTTAAACGATAAAAAAAACTCTTTTCTCTACATGCAAAAGTAACGGTTACAAGCCGAATTGCCGATTTCAAATGTTTTATACAAGGACCTGTTTTACGCCAACGCAAGTCGCATTTGTTTCCTTGTTGGGTATCGTTTGTTATTTGCCTTCCTTTTCCTGATATGCAGAAGGCAGAACGCCGAATTCTTCCTTGAAATAGCGGCTGAAATACTTCGGATTGTTGAAGCCCACTTCGTAGGCCACTTCCGACACATGGAGCTGGCTTTCACGCAACAACTGGGCAGCCCTTTTCAGCCGAATCACACGAATGAACTCAATCGGGGTCTTGCCGGTTATCTGCAACAGCTTTTTGTACAGATGCACACGACTCATACCAAGTTCCCGGCTCAGTTCTTCCACCGACAGGTCGCTTCTTGAAATATTTTTTTCCACATATTTTATCGCTTTCTCAATCAGTTTCTCATCCAAGGAAGTGATTACGATGTCGCTGGGAGCAGGATCAATCACCGCATGGGTAGCCTGACGATAGCGGCTCAACTCTATCAGTTTGCGGATGCGCAAAACCAACACAATCATATTGAAAGGTTTGGTCACATAATCGTCAACTCCCGTTTTAAGCCCCCTCACCTTCGATTCTACCGCCTGACGCGCTGTAAGCAATATCACCGGAATGTGCGAAGTCCGTTTGTCAGACTTTATAAGCCGGCACAGCTCATTCCCGTCCATTCCCGGCATCATCACATCCGTAATCACAAGGTCCGGCTGCTTTTCTTGTATCATCTTCCATGCTTCTTCACCGTTTGAAGCAACCTTTACCCGATATTGCAGTTCCAAACTATGCTTCATGAATGTCCGGAAATCTTCATTGTCGTCCACCACAAGCAAAAGCGGAAAATGGTTCCGGTCTGTTTGCTCCGTCATTTTCTCCGGTTCATCTCTCCCGCCATACAGTTCGACGACAGGTTCCGACAATTCTGCGGCCACATCCACATGCTTCACAGGCAGACGGACAACGAACACAGACCCTGTTCCGATATTGTCAAACACTTCAACCGTTCCGTCATGCAAGCCGACAAAGTCGCGCACCAAACTCAGCCCGATGCCGCTCCCTGTAGTTTCCCCCGCTCCTTTATGTTCAGTCTGGTAGAAACGCTCAAAGATACGTTCCTTGTCAGTGTCCGGTATGCCTATTCCTGTATCCGACACCTTGATTTCCATCGTTTCCCGTTCACCCTCCACATGCTCCAGCATGACGGTTACACGCCCTCCGTCGGGAGTGTACTTGAAAGCGTTTGAAAGCAGGTTCATCACCACTTTGCCAATCTTGTCCGCATCAAACGCCATCGGGAAACTTTCCACGCCGGAGAAGAAGGAAAACTGGATATGCTTCTTGTCTGCCATCAGCAGGAAAGAATTGCACACCTCGCGTATGTATGACACAATGTCACCTTCAGACAACGAAAGCTGATGGCCGCTCATCTCTCCTTTCCGGAAGTCAAGCAACTGATTGACCAGCGTCAGCAAACGTTTCGCGTTTCTGTACATCAACATCAAGACAGACTTGCGCGACTCATCCTTTTCCTTTGCCAAGAGCTCCTCCAGCGGAGCGACAATCAAAGTCAGCGGAGTGCGAAGTTCATGACTGATGTTGGTAAAGAAGCGGAACTTCATCTGGCTGATTTCTTCATTCTTCGCGGCCTCCTGCTCCACCTGCCGGATATGGAACTTCTCGCGCTCCCTCCGCAAGATATGCCTGCGCGCCAGCAGCAACGCCAGCACGACGAGGAAGCCATAGCACAAGTATGCCCACCATGACAACCAGAACGGAGGATGGACAATGATTCCCAACCGGGATACCTCAGTCCCCTCATATCCGTCGCTGTTCACCGCCTTGACATTCAACACGTACTTGCCCGGAGCCAGATTCGTGAACGTCAGACGGTTCATTCCTGCGGGCAAGGCCAGCCACTCGTCATTGAATCCGTCGAGCCGGTACATGTAGGCCGTCTTTTCCGGCAGGTTGAAGTTGTCGGAACCTACCTCCAACACGAACACGCTCTGGCTGTAGTCCAACTCTATTCTCTTTACAGTATTCAAATCTTCCGGAAGAATGACATTCCCGTCATACTCTTTCCCCACCTCGATTTCCTTGCCGAACAAATGCAAGGAAGAAAACATCACCTTCGGGAGCGACTTGTTGTAACGGATGTTCTCCGGATTGAACACGTTCACCCCCTAAAGCCCTCCTGCAACAACCGTGCCGTCGTCCAACGTCGTTATTGCACGCAGATTGAAGTCGGAGTTCTGAAGACCGTCTTTGCCGCTATACACGCGCGATTCAAACGAATACGTTCCGTCGGCACGCTGAGAAACCTCCACGCAAACCATCTGGCGGGTAGACACAATCCATATATCATGATTATGGTCTTCCGTCACCCCGGCAATGACTTCCCCTTGCGAACCCGCGATTTCAGAGAAATCCTTCATCTCATGACGTTTCATGTCGTATATCTTCAAGCCTTCCCGCGTAGCAATCCAGACAAGCCCCCTGCTGTCGCAAAACACCTGATTGATGCCGTCCTGCCTCAACAAATGATTTCCGGGTATCGAATCTTGCATTGCCAATGTCTTCAAATCAAGAAAAGCAAGTCCGGAAGTGCCGATTGCCAGCCTGTCATCATCGGTCAGACTGAGCGAAACGACGAAAGCCCCAATTGTCGGATATGTCACAAACCGTTCGGTTTCCGGCGAATAATACTGCAGCCCTTTGTCGAGATACCCGATCCAGATGCGCCCTTCTCCGTCCTCTGCAAGCGTCCATACATTGTTTCCCGACAAATCTCCCTGTTCGACGGTAAATCTGGACACCCGCCTTTCGCCGATGCGGTAAAGGCCGCCGTTAAAAGTGCCGGCCCACAGCTGCCCGTCGCTTGCCTTCAGCAGAGAAACCACCGGATAAGCGTCGAGCGCATAGACGCTTTCGGTTTTTCCCGTCTTGATATTCCACAACAGCAGCCCGCGATCGTTCGTGCCAAGCCACAGCCTGTCCTCGTCTTCCTGCTCCACGCAGGTGATGTCGCCCAACTCATATATGTTGAACTTGAACATGCTTTCGCCGTAATAGGAAACGCCTTTCTTATAGGTACCCGCCCACATCAGGCCGTTTCCGTCCGAATAAAGGCAATAGACCGTATTGTGCGACAAACTTCTGGGATTCCCTTCCTCGCACGCCGCCACCGTCACCTCGCCGGTATTCTTGTCGAACACGTCGATTCCTCCATAGTCTTTCCCCAACCAAATCTTTCCGCTTTCGTCCTGAGCCACTGCATGGACAAAATCAGGCTGGTCTTTCCAAGGCTTCTCCAAATCCTCGCGCCACTTTCCGGCGGCGGAATCATATACCCATAACCCCGCAACGCTGTACACCCAAGTGCATCCTTCCTTGTCCGTAAACAAAGAAAATTCAAAGAACTGTCCCGACGGGAGTTGGGACGAGATGTCATCGTTCACCCATTTCAGCTTCAAATCGGAAGGGCTGACGCACACAAGTTTTCCTGAATTGTACACGAGCAAGATGCCTTCCTTGCATTCCGCCATCGAGCCGACCCCAGAATCGGGAAGCCGGCATTCCTGAAATGAGACGAATCCGGTTCTTTTGCCGCCGCTGTAACGGTAAAGCCCTTCTCCGGCCACGGATATCCAAGAGTTTCCCTCCTTATCGGCATAGACGCATTCCGGCACTCCGTTGCTTCCCAGGCTCTGCATGAAGCGCGTAACATCGCGATAGAACACATCTTTCTTTTTGTCAAACAAACAATATTCATCACCGCCCTTCACCCACATCAACCCGTCCGGGCCTTCCGCAATTTCTTTCACATAATTGTCGGGCAACGAAAGCGAATCGCTGCTCAAATGCCTGTACACCTTGAACGTGTATCCGTCAAAACGATTCAGACCGGCACCTGTCCCGAACCACATGAAGCCGTCTCTGTCTTTATATATGGAATAGACCGAATTGTTGGAAAGTCCGTCGGCCACCTCCAGATGCTTGAACATGAAAGATTGGGCAGATACGGCAACGTACACCAACAATAATACAATAAAGGAAAGCAGTCTGTTCATTTCGCGTTTTTCTTAGTTTACATGACAAAGAAAAGAAAAATTCCGCTTTCCTCACAAATAATCAGGCAAAAAAGCGCATTTGCAGTCTGGAGCCGAGATGCAAAAACGGGACAGGCTCTAAAAGCCTGCCCCGAAAAACAAGTACATTATATGATGCCGGGAAAAATTACTGAGCTGTCGGAGCGCAATTGTCATACACCCATTGCAAGGTGTAGTCCTCGCTTTCGTCAAAGACGCCGCGCTTCATCACGTCAATCACTTCTTCCGCATTGTTTATGTAACCGCCGGTAGTGCGGTTGAACAAAGCCCACGACTGGGTGCCCGAACCGTCGCCGCCCGCATCCCAATAGAACGGGGCCAGACCGTTTTCTTTTGCCGCCTTGCACACGTATTCCAAATAATACAGGCGGAACAGCTCTGACCACGGGTCTGCACGATGCACGCAGCCCATCTCACCGATATAGACAGGAATGTCTTTGTCAATGAACTTCGTTTTCATCTTGCCGAACTGTTCCTTCACGTTATCCTCCGCCATGCCACTATATGCTTTCGACGGGTCTGCCGTGTGCCCCCATTCCGAATAAATGTTGTCGGCATTTTCGGTATAGTCTATCGGGTCATAGAAGTGTACGGCCACCATCAGACGGTTCTGATTGTCGTCTACATCATCAGGCAATTCAAAATCGTCAGCAACCGTAAGGTCGATATTCGCCGTATATCCCGGAACGCCGAGGTAACGGTTCGTATTGTTTCCTCCCGTAGCTCGCACTGCATCCACGAACACTTGGTTCCATTCGTTCAACACGCCGTATTGCTTGCCGCCGTCCGTGCGGTTGTCTCCCCAGCCCCATCCGCCGTCGTGAATCTCGTTCATCGATTCAAACACGAGGAAGTTGCCTTTGTCTTTGAAGCGTTCGGCTATTTGCGTCCACATAGCTTTCAGTTGGGCTTTTACGGCCTTGTTTACATCCTCGTCCGTAGCGGCATCCTTGATATCAAGCCAATATTCGCTATTGGCTCCGTCATGATGGATATTGACAATCGCGTTCAGTCCCGCAGCCTCGGCGTAATCCACCATCTGGGCCACACGGTTCATATAGTCTTCATCGATGGTATAATCGGGAGCCTCGCCGATATGTCCCAACCATGTCACGGGGATACGCACCGACGTAAATCCGGCATCGGCCACGCGATAGAACAGTGCTTGAGAAACGGTCGCCGTTCCGCTCCAAGGGCTGTCCGCAGGCTGGCCCTCATTATGCGAATCCAACTGGTTGCCCAAGTTCCATCCCAAGCCAAGGCTCTGCACAATCTCGGCCGCCGTTTCCCCCGAAACCGTTGCCGCCTGCCCCGGTTCCTGAACCACGCTCACGGTCTGCTCCGCATCGCCCAGCGTAAAGGTTATCGTGCCCGTCCGTTCCGAGTCCGTCCGGTTGGCGGAAACGGTGAAATTGACAGACGATTCCGTCATGGCGCGCGAGCCTTCCGTAAGCACGGCTTCCGTAATCCAAGCGTCGTTGACGGTGTATGAATAGTCGCCGTTGGAGCTTAGCGTGATATGCAACGGGCCTCCGGCTGCGCCCATGCTGTAAGAAGGGCTTCCTACCACCAAGCCGTCTGCAGCCGTCTGCGTCACCTGCACGGTGGCGGAGAAACCGCCTGCGGTTACAGATATCGTAGTGGAGCGATCGTCTGTTTCGGGGTTTGCCCCTACTTCCACATTATACGTATAAGTACCTCGCTGCGTGACGCTCACATACGACACGCTGCACCAGTCCGCGCCGCTTGCAACTTCCGGCTGAACAGGCGACAATACAGACAAGGTCTGCGTCTGTCCGGACTTCACGCTCACCGTGTAGTTTCCGTCGAGGTCGGTAATAGCGCCGTTTGTCGTTCCTTTTATCTGCACGCTGACGCCGATAAGCGGCATCCCGTCGGCGGCAGAAGTAACAACACCCGAAACTGTTGAAGTCTGTGAGACGGAAGCCGAAGCCGCGTCCACCGTTCCTGCGGGCAAAACGGACAGCGCCATCGCCGCAAGGAAACACAATTGCACGAACGTGCATTTTCCGAATAAGTGTTTACTCATGGTACATTGTTTAATAGTTAAACTTTTTTCTTTTTCCGTCCCGACACAGGCGGACATCCCGTCCCCTCCCGTTCAGGACATCACAAAAATATGACACAAACGCCGAAACGTTGGGATTGATTTGTTTCGGCAAACGGCATCATTTGTTCCGTATCCCATTTGATAACTTTTCATGCAGCAGAAGCGACGTCGCGCGGAAAAATAAAAACGCCGGGCGTTTCGCTAAAACCATCGGCACGATTCGCTCAAATCGCGGGCGCGTTTTTCACGCCCCGTGCCGGAGGGCAGAAATCCGGCAAAAGCGTTTAGGGGAGCACGCCTGCCCGCTCCACTTTCTCCATCCACAGCTCCGACATTTTCCTGTGCCCCGCCGGTGTAGGGTGGATGCCGTCCCAAATCCAATACGTGTCTTGATCGGCCGGTTCTCCGCCCAAAAGCCGTCCGAACATCTCGTCATACGGAAGGCATACCGCATGATAGTCGGAGGCAATCCGCCTGACGGCACGCGACAGGCACTTTACCAAGCTGTCGCGCCGGGCGAAATCGCCGGACTTTTTCATCGGGCCTGTAAAAGCGACGAAAGGCGTTCCCAATACAATCTTCAGGTCAGGATTCGCTTCTGCCGCACGGTCGAGCAGTCTGCGATACCGCCGCTCCCATGCCGTCGTGTCGAAAGGTTCCGAAATCCGGCTTCCTATATAATAATGCACGTCGTTCGTGCCGACCAGCACGGACAGCACGTCCGGCTTCAAGGAAAGCGCGTCTTCCTCCCACCGCTTTTCCAAATCGGCCAACGTGTTGCCGCTTATGCCGCGATTGAAAAACCGATATTGCTTTTCGGGATAGCGGCTCTGATAATACGAGGCGCAAAGATACATGTAGCCGCTTCCGTAGATATGGTTCATGTCCCACAAGTTGCGCGCAGACGACGGCACGGCGCTTCCGTCGCTGTTGCCCCAGTTTCCGTCGGTAATCGAATCGCCGATAAACAAGATGCGAAGCCCTTGGGCGGAAAGCGCAAGTCCCGCACAGAAGAAGGCCAACGTAAAAAGAAAAACATGTTTCAACATAAAATCTGAATTTAAAGGTTTCCGCTTCATTGCTTCATACAAAAATAGCGGTTTCTTCCGCCCGCGCAACGCCCGGAACGTCCTGCACAACATTCCATACCTCACTTTGAAACATCAAGCCCACCGCCCGAACCGCCCAAGCAACAAACGGCCCCCTTGTCCGCTCCGTAAAAAGACTATATTTGCAAAAAGAAGAACGCTCCGATAAAGCACAAGAAACCAAAACTTCAAACATCTGATAAAAATGAAAGACAAAAGCCTTTTCCTTTTTCTGCTGCTATTCCCGGCTATTGCCTTCGGACAGCCAAAAGCAGACCTTGCCCTCTGGTACGACGAACCGGCCGCACAGTGGGAAGAAACCCTCCCCTTAGGCAACGGACGCTTGGGCATGATGCCCGACGGAGGAATCGAACGGGAACACATCGTGCTGAACGAAATCAGTATGTGGAGCGGCTCGGAAGCGGACTTCCGCAACCCGAAAGCGGCGGAAAGCCTGCCCGCAATCAGAAAGCTGCTTCTTGAAGGAAAGAACAAGGAAGCGCAGGAGCTGATGTACAGCAGCTTCGTGCCCGTCAAACCGGAGAAAGGCGGCACGTTCGGAGCATTCCAGATGCTGGCCGACATGTATGTCGACTACGCTTATCCGGACACGACGGCATCGGCAGAGGCATACAGACGCTGGCTCGACTTGAGCGAGAGCGTCGCCTGCACCGGCTTCACCCTTAGCGGAACAAGATATACCCGCGAGTACTTCGTATCGAGGAAAAAAGACGTCATCGCCATACATCTGAAAGCGGACCGTCCGGCGGCGCTCCGTTTCCGGCTGACGCTGAGCCGCCCTGAACGGGGGAGCGTCAGAAGGCTTTGCGAAGGCCAATTAGAGATTTCCGGCACATTGGACAGCGGGAATCCGCAGAAAGACGGGGTACGCTATGCCGCCGTAGCGGGAATCATGCCTGCGGGGGCCAAGAGCCGGATGCGCACGGATGCGGATGCCGTCGAAGTGTCTTCCGCCGACGAAGCATGGATTTTCGTGTCGGCAGCCACGTCTTACTTGGCCGGAGAAATCTACCGCACGGAAGCGCAACGCCTGTTGGACGCAGCATTGGACACCGATCCGGAAACGCTCAAAGCAGAAGCCGTCAGAAGCTACCGGGCATTGTTCTGCCGTGCCGGAGTGACATTGCCGGAGAATGAGACGACAGCCGGACTCACGACCGACAAACGTCTGGAGGCTTTCCAAACTCATGACGACCCGTCGCTCGCCGCCCTCTACTATAACTACGGACGTTACCTGCTCATCAGCAGCACCCGCCCCGGAAGCCTTCCGCCCAATTTGCAGGGGCTGTGGGCCAACGATACGGAAACGCCTTGGAACGGAGACTATCACACCAACATCAACGTGCAGATGAACCATTGGCCGGCAGAGCCCGGCAACTTGTCGGAACTGCACCTTCCTCTTGTCGATTTGGTAAAGAGATTGGTGCCGGACGGCGAGAAAAGCGCCAAAGCGTTCTACGGAGACAAGGCGCAAGGCTGGGTGCTGCACATGATGACGAACGTATGGAGCTATACGGCACCGGGAGAACATCCGTCGTGGGGAGCGACCAACACGGGAGGCGCGTGGCTCTGCGCCCATCTGTGGGAACACTATCTCTATACAGGCGACAAGCGGTATCTTGCGGAAATCTATCCCATACTGAAAGGGGCGTCGGAATTCTTCCTCTCGACAATGATTCAAGAACCGACGCACGGATGGTTAGTCACCGCACCTACGTCCTCTCCAGAAAACTCGTTCTACCTTCCGGGGAAGGACCGCACTCCGATAAGCGTCTGCATGGGGCCGACAATGGACATTCAGTTGGTAAGGGAACTGTGCATGAACGTTATCAGCGCAGCCGGCATCCTGCATACCGACACGGCCTACGCCCGGCAACTGCAAACGGCGGTCAAGCAGCTCCCGCCCCATCAAATCAGCAAAAAAGGATACCTGATGGAATGGCTGGACGATTACGAAGAGACAGACGTGCATCACCGCCACGTGTCGCATCTGTACGGCCTGCATCCGGGCAACCAGATATCGTTGACCGGCACTCCGGAGCTGGCGGAAGCCTGCAAACGGACGCTGGACAGGCGGGGCGACGGAGGAACCGGATGGAGCCGGGCTTGGAAAATCAACTTTTGGGCACGCTTAGGCGACGGGAACCGGGCCTACACCCTATTCCGCAACCTGCTCTTTCCGGCCTACACGCAGGCCAAGCCGTCGCAGCACGGAAGCGGCACCTTCCCCAACTTGTTCTGTTCGCATCCGCCTTTCCAGATGGACGGAAACTGGGGAGGTACGGCAGGAATCGGCGAAATGCTGCTTCAAAGCCAAGACGGATTCATAAACCTGCTTCCGGCTATTCCAAATTCATGGACAGAAGGGAGTTTCTACGGTTTCAAAGTGCGGGGCGGAACGACCGTCAGCCTTGAATGGGAAAACGGGAAACCGCAAAAACTGACGCTCGCCGGAGGCTGGAATCCCGACATCAAGCTGAAAGTTCCGAAAGGCGTGCGCCGAATTTCATGCAACGGGAAAAGCGAAAAGCCAGGGAAATACCTCAACCTGTCGCTGAAAAGCGGTGAAAAGGCAACGCTTGTTTTCGAATACTGAGAAGGAGTGGACAAAATTGCTAAGAAAGTATCAATCAAAATTCTGTCGATTTCCTAAATTTGCAACATACGAACTAAAACAATTAATTCATGAAAAACATTTCCAAACTCGCCTTGGCATCCATGATATGCACAGGTGCCATGCTGCAGACCGGCTGTCAGCAGAAGGGGACGGCCCCTGCCATCCCTTCCGACCCGGAAATAGAAAACAACATCCGGCAATGGCTGGACAAGATGACTCTGGAAGAGAAAATCGGCCAGATGTGCGAAATCACCATCGACGTGGTGACCGACTTCGAAGCGAGCAAAAAGGACGGCTTTACCCTCGACAAAGCCAAGTTAGACACCGTAATCGGGAAATACAAGGTAGGCTCGCTTCTGAACGTGCCGCTGAGCATTGCCCAAAGCAAGGAGAAATGGGCGGAAGCCATCAAGCAAATTCAAGAACTCTCGATGAAGGAAATCGGAATCCCCTGCATCTACGGCGTAGACCAGATACACGGAACAACCTATACGCTGGACGGAACCATGTTCCCGCAAGGGGTGAACATGGCGGCAACCTTCAACCGGGACCTCGTGAAGCGGAGCGCGGAAATCTCCGCCTATGAAACGAAAGCCTGCAACATTCCGTGGAACTTCGCCCCGGTAGTCGACTTGGGAAGAGACCCGCGCTGGTCGCGCATGTGGGAAAACTACGGAGAAGACTGCTACGTGAACGCGGAAATGGGGAAGGCTGCCGTGGAAGGTTTTCAAGGAAACGACCCGAACCATATCGGCAAGTACAACGTGGCTGCCTGCATGAAGCATTACATGGGCTATGGAGTCCCCGTCTCAGGCAAGGACCGCACCCCTTCGTCCATCTCGCGGAGCGACATGCGAGAGAAGCACTTTGCCCCTTACCTTGAAGCGGTGCGCCACGGCGCGCTGAGCGTGATGGTAAACTCCGGCGTAGACAACGGGATGCCTTTCCACGCCAACCGGGAATACCTCACCCAATGGCTGAAAGAAGACCTGAACTGGGACGGACTTATCGTGACCGACTGGGCAGACATCAACAACCTTTGCACACGCGACCACATCGCGGCAACCAAGAAGGAAGCCATCAAGATTGCCATCAACGCCGGAATCGACATGTCGATGGTGCCGTATGAAGTCAGCTTCTGCGACTACCTGAAGGAGCTGGTGGAGGAAGGCGAAGTGCCGATGAGCCGCATCGACGATGCCGTTTCGCGTGTGCTGCGTTTGAAATACCGTCTCGGCCTGTTCGACAACCCGTATTGGAGCGTAGAGGAATACGACAAGTTCGGTTCGGAAGAATTCGCCAAGGTTGCGCTTCAGGCCGCAGAAGAATCGGAAGTGCTGGTGAAGAACGAGGGCAACCTGCTTCCGCTCGCCAAAGGAAAGCGGATTCTGCTTACAGGCCCGAACGCCAACTCCATGCGTTGCCTGAACGGAGGATGGTCGTACAGCTGGCAAGGACACCGAGCGGACGAATGCGCGCAGGCTTACAATACAATCTACGAATCATTATGCAACAAGTACGGGAAAGGAAACGTCATCTACGAACCGGGAGTAACTTACGCGCCTTACAAGAACGACAACTGGTGGGAAGAAAACGCACCGGAAATCGGCAAGGCCGTGGCCGCAGCAAGCCGTGCCGACGTAATCGTTGCCTGCATCGGCGAGAATTCTTATTGCGAGACTCCGGGCAACCTGACCGACCTGCACCTTTCGGCCAACCAGCAGGAATTAGTGAAGGCATTGGCTAAGACCGGGAAACCCATCGTATTGATTCTGAATCAGGGACGTCCGCGCCTCATCAAGGACATCGAACCGCTGGCTAAAGCCATCGTAAACGTAATGCTTCCGAGCAACTACGGAGGTGACGCGCTTGCCAACCTGCTTGCCGGAGACAGCAATTTCAGCGGAAAAATGCCGTTCACTTACCCGAAACACATCAACGCACTGGCCACCTACGACTACAAGCCTTGCGAAAACATCGGGCAAATGGGAGGAAACTACAACTATGATTCGGTAATGGACATCCAATGGCCTTTCGGCTTCGGACTGAGCTACACCACTTACAAGTATGATAACCTGAAGGCGGACAAGACAATTTTCAATGCCGATGACGAACTGACCTTCACGGTGGACGTAACCAACACAGGCAAGATGGCAGGGAAAGAAAGCGTGCTTCTGTACTCAAAAGACTTAGTGGCAAGCAGCACGCCCGACAACATCCGCCTGCGCAACTTCGACAAGGTGTCGCTTGAACCGGGAGAGACCAAAACAGTCACGCTGAAACTGAAAGGAAGCGACATGGCTTTCGTGGGATACGACGGCAAATGGAGACTGGAGGAAGGCGACTTCAAGTTCAAGTGCGGCGACCAGTGGATTGACCTGAAATGCGGCGAAACAAAAATCTGGGACACTCCGAACAGATAACTTCGAAACCGACACTCAACAAAAGGCCCCAAGACGAAGAACAGCCAACCGACAACGGCATCTTTTTGGGGCCTTTTTTCTGCCTTACACGCTACCCTATTCAAAAAAACAACAAGCTATGAAATGCAAAGCCCATCATCTATTCGTATTGACCGCACTCCTTGCAAGCGCGACCGGCCTTGCTCAAGGATACAAGAACCCGATTATCCCCGGCTTCCACCCCGACCCCAGCATCTGCCGGAAAGACAGCAGCTATTATTTAGTGAACAGTTCGTTCGAGTACTTCCCCGGAGTTCCTATCTTCCACAGCCGCGACCTCGTAAACTGGGAACAGACAGGACATGTGCTGACGCGCGAATCCCAACTGAAGATAAAAGGAGGCAACATGTGGGGCGGCATTTACGCACCCACCATCCGCTACAATGACGGAACCTTCTACATGATTACCACAAACAACTCCGACCGGGGAAACTTTCTGGTCTGCACCGACAACCCGTGCGGAGAGTGGTCCGACCCCGTATGGCTCAAACAGGGAGGCATCGACCCTTCGCTTTACTTTGAGGACGGACGCTGCTATATGACAAGCAATCCTGACAACGCTATCTGGCTCTGCGAAATCAATCCGAAAACCGGAGAGCAACTGACCGAATCGAAACGCATCTGGGAAGGTACGGGCGGACGCTATCCCGAAGGGCCGCACATCTACAAACGCGAAGGATGGTATTATCTGATGATAAGCGAGGGCGGCACGGAGTACGGACACAAGGTGACCGTTGCGCGCAGCCGCAACATCGAAGGCCCGTATGAAGGCAATCCCGACAATCCGATTCTCACCCACGCCAACCGGAACGCCCAAAACAACCCGATACAGGGAGTAGGACACGCCGACATGACGCAGGCTCACGACGGGTCATGGTGGCTGGTATGCCTCGGATTCCGCACGCACAACGGGCAGCACCACGTGTTGGGGCGCGAAACGTTCCTTGCACCGGTCGCCTGGAACGAAGATGGATGGCCTGTCGTCAACGGAAACGGCACCATCAGCCTCGACATGAAAGGCGTAAAGACGCTTCCTCAAATTGCCGAAAAGGACAGCCCCGACTGGGATTTCAACAATCCGCAATTAGGCGCGGAATGGAACTGGATAGGGAACCCGACTGAAGAAAACTACTCGCTCACGGAAAACGCCGGACATCTCCGCATCAAAGGAAGCGACAAGACGTTGGATGACAGCGGCTGTTCTCCGTCTTTCGTCGGCCGAAGGCAAGAAAGCATCGACTTCCAAGCCACCGCAAAGATGCGGGCCGAAGGAAACGGCAATGCCGGAATAACCGTCTATCTGTGTCCCTTCGCACACTATGACTTGTTCGTTTCAGGGAACAGGCTGAAACTTCGCTACCGTTTGAGCGAGCTTTGTCACGAAGAAGACATCTGCCAAGTGGCGGACGGTTTCATCCACTTGAGAATAAAGGGCGAAGCGAACGCATACACCTTTTTCTATTCCGCCGACGGCACGCACTACACCGAAGCCGGACGCATGAACACCCGATATCTCAGTTCGGAAACGAACGGAGGGTTCACCGGAGTCTACCTCGGACTCTTTGCAGAGGGCCACATGCAAGCCGACTACGACCACTTCAAAATCCGATTCGAACAATAAACAGCCAATCGCATGAAACAACTATTGAAACTTTTCGCGGCATGCGCTGCCGCAGGGCTGCTGCCCGCAGCCATCGCCACAGCCAAACCTTCTGAATCCGAACTGGTAAAAAAGACAATTGACAAAGTCAACCAACATTGGCAAGCGACAAACGCGCCGGAAACGCGCTCTTTCTGGGACAATGCCGTGTACCATACGGGGAATATGGAAGCGTATTTCCTCACCGGGAACCGGAACTATCTGGACTACACGGTTGCATGGGCCGACCATAACCGGTGGAAAGGAGCGAAAAGCGACAACCGCAGCGAATGGAAATACTCTTACGGAGAATCGGACAAATACGTATTGTTCGGCGATTACCAGATATGTTTCCAAGTTTATGCCGACCTGTATGGAATCAAACCGGAAAACTATAAAATCGAACGGGCCAAAGAGGTGATGGAATACCAGATGTCTACACCAAACAACGACTACTGGTGGTGGAGCGACGCGCTGTATATGGCCATGCCCGTAATGACGAAAATGTATAAGACAACAGGAAACGGGAAATATCTCGACAAGCTCTACGAATACATTTCCTATTCCGACAGCATCATGTTCGACAAAGAGGAAAACCTCTACTACCGTGACGCCAAATACGTTTACCCGAAACACAAGACGGCAAACGGGAAAAAAGACTTCTGGGCGCGGGGAGACGCATGGGTAGTGGCGGGACTTGCCAAAGTGCTGCAAGACTTGCCGGCAGAATATGAACGCCGCACATTCTTTGCCGACAAGTTCCGGAATATGGCGAAAGCAGTCGCCGCACTGCAGCAGCCGGAAGGATATTGGACGCGGAGCATGACGGACCCCGCATTCGCACCCGGTCCGGAAACCAGCGGCACAGCCCTTTTCATGTACGGGCTGACGTGGGGGATAAACAACGGATATATTGAAAAAGAGACCTATCTGCCCGTCGTTGAGAAGGCATGGAAGTATCTGTCGGAAACGGCCGTACAAAAAGACGGGACGGTGGGCTACGTGCAGCCTATCGGAGAGAAAGCCGTCCCCGGACAGGTGATAAACGCAAAGTCGACCGCCAACTTCGGCGTAGGCGCGTTCTTGCTGGCAGCGTGCGAGTATGCGCGCTACTTAGAGAGTGCGGACAAAACCATGCGGAACGACCGTACCTACTGGTGCAAACTGGCATACGGCATGGCTGCTCCCGTGCTGGAAAACATGGCCAAAGGCGAACTGCAAAAGAACATGATTGTAGAAGTAAGCCCGACTTGGGACGGACGCAACAAAAAAGTAGCCTATATGGAAGCGTTCGGACGGCTGATGGCCGGCATCGCCCCGTGGCTCGCCCTGCCGGACGACAATACGGAAGAAGGCAAAATGCGCAAACAGCTGCGCGAGTGGGCGTTGGCAAGCTACAAGAATGCCGTTGACCCGCAAAGCCCCGACTATCTGCTCTGGAAGTCGGAAGGACAGGCCCTGGTGGATGCCGCATACGTGGCCGAAAGTTTCCTGCGGGCCTATGACGCGCTTTGGATGCCGCTCGACGACACGACCAAGAAACGCTACATCGAAGAGTTCCGGCAGCTCCGGCACGTCGACCCGCCGTACACGAACTGGCTGCTCTTTTCCTCAACCATCGAAAGTTTTCTGGCCAAAGCCGGAGGGCCGTTCGACATCTACCGCATCAACTCTGCCATCCGCAAGGTGGAAGAATGGTACACGGGAGACGGATGGTATTCCGACGGCCCTTCGTTCGCGTTCGACTATTACAGCAGCTACGTGTTCCACCCGATGTATCTGGAAACGCTCCAGGCTATGAAAGACGCCCGAATATATTCACGCATCGACTACAGGAAATATTACGACCGTGCGTTGGAACGGGCACAAAAACACAGCCTCATCCTGGAACGGTTCATCTCGCCGGAAGGCACTTTCCCCGTATTCGGACGCTCCATCCCCTACCGCATGGCCGCCATGCAGCCGCTGGCTCTCATGGCATGGTATCAGAAACTCCCCGCAGGGGTAAGCAACGCGCAAGTGCGCTGCGCCCTGACTGCGGTAATGAAGCGGATGTTCAAAACCGGAAACAATTTCAACGAAGACGGATTCCTGACCATCGGATTTACAGGAAAACAACCGAATATAGCCGACTGGTACACCAACAACGGAAGCCTTTACATGACGTCTCTCGCCTTTCTTCCCCTGGGACTTCCGGCTTCCCACCCGTTCTGGACGGACGCTCCGCAAGAATGGACCAGCGTGAAGGCATGGGGCGGAAAGCCTTTCCCGAAAGACCATGTATGGAAAGACCGTATCCGCACGCGGGACTTGTATTGACCCGAACACCTCCCCAAAAACGTGCCGGCGTTTGCAACCGAACGCCGGCACGTTTTTTATATAACGTCGCCGCATTCCGCACCGAATGCGGCGGCATTTCTTTTCCGGCAGAAGGAAAGAAAAGCGGCCGTTTCAGGAACTGCCGGACAGCATATCCGCATTATTTCCCATTTTTTATCATTATCTCATTGATTTTTTACGAAATTCAGTTATATTTGCGTATTCGCTTTAATTTATTAATGCCTATAAAAAACACAAAGTCATGGGAGCGTTGTCCAGCATCATAGCATATTCCTTGGGGAATCTGTTTTTGGGAATATTGCTCACGTTTATCGGAATTGCACTGATGTTTGTTCTGATCCGGCTGTGGTATGCCAAATGCCGATACACAGCCGCAAGCTATCTTGTCGGCGGCGTTCTGTTCGTCTTTTTGTCGTTCCAAGCCATATTGCTGTGCGGCGCCGTCACGATAAAATCCTACTGCAACAATATCGAAACTTCAATCGACGAATGGACAAACGACATCTCTGAAACCGCTCAATTCACCCAGGAAGACAGCCAGATGATTCTGGAACGCATCAACAGCGAATGGCCCTTGGTAGGCTACTACATAGGCGGAGCAAACTTCGAGGGGCACACTCCCGCAACGATAGCCAAAGCCATGACGGACAAACTGCGCAGCTACATGAACCGCTTCATTCTCAGGCGCATCGGATGGTCGCTGCTTTTTGCAATAATCGGCGCAGTCATCGTGATAAAGACCATTTCCGCAGACAGCAGCCGCAGCAGAGCCAAACGGCCTGCAAGGGCTTCATACAGAAGCCGTTCGTCCCGCCCTTCCGTAGGACATACCGACAGAAGGCGCATAAGGAGATAGGCGCGCGGCCTTGTCCGGCCATAATCCGAAGAAAATAGAACAATTATATAATTAAACAAGCACGCAATATTATGACGAAAACAAGCTATTGCAACAGCAACCACATCTTGGTTGGTTTAGGAGGCACGGGCGGAAAGATACTCCGTGCTTTCAAAATGCGCATGTTCGAAGAGTTCCCTACACAGGAAGAACGCGGGAAACTGCCCATCTCTCTCCTTTATGTAGACTCGACGGACGAAATGATGCCCAAAGACGGAAAAGCGCGCCCCGACTTCAGAGTGATGGGCCAGGACGCATCGTTCACCAACAACGAATTTCTGAACATCAAGGCCGTCGATGTCGAGCATATTCTGAACCATATCGGAAACTACCCTTCCGTAAAAGGCATAGTCAGCAACGTCAACGCCGTGAAGTCGGCCATCGGATCGCTGGGACAAGCCGCAGGACAGAAGCGGCGCGCCGGACGATTGCTGTTCGCGGCCAACGCCGTCGGCTACGTAAACAGTCTCCGCGACGCATACGCCCGCTGCGAACAGGTGTCGGGCGACTCCAGCCGCACCAACATCCATATCTTCACCGGGCTTTGCGGAGGCACCGGCTCCGGCTCTATCGTGGATGTCATCACCCAGTCGAGAAAAACGTTCCCCAATGCGAAAATATCCGTCTATGCCATGATTCCTGAAATGAACCTGCCCAAAAGCGACATGGACCAAGGACGCTACTACCAAAACGGATACGCCGCAATGAACGAGCTGAACGCTTTGCAGGCAGGCCGCTGGAACCCGCAGGACGTGACAGGCACCGGAGAACTGAAACTCTACAACGACCGGGTGAAAGGCGTAGCCGACGGACTGACCATCTACAGCAACGTCAACGAAAACGGACTGACCATCAACTCGCTGACCGAGCTGCCCAAAATCGTAAGCGACTACATCTTCACGCGAATCTTCTTCATCAACGAAGAAGACCAGATTAACGGCGACATCATCCGCGCATACAATTTCGAGAACATGGACGATTTCGCATTGGAATACGACGAAACGGCCAATCCCGGACCGGACGGACAGATACCGGTGGCGCGCACGAAGAAAATCAACTCCTTCGGCATCAAGCGCGTAATGTATCCGGAGTTGCGCATCCTCAAGCATATCACCTATACGGTGGGCGAGAGCGTGCTTTATCAGTTCAAGTTCAACAACTGGCGGGAGAACCAAGGGTATGTCAATGAAGAGAAGAACAAAGACTACCGGAAAGAGTATCTTAACAAAGACAACCTGTCGAACTGGATGCTTGACGACACGCACCTGACATTGGACGTGAAGATTCTCGAATCGGACGTGGACTATCCGCGCTTCAACGAGTACTGGCATGACAAAGCCATCGCCTACGCGGAAGAGGCGAAGAAAGCCGACTGTCCGCTGAACGAGCTGGACAACATCATGGGCGAGTTCTATCTGCAACATTTCCGCGAGGAAGGCGTGGAAGCATTCTACAGGGGAAAAGAACGCGCCATCCCCGAAATGGCCAAAGAAATCCGCCACAAAATCGAGTCGGAGCTGTTTGAAAAATGGAAACTCGGCGACGTGTCAATCGTAGAATTGCAGAAAGTGTCGAAACTGCTTCTGGAACGTATGGGAGAAATCCGCTCCGAATTAGACAAGAAAGCCAACGACGAAAAAGACAATTACGCCAACTGCGACCAGGACCGCACCGCTACCGTGGAAGACTGGAGCCGATTGGGGATTCTGCAACGGATGGTGGGCAAAGGGGCGCGCCTCTACGCCGACCACCAGAACATCCTGACAGACTATTACACGTCGAAGACGATGCTCGTTGCATGGGAGTTTGCCAAGAAACTGGCGGCCAAGGTGTTCGTGGAATTAGGCAAGTTGGATGCGGACATCTCCGCGTTCGGACAGAAAATCAACGATGCCATTGAAGAAACGGAACGCTTAGTCACTGCACAACGGAAAGTGAACAAGGGACTGGAAGACATGAAGGGAGCCATCATCGAAGTAAGCGAAGACGACACGATGAGCGAATTTGAAGTGGACATCCGGACGGACAAGGTGGACATGCCGAACATCAGCAGGCAGCTGCGCGAATCTATCCTTCCGAAAACGGAATTCACAAGTTTCGGACATCTGGCGAACGACATCAGCATTGACGACATAAAAGACGCTTTCGACGTGAAGCTGACCGAAATCGTGAAGACCAAACACGACGAGAAAGCCAACAGCGACAAGAAGGTATTGGGACTGAACATCCTCACCCAGCTGCAACAGAAGCTGAAGACGGACGACGACATCAAGTTCTTCGCGTCAAAGATTGTGAGTCAGAGCGGCGTGTACCTGAAACTCAACAACGACCAGATACAGCTGCACCTGCGCAACAACGAAGGAAACCTCAGCCCGACCAACCCGGCCAGCATCAACAAGAAAGCCATATTGGTGTCTATCCCTTCGCCCGACGACAACGAGGGCTTGAAGAAGTTTGCCGACAAGCTGGAAACGGCGTTCAAGAACTCGTTCAACCAGAGCACGGCCCGCACCACAATCACGGTGAACCGGAAAAGCCCCCGCAAGGACGAGCTTTCAATCATCACCGTTTCCTACTGCTTCCCGATGCGTGCAATCGAATGGATGGCCCCCTACAAGCAACGCTACGAACAGTTCCTGCACACAGGAAATGCCGCAACCGACGCAAGCAACGCCATTCTGCTGCACAGCGAAGGAAACGGCAGCCAACTGCCGTCGCTGTTTGCCGTAGACAATGCAGAGGAAATCGCCGCTAAAGCCGCAAAGGAAGCCCGGCAGCAACAGGCGGCTCCGGTCCAGACGGCCGCACAGCCGCCCCAGCCCCCGATGCCCGGAGGCGCACCGGTGCCCCCGCCCATCACGCCGCAACCCGCCATTTCTCTGTACATCGCTGTCGGAGGCCAACAGTACGGCCCCTTCAACATGGACGCATGCAAGCAGATGGCAGTAAACGGACAGCTGACTCCGCAAAGCATGGTATGGATGGAAGGTATGCCCGCATGGGCAGCCGCAAGCACGGTTCCGGCCCTCCAAGCCTTGTTCGCGCCGCCCGCTTCGCCATCGATGCCTCCCCTGCCCCCGACAGGCGGACCGGTGCCCCCGCCCATCATGTAACAGCAAAATATGCGCGCCCGCCTTTGCGGGAAAGCCGCCCGCCTGCATCCGAACGCCCCGGCGCATCCGAAGCAAAAGGCGGGCGGGAAATATACAGAATACTAACAAGATTATAACAGCAATATGACAAGACAAAGTAAATCGGAACATGTACGCCTCAGATACGGCATGTGCCTGAACGACAACTGTTCCAAATGCAAATCAAAAGAAGTGCAATCCATCTCCGCCCGCAAGGAGTTCGTTTGTGAAGAATGCGGGAAACCCCTGCGCGAATGCCCCCCGCCTGCCAAGAGCAACAAGGCGAAAACCATCGCCATCGTAGCGGCTGCGGCAGTGATTATAGGCGGAGGAGCCTTTTTTATCCCCCAGATGAGCGAGCCGCAAGAAACCCAACAGCCCGCTCCCGCTCCGGAGACGCAAACGCCGCAGCCGGAAGAGCAAATGCCGGAGCCGGAACCGCAAGTGACAGAACCGGAAGTGCAAACGCCTGAGCCGGAACCGCAAGTGACGCAAACGCCTCAAGCTCCGCTCAACGGCAGAGGCACCGTCGATTTGGGATATGCCACCTACACCGGCGACCTGAAAAACGGGAAACCGCACGGATACGGCACGCTCACCTACAAGGCAAGCCGCAAAATCGTGCCCTCTAAAGACTTCACGGCCAATCCGGGCGACACCTACGAAGGGGAATTCCGCAACGGGAAGGTCAGCGGAGGCATAGGCTATTGGACACACAACGGAAACAAAACGGCCATACAGCCATGAAACCGCGTTTCCACATAATGATAACGGCAGCAACGGCAGCATTCGTCCTGACGGCGAACGCTGCCCCGCCGTTTCATACCCATCGGCTGGAGGTGCTGTCAAAAGACATCGGCATCCAACTTCCGGACAGCATGGGGCTGAATGTGGACAACGATTCTACCTGGACTTTTGCAGGCAAGCAGCTGCGCATACGCACAAACGGCTACGGAGACATCGACCATATCGGATATAAACTGTTCGACAGCAAGTGGGCCGACGAATATGAGGCGCGTCCCCTGCTCGACTTTCTCGAACAGTATGCGCTGCAGTCAGACGTTCCTTCCGAAACGAATCGGGAAGAAAAAGAGAAGCCGCTGAAGATTACGTTTACAGACGGAGACGAGTCGATGCTGCGCAGAAGGACTCCCGACATGCCGATAACCGTCAATGAGAAGGAAGGGCGGGGATACCATGTGGAGTGGGCCGACGGAAACCGGAAAGTGGGCATACTTGTTCCGGCCGACTACCAGCTTCTTGCCGGAGCGAACGCAATCGAGCTGGAAAACATCTTCGAACGCGACGTGTGCCGCATCCCTTTTACGCTTCTTGCCGACACCGTTCCGGCAGAATGGAAAGGCAGCAGGCAGTCACGTTCGGACAGCCTGATTATAGTCGGCAACGGGAGCTATCTGAGCGATATGATACGTTCGGACATCTATCTGCACGAAACGGCGGAAGGAGTACGCATCCTCTTGGACAAATCCAAACCCTTGCAATGCGTCAACAACATCTTGCTCACAGGATGCTTCGACAAGAAGATACCGCTAAGCCTCTCCATCGACAAATACGGCTACACGAAATCGGAAATAGAAGTGTCCTTGCAGCAGTATATCCTCTACTGCCGAAGGGAAAACTGCAGGCTGTATCTCGGCATCAAGTCGGTCACTGACGAAGCTGTCACCGCCACGCTCTTTGCCGTCAACAAGAAAATGGCATACAACCATACGCTCAGCGTCGAGTTTCCGCTCAGCATCCTCCATTCCGGCGAAGGCAGGATGAAGGGAACCCTATACGCTTACACGCCTTTGCAGAACATTACTGAAGAATTTTTCATTAACAATATTAACCAGAACGAGCAGTGAACATTCGATTTTTATTAACCGTTTTAATCTCCTGCCTGCCCGTGGCCGCCATATTCGCCGACCAAACGGACGAGGTGAAGAAGCAAATAAACAAAATCAAGAAGAGCACGCAGTATATCTATGCGGAATCGACGGCACCGACAGAGGCCGATGCACAGAATTATGCGGAAGAAAAGCTCTATGACGAGATAAACAAATGGGTGGCTACACAGAAAAAAATGAAAAACAGCCCCAACTTGGTTGTGAACAACAAGAAAAGTTTATGGACAACGCTGTCGATGCCTCGCGGAACCAACATGTTCCGTTCTTTCATCTACGTGAAGAAAAGCGACATCATCCCGACAGACAACGCTACAATCATCTCAAACGAGAACCTCACTGTAGAAAAAACGCTCGCGCCTGTGCTGCCTGAAGCTGTGAAGGCCATCGCCGCCTGCACGGAATACGCTGACATGGCAGCCAAGATAAAGGCAATGAAAGCGGAAGGAAAGATAAAAAGCTATGCCCGCTACGCCTCGTTGGACAAGCCGGAAGACTATTATCTGGCAATATACAACCGGGACGGGAAGGTGGTCGCCGTATTGACCCCCGGAACGGAAAGGCGCAACGTGAAAACCAACAAGCCCGACAGCGTAAAGAATTACGGCGGATGCGGAGCCATCGGATTTAATCTGTAACCACTTAATTGCATATTACCAATGAAAACGAGATTGACACATACTTTTCTTGCAATGCTTGCCTGCATACTCGTTGCAGGCACGTGCAGGGCAGAGGCGGTAACGGTCACGCTGACAACGGACGAAGGAGCCGGCCGCCCTGCAGCTTTGAACACGGCAGAACGCAACTTGGGACAGGTTCTGACGGAAATCAACCGAGCCCAGAAAGCAAAAACCATCCTGACGACGAAAGGATTGCCGATGGACGACTTCTCACTCAAGTCATTGCTGCGCCTATGGGCGGTGACACCTTTCTATTGCGATGACGAGGAAGTGGTGGAACGCTGCTGGACATTCAAGGACGGCACCATGATGGTCAGCCACATCCCGCTGATTATCACTCCGGAAGGAGAAGACTTCGGATTGGGCACCTATCAGGAGGCTGTAGTGGAGTTTGATTCCTCCGGAAAAATCACAGATTTCCGTTTCTCGCTCGACGCGCATATATCCGAAAGCATGGAGCGTTGCGGCAGCGTGGTGGAGAAGGAAAAGCAGATGATTATCATGCAATACATCGAACGTTTCCGGACGGCTTACAACCAGAAGGACATCGACTACATCGAGAAGATTTTCAGCGACGACGCGCTCATCATCACGGGAAAGGTCGTGACGGTGCGAAGCGGCAGCGACATGGGAGGCATGAACCAGAAAGTGGAATATACGAAGCAAACCAAGGAGCAATACATCCGCAACCTGAAAAAGGCGTTCCTCCGCAACAAGTGGATTGACGTGAAGTTCAGCGAAATCGGCGAACACGGGGAAAGCGGCGGATGCGCCGGAATCACGCGCTCTACGGTCAACCGCTCCATGTACGGCGTGCGCTTGCGCCAGGAATGGAACTCCAGCAGCTACAGCGACAAGGGCTACCTTTTCCTGCTGTGGGAATTTCCGGAAGACAACGGAAACCCCATCATCCACGTGCGCACGTGGCAACCCGAATGGGTGGGCGGAAAGCGGCAATTGCCGGACGATGACATCTCCACTTTAGGAGCCTTCGACTTATAACTAAAACACGCGGACTTATGAAAAAAATAATTGCGCTTTTGCTCATAATCGTGGGCGCGTTTCCGATATGGGCACAATCTGAATATATTTCAAACAGCCGGCACATAGAAGCGGACCGCTTCGAAGACCTCGGAGGGAACGGGGGACTGCTTTTGCTTTCAAAGCATAGCGACTTGATTGTCACCGTTACGAACAGCACGAAAAAGGCATCCGTCCGCCTGAACGGAGAACGCCCCGACGGATATTACGAATACTGCATCATCGTCGACGCCGACGACACGCCTACCCCGAAGGTGGAAGCGAGCCGGAGAGGAAGCGTATATAAAACCGAATTCGTGCAGGCGGTAAAGCCCGACTTCCTGATTGCCTACAAGCTGGAGGAAGTGTTGAACCCTATCCGGATAGACGACCAGACAAAACCCAACGATGCGCGTTTGGACGCGGCGGAGGCGGAACTGGAGTTTACGACGACCATCAAGAACCTGCAAGTGGAATGCTCTCCCGAACTGAAAGCGACGGTAGAGACGCAAGTCAGCCCTTCCGACCCGAACATCACCGTCACCACAGTGGTGATTCCCGTAGCAGTGCTCACCGAAGCCCAAAAAGCGGCTGACGACATCCGCAAAGAGTATGCCGAGCTCAGCAGCAAAATCGACCGCGCTCCCGACAATATCACGGACGAGGAATGGAACAGGTTAGACATGCTGGAGAAGAAAGAACAGGATGCCGACAACTTCTTCAAGCAACTTACGTGCGTCCAAATCTACGGGGAAGGCACAAACCGCCTGTCGATTGACATCAGCGGCTTGGGGCCTCGCTCGAAAAAATGCTATGCGGTTCTGCCGTTAATCATCGAGAAAGACGTATTTGTCACACAATGCAGCGCATTCATGAACGAAGGAGGAAAACTGTACGGCATGAGAAAGTACAAGGAAGCGCGCATCGCCTATGAAAATGCGTGGAAAGCGGAAGACGTAGTAGCCACCATGCGCCCGGCCATCAGGGAATCCATCGCCCAGTGCGACACCTGCATTCTGTACGAGAGCCTGGCAGCCAGAGCAATAAAGAGAATCTCCGAACTGAAGAAAAGCGGAAACGCCACGCAAGACGAAGTGGCCAGATACGCGTCTGCGGCAATCGAGTTCATGGAGATGGTGAACACGTACAACCACGACGAGTTCTACACCTCCCGAATCGAGACGATGAAACGCCTGCTTGCAGACATGCCGCTCAAGATAAAGTTTACCGTTGTGGAATGGAAAACGCTCCACGAAGGCAACCGTATTCCGGGAGTGGAGATATGGAGTTACTACGGCTCCCCTACTGTCACGTCAAACACGTTCTCGTCCGACAAACGCTTCAAGAAGATGGTCGAAAAAGAAGGCTTCAACTACAAGCAAACGGGCGTCACCGACCAGAACGGATGCGCGGAAATCGAATTGGACAGAACCAACCTGCCGGAAGGAATCATTTTCCGCCCGAACGAAGAAAGCGACACCAAAATCAAATATCTGAGCATTGCGGAGCTGATGCGGCACGCGCAAGGCACCTACATGGAGAAGCAATTCCGACTGAAAATGTATGTAAAACAATAATATTACCAACCTTTAAAAACTTACTGTTATGAGAAGAACATTAATGAAAAGCATTGTTACTGTCGCG
This sequence comes from uncultured Phocaeicola sp., assembly GCA_944320135.1. Classification (GTDB taxonomy): domain Bacteria; phylum Bacteroidota; class Bacteroidia; order Bacteroidales; family Bacteroidaceae; genus Phocaeicola. Next base: position 4,374 of record CALUGI010000015.1, on the reverse strand, counting down.
TTAGCCTTTTGTTGTGCAAACATTTCCGCACAGGGTTTCCTGAAGAAGCTGAAATCTGCCGCCGAAACCGTCACAAGCATCACCGGAACGGGAACGACCGATACGCAATCTACAGAAGGAACCTCCGGCGAAGAAGCTCCCTCATCGGAAGAGTTCTTGGCCAACGCTCCGTCGTACTCCGTGAAAAAAGTCATTGAAACCGACTCTTTGGGGAATGTAATTACCAATGAAGACGGAACGACCCGCTACAAATATCTCCTTATCGACAAAGACGGGAAGGTATGCGAAGCGAACGCCGCAAGAAAGCACCTGAACTCTGCACTGAAATCGGGCGCGCTCATCCTCGCCAAAGTCGGAGTGGGAGCCGGAGCCGGAGCATTGATCGGCAAAAAGGCCGGAGGCTCAAAGAAAAGCGCACTCATTGGCGCGGGAGTCGGAGCAGCTGCCGGACTGCTTGCTTCCTCGAAAGACATCAAAGCCGTAAGAACGCAGATAAAGCTGATGAAGGAATGCAAAGCCGTTCTTGCCGCTTATGAGAAAACGTTCACCGAAGAAGGAACCCCTATCGACGCATCCGTTGACCTGACTAACGTAGACGGAATCAACTTCGCCGCCAGCGAAGAAATCACGAAGAGTGCCGCCGATGTAAAAAACGAGTTTCTTGCTTCAAAAGCGGAAGGAGAATCATTGGATGACGTAGAAATTCCGGATGACCTGTCTGTTTGACAGACATTCATATTACCGCATAAATTATAAAGCGCAAAGGCTCAGGAAGGCAACTTCCACGCCTTTGCGCTTTTTGTGTCGGCACAAAAAAACAGGCATCCTGTCAAAAACAACGGGATGCCTGCTTTACGAGAGACAATCAATTATTTCTTTTTCAAATTCGCGTAACGGTTCATGAACTTGTCTACACGTCCGGCCGTATCAACCAGTTTCGATTTGCCGGTATAGAACGGATGAGACGTGCTGGAGATTTCCAGTTTCACTAACGGATAAGTTTCGCCCTCAAATTCAACTGTGTCCTTTGTGGCACAAGTGGAACGAGACAAGAACATGTCGCCGTTTGACATGTCTTTAAACACTACCGGACGGTAGTTTTCAGGATGAATGCCTTTTTTCATTTGTATATGCTTTTTATTGTTATTATTCCTCAGGCAACGCTCGCAATGTGCAATGGCTTTTCGGGTTGCAAAGATACTGATTCTTTTTGGTTCAGAAAAATATCCGACGTTTTTTTTATATTTTTATGAGGCCACGGCACTTTCATTTAACCCGTAGGGGCAGACCCGTGTGTCTGCCCGATAACGCATGTCAATGTATCCGGGCGGACACACGGGTCCGCCCCTACGAACCAATGGCATATCGAAAGAAATAACATCTTAAATAGAAGCCGTGTTATAAAGGCCACGCCCTGTCCAGCTCTTTCACCAATGTATCCGGACGGACACACGAGGCCGCCCCTACATGACAATGACAAATTCGCTTAATCATAACTTTTCCGGTCTTTTTATTGCTCCGCCCATGCGCAAACCGCCCCGGCGTTTCACAGGAAACGCCGGGGCGGTTTGCAAAAAGCCTCGGGATTCATACCCTCTATGCCGAGACCGCTCTGCGCGAACGGCCTCAAACGCTTATTTCAATGCGCTCAACCATGCGGGAACATATCCCAAACGGCGTTCCAGCTGAGCCTCGTAAAGCGATTGCGGCTCTACGGGAGTGCCGTTGCTTTCTATGTATTTCACTTGGTCCGGCGACTCGTCAAAAACAATAGATGCTCCGTGGAAGCCGACAATGACAGGCGGCATGTTTTTCCACCATCTGTTATTGTTGTCCCACCAGATGAACTTGTTGCCCCATCCACTGTCATAACTTGTCTTGGTGGCATTCATATTCCAAATGATAAGGTCGTTCAGATGGTTAGGCAGCTGCACTTCATCCCCTCCTTCACGCCAAGGAATGAAAGCCCCCGTACACCGGTCTATCAGTGTGGCACGAGGCTGGGAAGCGTGCGACTCAAAGCAAGCGTCGCCCCCCCACTGCACATTCCATATCACCGCTCCCATGCTTTCTTTCGACACGCCGCATCCGTGATACTGCCCGGCACCTTCCAGATACTCGCCAAGCTCCTTACCGCCGCTGTCCAATGCGATTTTCCCGCTGCTGGTGTCTTTTACATTACCGATAAACACGCGAGAAGATGCCTGCGAACGTACAGAAGCGTGCCCGCGATTGCCTGAAATATTGATCGTGTAGGCCGACACATTAGCGCACGACACGATAGAGGCTGCCTCGCTGACACTCTCAAAATCCACCCTCCGCATCCAAGAATTAGCCAGACGAATCAGGTTTATCGGCTTGAATCCGCCGTCATCCGATGCGCTTCCATGATGGCGGAAGTCTTCTTTGGCATGTCCTAAGAACTTCAAGTCCTCCACACCCACGTTCTCAAAATGCGGAAACTTCTGTATTGTCCATCCCCACTTCGACTCCACCTCGTGCATTATCGGCTCTTTAAAAACAAGTCTGCCGCCTGACACCGATGCTATCTGATGATATTCGTTCACCAGTACGCCATCCTTTTTTATCGCCACGTCACTATTCAAGTTTGAGACCTCATGCGGAGCCAGTTCCTGAGCCACGAAATCCGCATCGTTATTCTTGACAGACAAGCAAACCCAATCGCCTGCAGAAACGTCCGCCGCAGAAGCCACCTCCACAGAGAAGCTGCCTTTTGCAGCATCGCCGGTAACATCTGTCAGTTTGGAAAGCCCGCTGTTGTTCTTTATCTCCAAAAGATTGGGAGTGCTCCATAAATCACCGCTGGTCGGATTGTTCTCCACAGCCATTTCGATAGTGGTTTTATCGGCTCCTGCACCTTTAATCACTAAATTTCCCATAGTCAGGCGAAGCGTCTCCACCGTTTCATTATCGGCACCTCCACGAAGCACAAAGGTTCCTTCCGGGAAATAAATAACCGCATTCGCGTTATTGCCGCCAATCCTGTACCGTAAGGTCTTTCCATTATCTTCCGTTGTCACCTCCGTACAGCCCATCGCGTCCTTCAATATCTTGATCAATGCGGGACGGTCGGAAAGACCGTCGTCAGGAACGGCTCCATAATCTGCCACATTATATACTTTATAAGAAGCGCTTCCCTGCGCGCCGCCTATTATGGATGCTTTGTAATAAGGATTCCCTTTCGCATCTGTCTGACGGTTGGCAAAGTCAATCCTCACATCCGGCGGAGCCACCTCCCCGTGCATGTATCCGGCATACGAGAAGTCGAGCAGCACGTTGTCGTCACTCCCCATCAGGAATTTCTTCCAAGCCTGCGCCGAAGACGATACGCTCGCATCTGCCGTGAAAACGGCATCGCCGTTGCGCAACGCCAAAGAGAACTGTCCGTCTTCGGCCAGCTCCACCGATTTGTAAAGCGAAAAGTCAGCAGAAGTCTTGCCCGTCATGTCTGCGGCAGGCGAAGCCGACAAACGTTTCCATTGCACGCCGTTCATGGAAATCTGCCAATAGCCGTCATCACCTATTGCAATTTGCGGAGTAAAAACCCCCGTACCGACTTTGGTCAAAGCCGCCGCCGGATTTCCGGAAAAGTCCGTCACGATTTCATTTTTTCCGCCGAGGCTTATTGTCCAATACCCCTCTTCATCGATGCCGAACACCGGAATGTCCGCGTCTTCTTCGGGATGCGGTGTCGCAGTCCCTATCTTTCCGTTGCTCAATTCAAAACGGTAAGTGCCCGACTCGTCTTGCGTATAGTCCACAATCTCGGCTTTTCCTTCAAAAAGAGCCTGCATCACAGCCACGTCTGCATTATACTGCTTCAGGATTTCGTTCAATGCCGCAGGCTGTTCAGGGACAACCGGAGCTCCGCCGGTCACGTCATCGTCCGAACAAGCTGCCGCGACAAAAAGACTTGCGCACAGCGTCAAGTTTCTAAAGAATTTCAGGTTCATAGTATCTAAAAATATAATCAAACAAAAGCGTTTTTAACCTTACAAATTTAAATGAATTTCTAACAAGAACAAACCGGCCCTGGCATTTCTGAAGGAAAGTCACCATTTTTTGTACAATTTGAGCATATCAGCCCTTCTTGTGTGAAGCTGTACTCCATCACAATCTGTCAACAACATCCCGCGCAAGACCTGTAGCCCGCGAAATGGTCTCGGAATCCAACCTCATCCGTTTCAGGTTGCGGGCCACCGATTCCTTTTCCTCGGCACGGCCTCTCCCAATCCCTTTTGCATTCCTCTCTCCAAACCTTTCTGCATTCCTTGCTGTAGTCCCCTCTGCATCCCTTTCCGCATCCCGCTGTTATAAAGGGGCTTCTTCACTTCCGGATTCGCAAGAAGCTCT
>CALUGI010000014.1 GCA_944320135.1 uncultured Phocaeicola sp. | reverse complement strand
CTTTGTGACTATGCGGAGAGCCGACAGCCTTTTGACGAAATAAAACATCGCCATACACTCAAGGAGGTTGGCGATGTGGCGGAGGGACTGTATGATGGAAAAATTCATAGAAAACGAGGCAAGGAAATTTCAATGTAATAGATATTATATCGAATAAGATTTTAGGGCACTGACAACCAATACCCCTGTTTCTTATTCTGTATAAACTTTAATGTTTTTATTTATAATCTTTTTACGGCATAATATATCCCTTTTCTTCTGCCTTTTCTACTATTTTCAGGAGCCTACGGCATTGAGCAGGACTTGGCAGAGAGCCTCTGCCGATATAAGATGCTATGCTCCTAATAAAATCACAATCACCATAGGAGAGGAGCTCTTCTTTTGCTAGAGCATTATAGACTCCCATCCAATATGGTGCGCCAAGTTCGAAAATCTTGACAGAAGCGTCAATTTTGGAGTTAAACTTGTGAGCACGTTTAGCAACTTTTTCAGTTGCCTTTGTTTCTTCTTTCGAAATTAACGAGCTAATGAAAGCATCCGACAAAGAAAACTCCACTGCCCGGAAGTCGTTCCATGTTCCGACAAGACGAGACAAGCTACGTACAAGTCCTCCATTGGCTTTTTTCTCTAAATAGCAATGTGTAAAGTATGCCAGGCGAAGAAGTTCTGTTGCTAAAGCTGGATAAAGAGTTTGCTTATTCCAAATGCTTACCCAGTCAAGGTCAGCTCCTTTGGGTAGAAGCGTCATCAGTTTGGATATTGTATATGGCGTAATCTGAGCTTTGTTACCGCCTTTTGGATACCAATCTTCCTTGCTGATGAGTTTGTCTAGCTTGTCAAATATGATAATCGAACAGACACATTTCTTGAAAAATTCGTCATTGATGCTGTCACGGTCGTTCTCATATATACCATCGATAAAAGGTGCAAATATTTTGAAATTATCAGCAGAACTCTTGCACACTTGGTCAGGGTGCATAAGAATCGCATTATAGCATTTTGCCAGTTTCTCTTTTGTTATCAGTTGGTCTTTGGGATTTTTCTGCTTAAACAGGTCTCTTTGATGTGGAGTCAACTTCATTTGTTCCTGTTCCCACCTACCTCGAGAACGCTCATAGAACCATACGGTTTGATAAGGATTGCCACCAACTGGTGGAGCCATAACTTTGCGTGATAACTGCTCCATCTTTACGTGGAATGGGTGATTTGAGAAGAAGTCGGCAGGCTTAACCGCATTCTGGCTGTTAGCACATTCTGAAATAGTCTTTGTCAGCTCATTGTAGTTTTGTACCTGTTCTTCCAACATATCATCTTCAACATTCAACACAGTTAACTTCATTGGTACGAACAGATTATCCATGCCTTTCGGAGCCTCATTTTTGATGATGGCACTCGCTAATGCAGCCGTGGTTTGTCCTCCATTTATTATTTGCAAATCTTTGAAATAAGTTATTTTAGAAGCATCTGCAGAGAATCTTACAGAACGGGCTACAATAGCAACACCATTGTTATATGTAAAGAAGTTCTCTGGTTGCTTCATAATGGTATTTCGTATGCCCTTATTTACATTACCTCTAAAACTCAAGAACGCGCGAACATTTCCTTGAAGTAATCTACTCCCGTAATCATAGTATATTTTTGCAAGGAATTCTCCAGGAACAATTCCCAGATATGCATCATAATTACTCAAATTACCCAAATTAGCTTTCAAACATGGAATGCCATCACAGTTATAATCTTTTGTCTCAATCTCTAGAATTTCACTGGAGTTAGAAACAAATGTCTGGAAGAATCGCTCTAATGTCCAAACATTCAATTCTACAGGTCTTCCCAAAAAGTTTGGACGTTTTAGGTTCTTAACCTGTTTACTCAGAGTACAGTTTGATATGATGATAAACTTGAAACGCAAGATTTCTGTTGCCGTCATACCCTTGCCTATCTTCTTCTTAAACTCCCTGGCTATGTTTACAGCTGGGTCAGAATCATCACAGAAATTGCGAATATTTCCATTGACAGCTTCTTCTATGAATCTTTGCATATACGATAGCAATTCCTCAATTCGTGTATTTGTCAGAGTTGGAGCACTATCACGCTGATTGGTAAATTCACTTACAATAAGAACCAAAGCTCCGTCTGCTTCATCATATGAATACCCATCAAAGGCTAGAATTTGCCTTCTTGCATTCCTGATTTCAATCGACATAGGAATAGGATCGCTAAGTTCCCCAATATCTTCAAGATCTGTAAGGACACGCTCGATGAAGTAGCTTTCTGGATCAGAGCCTTCCAAGCTAGCGTCATTTCTTATCTCATCAATAAACTGTTTGCGATATTCTTCAATTTCCATATCAGTTGAGTTTAAATGGTTCTATTTCTGTCAAAAGCAACTCATATTGAGCACGTGCAATTGCATTCGGTAGCAAAGACCGATGCAATCGAGGGAAATCTTGGGTGTCGACCTTGTATTTGTACATATTCTTCAACGCAAATACTAGATTATCATTTTCGTTGGAGAAATCAAATCCAAACAATTGCAACTTTGCTATAAAGGTCTCTCGTTGATGAACATTCACTAACAAAGCTATAATACTGTTGACTAGTTGGTTTATCCTAATACCGTCAAAGGATGGGCTCATTTTCTCGAGTTCATAAACAACCAATGTTCCATCAATGTCACTGTCAAGTTGCTCAATGGAAGAAATACGGACACTCTCTTTGCCAAAACTAATGGTTTTCACTTCAAACCAGTCTTGCTGGTCGGAAAAATCTTTGTGCGTTTTCTCTGGCCCCATCCAACTATCAAGAGCTACATCAATTCCTCTATTAGGTATCATGTAGTCTTTCAAAAATAGGAGCTCGCCTATCAAGCCCATTATTTCGGTTTCCGTCATACGGGTATTGTCTGGTCGGAACAGTTGTCTCCATGAATAGTAACGTGACCGTAGAATATGATATGCCGTTTCATCATCATTCGTCATGCGAACAGAATCCAAAAGGTCTTGGCAGAAAGTACAAAAATACTCTAATAGGTTATTGTCTTCAAGAGAGAATCGCAGAGTCAGCATGTCTCCGTCTTTATACTGCTCAACAAAAATTACATCAGAACTGAAAATTCTGACAGGTTTGTATTTCCCTCTGAAATCAAAGGAATAGTGTGCATCGTCATCACGCCCAATATAGAGACTAAGGTAACGATTATCACCAAATCTTATAAAGTGGCGGCAGGGAAAATCCTCCCTAAATGTTTTATAAATCTCGTTATTACTCATCGTCATCCTCCTCCTCAGGTTCTTCTCCCTCTATGTTCAATTGTTGGAATATCTTGTTTACTTGATATTTTACAGCCTTGCCCTCATCTTTAACGCCGGGACATCCCACGGCAAAAGCCACGATACAATCATCACCAAGTTCTTCTCTGTATTTATGTAGCATCTCTTCTTCCTCGCCATCAGCCTCTTTGGGCTTGATGAACATAATAACCAACATGGGCTTTCGCTTGGGAAGGAATCGGAAATATGCCTTCACTGGGATGTCTCTTCCCTGGCTGTTCTCACCATCTTTCTCCCACTGGTTACGCTGAGCATCTTCTGCACTTGCTATATCTTCTTTTGATAAGGCAAAACGTCCTTCCATACTTCCTGTCATTACACGACGACGTGTACTAATTTGTATGATGTTGCGAGTGGTACTACAGATAGAACGCTCCATACATTTTACTTGTCGAAGCCCTTCCACATCATAATGTGTCGTAGATTTACCACTTTCAAATACAACATCCCACAAATCAACTCCTTCCGTATCCTCATCTTCCAAAAAATTGATGATGTTTTTTGCATCAAAACGAGGATTTGCCATTGAATATTTGATGCCACGCAAAAACTCAACCACAACTTCTTTAGGAACGTCGGCAAAGTATCGCGAACTGCCATCAGAAGAGTCGCTGACATCCTTATTAACTTTCTTGTAATCTGTAAACCTGAGCGAATATCCTTGTGCAAAAAGATAGGAAACAAGTTCCTGAACCCTTTGCGTGTTTATCTTGTTATGATCTATTTTTGATGTTATGTATGGCGTATCATAGATATTACCATAAAAAGAATACATCATGTCTTTGCTGACAGCTGTCCTCATTTTGTTTGAAGCTGTGATTTGTAACTCATCACAATTGTCACGAACTTTAATACCAAAATCCTTGGGAGTCAGTTGCTGGTCAAACATCTCACGAATGTCGTTCTTCAGTTCTGCTGAAGCTTTTGCGACTTCGGCATACCACAAGGCGCTTGTGTGGCTCGTCCAGATTTGGAAAAGATCTTCATATCCCCGTCTATATCCAAACCATCGACCCATCTGCATTAGGACATCAAAGGTCGCTGTATTCCGGTAGAAGTAGCTGACCATCAAGCCTTCTAGTGTCAAACCACGTGATAAGGCAAGGCCACCAATAGCAATCACTCGCAGCGAAGGATTCTCTTTGTAATTGAGTGACGCACTCTGTTTTGAACCATTGACCATTTTGACCTCTATCTTTTCCAATGCGGCCAATAAGGACACCTTCTTTGAGACGCGTTCAAATGTTACGTCAGTGACATTGCTAAAATGTTTCTCCCAAATAGAACACAATTCTGTGTATAAAGGTAAGTGATGATTTTTGCTTGCATCGTTGTTGAAATTAACACGAATGTCGTTGAATATTTCTTCAAACCATATGGCAACATGTTCAGTTATCACTTTTTGAACGTGAATAAAACGGGACATATTTACAAGCATACTTCTGGGTTCTTTGCTTTGTCCGCGTAAATCGCGGACAACATTTGCCAAACAGAAACACAGAATGGCTTCACGCAGGGAGCCTGGTAAAATGCCATTCCATTCTTTCTTGTGTTTATAGTAAAATAATCCAGAATTAAGAACTTCTGGGCTGTTTTGAGCGAGGTCTTTATACTCCTCTGATGCATAGTCCGGTTCTGTGATGTCTGTGATATAACGCAGATTATGATAGAAAGTCCCTTCTGGGTAAAATATCTTATCAGCCCCAACATAGTTTGACGGTGCCTCTAATGCATAAATGAAATGCTCTGGGAAGAGGTCTGCATGTTGCATGGCATCCACAGAATCTGGATCTATGAACACATTTGCAAATGGGGTAGCTGTGAATCCTACATATGTGGAATTCATGAAGAGATTGCAGATTTGCCGAATGAGCTTGTTTGTACGAGTTGGGTCGGTCTCATCCTTGCGAGTATTCACAGATGCGTTATCTGCTTCATCATCAATAAGAAGCATTGGCACATCCACATATCCTTTTATTGGATCGATATTTTGTTCTCTCAGCCAATTGAAAAGTCGCTGAAGTACCGAAACGTTCTTCTTTATGACAAACAACACCAGAGAATTGCTTGCCAACGACATTGTTATCTTGTTACAATTGCCAACAAAATCGTTAAGCGTTGACGTTACAGAGGTGGCCTTGATTTGCTTGTTGTCTAAGCCCACACCGACTCGTGGGTACTTCTCGATCTTACCTTCTTTTTTCAGGGTGATGCCAACAATGCCCTCGTCAATTCGTTCCTGTGTCTGCCTGCGCAGATTTTCTGTGATGCCGGTAAGCAGGATAACGACCTTGTATCCTGCATCAGCAGCCTTGCATATCAACCCCGTATAGGTTGCTGTCTTGCCAGATTGTACGTCACCGATGATGAGTCCCCGACGGAGTCGCGGTTTGTCTAGAACATCATTGGGATTGCCAAGACAATTCATAATATCTGGTAATGTTACATCATCAAGCAGATTGATGCTGATACGACTTATAGAAGAATGGTTGATGAGATAATCCTTGTATCTCGACCAAAAGAAATTGTCCTGTATCTTAAAATTAGAGTACCATTCACGTTTTTTGTCATAATCGTTGAATATAGCTTGCCCTTTGTTGTGTACTATCTTATACTCATACTCCATATCGGTAAAAATGCGTGTCTTTGCGGCTTCGTCGCAGTCCAGTTTGGAGAGCATGATAGCCTGATTGATATAGGAGTCTATATCTTCAGGTTTGAGTTCTTTCCCTCGTGATATGGATAAATCTATGAAAGTTCTCGTAAACTGTTTTAGGATAGTATATTCGTTTTCTGTCATGATATTATATTTTTTCTTTGAGAAGTTTCTCTTTTATAGCAGGATATTTACACCAAGGTTCGGAATTCATTAGGTCATTGACAATAGCTTCCCATCCATCGGTGCGGATATTCATCATGGTTGTGGCTAATGTCACCCCCATCTGATAGACATCGTCGAGCCGTTCATTAGTCTCTTCTGGTGCCGAGATGGACTCGTTACTCTTGTCTATATACAACTGCTGGATAGGTAAATTGTTCTCTATCTCGTTAAGAAGCATTTCCATATATCCATAATCTTCGTCACTCATTTTGTCGCGAACAAACTGGTAAAGCTTGCTTTCACGATTTATCTGGTAGAAGAATGTGTTGTTTCTACTTCTTTTCCTGTCCCAGATGTAATCAAGATTTTCGTCTACCTTCTCCGTTCTTCCTCGGTATGTCTGTTGACGGACGGAAAATTCAAGCGTCTCCTCCACTGCCTTTTTCAATCTATGAAGTATTTGCTTGGGGATAGAAGCCTGTTGCTTTTTAATGTCGATGGACCAAATATCATCGAGCGAATTGGGTATGTCAACACGAATACGGGCGTTCTTTGTCAATTCTGCACGTTGCTTCATGCCAAACCATGTACCCCAGATAATCAACCTCTTGTTGCGATAGATATAGAATCCTTGTTTAGCTCGAAGATTCTCAATACCACCGATAAGCTGTTTGTCTTTCTCTTTTAACTCTGTTGCAAATGGCAAAATAAAAGGGCGTATTTTTATCATTCTTTCAATTCCAGAACTGTCCATTATATCTAGCTCGATTTCTTTCTTGATAGTAGTCTTCGGATGCTGTTCAAGGAATGGGTCTAAGGGATTTATGTCGAGCTCATTGATAAAGATATGAAGGCGTTGTGTTCCAATGCCGGAGAGATAACGATGGTAAATTAAAGCAAGAGTACTTTCCAATGAGGAACGCAAATCGATTAGTGTAGAATAGACTTGTCCTCCACTAGAATTAGACAATACATCAAAGTCCTGCCAAATAACGATAGTACCTTTGTTTTGTTCTTTTAATTTCGTAATATAGGGTAGTGCATCGATTTCTTTTGCCTCCAATTCTTTTATCATCCAGTCCTGAGTTTCAAGAATGTGATTGTAATCCCAGGTAAATCCATTTAAAGTCTTGCCTTCGTAGCTTACTACGGTAAGGCAACGACATTGTGATAGCGATGCTGACTTCATTCCCATTCCAAAGCGGCCCAAGTCTTCTTCTGCGCGTTCTTCCTCTGCCGACAAACATCCATAACGCATGGCTTCAAACAGGACATCAGCAGTCATTCCGTCTCCATCATCAAGAATGCCAAGAGCTAATTCATCCATAGGATTAGACGGGAACAGTATACGGACATTCTGTGCGTGTGCACTGATGCTGTTGTCAACGACATCTGCTACCGCAGACTCAAAAGAGTATCCCATAGAACGCAGAGCCCCCATCAGGGTAGAGGCTTTGGGAATATGTCTTCTATCTTTGCTCATGTTCTTTTGTTTGTTTGATAATTTGTTGGAAAACAGCTTTAGCCAACAGGGGAGGTACGGCATTACCTATCTGTTGCTGGATGTGCATAAGCGGACCCTCAAAGATGAAGGTATCTGGAAAACTCTGAAGTCTTGCGGCCTCTCTCACTGAGATGCCCCTATCTTCGTAAGGATGTATGAGCATACTCTTTCTGTAATTCGAGATTACGACCGAAGGCTGGTCGGCCTTCAGACGCTTGTAGATTCCACTATGGCATCGACCTTTGTCTGCATAATTCTGCATAAGGCTATCTGGAATAGCTCGCCAGTTCTGGCCTTGTCCAATGTACTTGTAGCGCTCTATAACTAAATCATTATTTCTCGACACATAGTTTTGACGTGCTTTGTCTGAACCTTTACGCATCAACCGTTCATATTCGCTTGCCTCTTCTAGCGACAGAGTATATGTTGCTTCCTCAAGCATCTCTCCATTTTGTAAGGAGGGAAGGTCGCTTATGGCTTCATCTACAGTAACTTTTATGGTATGCCTCTCTGGGAATTTAAAGTCAATGCCTAACCTATTACCAACCATAAAGAATCGATTCCTATTTTGAGGAACGCCATAGTCTGAAGCCCAAAGGACGGAAGAAGTGATATTGTCATAACCCTCAATGGATCGGAAACAATCCTCAATCATTGATTGGGTCTTACCCTCGTTGATATTGGTTATTCCCCATACATTCTCCAGAACAAACCAGTCAGGCCTTATCTCTTGCACAAAGCGTACGAACTCCAAGAACAAAAAGTTCTTTTCGTTCTTCATATTCCTTGTTCTTGTATTTGACATTGAGAATCCTTGACATGGAGGTCCCCCCATTATTACAAAGATAGACTTTCCTTTTTCATGTAATGCCTTCGGGTCTATTTTTTGAATATCTCCCTGTAGAACCTTTGCTTTTTTATGGTTACGTTGGAACGTTTTTGCGGCGTACGGATTAATCTCTATGGCAGTACCTATTCTTATTCCAGCCATCTCCGCTCCAAGGCTCAGCCCTCCTGCTCCAGAAAAAATGTCTATCCCATATCTCATATATGATTACTTCTTACCTGATTCCTGCAAAAGTAAATATTGTTTATATTCTCTAATGAACAGCTCTTTTATATCAACCTCCAATAGATCAGCAATTCTTAATAGATTGCCGAGATCTGGTTGTGAAGAGTTGGTACACCACTTCGACACAGTGGTCGGATTGACACCCATCTGTTCTGCAAGCCACTTGTTAGTGCGCTTCTTCTCTGCAAGTACTACTTTTATCCTATTGATATCTTTCATCTTTGTGATTTAATATTGCAAATATAATGAAAAATTTTCATTGTTTCTTTGATTGCGCAGATATTTGTATATAGCAGCTTCCCTTTTTATGTGTTTTTGCGAGCTAATACGACCAAATGATACCACATTATTTATATGGAGGATGGTACAGCAATAATCCTTTATCTTGCCACACATAAGCATTCGTTTTCAACAGACCTTTTCTCGCCAAGACATAAAACAAGTTTTCTGTCCTTCCGACTTAACGAAAATGTTGGTACGATTGACTTGTTTGTTTTCACTGTCATCTTTGCAAAAACATTTCATGAACTCACAAATAATCACTCTACGTTTCAGAAGGTCGCGCGAGGTCACTTTTGCTTCAAGAAGGTCACCTGAGGGTCACCAATAAAAGAAAAAGCACTTACAAAAACTTTGTAAGTGCTTGATTCTTAATGTGGACCAGCCAGGGCTTGAACCTGGGACCTCCAGATTATGAGTCTGTTGCTCTAACCAACTGAGCTACAAGTCCGATAGTTTGATTATGTTCTAAAACCGCTGCAAAAATAAACTTTTCAAATGAGACTTGCAATAGTTAGCATAAAAAATATCAAAAAAACACGGCGGAAGAGTCGGTAAAGTCCCGGCGTTCCAATCCGAACGCCGGGACGTTTTTTAAAAAAGCGGCTATACAATTTATTCCTTGTAGATGTTGTCTCCTTCCATGAGGAAGTCTCCGCAATAGGTCAGCTCCAAATCGCCCCCGAACGCGAAGAAAGGATAGTTGTGGAGGGTTATCTTGTCGCCGGACACTGAGTATGAACAGGTCTTCGTTTCGTTATAATTTTCTTTCTCGTAAGAGTCATACCAGACCCAGTCGTATCCCCAGCTGCGTATCGAGCACTGTGTCGTGCTGGTGAACGTGATTTCTTTGTGTTCTTCCACGGGAAGGTTGTCGTCGTTGATGTCTGCCCAGTCGCATCTGAACGAACGTCCGACAAGGTTGTCTGTAGTGACCGATTGCCCGCCCGGCTTGTCGTCATCGTCTCCGCAGGAGGCTAATGAAACGCTGCAAAGCAGCCCCAGCAGCATGGCTACGCTCCATAGTCCACGCTTCATTTCAAAATAAAACTTTTTCATAAATCAAAAATTAAACGGTTAGTATGTTTTTGTTATTTGTTGCGCACGGCACGGACAGACATGCCCATATAGCGGTAAACGCCGTTTTCTTCATCTGCGGCGAGAGGAAGTTCTCCAAGATTCCATGCGATGGCGCAGGCATGCGGGTAGAGGATGCCGTTGATGTCGTACTCGCTCTTTTCTGCCAGCGTGCCCGACCAGTAGGCGGCCCGTTCTTCCGGTTTGAACATCCTTTCGCCGTAACGCAGCCCGGCGTGGGGGAGAAATATCTTGTTTCCGTTCGGGCCGATGACGAGCGTGCCCTTCATGCCGTTGTATGTTACGGGTTTCCATAGGCAGGTGTTGCGCAGTTCGTTCAGCTCTTGTGCGCTCGGAAGCCGCCATCCTTCTCCCATCTTCTGGGTTGCGATGTCGAAGCTCCGGTTTCCGCAGATGTTTTTCAGAGGCTCTTTCCCTCCGTAATAAGAGTAGCACAGTGCGGCGTTCGGCTCATACGCTCCGTCCGTGTGCGGGTCGGCGGGTTGCTGGTGATGGGTGCCGCTTGCGTCTCCCCATCCGTACAGGCCGCCGGACTCCTCTGCTTTCCGGTTGGCTGCTCCTACGTTGTACGAGGCCCAGAACACCTTTATTTCATCTCCCAAATCCACATATCCCGTTGATGTGGCGGTCGGTTCGTCGTTTCCGTCATCGCCGGGACGGGTGCGGAAACTCTTGCTGTTTCCGTAAATGTAAGTGCCGTTTTTTTCATAATAAGCCCGGAAATAGTAGTAGGTGAATGGAGACAGGTTGCTCAGCGTGACGTTGAAACGTCCTTCTTCGATACCTGTTCCTGCTGTCAGAGCAGCGTTTCCTTTTCCGGCTTCAGGGTTTTTTGCGGTGCCGTAGCAGATGCCGTAGGTATAATCTCCGGTTTCTGCGGAAACGCCGTCGATTGTTCCGGACACTTCCGCGCTTGTGTCGGTGCGGTCGCCCACCGCGCCGGTGGTCACGGTGATTTCCGGTTGCGGGTCTTCCGGAGGCGTTTGCGGTTCGTCTTCGTCACTGCCGCAGGCCGCGAATCCTATGCAGCATACTGCAAGGATGAATGTTTTCAAATGGTTCATTCTCATAATTATTGTTTTGGGTTATTCTTTTATCATTGGAACATTGTTATATAATGTCCTATGATTTATAAATTAATTCAAAGATATATAATTGAAAGGACTTTTATTTTCAGTAAAACATGCAAATGGAGCAAATGTGCGTTCGGTGGGATTATTCTGTTGAAAAAAGGGATTATCGGGGCGAAAATTGTTGCAAGTGTCCGGTGCCCGCCTGCGTTTGGATTGACTTTGGGAGGATGTTTCGGACAGGGTGGGGCAGGTTGCAAAAAACGTCCCGGCATTCCAATCCGAACGCCGGGACGTTTTCAAAAAAGCCCGTAGAGTTTTTTATCTGTACTCCTGCCAGCTCTTTATCTGGATGTCTTCTAATTTCGTTTCGCAGAACGCTTCAATGAAGGCTTTCGCCAGACGCGCGTTCGTAATCAGCGGGATGTTGTGGTCGATGGCGCCTCGGCGGATGCGGTAGCCGTTGGTGAGTTCGCGTTTGCTGTGGTTTTTCGGGATGTTGACAATGAGGTCGAACTTGTGTCCGGCAATCATCTTCATCACGTTGTTTTCCGCATTCGGACGCTCGTCGGGCCAGAATACCGGGGTGGTGGCCACTCCGTGCGCGTTCAGGAAGGTGGCGGTGCCTGCCGTCGCGTAAATCTTGTAGCCTTTCTTGCTGAGCATCTGGCTCGCGTCGAGCAGGTCGACTTTCGATTTGGTCGCTCCGGACGACAGCAGCACGCTTTGTTCCGGAATCTTGTAGCCCGTGGCAATCATCGCGTTCAGCAGAGCTTCGTTGAAGTCGTCTCCTAAGCAGCCCACTTCGCCGGTGGATGACATGTCTACGCCCAATACCGGGTCGGCGTTCTGCAGACGGGCGAACGAGAACTGCGATGCCTTCACGCCTATCCAGTCGATGTCGAATTCCGACTTGTCCGGACGGGTGTAGGGGGCATCGAGCATGATGCGTGTGGCCGTTTCGATGAAGTTGCGCTTCAGCACTTTCGACACGAACGGGAAGCTGCGCGATGCGCGGAGGTTGCATTCGATGACCTTCACTTCGTTCTTGCGCGCCAGATACTGGATGTTGAACGGTCCGGAGATGTTCAGTTCTTTTGCGATGCGGCGGCTTATCTTCTTGATTTCGCGTGCGGTGGAGAAGTAGATGTGCTGTGCTGGGAACACGAGCGTCGCGTCTCCGGAGTGTACGCCTGCATATTCGATGTGTTCTGAGATGGCATATTCCACGATTTCCCCGTTTTGCGCTACGGCATCGAACTCGATTTCCTTGGTGTTCTGCATGAACTGCGAAACCACCACTGGATATTCCTTCGACACTTCGCTGGCCATCTGGAGGAAGCGGGTCAGTTCTTCTTCATCGTAGCATACGTTCATGGCCGCGCCGCTCAGCACGTATGACGGGCGTACCAGTACGGGATAGCCCACTTTCTCCACAAATCCCTTCACGTCGTCCAGGCTGGTCAGTTCCTGCCAAGCCGGCTGGTCGATGCCCAGCTGGTCGAGCATTGCCGAGAACTTGTTGCGGTTCTCTGCACGGTCGATGGAAATAGGAGACGTTCCGAGGATAGGGACGGACTGGCGGTGGAGCTTCATCGCCAAGTTGTTCGGTATCTGTCCGCCTACCGACACGATGACTCCGCGCGGCTGTTCAAGGTCGATGACGTCGAGTACGCGCTCGAACGAGAGTTCGTCGAAATACAGGCGGTCGCACATGTCGTAGTCGGTCGACACGGTTTCAGGATTGTAGTTGATCATGATTGACTTGTATCCCAACTTGCGTGCCGTCTGAATGGCGTTCACAGAGCACCAGTCGAACTCAACCGACGAGCCGATCCGGTAAGCTCCCGAACCGAGCACAATGACCGATTTCTCGTTCTTGTAGTAGTTTACGTCATAACCTTCCGCTGAGTACGTCATATACAGGTAGTTGGTCAGTTCCGGGTGCTCGGAAGCCACCGTGTTGATGCGCTTCACGGCAGGAACGACGCCCAACTTCTTGCGGTAGGCGCGCACGGCAAGATTTTCTTTTTCCATGTTTCCCGCTTGAGGCTTCAGCACAAAGCGTGCAATCTGGAAGTCGGAGAATCCCAATATCTTCGCTTTGCGCATCATCTCCGGCGTAATGTCTTCCAGTGCGTTGTATGCCAAAAGTTTGTTCTTGAAGTCTACGATGTTTTTCAGCTTTCCGATGAACCACGGGTCGATTTTTGTCAGTTCATAGATGCGTTCGATGGTGTATCCTTCCTCCAGAGCTTGTGCGATGGCGAATATGCGCAGGTCGGTCGGGTGAGCCAGTTCATCGTCGAGATTGGTGAATTTGGTGTGGTCGTTTCCCACGAATCCGTGCATTCCTTGCCCGATCATGCGGAGACCTTTCTGGATGATTTCCTCGAATGTCCGTCCGATGGACATGATTTCGCCTACGGACTTCATGCTCGAACCGATGCGGTGCGAAACTCCGGCGAACTTGTTCAGGTCCCAGCGCGGTATCTTGCAGATGATGTAGTCGAGCGACGGCGCCACGTAGGCCGAGTTCGGAGTTCCCATCTCGCCGATTTCATCGAGCGTGTATCCCAACGCGATTTTGGCGGCCACGAATGCCAGCGGATATCCCGTCGCCTTTGATGCGAGTGCGGACGAGCGGCTGAGGCGTGCGTTCACCTCGATAATGCGGTAGTCGTTCGTATCAGAGTTGAAAGCGTATTGGATGTTGCATTCGCCGACAATGCCCAAATGACGGATACATTGCTTGGACAAGTCCTGCAGTTGGGCGACTTCTTCTTCTGTCAGCGAACAGGTCGGGGCCACTACGATGGACTCTCCCGTATGGATGCCCAGCGGGTCGAAGTTTTCCATGCTGGCCACGGTGAAGCAATGGTCGTTGGCGTCGCGGATTACCTCGAACTCGATTTCTTTCCATCCCTTCAGCGATTCTTCCACCAGAATTTGCGGCGAGAAGGTGAAGGCGCTTTCTGCCAGTTCGATGAACTTCTCTTCGTCCGGACAGATGCCGCTTCCCAATCCTCCCAATGCGTATGCGGAACGAATCATCACGGGATAGCCGATTC
The DNA here is from genome assembly GCA_944320135.1 of uncultured Phocaeicola sp. GTDB lineage: Bacteria > Bacteroidota > Bacteroidia > Bacteroidales > Bacteroidaceae > Phocaeicola. Next base: position 62,677 of record CALUGI010000014.1, on the reverse strand, counting down.
TGCGTGCGGCTTCGAGAGCCTCCTTCATGTTGCAGACAGCCTGGCTTACCGGAGTTTTCAAGTCGATTTCTTTCAGCTTTTTCACGAACAGGTCGCGGTCTTCCGTGTTCATGATGGCTTCTACGGACGTGCCGAGCACTTCCACGCCATATTCTTTCAGCACTCCCGACTGGTAGAGGGCGGTTCCGCAGTTTAGGGCCGTTTGTCCGCCGAAAGCCAGCAGGATGCCGTCCGGACGTTCCTTCTTGATGATTTCCGTAACGAAGTGCGGCGTTACCGGCTGGAAATATACTTGGTCGGCAATGCCTTCCGAAGTCTGTATGGTAGCGATGTTAGGATTGATCAATACGGAGCGTATCCCTTCTTCCCGAAGCGCCTTCAGCGCTTGCGAACCTGAATAGTCGAACTCTCCTGCCTGACCGATTTTCAATGCGCCTGAGCCCAGCACCAGGACTTTTTTCAGTTTCTTCTTCATGCGTTTATTTAGATTTATTTTGGTTGTACGTCAAAGGATTCTTTGCAATCCGAGGGCCGTTTCCGGCAGTCCGGCGCGTTCGTTTCAAAACGTGCGCGCATTTCTTCGGAACATGTGCGCATGTTGGCCGGAACGTGCGCGCGTTTGCGCGGTCGGCGAATCGCTTGTCTTCATCTTATGCAAAGGAACGATTTATTTTGAAGAAAACAAAGGATTTAGTTATCTTTGCCACAATTTAAAAATAAATTTATCGCATTTGAATATGAAAAAAGAAAAAATCATTCTGACGGGCGACCGTCCTACTGGCAAGCTGCATATCGGCCATTACGTAGGTTCGCTGCGCCGCCGCGTGGAGCTGCAAAACTCCGGTTTGTACGACCGTATCTTCGTGTTCGAGGCCGACGGCCAGGCGCTTACCGACAATATAGACAATCCGTCGAAGGTGCGTTCTAACGTGATAGAAGTGGCTTTGGACTATCTGGCCGCAGGGCTTGACCCGGAGAAGACCACTTTGTTTATCCAAAGCCAGATTCCGGAACTGTGCGAACTGACGTTCTATTTCCTCGACCTGGTGAGCGTGTCGCGCCTGCAGCGCAACCCTACGGTGAAGACTGAAATCCGCATGAGGGGGTTCGACGAGAGTATTCCCGCCGGTTTCCTTGCCTATCCGGTGAGCCAGGCGGCAGACATTGCCGCATTCCGCGCCACCCATGTGCCTGCGGGCGAAGACCAGGAACCGATGCTGGAGCAGTGCCGGGAAATCGTGCGCCGCTTCAACTACATTTATGGCGAAACGCTTGTGGAGCCTGAAATCATGCTTCCGGACAACTCGGCCTGCCTGCGGCTTCCGGGAACGGACGGAAAGGCGAAGATGAGCAAGTCGTTGGGCAACTGCATCTATCTGTCGGACAGCGCGGACGAGGTGGAGCGCAAGGTGAAGTCGATGTACACCGATCCCGGTCATTTGCGGGTGAGCGACCCCGGACGTCTGGAGGGAAACTGCGTGTTCACTTACCTTGATGCGTTCTGCCGTGCGGAACACTTCGGACGCTATTTGCCTGAATACGCTTCGCTCGACGAGCTGAAGGCGCACTATACGCGCGGCGGACTGGGCGACATGAAAGTGAAGAAGTTCCTTGCCGCCGTAATGCAGGAGATGCTCGAACCTATTCGCAAGCGCCGTGCGGAGTTTGAGAAGGATATTCCGTCGGTATATGAAATCTTGCGCAAGGGATGCGAGCAGGCGCGTGAGGTAGCGGCAAATACGATGGCCGACGTGCGCCGCGCAATGAAAATCAACTATTTCGACGACACGAGCCTGATTGACGAGCGTGCCGCTTCCGGGAAGGAGGACTGAGCGATGACGGATACCGCTGCTCTCTACCGCCTGTTCCGTTCGTGTCCGGGCGGAGTGACTACCGACAGCCGAAACTGCCCTTCCGGCTCGATGTTCGTCGCTCTGAAGGGCGCGAATTTCGACGGGAACCGTTTTGCGGGAAAAGCTCTTGAATCGGGATGCCTTTATGCCGTGACGGACAGTCCGGAGGTCGTGCCTTCGGGAGACGGACGCTATATTCTTGTCGGCGACGGGCTGGAAGTGCTCCGCATGTTGGCCCGCGAACATCGCAGGGCATTGGGTACGAAACTCATAGGCGTGACGGGCACCAACGGAAAGACTACGACGAAGGAACTGCTGCGTGCAGTGCTTTCGCGCCGTTACCGCGTGCTTGCCACCGAAGGCAACTTGAACAATGACATCGGCGTGCCGCTCACTCTGCTGCGCCTGCGTCCGGAACACGAAATCGGCATTGTCGAGATGGGAGCGAGCCATCCGGGGGATATCCGCCGTCTGGTTGAGGTGGCGGAGCCGGACTGCGGCATCATCACGAACGTGGGCGAGGCGCACCTGCAAGGCTTCGGCTCGATAGAAGGCGTGGCGCGCACGAAAGGAGAACTGTATGACTATTTGCGCACCCGGAAAGGCGCGGAAGTGTTCTTGAACGCTGACGATACGCGCTTGCGGAAGATGGCCGCAGGTTTGCCGACGGTGACTTACGGCACGGCGGGGCAAGAATACGTGTGCGGAGAGGCGTGGGATGAAGGAGCTTCTGGTCCGTGTTTCTCCTTCAAGTGGCATACGGCTTCCGAACCGTCCAGGGAGTACGGGGTGCATACGCATCTGATTGGGGCTTATAACCTGCCGAATGTGCTGGCGGCATGTGCGGCAGGCGTTCGTTTCGGGGTTTCGCCGGAAGATATTTGTGCAGGCATTGAAAGCTATGTTCCTATACAGGGCCGTTCGCGTTTGGTGGATACCGGACGCAACCGTGTGGTGGCGGATGCCTATAATGCCAATCCTACAAGTATGGAGGCGGCATTGAGGAACTTTGCGGAAATGGACGCTCCGCGCAAGATGGCCGTGTTGGGCGACATGAAGGAGTTGGGCGCAGCTTCGGAAGCCGAGCATCGGCGCATTCTTGATTTGGCCGCCGGTTTGGGGCTGGAGCGTCTGATAGCGGTGGGGGCGGAATTCCGAGTTGCTTCAGAGGTTGCGGGGGTTCCAGTGGAGTGCTGCAAGGATGTTGCGGAGGCCGGCGCGCTTCTTCGCAGGATGAGTCCTGAAGGCTGTCTCGTGCTTCTGAAAGGCTCCCACAGCATGAATCTCGAATCGCTATTGCCGCTTTTCTGAGCGGGGAGCGAAGAACGGAGAATGCAAACTGCGTTGCGCGGCCGGTTCTTTGTTTGTTGGAATCTTCCTTTTCCCGTTCGTTGAAACAGAAAAAAGGGCGGACCTGCATCGTGCAAGTCCGCCCTTTTCTATCGAGCTGTTCAAATCTTCATTTAGAACTGCATTGACAAATCTGTCAGCCAGTCGTACACGCCGCTGCATATTCCCAGTACGAGGATACCTGCCAGGCAGACAACCAATCCCGTGCGTGCCAGTGCCGGAGACTTGAATGCCGGGGCGGGCGAGTCGGTTTGGGTGATGAACATCGCTTTTACTACCAGCAAATAGTAGTAGAGCGAGATGATGGTGTTCACCAAAGCTAGGAACACCACTAACCAGTGTCCGGCATGGAAGGCAGAAGCGAACACGAAGAACTTCGAGAAGAATCCGGCAAACGGAGGGATACCGCCCAAAGAGAACAATGCCAGCGTCATGATGAAAGTCAGATGCGGATTGGTGCGATAGAATCCGTTGTAGGCGTCGCGGTCAGTGCGTCCCGTCTGCTGCTCTACAATGCCGATGATACCGAAGATGGCGAGATTGGCCACTACATAAACAGCCAGGTAGTAAACCAGTGAAGCCATTCCCTGTCCGCTTCCTGCCAACGTACCCAACACAAGATAACCTGCCTGCGAGATACTGCTGTAAGCCATGAATCGCTTCATGTCTTTCTGCAGTACGGCAAAGAGGTTGGCTACAGTGATGGTCACTACGATGACAATACCCAACAGCAGACTCCAGTTTTCAACCATCTGTCCGAACACTTTCATCAGAATGGCAGTCAGCGCAAAAGCGGCCGCCCCTTTCGATACGACAGAAAGGTATCCGGTGACCGGTGTCGGCGCTCCCTGATAAGTGTCGGGCGTCCATGCGTGGAACGGCACAAGACTGATTTTGAATCCCAGTCCGGCAAAGAAGAACACCATTGCCGCAATCTGAAGCGGTGTACCCGCCAGCATAGCAGCGGCATCAGTGAAGTAAGCCGTTCCGCTTGTTCCGTAAAGCATCGACACGCCATAAAGCATCAGCGCCGACGAGAACATGGAGCTGAGAATAAACTTGGCTCCAGCTTCCGCACTGTGGCGACGCCACTTGTCGAGTGCCACAAGACATGCCATCGGTATGCTGGCGGTCTCAAGTCCGATATAGAAAGTAAGGAAACTTCCGGAGCTGACCATAAGATACATTCCGAAAAGTGTACTCAACGTGAGCATATAAAACTCACCTGCCTTGTAACTGGTGTCCTCACGCTCCAACCAGCGTCCGGCAAGAGTGAACACCAGCAGCGTCCCTGCGGTGAGTATAGCTTTCACGGCCGATGCGATGGAGGTGTTCACATACATTCCTCCGAAAGCCTCTCCCGCAGGTTCAGTCAGACAGAGCACGGTCAGCGCAAGTGTCAGCACAACGGCAAGGGCTTGCAACGGCTTATGATTAGGGCGTTTCAGGATAAGGTCTGCCAGCAGCATCACCACGATTGCCGCCACCATCCCGAACTCGGCCTGCATTGATAAGAATCCGTTCATGATATGAATGAATAAAATGAATAGTTAATAATTGAAATTTTCTTTTTCAGTGAAGAATGATGAGTGAAGAACGGCCAGCAGCGTATTCTTCATTATCAACTCTCTTCATTCTTCATTTTAAAGTCAGCGCATCAGCTGGCTGATAATCGGTTCTACACTGCCGCTGATTACATCGCTTGCCCACCACGGAGCAAGTCCCAGTCCGGCTACTGCCGCAATGAGGCAGATTACGGAGAGACGTTCATCCCATGTGGCATCGGTCAGTTTCAGATGTTCCGGGTTATCACAGGTTCCATAAAGAATCTTTCCGACAACACGCAGAATGTAAACCGCCGTAATCACGATACTGGTGGTAGCGATAATGGTGCAAGTACGGTGGAATACGTCATTCACCTGGAACGAGCCGGTGAACACGGTCATTTCAGCAATGAATCCGCTCAGGCCCGGCAGACCCAAGTTGGCGAGACCGGCAATCACATAACCAACAGAAAGGAACGGCATAATCTTCATCAGACCGCTCAACTGGCGGATGTCACGTGTGTGTGTACGTCCGTAAATCATACCGATGAGGGCAAAGAAGAGAGCCGTCATAAGTCCGTGGCTCAACATCTGCAGAATAGCGCCGGTTGCGCTTACGCGAGTCATCATCAACAATGCGAAAAGCACAAGACCGCAGTGGCTCACAGACGAGTAAGCGTTGATATATTTCAGGTCGGTCTGTACGACGGCGCTGAACGCACCGTACACAACAGAGATAGTGGTCAGAATCAGGAAGAAGTCACCCCAGATAGCAGCTCCGGTAGGCATCAGATACATAGCCACACGGAAACATCCGTAACCTCCCAGTTTCATAAGCACTCCTGCATGGAGCATACTTACGGCAGTAGGCGCTGAAGCATGACCGTCGGGGCTCCATGTATGGAACGGGAACAAAGCACCCAGCACACCGAATCCCAAGAATGTAAGCGGGAAGAAAATCTGCTGAATTTCCGTCGGAATCTTCAGCTTCACGATTTCGAGAATATTCATCGTCTCTCCTCCGGCACCGTAATAAATACCCAGAATACCAATCAGCAGGAAAGCCGAACCACCCATCAGCATCAGAGTCAGCTTCATGGCAGAATATTCCTTACGGCCGCTTCCCCACACACCGATAAGCAAATACATCGGGATAAGAGCCACTTCATAGAACATGAACATGGTGAACAGGTCGGTTGAGATGAAGAATCCGAACACCCCGGTGCTCAACAAAGTGAACCAAAGGAAATATTCTTTAGTGAGCGGTTTCAGTTTCCATGAAGCGAATGTGCCCGTGAAGACGATAATGGCACTCAGCAGCAGCATTACTACCGAGATTCCATCCACGCCCACGGAATAGCAGATATGAAGCGGAGCATACCACATGATACTGTCGGTAAACAGCATATCTTCGGTCGCACCCGCCTGGCGCATGCCGATATAAGCGACAGTGAGCCATGTGGCGAGCACCAGCAGAGCCGATGAGCCGACTACCATCACTCCTTTTACCTGACTGACATTACGGGCTATCCACAAACCCAGCAGCATCAGGAGAGGTATCAGTACAAATAGACTTAATATGTTCATCTTTTCTTGAATTAATAGTTAATAGTTAACAGTTAATAGTTTTGTAACAAACCGTTGTTCATTGTTCATTATTAACTGAGCAGAAGTATAACCACCAGCACAATGATACCTCCGTAGAACCACTGCGTGTACGACTGGATACGTCCGTTTTGTAACGGCTGGATTGTTCCTCCGGCTGCATTGGTACACCATGCCATGAAATTCATGAACTGGTCGATGGCGTGACGGTCGAACCATGCAAGCGGTTTGGACACGCAACGGAAAATGATTCTTTTCGTCACGAACATCCAGACCTCATCCATATAGAAACGCTTGTAGGCTGCACGGTGGAGTGTGGCGAAACGTTTTGCCAACATGTCGGCCACCGGCTGACGGTCGCGTGCGTACATCCAAGTCGCGATGGCAATGGCGATAAGTGCCACAACTACACTGGTAACGGCAACATTCATGTCCAGATGAATGTCATAAGCATGTCCGTTGGAAGACACGAAATGTCCGAACGGCTGTATCCATCCACATACAATGGTAATGAGTGCCAGGAACATCAGCGGAAAAGTCATCGAAAGCGGGCTTTCGTGAGGAGTGTGATGCTCGTGAAGCTCCTTGTTCTCTGTTCCCCAGAAGATGCCGTAATACAGACGGAACATATAGAATGCCGTCATACCGGCGATGATGGTCATAATCCATCCCATAGCCGGACTGAACTGGAAGCAGGCCGCCAGGATCTCGTCTTTCGAGAAGAAACCGGAGAACGGCGGAATACCAGCAATAGCCAGACAGGCGATAAGGAAGGTGATATGAGTGATGGGCATGTACTTGCGCAAACCTCCCATGGTCGACATTTCATTGCTGTGTACCGCATGGATGATACATCCGGCACCCAGGAAGAGCAATGCCTTGAACATGGCGTGAGTGAACAGGTGGAACATGCCGGCCATATAACCCAGACCTCCCTCATGCGGATCCATTGAGGTGCAGACACCCAGTGCCACCATCATGAAACCAATCTGAGAGATGGTGGAGAAAGCAAGTACACGCTTGATGTCGCTCTGTGCGCAGGCTACGCTGGCCGCATAGAACGCTGTGAATGCGCCCACGTAAGCCACGATATGCAATGTTTCAGGAGCGAAACCGATAAACAGCGGGAACATGCGGGCAACCAAGTAGACACCTGCCACGACCATGGTAGCCGCATGGATAAGGGCACTGACCGGAGTCGGGCCTTCCATTGCGTCAGGCAACCAGATGTGCAGTGGGAACATGGCACTCTTGCCGGCACCGCCGACAAACATCAGCCCCAAAGCCAGAGGCAGCACCATTCCGGCCTGCATCAGACGTTCCTGTGCAGGGTCGAACTCGAAAGTCTGCATGTAATAGCCATAGATAAGAATACCGATCAGGAAGCCTAGGTCGGCAAAACGGGTCACGATGAACGCCTTCTTGCTGGCTGCGATGGCTTCAGGCTTGGTATAATAGAAACCGATGAGCAGATAAGACGAAACGCCCACAAGTTCCCAGAACACATACATCTGGAAGATGTTGGTAGCCACTACCAGTCCCAGCATGGACATGGAGAAGAGTGACAGAAACGCATAGTAACGTTGGAATCCCACCTCTCCTTTCATATAGCCGAAAGAGTAGATATGCACCATGAGCGACACGGTCGAGATGACCACGAGCATCATCACCGAAATCGGATCGAGCAGGATGCCCATGTCAATGTGGAGCGACTCCGTGAACGGCAGCCACTCGAAGTTCCACGGCATGAGTGTTTCGAACGTACCGTCAGCCGTGCGCGGAGCCGTAAAGTAGCGGAAAGCTGTCAGGTAGCTCAGTACAGTTACGATGCCCAGCGACAGGGTACCGATGGTTCCGGCCACCTTGTGCGACATCTTCATGCCTGCAAGCCCAAGCAGCAGAAAGCTGAACATCGGCAACGCGAGTATCAGAATTGTATATTCCATTATTCTTCAGTTAATAATTAATAGTCCTTTTCAATGAAGAGTGAAAAATGAAGAATGATGAATGGCCGTGCGGCGTGATTTTGTTCTTCATTCTTAATTCTTCATCCTTAATTTAATTTTTATCCTTTCAGGTCCGTGATGTCGTCTGTAAGGATCTGCTTCATGTTACGGTAGACATTGATGATGATTGCGATGGCTACCGCCGTTTCGGCTGCCGCAACCGCAATACCGAACAGGCTGAAGAAATGTCCCTCAAGCTGGTCGGGGAAGAGGTAGCGGTTGAACACCGCGAAGTTGATGTTCGTGGCGTTGAGCATCAGTTCCACCGAAATGAGGATAGCCAGCAGGTTCTTGCGTGTAAAGAATCCGTAGATTCCGCAGAACAGCATCACTGTACTGACAACCAGATAGTGTATGACATGTATTTCCATTTCCTAAGTTTTTAAGTCATTCATTTTTCTTTTCTCGCAATCAGTATCGCGCCGATCATGCAGGCAAGGAGCAGCACGCTGACAGCCTCAAAGGGCAGCAGGAACTGATACTTGTCCATACCCATCAGTGCCATTCCGACCTTTTCTACCGGAAGCTCTTCTCCCTGAGGGATTACGTTCAGTGCGAATCCGTTGCTCAGCACGAGGAACAGCATGAGGCCTGCGCCCACAATGACGGATGCCAGCACGCTGAAGAGTTTGGCCCAGCCGATGCGGTACTTCATGTCCTTGTTCGAGCGTGTGAGCATGATCGAGAACACGTAGAGCACAACGATACCTCCGGCGTAGACCATCAGCTGCACGGCACCCAGGAACGTGTAGCCCAGGATTCCGTAGATTGCCGCCGTGCCGAAAAGCACGAACAGCAGGTAGGTGGCCGCTCTCAGAAGCCGTCCGGTTGTCACGGCCATCACCGAAAATACGGTGATGCATGCAGCCACGACGTAGAACACTATTTCTTGAAGTGATATACTCATATAATAATCCTTTTTGAATGAAGATTGAAGAATGATGAATGAAGAGTGGCCCTGCGGCGCGATTGTATCTTCATCTCCGATTCTTTAATTCCTCATTCTTTATTCTTAATTCTTCATTTATTTCTTGTTGAGTGTCAGCACGAGCTTTTCTTTTTCGAACACGGCGTTTTCAAAATCGTTCGTGAACTTGATTGCATCGTGCGGGCAGACATTCACGCAGAGCATGCAGAACATGCAGGAGCCCAGATTGTACTCGTACTTCACCAGCACCTTCTTTTTCTTTCCCTCTTCAGTCTCGTGCATTTCCGTGGTGAGCTTGATGGTGCCGTTCGGGCAGTTCATCTGGCACAGTCCGCAGGCGATGCACTTGTGGTTGCCCTCATCATCGGTGGGCATGGTCAGCAGGGCGCGGTGCCGTTCGGGAATGTGGAGAGTGGTATGGCGGTTTTCGGGATACTGTTCCGTCACCTTTTTCTGACAGAACACCTTCATCGAAGTCCCCATACCCGTCAGCAGACTTTTCACTCCGCCGGCGTATCCTTCCAAGTATTCTTTCAAACTACTCATCTTGTTTTTCGTTTTAGCGTTTCACAACTTAAAAAGTCCATCCCATCAGCGTGCAGAAAGTCATCAGCACAAGCACAACCAGAGCCGACGGCATGAGATATTTCCATTCCAGCGTCAGAATCTGGTCGATACGCAGACGAGGATAGGTCCAGCGGATCCACATCAGCAGGAAAATCACCAAGAATGTCTTTCCAAGGAACCACACGATTCCCGGAATATAATCCATCACGGCATTGAATCCGTCAAGACCGGGCACATGGAGCGGCATCCATCCGCCAAGGAAAATGGTGGTGGCGATACCGGCTGTGATGAAGAGGTTCATGTATTCCGCCAGATAGAAGAATCCGAAATGCATACCCGAATATTCGGTGTGGTAACCGGCAGTAAGCTCCTGTTCTGCCTCAGCAAGGTCGAACGGACCGCGGTTCGCTTCAGCGTTTCCGGCTATCAGATAGATGATGAAAGCCAATATGGCAGGGATGTGTCCCTTGAAGATGTTCCATCCGTCGGCCTGGCCCATGACCAGTTCGTGAATGTCCATCGTACCCGCCATCACCACCATGGTAAGCACCGAAATACCGATAGAAAGTTCGTAGCTGATGATCATCGCGCCGCTACGCATGGCGCCCATCAATGTGTATTTGCTGTCACTACTCCATCCGGCGAGCAGGATACCCAGCACACCGATTGACGAAGCCGCCAGCACGAAGAAGATACCGATGTTCATGTGCAGAATCAGACCTCCGTTGTTCCAGGGAAGGCATGAGAACGTGAACACCGAAGCCAGAATCACCAGATAGGGAGCCAGCGAATAAAGGAACTTGTCCACATGCGCCGGAGTAAAGATTTCCTTGATAAGAATCTTCAGCACATCGGCCGGCACCTGCAGCAGACCGCCCTTTCCGCCCACGCGGTTCGGGCCGATACGGCACTGGAACGCGGCACACACCTTGCGCTCCATGTAAATCATGATTACAGCCAGCACCGCATAGAGCAGGATGATAATCACACCCACAATGACGCATTCAATCGTGAGAGCCACCCACTCTGGCATCACCCCACACAGAGCGGCATGTATGACGGAAGTGAGCGCCTCCAGGTTATAATAATCGTTCATGTTATTCAGTGAATAATTAATAGTTAATAATTAATAGTTGACACACCGGTCGGCGGCCAGCTTTGATTATCCACTATCAGTTTCGTTATTAATTATTAATTGTTAGTTGTTAATTATCGGTCAATGTCCGGAATCACGAAGTCGGCCGAAGCTCCGATGGCAATCAGGTCGGCGAACTTCCATCCGCGGCACATCGTGTCCATGGCCTGCACAAGCGGAAGACCCGTAGAGCGGAAGTGCATACGGTAGGGAGTCTTGTCGCCGTGACTCTCTATCATCACGCCAAACTCGCCACGGCTTGTCTCCACGGCAGAAGTCCAGATGCCTTCCGGCAGTTTGATAATAGGCTTCGTCTTCACGTGGTATTCCCCTTCCGGAATGTTGTCGATGAGCTGCTCGATGATGCGGCACGACTCCATTATCTCGTCCATACGCACCATATAGCGTGAGAACGAGTCACATCCGTCATATGTAATCTGCTTGAAATCAATCTTGTCATACAGTCCGTAAGTATGACGCTTGCGCACGTCGTTCGCCCATCCTGAAGCACGTCCCGTACCGCCGGTACATCCCAATGAGATGGCATCTTCCTTCGAAAGCATGCCCACACCTTTCAGACGCGTGTCGGCGATGACATTTCCGGTAAAGATACGGTGATAGTCGGGAATCACCTTGCGCAGATGCGCGATGAATTCCTTCACCTTCTGGCAGAAAGTCGGATGAATGTCATCCTGCACACCGCCAATCAGATTATAGTGCTGGATAAGGCGTCCGCCTGTGGTTTCCTCAAAAATGTCCAGAATCATCTCCCTCTCACGGAAGCCGTAGAAGAACGGTGTCATGGCACCCATATCGAGCACCAGACATGAATAGAACAGCAGGTGCGAGTCAATACGCTGAAGCTCGTCCATGATGGTACGGATATATTTCACGCGTTCCGTCACTTCGATGCCTGCGGCCTTTTCGATACACATACACAGCGCATGACGGCTCTGATGTGCGCTCAGATAGTCCAGACGGTCGGTCATTCCCAGTGTCTGCGGATAAGTGAGGCTTTCGTTCATCTTTTCGATGCCGCGGTGGATGTAACCCAGAATCGGGTCTACCTTCGTAATCACCTCACCGTCCAGTCCGATACGCATACGGAGCGCACCGTGGGTTGAGGGATGCTGCGGACCCATGTTCACCACGAAATCGTTTTCGCCGAAAATCGGATGGTCGATGCCTTCCAGCGTACCGTCCTTCCGCAGGCGGTATTCGCGGGTGATGTCCGCATTGATTTCATTGTCCAGACGCAGGGGGTTCGATTTCATGTCGTAATCCTTGCGCAGCGGCCATCCTATCCAGTCCTCGCGCAGGAAAAGGCGGCGCATGTCAGGATGTCCTGTAAAACGGATTCCCAGAAAATCATACGCCTCACGCTCCTTGATAAGTGCGGTTTTCCAGAGATCGCTCACCGTAGGCAGCAGGGCAGTCTCCCTGTCATCCGAAACCACCTTCAGCGCAGCGGTCTCTCCCGTAACGGTCGATTCCATGAAATAAACGGCACCGAGGCCCTCTTCGCCCCAGTCCACGCCAACCACTTCACGCAGGAAATCCATCGGACTTTCCTTGTCGTATCTTAATCCTTCCGCCACTTTGCGGAACTGGCTGAGAGGCACTTTGACAACGCCGGCATTTCCCGGACAAAGCTCTGCGCCTTCTATCGTCTTGATGATTTCATCGCGTTTCATTCGTCACCTCCTTTCTCCTTTTTCCCGTTCGGTTCGTGCTGAAGATCTTTTCCGTTCACACCTCCCAGGAAGCGTTCCACCTTCATTTTCCGCTGCAGCTGCATCAGTCCATAATAGAAGGCTTCAGGGCGCGGAGGGCAGCCCGGAATATACACATCAACCGGAATAATCTGGTCAATGCCGTTCACCACATTGTACGACTTGATGAACGGTCCCCCCGAAATGGTGCATCCGCCTACGGCCACCACATATTTCGGTTCGGCCATCTGGTCGTACAGACGCTTCATCACCGGTGCCGTACGATAGGTGATGGTTCCCATCACAACAAGCACATCGGCCTGCCGCGGAGAGTTTCTCGTCACCTCAAACCCGAAACGTGCCATGTCGTAGCGTGCGGCTCCCAATGCCATGAACTCGATGGCACAGCAGCTCGTACCCAACAGCAGACCCCACACCGAATTGCTTCGTCCCCAGTTGATCAGACGGTCAACGGTGGTAAGGATAACCCCTGCCCCTTCGTCGTTCAACTGGCGCACCAGCCCTTCCAGGTAATCATTGTTCTTGAACTCCTCATACTTCATAGAGCGTATGGGTGCCATTTTTTTCACTTCCATTCCAACGCTCCTTTCCGCCAGGCGTAAGCCAAGCCCAGCACTAAGATGAGTAGAAATATGCTGACGCTCGCCACCGCCACGAGTCCCGCCTTCTGAGCCACTACAGCCCACGGAAAGAGGAACACGGTTTCGATGTCGAACATCAGGAACAGAATGGCGAAGAGGTAGTATCCCGCCTTGAACGGAATCCAAGACTGTCCTCTGGTAGGAATACCACATTCATAAGGCTCGCCCTTCTGCGGGTTGAAGGAACGGGGAGCTAAGAGCTTGGCTATGCAGATAGCCGCCGTTACCAATACAACCGCCGTTAGAATAACGACAACAATAAACGTAAAAAACATATATTAAGTGTTTTAAATGATGTTTCTCTATGCGCATTGATTGCTTTCGGACAGTGTTTTTCTGCCGCAAAGTGTCTCGAAATTGCCAAATGCCATGCAAATTGCATAGGGATGGAACCGCAAGATTCTGTTAACAACCAATAAAAACTGCACAAAGGTAGATAATTATCCCTATTTGCATGCAATTTATGTGGTAAAAAACGCTTAAAATATTTGTTCGCATTTTTATCGTATGCAAGCGTTTATAACGGCTTTGTCGGATGAAAGGATATTTGTATGTGGAAACGTTCGGAAAAGAAAAGTTCCGCCTGTCCGGGAGTTGATTCTCCGGGCGGGCGGAATAGGCTTGGACGGCATTTGAAAAATATCCGTTTTTCAGCTTTTTGCAGATAGCCTGCTTTTATTTTGCTTCTTCTTCATACATTTTGTCAATGATGTCCTTATAGTTTCGTGCCACTACAGAACGTTTCAATTTCAAGGTGTTGGTAAGTTCTCCGCGTTCCATGCTGAAAGGTTCCGGGAGAAGGGTGAAACGTTTTACCTGTTCATAATGGGCAAATTCCTGTTGGAGCGTGTCGATGCGCATTTTAAAGAGGTTGATGATTTCCGGATTCTGAAGCAAGTCCTTCCGGTCGGTGTAATCAATGTGCCTGTCGCGCGCATATTTCTCCACTTGTGAATATTCGGGCACGATGAGGGCGGAAACAAATTTGCGCTCGTCGGCGATGATGGTGATTTGGTCAATGTAGCGGTCCACCACAAGTTTGGTTTCTATGGCTTGAGGGGCGATGTATTTCCCGTTCGATGTCTTGAACAGGTCTTTAATCCGTTCGGTCAGATACAGGAATCCGTCTTTGATATAGCCCGCGTCTCCTGTGCGGAACCATCCGTCGTCTGTAAACGCAGCTTGCGTTCTGGCTTCTTTCCGATAGTATCCCTTGGTAATCGTGCCGCCTTTCAGCTGAATTTCATTGTTCTCTCCGATGCGTACATCCACTCCTGGCAATACGCGCCCTACGCTTCCTAAGCGGAAGTCGCCTTTCCATTCGCACGACACCGTAGCCGTACTTTCGGTCAGTCCGTAACCGGCTATCATATTGATGCCTACCGAGTGGATAAATTCTTCTACCTTGTATGGAATGGCGGCTCCTGCGGTGGGGAAGAAGTTGCCGTTTTCGATGCCGATGGTTTTTTTCAAGAGGCTGAAAATGGTTTTTTCATAGAATTGGTATTTCCAGTGCAGGATAGAAGGGGGTTCTTTCCCGTTCATCAGGTAGTCGATATTGTGTTCGTGTCCCACCCGAATGGCATCAAGCATCATCCATTTGGCCGGGCCGTGGGTTTCGTTGATTTTGTCTTGCACTCCTGCATATACCTTTTCCCAGAAGCGGGGAACGCTGCACATAGCCGTGGGGCGAACCTCTTTGATGGTTTTTTGCACGTCTTGCGGACGGAGATTGATGCAGAGCGTGCATCCTTTGTCTAAACAAAAATATGACCATGCCCGTTCAAAGATATGAGTGAACGGCAGAAAATTCAGAATAATGTCATTCTCCCCCAAGTCGGGCAGGCGCAGATAGTGTCCTTTGAAGGCTGCTTCATAGTTGGAGTGCTGGAGGATGACGCCTTTCGAATCTCCTGTTGTGCCTGATGTATAGAGAATGTTGGCCAAGTCATCCGGAGAAGATGCGTCAGAACGGCGGTCTGTCTCTGCACGGTGGAGCCCCTTCTCGCCGTCTTTCATGAATTCAGAAAAATAGATGGAATTGGTGTCTTCAGCAGATTTCTTCACTTCAGGATCAAAGATGATGATTTGCTTGAGCGTTTTGCACAATCCCTGCACCCGGTAAGCTACGTCATACTGGTATTGTTCGCCCACGAAGATATAGCGTATCGAAGCGTCTTCCACAATGTAATGCACTTGCGCTTCCGAACTTGTAGCGTAAAGAGGAACGGTCACGATGCGGTCGCGAAAAGCGCCGAAGTCTACGAACAGACATTCGGGCTTGTTTTGCGAAAACACGCCCACGTTTTCCTGCTCTTTCGCCCCTATATGCACGAGCGCATCAGCCGTAATCTCCACCAGTTCCGCAAATCGGTTCCATGTGATGGGCTTCCATGTTTCGGTTGCATAGTCGCGATATTTCAGCGCAATCTTTTCTCCATATTTCTCAGCCTGTCGCGCAATGAGGCGTGACATATACGTGCTTGCCATTGTGATAGTCCTCTTACTTTTGTTCTGTAATAATGCAAATATATGGTTTTATCTGCAATATCGCAAGTTTTAGTCGTTGCCGTTTGTTACTGTTCACGGGGAAATGTCGTAACTTTGCATCGCAAAAAATAACATGAAATTTTAGGAGTATATGGTACAGATTGGCGATGTAGTGGTAAGTTTGGATGTGTTTCGCGAAAAATTCCTGTGCAATTTGCAGGCGTGCAAAGGAGAATGTTGCATAGAAGGAGATGCCGGAGCACCCGTGGAACCGGAAGAAGTGGAGAAACTGGAAGATTTGTTGCCAGTAGTGTGGGATGAGCTGTCTTCAGAAGCGCGTGCGGTTATAGAGAAGCAGGGAGTGGCCTATACCGATCAGGAAGGCGATTTGGTTACATCTATTGTCAACGGGAAAGATTGCGTGTTCACCTGTTACGATGAAAAGGGATGTTGCTATTGTGCCATTGAAAAAGCGTTCAGAGAGGGGCGTTGTGATTTCTACAAACCGCTTTCTTGCCATCTTTATCCTATTCGCATCGGCAGTTGCGGACCTTACAAAGCGCTTAACCTTCATAGGTGGAACGTATGCAAGGCCGCTTTCCTGCTCGGCAGGAAAGAGAATGTGCCGGTTTACCTGTTTTTGAAAGAGCCTTTGATCCGGAAGTTCGGGAAAGAATGGTACGAAGAATTGGAGACGGTGGCAAAAGAACTCGAAAAGCAGCGTCTCGTTTGATGCGCTTTCTTTGGTTCCGTTCATTCTTTTACCACGCGAACGGTTTTTATGAAACGCACTCCGTAGTCGACTGTCGTTCCGGAATCGAGTATCCGTGTGTTGTAGAAGCAGAAAGTGGAATTGAAATCGTTGCAAAGATATCGGATGTCGTATTTGTTGAAACGGTCGATTCCATACTCGAAAAGGAAAGCGCTCAGTTCGGTAAGCGTAGACGAGTATTGGTCGCGGAATTCTTCGGCTTCTTCTAACGAGAATACACGCCAGTCTGCTATTCCGTCTATTTCGTATGTTTCGCAAAGCGAACGGGCTTCGTCTACTTTTACTAACCATTGGCTGGGCGCCAGGAGAGTGGCTTGCACACTGTTGGTTGACAACGGTTCGACTTTCCATGCGTAAAACGGTCCCCAGATGCTTTCTGCCTCAGGAAGCTCGCTTGCATAAAGCACTGTTTCTCCTTCGTTCGGGAGGTCTTCTCCGTCGGGATTCCAGTCTTCCGCATCTTCTTCCACAAAATCTTTGAAGTCAAATTCGATGTCTACTCCCGGATTCCATCCGGTTACTTGGCTTTCTCCTTCCAACGTAATGTTTTCTCCTTCATTTCCGATGAAGCGATAAAGGTTTCCGCTTTTGAAGGATGAGTTGTAGTCGTATCCGTAAACCGTTTCTTTGTCGCCTTGTTTCAATTTTACCGAAAGATGAATGCGGGAAGCGTTGGAAGGCGGCAGCACATAGACGGGGCCTGCCACCCATCGGGAGTCTTCCTTTTTGCAAGAAACGGTAGCATATCCCCGGTCGTCTTCAATGTCTCCTCCTAAAGAGATGGCCGAACTGACAGGCGATATATGCACGGTTACTTCAGAAACATTGGAAGGAAAAGCGCCGAAAGAGAAAGACACTCCGGCTACAGCATAGGAGAGGGAAACGGAAACTTCGGTATCCTGCTCCAGCCGGATATGGTTTTTCCCGACAATCAAGGGAACGTTTGCACAGCATCCCTCTGCAAAGGTCAACGGCTGACGCGGATGGGTTTCCATCGGGTGGACATAGTCGCCCGAAGAGAGGCCGGAGAATACGGACAGTACATAGTCGCCTTTTGCTTGGGAAAGGACGGGGATGTCCGCCTCCGATACGGCATTCTGCTGATATACGCATTGATTGTCAGAGTCGAACAGATACAAGGCCAGCGGGTAGGGGGATATGAATTCGTTCGCATTGGCGGGCGTTACGTTTATCCGGCAGGTTTCTGATTGGGAACTTTCGTTTTCCTCGTCCAGCTGATAGCTTCCGCAGGCTGAGAAAGCATCCACGACGAGTGCAAGGAGCCACAAATGTATGTATTTCATAAGTCCGTTTTTCCTTAAAAACGCGCGAACAGCGTTTCGTCTGCCGGATTTAACGTTTTTTGTTCGTTCGCTTGACAAACGTTGAGGCAGGAGCGGACTTTCGGATGCGGGTCTTGTGTGGCAGGACCCGTTCTCAGAAATATTTTTCTAATTTCTTGATCATCATTCCCAAGCAGAACACCACCACGTGGTCTCCTTCCTTTATCATAGTGTTACCGGTAACCAGCATTCCCTCTCCGTTTCGTATCAGTCCTCCGATAGTTGCCCCTTTGGGGAGTCCGAGGTCTTTCACAGCTGCTTTCGTGACGCGCGAATCAGCTTTTACGATAAATTCTGCCACATCCGCATTGGCGAAAGTCAGGCATTTCACGTTCGATACGTCGGCGTCAAGCATCATTTGGTAGATATGGCTGGCGGCAATGAATTTTTTGTTGATGACCGTTCCTATGTCCAGGCTTTCCGCCATGCTGATATAGTCCACGTTCTCTACTTCTGCCACCGTTTTCGTCACTCCCAAGCGTTTAGCCGCTAAGCAAGCCAGAATGTTGGTTTCCGAATTTCCCGTCAGCGCGACGAACGCTTCCGTGTTCCGTATGCCTTCTTCAAGCAGAAGTTCTATGTCTCGTCCGTCGCCGTTGATAACCATCACTCCGTCATCCACTAATTCGGTCAGCCGGTTGCAGCGGTTCATGTCGCTTTCTATGATTTTCGTGCGCATATAGTCGGGCATATACTGACATGCGCGCACGGCAATGCGGCTTCCTCCCATAATCATGACGGTTCGCACGTCGGCCTCATTCTCTTTGCCGGAAATTTTGCGGATGTAAGGGATATACTTCTTGGTGGTGGTGAAATAAACGATGTCGTTCAGCTTTATCATGTCGTCTCCGCGAGGAATGATGGTATCGGCACCTCGTTTGACGGCCACAATGTGGAAAGGAATGTTGCGTCCTCCCAACTCGTGCAAAGGCACATTCAGAATTTCAGCCGTTTTCCCCATTTTCGTGCCGATCAGCACCAGCGCGCCCCCGGCGAACTCCCACCATTGGCGCATCCAGCTCATTTTTACGGCATCTACGATGTCTCTGGCGGCAAGCATCTCCGGATAAATCAGCGAATGCACTCCCAATCCGGCGAAAAACTCTTTGTGCTTGGGCAGCAGATATTCGTAATTGTCGATGCGGGCCACCGTTTTCTTGGCTCCCATATTGGTGGCGAGCATACAGGCCGTCATATTCCTGCTTTCATCGGGCATGACTCCGATGAACAGGTCGGCTCCCGACACTCCGGCTTCTTTCAGGCCGCTGATAGAGGTAGGCGACAAATTGACTGTCATCAAGTCCAGATTCCCTCCCAGCGCGTTCAGCCGGTTTTCATCTTCGTCCATCAGGATAATGTCTTGTTTTTCTCCCGACAGGAGTTTCGCGAGGTGAGTCCCTACGGCCCCCGCGCCTGCTATGATAATTTTCATTTGTCTAACAGCTGGATAATCGTTTGATATATGCTTGCTTCGTCGAGTCCGCAGATTTCATGCAGCTCCTTCACGGCTCCGTGCTGGACAAAACGGTCGGGAATGCCCAAGCGTTTCACGTGAGGGGCGTAGCCGTTGTCGGACATGAATTCCAATATTGCGCTTCCCATCCCTCCTTTCAGCGCCCCGTCTTCTACGGTGAGAATCCGTGCGAACTTTCTCCCTATCTCATGGAGCATGTCTTCATCCAAAGGTTTCAGGAAGCGCAGGTCGTAATGTGCGATGCTGTGTTTCTCCTTTTCGGCTCTGTCTATCGCTTTTTCCGCTACATTGCCGATAGGCCCCAAGGTGATGACCGCCAAATCGTTGCCGTCTTTCAGCTTTCTTCCTTTTCCTGTTTCGACAGCTTCCAACGGGCATTTCCAGTCAACTTTCACGCCCCGTCCGCGCGGATAGCGGATGACGAAGGGGCCTTGGTTGGGGAGCTGGGCCGTGTACATCAGCCTTCTCAGTTCATGCTCGTCGTATGGCGAAGATATTGTCAGGTTCGGTATGGGGCGCAAGTAGGCTAAGTCGAATGCTCCGTGGTGGGTGGGGCCGTCTTCGCCTACCAATCCTGCGCGGTCGAGGCACAGCACCACGTTCAACTGCTGGATGGCTACGTCGTGGATTACGTTGTCATACGCGCGCTGCATGAACGAGGAATAGATGTTGCAGAACGGCAGCAGCCCTTCTTTTGCCATGCCTCCTGAGAATGTCACCGCATGTCCTTCGGCTATTCCCACATCGAACGCGCGGTCGGGCATCGCCTTCATCAGTATGTTCATCGAACATCCTGTCGGCATGGCAGGAGTGACGCCTACTATTTTGTCGTTCTGCCGGGCGAGCTCCAGCAGCGTGTTCCCGAACACGTCCTGATACAGCGGCGGAATGCCTGCGGGGTCTTTCACAATCCGTTCTCCCGTGTCTTTGTCGAAAAGTCCGGGAGCGTGCCAGATGGTGGCCGCCTCTTCCGCCGGCTTGTAGCCTTTTCCCTTGCGGGTATGCACGTGCAGCAGTTTGGGGCCTTTCATGTCTTTGATTTCTTTCAGCACGCGCACTAACGAGCCTACGTCGTGGCCGTCTACCGGGCCGAAATACCGGATGTTCAGTCCCTCGAAAATGTTTTGCTGCTGCATCAGGATAGACTTCAGGCTGTTGTTGAACCGGAGCAGGCTCTTGCTGCGTTCGTCGTTCAGTATTCCCCATTTGTAGAGCTTGCGCGCCAGCATGTTCCGGAAGCGGTTGTAGCCTTCCGAGGTGTGCAGGTTGAGCAGATACTGCTTCATTCCTCCCACGCTCCTGTCGATGGCCATGTTGTTGTCGTTGAGGATGATGAGCAGGTCGTTTGGGATGGAAGACACGTTGTTCAGCCCTTCGAAGGCGAGTCCGCCGCTCATCGAGCCGTCGCCTATCACGGCCACCACGTGGCGGCCGGTCTCTTTTTTCTTTGCGGCGGCCACGGCCATGCCCAAAGCTGCCGAGATGGAGTTGGACGCATGTCCGCAAGTGAACGTGTCGTATTCGCTTTCCGCCGGAGACGGGAACGGACAAAGCCCGTTCAGCTTGCGGTTGGTGTGGAAGCGGTCGCGCCGCCCTGTTAGTATTTTGTGTCCGTATGCCTGATGTCCGACATCCCAGACGATCCGGTCGTATGGCGTATCGAATGTGTAATGGATGGCTACCGTCAGCTCGATGGTTCCCAAGTTGGAGCCTAAGTGTCCCGGATTGTGCGACAGTTCGTCCACAATCATCTCCCTAAGCTCGTGGCAGACCTCCGGCAAGGCTTCCGCCGACAGTTTCCGCAGGTCGTCGGGGCTGTCTATCTTTTGCAGCAATTCATACGAAGTTTGTTCTTCCATCTGATATCCCTTATTTAAACGTCCGCCTTTCCCTCTCGGAGCGGAAACCCGGCCTCCGGAAAACGCGTCCGCTCTTGCCGAGACGCGCGCCCGTGTTTGTCGGGATTCCCGCCCGTCTTTTCCGGAAAGTCCCGGCGTGAAGCGCCGGCCGGATGCGGACTTTCAAACTTTCATAAAAACTTTAATCGCACAAAAATAACATAAATATGTATTAAGTCTTACTTTTGCAGCAAATTTTCTCTCTATGGAATTTAGAACTAAAGTGGAAATGCCTTTGCTGCGGCCTTTGATACATCATTCCGACAAGCTGATGCTGTGGGGTTCGTGCTTTGCGGAGAATGTCGGGAAGATGCTTTCAGACAGCAAGTTCCTGTGTGATGTCAATCCGTTCGGCATCCTTTACAATCCTTTGTCCATTGCCGAAGCGCTCAGGCAGGTTTCTGTACGGAAACATTATGCTTCGGCCGATTTGCGCTGCGATCGGGGGACGTGGTTCAGCCTGATGCACCACAGCTCGTTCGACTCTCCTGATCCTGACCGTTGCCTGCAGCTTGTCAACGGGCGGATTGACCGGGCATACGAGCGTCTGGCTGAGGCCGACTGGCTGCTGCTCACTTGGGGGACGGCGCGCGTCTATACGTGGAAAGAGGACGGACGGATTGTCGGCAATTGCCACAAATTGCCGGAGCGCATGTTCGACCGCCGCCTGCTGGAGGCGGACGAGATTGCAGACGAGTATGCGGAGCTGCTGGAGGGGCTGCACGCGAAGCGGCCGGACATGCACGTTTTGTTTACGGTAAGCCCTATCCGCCATGCAAAAGACGGTATGCACGGCAACCAGCTCAGCAAGGCCGTCCTCTTGCTGGCGGCCGACAAGTTGTGTGGACGGTTCCCTTTCTGCCATTATTTCCCTTCTTATGAAATCATGATGGACGAGTTGCGCGACTACCGTTTCTATGCCGACGATATGCTTCATCCGAGCCGGATGGCCGTCGATTATATATGGGAACGTTTCTCTGACACATGTTTCGCGGAAGACGCCCGTTCGTTCGTCCGGCAGTGGGAGAGCGTCCGGAAGGGGTTGGAGCATCGTCCGTTCAATCCCGAATCCGAAAACTATCGGGCTTTCTTGCGTCAAATACTGTTAAAGATTGAGGATTTAAAGGAAAAATTCCCGTACTTAGACACCCAAAATGAAGAACAATTATGTCAAGCTCAATTGAAGAAATAGCCTCTGCTGTGGGAGCGGAACGCATAGGCGACACGCCTGCCGCCATCGACTGGATACTTACGGACAGCCGTTCGCTCTGCTTTCCCGAAGAGACCTTGTTTTTTGCTCTGAAGACCAAGCGCAACGACGGGCACAAATATATTGCCGACCTTTATCGGCGCGGAGTGCGCAACTTCGTGGTAAGCGAAGTGCCGTCCGAAGCCTCCGGTTTCGAGCATGTCAACTTCTTGAAGGTGCCTAATCCTCTGAAAGCCTTGCAGCGTCTGGCTGCCAGGCACCGCGAGAAATTTCAAGTGCCGGTAATCGGAATTACCGGAAGCAACGGAAAGACAGTGGTGAAAGAATGGCTCTACCAGCTGCTCGGCTCCAGCCGGGTGGTCACGCGCTCGCCCCGCAGCTACAATTCGCAGATAGGGGTGCCTCTTTCCGTGTGGCTGATGAACGAGCGCACGGAAGTGGGGATTTTTGAAGCGGGAATCTCGGAAATGGGAGAGATGGAGACTTTGAAGCCCATAATCCAGCCCACAATCGGGATTCTGACCAATATCGGAGGGGCGCACCAGGAGAATTTCCCGTCTTTGCAGGACAAATGTATGGAGAAGCTCCAGCTGTTCAAGGACTGCGACGTGATTATATATAACGGTGATGACGAGTTTGTCAGCAGTTGCGTCACCAAGTCGCTCTTTACGGCCCGTGAAATAGCCTGGTCGATGAAAGATGCGGAGCGTCCGCTCTTTATCGAAAAGATTCTGAAGGACGATACGGGGACTACCGTCAAATACCGTTATTTAGGCTTTTTCAAAGAGTATCGTATCCCGTTTATCGACGATGCTTCCATTGAAAATTCCCTGCATTGTCTGGCTGCCGCCCTTTATCTGATGGTTTCTCCTGAAGTTATCGCCGAACGGATGCTTCGTCTGGAGCCGATAGCCATGCGCATGGAGGTCAAGGAAGGGAAGAACAATTGCATCCTTATCAATGACAGCTACAATTCCGATTTCGTGTCGCTCGACATTGCACTCGATTTCATGTCGCGGCGCACGGAGGACAAGGGGCGGAAACGGACTTTAATCCTTTCGGATATGCTTGAAAGCGGACAGACCGGCAAACAGCTTTACAAGCAGATAGCTGATTTGGCGCATAGCCGGGGGGTAGACCACATCATCGGAGTGGGAGAGGAAATCTCGGCTTCGGCCAATCGCTTCGACATCGAAAAGCATTTTTTCCGCACCACGACAGAGCTGCTGGAGTCCGGGCTGCTGGACACGCTGCGCAATGAGGTGGTGCTGATTAAAGGAGCAAGAACTTTCCATTTCGATGAAATTACCGATTTGCTGGAACTGAAAGTGCATGAAACCATTCTGGAAATCAATCTGAACGCTCTGGTTGACAACTTGAACTATTATCGCAACAAACTTAAGCCGGAAACCAAGATGGTTTGTATGGTCAAGGCTTCGGCATACGGGGCAGGGTCGTTCGAAATAGCCAAGACGCTCGAAGACCAGCGCGTGGACTATCTGGCTGTGGCCGTGGCCGACGAGGGGGCCGACTTGCGCAAGGCCGGCATCAGCAGCCCCATCATCATTATGAATCCGGAGATTACTGCCTTTAAAACAATGTTCGACTATCGTCTGGAACCGGAAGTGTACAGTTTCCATTTGCTTGAAGAATTGATAAAGGCTGCCGAGCGCGAGGGGGTGACCAGCTTCCCGATACATGTGAAAATCGATACGGGTATGCACCGGCTTGGATTTGCCCCTGACGAGGTTCCTCGGTTAGTGGAACGTTTGCACCGGCAGACGGCCGTGATTCCCCGGTCGGTCTTTTCGCATCTGGTCGGAAGCGATGCGGAACGTTTCGATGCGTTCACGCATCAGCAGATAGAAGCGTTTGACCGGGCTTCGCGGATGCTGCAAGAAGGCTTCAAGCACAAGATTCTGCGCCACATCTGCAATACGGCAGGCATCGAGCGTTGTCCGGAAGCGCAATTCGATATGGTCCGGTTAGGTATCGGGCTTTACGGGATAGACCCTTATTCAAATCGGATTCTGCACAATGTCACTACCTTGAAGACGACTATCTTGCAAATTCACGATGTGCCAGCCGACGAGACGGTGGGGTATAGCCGGAAGGGTGTGCTGGCTCGCGACTCGCGCATTGCCGCAATTCCGATAGGGTATGCCGACGGATTGAACAGGCATTTGGGGAACGGACACGCCTATTGTCTGGTCAACGGAAAGAAAGCTCCTTACGTGGGAAACATTTGTATGGACGTGTGTATGGTCGATGTGACGGATATCGACTGCAAGGAAGGCGACAAAGTCGTTGTTTTCGGCGACAGCCTTCCTGTGACGGTGCTGTCGGACATTCTTGACACGATACCTTATGAAATACTGACCGGAGTTTCAAACCGTGTAAAACGTGTGTATTATCAAGATTGAAAGGCTTTCGGCAGGAACAAGTTATTTTTTGCCGATTGGCATATATTATAAGTTTTTTTCCTACATTTGTCCCGAAAACATAATTGGAATACGGAAATATCATGCAAAACAACTTAGTTATTGTCGAATCTCCGGCGAAAGCCAAAACGATTGAGAAGTTCTTGGGAGAGGGATATAAGGTGCTGTCGAGCTACGGCCATATTCGCGATTTGAAGCAAAAAGCGTTCAGCATCGACGTGAAAGACCACTTTAAGCCCATTTATGAGATTCCGGACGACAAGAAAAAGATAGTTGCCGAGCTGAAAAACGAAGCAAGCAAGGCGGATATGGTTTGGCTCGCGTCCGATGAAGACCGCGAAGGGGAGGCCATATCCTGGCATTTGTATGAGGTGCTGCAGCTTGAGCCGCAGAAAACCAAGCGCATCGTATTCCATGAAATTACCAAACCCGCCATATTGAAGGCTATCGAACATCCGCGCAATATTGACATCAATCTGGTCAACGCACAGCAGGCGCGGCGTGTGCTCGACCGTATTGTCGGCTTTGAATTGTCTCCTGTGTTATGGCGGAAAATCAAGCCGGCATTGTCTGCCGGACGTGTCCAGTCGGTTGCCGTAAGGCTGATAGTGGAACGCGAACGTGAAATATCTTCGTTCGTCAGCGAAGCGTCTTATAAGATTGTGGCTCTGTTTGTTGACGGACAGGATGTAGAGGTGCGGGCTACGTTGGGCAAACGGTTCAAAACGAAAGAAGAGGCGAAGGCGTTTCTTGAAACGTGCAAGGATGCTTCGTTCACGATTGAGGATATCGTGACGCGCCCGGTAAAGAAATCGCCGGCCCCTCCGTTCACGACTTCTACTCTGCAGCAAGAAGCAGCCCGAAAGTTGGGGTATTCCGTGGCGCAGACCATGACTATTGCCCAAAGATTGTATGAGAGCGGATTGATTACTTATATGCGTACAGATTCGGTTAACTTGTCGGAACTGGCATTGGCTTCCAGCCGTGAAACCATTGTTTCGCTGATGGGTGAAGAATACGTGCAAACGCGGCAGTTCGCTACGAAGACGAAAGGTGCGCAGGAAGCTCATGAAGCTATTCGTCCTACTTATATGCAGAATGATTCTATCAGCGGAACCAGCCAAGAAAAACGTTTGTATGAATTGATATGGAAACGTACATTGGCTTCGCAGATGGCAGACGCGCGTCTTCAGAAAACTACTGCTACTATCAGCGTCAGCAACAGCGACGAGCAGTTCGTTGCTACGGGAGAGGTTGTTGTGTTCGACGGGTTCCTCCGTGTGTACAAAGAGTCGTATGACGACGATTCTGAGCAGGAAGACGAAAGTCGTCTGTTGCCCCAGCTGAAGAAGGGACAAGCGTTGTTGAGAAAAGAAATTTCGGCCGTTGAGCGTTTCAGCCAGCCGCCTGCACGATATACTGAGGCGAGCCTTGTGCGCAAGCTGGAAGAGTTGGGAATAGGACGCCCTTCTACTTATGCGCCGACCATCTCTACCATCCAGCAAAGGGGGTATGTGGAGAAGGGAAACAAGGAGGGCGTGAAACGCTCTTATCATGTGCTGCAATTGACGGACGGCCTTATTGAAGAAAACGTACAGACGGAAACTACTGGCAACGAGAAGGCGAAACTGGTGCCTACGGATGTGGGCTGTGTCGTCAACGACTTCCTGATACAATATTTCCCTCAAATTATGGATTATAATTTCACAGCCAGCGTAGAAAAGGAGTTTGATGAAGTGGCTGAAGGGGAAAAACAGTGGACAGACATGCTGGAAATGTTCTATGCGAATTTTCATCCGTATGTGGAGACGACATTGGCAACCAAAAACGAACACAAGGCGGGAGAACGTGTGCTTGGTACTGACCCCGTAAGCGGAAAGCCTGTTTCAGTGAAAATCGGGCGTTTCGGGCCGGTAGCGCAAATCGGTTCATCGGAGGATGAAGAAAAACCTCGTTTTGCGCAGCTTGGGAAAGGGTATTCGCTGGAAACCATCACCTTGGAAGAAGCGCTTGATTTGTTCAAGCTGCCTCGAACGCTGGGCGAATTTGAAGGGATGGAAGTAACTGTCGGACTTGGAAAGTTCGGCCCGTATGTGCGGCACAACAATCAATATGTTTCTATTCCGAAAACGATGGACCCGTTGACCGTTACGCTGGAAGAAGCTGAGGCTTTGTTGAAAGAAAAACGGGAGGCTGAAGCGAAGCGGGTGATTAAGACATTTCCGGAAAATCCGGATATGCAGATACTTAACGGACGTTACGGCCCTTATATCTCTTATCAGAAAAAAAACTATAAGATACCTGAGAGCGTGGAGCCTGCAGACTTGAACCTCGAAACCTGCTTCAAAGTGATTGAGTTGCAGGTTCAGAAAGCCGAATTGCGCAAGACAAAAAGTGCCAAAGCCAAAAAGAAATAAATGAAAAGAATATTTTTAGTTGGTTACATGGGGTCGGGAAAGACCACTTTGGGAAGAGCGTATGCCCATGAAGCCGGACTTGAGTTTATCGACCTCGACTGGTATATAGAAGGGAGAATGCATAAAACTGTAGGAGAGCTGTTTGCAGAACGTGGAGAGAGCGGCTTTCGCGAAGTGGAGCGTAACATGCTTCATGAAGTGGGAGAGTTTGAAAATGTGGTTTTGGCTTGCGGAGGAGGAACTCCTTGCTTTTTCGACAATATGGATTACATGAACGCTGTCGGCGAGACCGTGTTTTTGGACGTATGCCCGGACGTGCTGTTCCGTCGGCTGAAGGTGGCAAAATCCAAACGTCCGCTGTTGGCGGACAAGTCTGACGATGAATTGATGGATGCAATTCTTTCTGCGCTTGCACGGAGGGTTCCTTTTTATTCTCAAGCTAAGTATCGTTTTAATGCGGAGCTGCTGGAGGACTACAGTCAGATTGGAGAGTCGGTAAAGCGGCTGGACGAATTGTTGGACAACCAAAATCAAAATATAAATAAGCGTCCGCACTCTGCCGGATGCGGGGATTAAAAACAAAAAGCAGAACATAGACGATGAGAAAATGGCGTATTGAAGATTCAGAAGAACTCTACAACATTACGGGGTGGGGCGTTTCGTACTTTAGTATCAATGACAAAGGTCATGTAGTGGTGACTCCGAGAAAAGACGGAGTGGCTGTCGATTTGAAAGAACTGGTTGACGAACTGCAGTTGCGGGATGTGACGGCGCCTATGCTGGTGCGTTTCCCCGACATTCTGGATAACCGGATTGAGAAGATATCGAATTGCTTCCAGATTGCAGCGGAAGAGTACGGCTATAATGCGGAGAATTTTATTATTTATCCCATCAAAGTGAACCAGATGCGCCCGGTAGTGGAGGAAATTATCAGCCACGGGAAGAAGTTCAATCTGGGACTGGAGGCCGGTTCGAAGCCGGAACTTCATGCCGTTATCGCTATCAATACGGATTCCGATTCGCTGATTATCTGCAACGGCTATAAGGATGAAAGCTATATCGAGCTTGCTCTTCTTGCGCAGAAGATGGGGAAACGAATCTTTCTCGTCGTGGAAAAACTGAACGAGCTTCGCCTGATCGCTAAAATGGCAAAGCAGTTTAACGTGCGTCCGAACATTGGAATCCGAATCAAGCTGGCTTCTTCAGGAAGCGGAAAGTGGGAGGAAAGCGGAGGCGATGCCAGCAAGTTCGGACTCACCTCCAGCGAATTGCTTGAAGCGCTCGATTTCATCAAAGAGAAGAAGATGCAGGATTGTCTGAAACTGATTCATTTCCATATAGGAAGCCAAGTAACCAAGATACGGCGTATCAAGACAGCCTTGCGCGAAGCGTCGCAATTTTATGTGCAGCTCCATCGTCTGGGTTTCCCCGTCGAGTTTGTGGACATTGGCGGCGGCTTGGGAGTGGATTACGACGGCACGCGCTCGTCGAACAGCGAAAGCAGCGTCAACTATTCCATTCAGGAATATGTGAACGATTCTATATCCATAATGGTGGATGCAAGCAACAAAAACGGCATTCCGCATCCGAATATCATTACTGAAAGCGGGCGTTCGCTGACGGCCCACCATTCGGTGCTGATATTTGAAGTGCTTGAAACCGCTTCGCTTCCCTCTATGGACGAAGAATTTGAGGTTTCTTCAGAAGACCATGAGCTGGTACATGAACTGTATGAGATTTGGGACAACCTCAACCAAAGCCGGATGCTGGAGGCTTGGCACGACGCACAGCAAATTCGTGAAGAAAGCCTTGATTTGTTCAGTCATGGCATTGTAGATTTGAAGACTCGCGCCCAGATTGAGCGGATGTATTGGTCGGTGACCCGTGAAATCAACCAGATTGCATCGGGCTTGAAGCATGTGCCCGATGAGTTTCGCAATCTCGACAAACTGCTTGCCGACAAGTATTTCTGCAACTTCTCGCTGTTTCAGTCGCTTCCCGATTCGTGGGCTATCGACCAGATATTTCCTATCATGCCTATCCAGCGGTTGGACGAACGTCCTGACCGCACGGCAACCTTGCAGGATATTACATGCGACTCCGACGGGAAAATTGCCAATTTCGTGACTTCGCGTTCCGTGTCGCACGACCTTCCGGTGCATACCATCAAGGCGAAAGAGTCTTATTACATAGGCGTGTTTTTGGTGGGCGCTTATCAGGAAATATTGGGCGACTTGCACAACTTGTTCGGCGATACTCATGCCGTACATGTAAGCGTGAACGATAAAGGCTACACCATCGATCAGGTCATTGACGGAGAGACGGTAGCCGAAGTGCTCGACTATGTGCAGTATAACCCCAAGAAGCTGGTTCGCACGCTTGAAACATGGGTGACGAAATCGGTGAAAGAAGGAAGGATCTCGCTGGAAGAAGGAAAAGAATTCCTCGCCAACTATCGTTCGGGACTGTACGGGTACACTTATCTGGAATAACGTATTATTTATTTGAAATGAAAGAGAAACTTACAATCATCAAGGTAGGAGGAAAAATCGTGGAGGAAGCCGATACGCTCAACCGGCTGCTGAACGATTTTTCTTCGTTGCCCGGATACAAGTTGCTGGTGCATGGCGGGGGGAGGTCGGCCACACGCATTGCATTGCAGTTGGGTATAGAAAGCCAAATGGTCAACGGGCGTCGCATCACGGATGCCGAGACGTTGAAAGTGGTGACAATGGTGTATGGGGGATTGGTTAACAAGAACATCGTGGCGGGATTGCAGGCGAAGGGCGTCAATGCTGTGGGTCTGACGGGAGCTGATATGGATGTGATACGTTCGGTCAAGCGCCCTGTGAGAGACGTCGATTACGGTTTTGTCGGAGATGTGGAGAAAGTAGATGCCGAGGCGCTCGCTTTCCTTATAAGGAAGGGAGTGGTGCCTGTAATGGCTCCGCTTACGCATGACGGGCAAGGCCATATCCTCAATACCAATGCCGATACTATTGCAGGAGAGACGGCCAAGGCGTTGGCGGCAATCTTTGACGTGACTTTGGTGTTCTGCTTCGAGAAAAAAGGCGTGTTGAGCGACGAGAACGACGATGACAGCGTGATTCCTGTGCTCACTCCCGATTTGTTCAAGAAATATGTTGAAGAAGGCATCGTCAAGGAAGGCATGATTCCCAAATTGGAAAACTCCTTCTCGGCAATAGATGCCGGTGTTGCTCAGGTAGTCATCACTTCCGCTTCAAGCATCGGAAGCGGCGCAGGGACAATAATCAGAAAATAATTGAAAAAAAACGACGGGCGAGTGTAACTTTTTTGCCACTCGCCCGTCATCTTTATAGAAAGCAATGCATGAAATCAGTTTTCGGAATGATATACTGCCGCTGAAAGACAAACTTTTCAGGTTGGCGCTTCGCATCACGCTTGACCGCGCTGAGGCGGAAGACATCGTTCAGGATACGCTGATAAGGGTATGGAGCAAACGGAACGAATGGGCGCAGACGGATTCGATAGAAGCCTATTGCATGACTGTAGCCCGCAACCTGGCCATCGACAGAAGCCGGAAAGCGGAGGCCCGGAACGTGGAGCTGACTCCGGAGGTCCAGGAAATGCCCGATGCGTTGACTCCCGAATATGAGTTTGAGCGCGACGAACAGCTCCGCCTGATACGCCGCATCATTGACGGGCTTCCCGAAAGGCAGCGAAGCATCGTGCAGTTGAGGGATGTGGAGGGAAAGAGCTATAAAGAGATTGCCGATGTGTTGCAGCTTACTGAGGAGCAAGTGAAAGTGAACCTTTTCAGAGCGAGACAACGCATCAAGATGAAGATAAACGAAATAAACGGTTATGGACTATAAATACATCGAACAGCTTTTGGAACGCTATTGGAACTGCGAGACTTCCGTCGAGGAAGAGCAGATTCTGCGCATCTTCTTCCGACAGAAGGAGGTTCCGCCCCATCTGTGTCCCTACCGGTCGCTTTTTGCCTATCAGGAGGAAGCCGCCGGGATAAAGTTAGGAGATGATTTCGACAGCCGCATATTGGCCGAGATTGAACGTCCCGTCGTGAAAGCGCGCCGCATCTCGCTCTATACGCGCTTCATG
Source organism: uncultured Phocaeicola sp. (assembly GCA_944320135.1). GTDB lineage: Bacteria > Bacteroidota > Bacteroidia > Bacteroidales > Bacteroidaceae > Phocaeicola. The sequence goes on along the minus strand of CALUGI010000014.1, from coordinate 31,166 downwards.
CCCTTGTTCAAGGCAGCGGCTATGCTGTGTCTGCTGTGGGTGCTGGGCGGTTTGGTGAAATATACGGCATACAGCAATGCCAATGGCGTGGTGTATGTGTACGACCAGTTCGATAACCGGGCAACCGACCCGCAGGTGGCTTATGAAGGCGACTCGGTGAGAACGCTCATTCACGGCAAGTGCGACAAGCCGCAGTTAGAGAGGAGCAGCGAACGATAAAAGGAACATTTTTCATTTGCTTTTATATAAATAGTTAGTGTTTGTGACTTAAACGAAAATGAGGCTGTGAAGTTTCAATTCTCTCAAATTGATTTACTAACTCAAATAAAAAAGGATTGCCGCGTGAGCAGCAGTCCTTTTTTGTTGCGCCGGTTTGCGCCAATCAGCGGATGATGTGTTCCACTAATCCGTTCAGATACATTTCCAGGTTGGTGTAGACTTTGTTCTCGTCCACGTCTGTGCCGTTTCTGTCAGAAGGGTCGTTTGGATTGAGGCCGTGAGTTTCTTCCCAAGTGTCGGGCATCCCGTCGCCGTCGGTGTCCGGTTCTTCGCTGTGCGTTTCCACGTATTCTCCCCATCCTTCCGCATCGCTTTGGGTGTCGATGAAGCCGTAATCGCTTCCGTTCGAGCCTTTGCGCGAGTAGGTGCCGTTGCGGGTTTCGTTCACGATGCGCGTGTCAATCTTGTCGCGCTTGTTCGATACCCCGGCTGTTTGCAGAACCGATTCGAACGCTTCCTGCGCGGTTTGCATGAAGCTGTAGTCGTCCAATATCTCGAACGGCGAACTTGCTAACAAGTCCTCGGCAGGAAGTTCGTCGTTTTTCACTACGAAAGCCGTGGCCGACGTGTTGTCCGCATTGGCTGCGGCCACTTCAGCAGGCCATTTCAGCCCTTCGCGGTCGGCCATGTAGTTGCCGCTCAGATAAAACCGTCCGTATGTGCCTTTGGCCTGCGCGTTTTCTCCGTCATCCACGTAGGCGGTGAAGAAGCGGCAATGCACTCCGGTGTTGGAGGCTACAGGCCCCGGCTTGTAATAGTTGTTCATGACGTTGTAGGAGCCTCCTTGTGCGCCGTATGCCCCTTCGCTCGACCAGTTGTAGATGACGTTGTTTATCAGGTCCACCTGCTCCATGTCCGCGCGGTTGGAGTAGCGGCTTCCGCAAAGGCGCGGGGTACGGTTGCTGTGGTGCGCCAGCAGGTTGTGGTGGAAGGTGGCGGGGCTTCCTCCCCACAGCCCTCCGTATCCGTGCTTGCCTTTCCCGTGAATCGAGTTGGTCAGGCTCTCGCTGACGATGCACCACTGCATGGTGAAGTCCGTGTTGCCGTAGAACGATGCGCATTCGTCCGTGCTCCAGCTCATTGAGCAGTGGTCGATGATAATGTTCCGCTTCCCCGGATAGTTTTTCTGGTATCCGTTCATTGCATCATCTTCTTCTTTGGCTTCGTCTCCCATGCGGCATCGGATGAAGCGGATAATCACGTTGTTTGCGTCCACCCTCAGCGTGTGGTTTTTCAGGCAGATGCCTGCTCCCGGCGCGGTCTGCCCTGCGATGGTCACGTCGTCGTTCCGGATGACAAGTTGCTTTTCGAGCGCAATCACTCCGCCCACGGCAAACACGATGGTGCGCTTGCCTGATTTCTCTATGGCCCATCGCAAGGTGCCTTCGCCGCTGTCTGCCAGCGAGGTGACGGTATAGACGTCGCCTCCTGCGCCTCCTGTGGTGAAGCGTCCTGCGCCTGCCGCTCCGGGGAAGGCGCGTCTGCCTTGCGGCATGTCCGTGCCGCCGTTGTCCGTGGCATCGTCGTCCGGAGTGTCCTTGTCATTTTCGTTTCCGCCTGTCGGGGTTTCCGTGCCGTTCTGTTCCTTTTCGTTCTCCGGCGGCTGCTCGTCGGTGCAGGCCGCGAGGCTCAGGGCGAGGCATACGCCGATAATCCAATAACTGTGTTTCATGTTTTTTCTGTAAATATAGATGTATTGTTTTAAAAAGTGTCCTTCGTTTCAGATTTTTCCGGCGCGCGTGTATAAAAACGCCCCGGCTTTTTGCGGAAAGGCTTCGACGTTCGGGCATACATGCCGCGCCGTTTGTGCAACCGGCTGTAGGGGCGTATCGCATACGCCCGAAACATCCATGCAAACGCATTCAAGAAGCTGCCTCAAAATAAGAATCATATTTCATTTTGTCATTCTGAGCGCAGTGAAGAAACAACGTTCGACGAAGTCAATCTCGGATACATAAGCAGATGCACACAAGATTCTTCACTACGTTCAGAATGACATTGCTTTTTGGTCATTAAGTTTCATTTTAAGTTTCTTTGCATTGGCCGGTGGAGTGCGTCTGTACAAAAAAAATCTCCTGCCTTCCTCCTTTGGCGGGAGGCGGCAGGAGACTTACACACTAATACTTAAAAATTATTGCAACCAACGCGGATCGCCTACTTGTGCGTCAATCAAGGTTTGGTCCGTAACCGAGAAGTCGGCGTTCTCGGCATCTGCAAACGGCATATTGTCCAAAGAAGTTCCGGTATCGAATACTTTACCTGAGGTATCTCCTTCAGCATTCTCCAGTAATGCCCCACCGTTATAATAATAATTGTCGGCAAATGTGACGCCATTCGTTTTTGAATCCTCGCTGAAATGCACGTCTGCATTCGGTTCGCTGTAAGCGAAAATGTTTTTGTTGACGTTGCAAGTGAATTCAATTGTGCTTGAGCTGTTGGAACGGATGTAAAGAATTCCTTTGTCTGTAGTCGCCACATTATAGAATGTGTTGTTTTCTATAGTGTAAACGGCATCCTTACGTCCGGCCACGTAGTCGAATCGGAAAAGGTCTTTGCCTGTAATATTATAGAACGTGTTCTTTGAGATGTTTACAGTTGCAAAATTGATTTTCTTCTTCTGGAAATCAATAGTACGTTCCAGACTTCCGGTAATCATGTTGTTCTCAATGGTGAGAGTTCTGGCAGCCATTTCTTCAGCGTTGTTTTCATCAAGTATCTTCTTGTAGCCGCTTATAGAGCAATTGCTGATAGTCAGATTTCCTCCTTCTACGGTTGTTACATAAGACACAAGCGTCTTGCTGTCTGTTCCTCCATCGAATGTCAAATCTTGCAGTGTTACATCGCTTGCACCCTCTACCTTGAACGAGAATCCGCAAGTAACGGGTTGGTCTGACAGACCGATAATCTTACAAGATTTCGTCAAACTGATTTCCAAAGTGGGGAACGTATTCGTTCCGCTTGCTCCCGGCACTAAAGAAATGACTGAACCATTCGCAGCATTTGCAAAGAAAGCCTCTATTTCTTCTTCTGTCAAATCTGCATTCAGCGGTTGGGCTTTGGACAAGTCTATTCCCGTCTTGAAGGTAATCGTACCTCGCGTCTTGTCTCCTAACGTCATCACAGCCGTGTAATCTGTTTCGTATTCCAAACCGGAAACGGTCACGTAGCCGTTTGCAACGTCGTCGGGAGTAAGCGTTATTGTCACCTCTGCATCTTCCGCGCCGACCGGAGTGATTGTAATCTGGTCAGCCGCTTCACCTGCCGGCCATCTCAAAGTAACGGAGTTGCCGTTGATGTCCTCGCTCTGCACAGTGCTGAATATTTGTTCAGAGTCTGTCTTTGTAATGACTTCCGTCCATTTCGAATCTTCCATGTCCTGTCCCACGGCTTTCACCCGTATCAGGTACGTTTCTTCGTACCCCATGTTCTCAAGTCTGTAGGAAGTCGTCGTAAGGTTCTCCGCCCTTGTGTGCAAAGCCTCTTCGGTTGCAGTTTCTCCTTTGTAGACCTCCAGCACGTAGCTTTCGGCCTTTTCGTCCAAGGCTTCCCACGAGATCTCAATGTTTACCTTCGCGCTGATGGTCACGTTCAGGCCGGTGGGCGAAAGCACGCGCGCCAAATCCAGTTCGTGAATCGGCTCAATATCTTCACAGGACGTAACGAACAGTCCTCCGGCCGCCAACATGCACGTCATACAGGCGGCCAATATTTTATGTTTCTTCATCGCTCTAATCATTTGACTAATTAATACCAAGAATAGTTCTCCAGTGCCGGGTTGGCATCCAAGTTGTATTGGAATATCGGCCAGTACATGTATTTGTCAGGGTCGCGGGCATAAAGCGACTCTATCTTCTCGTCTTTCAATTGGTTTTCGCTGAGCCAGTCAGTTGCCTTCCCGTCCGAGTTCTGATAAGAGTACGTGTAGTCGCCTGCCCCCGGAGCCGCGCTTTCTCCGTAGTTGTAGCCGTAGATGTCAAGCTGGGTCTTTGTGTAAGTCTTTCCGTCCCATCCGTCCGAATAGTCCACCAGATTGTAATAAAGGGTGGTGTTCAGGTCGGCATACTTCCCTTGGCGGCTACGGAGTTGATACATGTTTTCTTTTGCCTTGTCCATCTTCTCTTTCAGTTTTCCCCAGCGAATCAAATCGGCCTTGCGGAGCATTTCGCCTCCGAACTCGAATGCGCGTTCATCCATGATGGCGTTGCGCATGGTTTCTTGGCTTGCGCTTGCGTTAGTTACGTATTGTTCTACCTGAACCGCCCAGTCGGATGCGTCGAAAGCCCGTTCGCGAATCCTTTTGAGGTAGGGAGCTGCGTTGGCCGGGCCGTACAGTTCATTTTCAAGCTCCGCACGCATCAGAACGATGTCGGCATAGCGCATGTAAATCTTGTTGATGCCGTCGTCGCTTTCGCTGATGGAAGTGCCGCGCGTCATCCACTCGTAACGCATCTTTCCGAAGCACCATTTGTTGACGGCGTTCAAGGTTTGCACGCCTTTCTTCCATTCGTAGGGAACGCAGGTCACGTCACGGCGTTTGTCGCCTACGGCAAAGTCGAAGAAGAACGACGGCACCGGGCCTACCTGTCCTCCTTGTCCCGTCCCGACGAAACTGTCTTTGGCATCATGCTTGATTCCGAACGTGTAGACCATGCGGCCTCGCGCGGTAGGGCTGTTGGCGTAAGGAACCTCCCACAAAGACTCTCCCCTCGATGCGATGACATCCTCGCAGTTTTTCCGGAAGATTTCCTCATAGTCGCTCTCTAACGCCACCAATCCGTTGGCTTCCTGATCCATCACGTCCTTGCAAGCCTGCAATGCGATGGGGTAAAGTTTTTCTTTCGTAAGCTCCGGGTCGGTGCTCAGACGGTTTTCTCCGTCCGAACGCAACGCGTATCCTGCTGCCTGCATGCACGTGCGTGCCAGTAGCCCCTTCACGAAAGCTCTGTTGATTCGTTCCGTGGTAGAGGTGACCCCCTCGGCTGCAGGCCATGCGCACAGGTTCTCCGCTTTTTGCAGGTCTTGGATGATTTGCTTGTATATCACGTCTCTGTCCGTGCGCGGGATGTTGGCCGTTTCTGCGGAAATCGGCTCGAAGCGTGCGGGTACGTCGCCCCATGTGTTAATCAGGTCTACGTAGGCCATTGCCCGCAAAGTCAGCGCTTCTCCGTACAGCTGCATCATGTTCGGGTCTTCCATGTCGGCGTATGCTTCCAGCCCTTGGATGGCTAAGTTCGCCTTTTCGATTCCCGCGTAGATGTTCGACCACGGCTCCTTGGCATCGGCGATGTTCAGTTGCGAGTTGGTAGGCAAAGCGTTGTAGTTCGCCATGTTCGCTTTGTCGTCCCCGCCGTCCGATCCGTTCAGCCATTCGATGTCGGTGTTCATCCCGTAGTAACACCAGAAGCGTGCGCGGTAGTTTTGTTCCCCGTAATAGGTGTAAATGTTGTTTATCGTGCCTTCAGCCAGGTCGTAGATGGAAAAGATTGTGGCATCGTCCAAAGAGGAAGGCGATTGGGTGTCCAGCAGGTTGTCGCCGCAGGAGGCCAGCATTACGCTGCCGAACATTGACAGGGCGACGGCTGATTTATATAAGTTCGTTTTCATGACATTCTATCGTTTAAAAGTTCAGATTCAAACCAATGACAAACTGGCGGCTCTTGGGGTAGGCGGAATAGTCCACGCCCGGAGTCAGGGCAGTCTTTGTGCGGGTAGACACTTCCGGGTCGAAGCCGGAGTATCCGGTCAGGCAGAACAGGTTGTAGCCCGTCACGTAGAAGCGGAGATTGTTGATTCCCACTTTTCTGGTGAGGCTGGCCGGGAGCGTGTAGCCGACGGTCAAAGTGCTCAAACGGAGGAACGAGCCGTCTTCCACTGCCCAGTCGGTCAGCACGTTCTGGTTCATCCACGGCGACCACATCGTTGTGTGGGCGTTCATCTCAGCCAGTTCTGTGGGATCGTTGCTGATGGTTCCGTCCTCGCGGAGGTTGGTCCAGCGGTTTCCGTCGGCCATGATGTCTATCATGTTGCGGTATTTGGTGTTGTTCCCTGCCGTGGTGTATTCAATCTTGTTGGCGTTGTACACGTCGTTGCCGATGCTGTAGGTGAAGTTCGCCGCTACGTCGAATCCGTAGATTCGGGCGTTGAGCCCGAAGCCTCCGCTTGCCACCGGATTGGTGTCGCCGATGATTGCGCGGTCGGTGGTTGTCACCTTGTTGTCCTCGCTGCCATCTACGTTCTTCAGCTTCATGGCTCCCGGACGAAGCATCTTCTCTCCGATTACTTCCGAGGCGTCGGCTACGCCTTCTTTCAGAATCCACGTGTTCGAGCTTGCATCGTATCCCTCGAAGTCGTCCACTTCATAGCGTCCGTCGCTCACATATCCGTAAATCTGCCCTACGGGGAGACCCGGACGTACCACGAAGTCGGAACCTATTTCGGAAGAAGCCCAATTGGATGCGGCCGAGTATTCGGTCAGTCCGCCCAACGAAACGACATTGTTCTTGTTGAATCCGATATTTGCGTTAATCGAAAGTCCGAAGTTCTGCTTCTCGACTGCCACCCAGTTGAGCGTCAGTTCGTAACCTTTGTTTTCCGTTTCTCCTAAGTTGCGCCATTGGTAGCTGTAGCCCGTTCCGGACACGGGGAACTCGATCAGCAAGTCTTTCGTCGTGTTCCAATAGTATTCGAACGTACCGTTCAGGCGTCCTCCGAAGATAGAGAAGTCAAGACCGATGTTGCGCGTGTGGGTAGTTTCCCATGTCAGGTCGGGGTTCACCATGTGGGAGCCTGTCGTCCAGAAGCTGGACAGATTGTTGATCCATCCCAAGGCGGCTCCCGAACCGGCCGACCAGATGGTGCGGGTCTGGTCACTGTCGATGGCATTGTTTCCTGCCGTACCGTAGCTGAGGCGAAGTTTCAGGTCGTCTAACCAGTTGCGCGTTCCTTCCATGAACTTTTCAGAGGAAATGCGCCATGCTACGGCTACCGAGGGGAAGAAGCCCCAACGATTGTCTTCGGCGAACTTGGAAGAGCCGTCGGCGCGGAACGTAGCCGAAAGCAGGTACTTGCTTTGGTAGTTGTAGTTGACGCGTCCGAAGTATGACAGCAGGTTGTCATCGGCGTTGGTGAACTTGTCCGTGTTGTATGCCTGCCCCTGGCTGGTCAGAGAGAACGCTTCGTTTGCCGTAAACAGGGCGGGGAAGTAGCGCACTTCGTCTGTGGCTTCATTGCTTTTCACCTTCACGATTTCTTGTCCCAACAGAATGTCCAAATGATGGTCTTGATTCTTGAACAGCTTCTTGAAGTCGTAGCTCAAGGTGTTGGCGTTGCGGAACGTCTCGCGGTCTCTTCCGATGAACACGGCAATCGGCTGGCTGTTTCCGTTGGTGCGCGAGTTATAGGTGGTCACTCCGTAGAAACGCTTGTCGTCGTTCATGTATTGCTGCAAGCCGAATTCCGTCTTGAATTTCAGGTTCTTGATAATTTCCCACGTGAAACTGCCGTTGTAGTCGAACGTCTTGCGGTTCTGGCGGCGGTCATTGTCCCATACGGAAGTGACGGGCTGAATCAGGTTCATGTCCGGGTCGTATCCTTCGCTCAGGCTGGCATAGTTGAACGGCGGATAAATCATCACGTTCTTCATTCGCGAGTCGGCTGTAGACACTTCCGTCTTCGACTCGTTGGCTCCCGCTCCGTCGATGCTGGTGTTCGAATAGCGTGCGGAGAAGTCCAGCGTCACGTTCTTCACCGGCTTGTAGTTCAGTTTCAGGCTCAGGTTGTCGCGCTTGAAGTTGGAGCCTATCATGATGGCCTTGTCGTCCATGTGCGCATAGTTGAAGGTGAACTTCATCTTGTCGCTTCCTCCGCTGATGCTCAGGTTGTGGTTGAACGTGTGTCCCGTGCGTCCGAACACCTGGTCTTGCCAGTCGTTGGTGGGCACATTGTCATACAAGTCCATATCCTGGTAGTTTCCGAAAATCTTCGTGTAGTCTTCCGGATTGATTTCGTCCGACTTTCCGCCGCTCAGCATGGCCTTCTCGTACTGCCACTTCACGTAGTCCGAGCCGCCCAGCGTGTTGAGCTTCTTTGCCATCTTCTTCCAGCTGTAGTAGGCGTTGTAGTTGACGCTCACCTTCCCCTCTTTTCCCGAACGGGTCGTGACGAGGATAACGCCGTTGGCGCCTCGCGAACCGTAGATAGCCGTCGATGAGGCGTCCTTCAGCACGGTAATGTCTTCTATCTCGGATGCCGGAATGTCTGAGATGGATTCCACCGGGAAGCCGTCTACTATAAACAAAGGTGTGTTGTCGCCCGTGATGGAGCCGCCTCCGCGCACGCGAATCTTCATTTCCGCATCAGGCGAGCCTTCCGTCGTGGTAATCTGCACGCCCGCCATCTTTCCCGTCAAGGCTTCGGTGGCCGTCGCTACCGGGATTGCCGTCAACGCTTCCGCACCTACTGTCGCAACGGAGCCTGTCAAATCTTTCTTGCGGACAGACCCGTAACCGATTACGACCACCTCATCGAGCGTCTTGGAGTCTTCCCGCAAGGTAATTGTAAAGCTGTTTCGGGAACCTACTTTGATGTCCTGCGACGTGTATCCGATGTAAGATACGGAAAGCATGTCGGAGCTTTTCACCTTGTGTATTACAAATTTGCCGTCCATGTCGGTTACGGCACCGTTAGTCGTGCCCTTTACAAGCACGTTCACTCCAATCATCGGTTCGCCGGAGGCATCGGTAATCACGCCTTCCACGCTTCGCCCTTGCGCGAATGCAAGTATGCCGATCATACTTATGCATAGACTGACGCAAAGTCTTCTTAAAAAAAGCAATCGGTTCATAAGTGTTTTTTTAGTGGTTGATATTAGTTTTAAAGTTTTTTGTTTTTCATTTACCGCAAATCTAAAGAATAATTTCATCTTTTATGTAGAAAATTTATCGCTTTATGTAGAAAAATTAATCACGGGTGCGTCTCCCGATGCGGCAAATGCCTGCGTCTTTCAGAAAAAGGCGCTCATATTCAATCTGATGGGCGCGGGGTTTATGAAGCGAACGTGCGGGCGGGGAAAAATCCGGATGTGCAGAAAAAAAGAGGGTATGCTGCCGCAGGAAGAACGATGTCAGCCTGCATTGCAGCATACCCTCTGTGTTTTCGGGGACGGTTTGCGGACGCTTTCCGAATTATGGGAACAGGTGGTTTACTAATCCGTTCAGATACATTTCCAGGTTGGTGTAAGAAGGGCTCAGGTTATACCCGTTTCCGTCGGAGGTGTCGTTCGGATTCAGTCCGTGGGCTTTTTCCCATTCGTCAGGCATTCCGTCGCCGTCGGAATCGGGCAGGGGGGCTTCCGACTTGTATTCCGGCCATCCGCCCACGTCGGAAGGCTGGTCAATCATGCCGTTCGTGCTTCCGTGGCTTCCGGTGTAGGTGAACGTGCCCTTGCGGGTTTCCTCCACAATCCGCTTGTCGTGCGTGTCGCGCCGATAGGAAGCCCCTGCATATTTCAGCACCGACTCGTAGGCGTCCCATGTCGGTTGCAGCGACGTGTGTTCGGCAATGTCGAAGGCCGAGTCTGCCAGCAGGTCTTTCGCCTCGGCGAAGTTTTTTGATATTGACAGCCCTTTCGTGTTGTCCTTGTTCACTTTCATGATGTCTTCCCGCTGCTTGGCGCTCAGACTTTTGCAGGTGGGGTCGATATAGTTTCCGCTGAAGTGGAACACTCCGTGCGTGCCGGCCTTGTTCTTGTTCTTTCCGTCGTCCGGATATGCCGTGAACAGCCGCTTGTAAGAAGGCTTAGTCGCCGTATAAGGTCCCGGCTTGTAGTAGTTGTTCAGGAAATTGTACGAGCCCCCTTCGCCCGCATACGCTCCGGCGCTTCCGAAGTTGTAGATGACGTTGTTGAACAGTTCCACCTTTTCCAGTTCCGGCTTTCCCGTGTATCGGCTTCCGCAGAGCCGGGGAGTGCGGTTGGTGTGGTGCGCCAGCAAGTTGTGGTGGAACGAGGCGGGCTGTCCTCCCCAGATTCCCCCGTAGCCGTGCGCTCCCTTCTCGTGGATGGAATTGGCCAGGCTTTCGCTGACGATACACCACTGCATGGTCATGTTCGTGTTGTTGTAGAAGGTGGCGCATTCGTCCGTGCTCCAGCTCATGGAGCAGTGGTCGATGATGATGTTCCGGTGCATCTTGAAGCCGTTCATCGCGTCGTCTCCCTTCTGTTTGATGTCCGCCCCCATCCTTGAGCGGATGAAGCGGATGATTACGTTGTCGGCGGATACGCTCAGCGTGTAGTTTTTCAGGCAGATGCCGTCGCCCGGAGCAGTCTGTCCGGCGATGGTCAGGTCGCCGTTGTTGATTCTCAGCGGTTCCTGCAGTTCGATGATTCCGCTCACCGCAAATACGATGGTGCGGGGCCCTTTCTTGCGGACGGCCCAGCGCAGCGTTCCTTCCGATCCGTCGTCTTTCAGCGAGGTGACCGTGTAGACCGCGCCTCCGGCGCCTCCTGTAGTGTATTTTCCGGCCCCGTCTGCTCCCGGAAAGGCGGGGATGGCGGAGCGGTCGGGCTTGGGATACGTTTTCAACGCTGTTTGCGGATGCCCTTCCGATGCCAACAGAAGTCCGCACAAAGCGCAAAAAAAGGTTCTGGGTTTCATAAGCTGTTGAGTTTTAAGTTGTCTGTTGTTTACGTTCGGTCTTTAGTAGAGGCAGGCCTGCGTGTCTGCCCGTTGCGGACTCTAAAGTTCCATTTTCAGCACATCGCTTGCGTCAATTGCCTGCGCTTCTTTGTCGGTCAGTTTCCGGCACCATGCGACGCGGCCTGTTCGGTCGGCTCCCGGCCCCGTGTTCCCGTATTCCATGTAGCGGGCGGTCGTTTCGTTGGCGGGATTGCGCCAGTTGTGCCACCCTTCGGGGCGGATATGGCTTCCCATCTCGCAACATATAAATAAGGTGTAGGCGTATGGCCGCCACGGACGGCCCAGATATACCTTCGTCACCCCCTCGTCCGCCGTAAGCCGGCAGTGCGAAAAGACATAGCCGCAGGGCACATCTTCTGGCGTGGAGGCGGCGGTGATGTAGGAGTTCGCTTTGCTGTGTACGGTGCAGCGTTCGAACCAGGCGGTGGCCGAGCCGAAAATGAAGTCGGTGGTTCCCTCTATGTAGCAGTCCTCGAAATAGAGAGAAGTGTGCGTGCCTCCCGTGTAAACCGTATCCTGATTTCCGAGGAAGCGGCATTGGTAGAACTTCAGGCGGTTTCCTTCCGTGTGCAGGGCCACCGCCTGTCCCAAGCGGGGCGCATTGTTCTCGATAGTGATATGGCGGAAAGTCACGTCGTCCGCGTCCACCCTCACTGTATAGGTGCGAAAAGTGCCCATGTTGTTTATCTTCGCGTGGTCATCGTGCGTGATGACGGTCGTTTCCGCCGACTCGCCTACGATTTCCACATGCTGTATCCATGCCGGAATCACCAGCTTTTCCTTGTAAATGCCTGCCTTTACGTAAATCGTCACTTTGAAATCCATCAGCGCGCGTACAGACTCCACGGCCTCCGTGAGCGTGCGGAAGTCCCCTGTGCCGTCTTGCGCCACCGTCACGCGGCGCGCTTCAGACGCTCCGAGAGCCTGCGTGCATATCCACACAAGCAACAGCAATCCTTTTATGCGTTTCATAATATGTCTTTTGGTTCAACATTCCGTTTTCCTTGTCCGGATGGGGAAAGCGTATCTCCATCCGTCGCAAAAGTAAGCATTCAGGGGGACAATCATGTAGATTTTCTGGGACGAAACGTGAATTTATTATTCAATTTCCTCCCTTGCGCTTTTAATGCAAAGGGGCCGCCTCATGTTGTTTTGAGACTGCCTTCATGTTCAACTCTAAATGATGCATTCCTTTTTCCTCTTTCCAATAATTTCACCTACTAAGAAGACCTATTTATAGGTGAAATTATTTCTGTTCCAATGCCATCAAATATCCATTTCATGTAACTACTTTACAACAAATATCACATCTGCCAAGCTCCTGTATGGCTTGCCTTGGAAAACGAAATTAATTTCTTTCAAAGATTGTTCGTTAAAGTTGTCAAGATAATTCTTCACTTTAGGTTCTATTAAAGAAAAAGCCCGTTTCATCTTCCAAGATTCATTCATATTTGCCGAATCTACAAGAATGACAAACAGTCTGTTCTCCGCTCCAAAACGCATCTCTCCTTGATTGGCATATAGCCAAGTCATAAGTTCTTGCACATTGGATTGAGCATCGGCAATTACTTCTTTTCTTTTATTTTTCAGTGTTTCCAGAATGTCATTTTCCCCTATTTCCATTAGTTTCTCTGATAAAGTGTAAAGTTGTTGAGCATCTGATTGTGAACGCTCCACTGTTACTCCCACTTTTTTAGCTTCTTGCTTCAGCCACGTAAGTTCTTTCTTGCCAAGTTTGATTTTCAGTTTTTCTTCCATATACTGATTTGGGAAAAAGGTAACTTTCAAATCAATCGGATAGTTACACAGAAAGAAATCAACACTTTTTATTTCACCTATTGCCGAAATAACCTTTTCATGTCGCTTAAAAAGCGATTCAATAAGGTAGGATGTCCAATTGTTGTACCAACTTGTTAGGACATAATTCCACGCATTGTCAGCAATTTCACTTTGTTTGTTCAGCAGTTTATCATAACTGCTAATAATCTTGACGTATCTGCTTACAAGATGCTTGTCTAATGAATTATTTTGGTCACCTCCCCATGCGTAGTGACGGACTTTATATAAATCATCTTTCAATGCTTTTTCATCTATGCCCATTGCATTATACCATTCGTTGTTTCTTTCATTTAAGAACGTGTCAAGCAACTGCATAGCATTTGGCATGGTTTCTAACTTTTCAAATAATTCCACATTCTGCTCAGCAATTTTTGAGGAAGACAAAGTGATATCAGTACCTTTAAGAAACTGTTGGATCAGTTTTCCCCTGCAAACAACCCGTACTTTAAGCCACATCAAAGCATTCTTGTCAAAGTTGAATTCGAAAAGATTTTGATTTCTAAACGCTTTAGCCCATTTTTCAGAGTTTGTCATCATATTATATGGATTATTCCATTGTGCATATTAAAAGAATTTCACTGCTGCCTGCGACACTGCCTTTCCCGCCGCGTCCTGTTTTATATGTTTTTCTTTTTACTGTAACCTTACGGTATGGCGCAATCATTTCAACCATCGTGTTTATATCAGGATAACTGCGGTCATTATAGCTCACCAACCACGTAGGAATATGTTTCGCTCTTTCAAACATTAATTGAAGATTTGAAACGGCTTCTCTGCTCTTGTCAAATCCGCTATATCTTTTGGGATCATAGCGTTTTGTGCCGTTAACGAATTGTTTGTCTTTCCAATACTCCACGTATGTTTCCAATAAATGATAGAAGGATTGATAATCAGCATGGCTATTACAATATGGAGGGTCGAAATATACCAAATCAATATTATTTAGTTGAGGCAATAATTCCAATATGTTTTCATTATAACTTTTGTTGTCTTTTCCGTTATCAAAAATTGCTGCATTATATTCAGGGAGCAGTTCTCTGAATATGTCTTTAAGAGGCCTTATCAAACTACGGTTTCGCTTAATGCGATCAGGATTTGACGCATACACGAGTGCTTGAGTATGGGCAAAATGTCCCATCGTTACTTTCCGCGTCATGCTCCTGCACATTACAGACAGAGCAAGTGCTTCTTTATATTTGTTATTTAGAAATCTGATATTGCTGCGGAAACTGTCTATAAATGCAGCTTCTTCCGGCAAGAAGAATAAGTTTGCAAACAATTTTTCCATCAGATTAAATTCTTCCGGGTCGCTATTGGGGGAAAAGAGTATATCCAAATCTTCTTTTTCAAGAGTATATTGGGGATTCTCAATTAATGCCCTCCCTATTAAATTGTTGCAGTTCAGGAAATCATTAGTGATAACTTTTTTCCCAAGTTGTTTAAACGTATATGCAATAGACTGAGACCCGGCAAATGCATCTAATATATTAATAGCCTCATTGGGTACAAATTGGGCGATCCACCCGCGATGAATATATTTTGCTCCCAAATACTGTGGTTCAGGGAATTTATAATCTAAATATTTTGTATCGTCAAAAAGCATCAAATTCGTTTTGCTGCAAAGGTATTATTTTTCTCCAAAACCAGGAATAACCTCATTATTTATTAACGGACCGTAGTTGTTTCTTTACTCCGTTCACTTGCATTGCTTCTTGTATGGTTGGATTTTATTTGAGGCAGTCCTTGTATGGATTGGCTTTTTGGATGCTTATGTCCGCAAATGCTTTTCAAAAAGAAACGAAATTGCTTGTTTCAATAACCGGCCTGGCCGGAATTTCCCGCGTTTTAGAGATAGTTTCCTAACGAAAGCAAACAGGTATCCCATTCAGAAGGCTTGTGGAGGGGGTGGGGTGTCGGCGCTTTTGCGGAAAAACGTGCCGACCTTTGCCGGAAAACGTCGGCACTTTCCGTGGAAAACGTGCCGACTTCCCTGCAAAACTTCCCGAACTTATCCGGCGGATAGGAGAGAAGATGCGTTTCGGGCGGAATTGCAACCGTTTTTCGTGCGGAATCTTTCTTGGAAATTTCCGTTCTGGAGTGTCGGAAAGAAACGGATTGTGCTTGCAAATGCGCTTTGAGGTGTCCGTATCTCTCGTTTGGAGGATAAAAGAAAGCGTTTACTCTTTTTGAAAAGCAAAACGGCATTCATCGGGCGCTTCTCCTTGCGCTTTTCCGCATCCCGCTTTCCTTTCGCCCGAAGCGGCGCGCTCTCGGCGTGCCGGACGAGCATTCTGTCAAAAAGTCAATTCGGGGCATTTGCCGGACCGTGAAACAAAATTATGTTATTTATTAGGTAAGATTTTGAAAATATTTGGGCATCAATTGCAGGATTGGATAAAATACATTATTTTTGGCGGCAACGAACGAAATATCAACTTAAAATCCATTATTAAATAAACAAGAAAACAGAAAAACATGGAACAGGTATTCAGTTACATCATTGGGCTGGGAGCTGCCGTGATGATGCCCATTTTGTTCACCATCTTGGGCGTTTGTATCGGCATCAAGTTCGGCAAAGCGTTGAAAAGCGGACTTCTGGTGGGAGTCGGATTCGTAGGGCTTTCTGTGGTCACCGCATTGTTGACGAGCAGTTTGGGCGACCCTTTGAAGAAAGTGACCGAAATCTACGGGCTTAGCCTCCAGATTTTCGACATGGGATGGCCCGCCGCTGCTGCCGTGGCGTACAACACGTCCGTCGGCGCGTTCATCATTCCGGTATGTTTGGGCATCAACATCCTTATGCTGCTGACCAAAACCACCAAGACCGTCAACATCGACCTTTGGAACTATTGGCACTTCGCGTTCATCGGGGCGGTGGTTTATTTCGCTTCCGGAAACATCTGGTGGGGATTCTTCGCCGCTATCATCTGCTACATCATCACAATGGTGATGGCCGACCTGACCTGCAAGCAGTTCCAGTCGTACTACGACAAGATGGACGGCATCTCCATCCCGCAGCCTTTCTGCCAGGGATTCGTGCCGTTCGCGTTGGTCATCAACAAGCTGCTCGACAAGATTCCGGGCTTTGACAAGCTGAATATCGATGCGGAAGGAATGAAAAGAAAGTTCGGCATCATGGGCGACCCGCTTTTCCTCGGCGTAATCGTGGGCTGCGGCATCGGAGCTTTGGCCTGCAAGAATACGGACGAACTGGTAGACGGCATTCCCTATATCTTGGGCTTGGGCATCAAGATGGGCGCCGTGATGGAGCTTATCCCGCGCATCACTTCCCTCTTTATAGAAGGTCTCCGTCCGATTTCCGACGCTACGCGCGAACTGGTGGCGCGCAAGTTCAAGAACAGCGCCAACCTGAACATCGGTATGAGTCCGGCCTTGGTGATCGGACACCCCACGACGCTGGTCGTATCCTTGCTTCTTATTCCGGTGGCTCTGTTCCTTTCGGTAGTGCTTCCGGGCAACCAGTTCCTTCCTTTGGCTTCGCTGGCCGGAATGTTCTACCTCTTCCCCGCCGTGTTGCCTATCACGAAGGGCAATGTGCTGAAGTCGTTCATCATCGGGCTGGTGGCTCTGACCATCGGACTGTATTTCGTGACCGACTTGGCGCCCCACTTCACTCAGGCTGCCAACGATGCGTATGCCGCAACGGTGGCCAAAGGAAGTCCTGACGGTGCGTTGAAGATTCCCGACGGATTCCAGGGCGGCGCGCTCGACTTCGCGTCAAGCCTTTTCTCCTGGCTCATCTTCCATGCGGTCTACAGCTTCAAGTGGGTAGGTTCGGGCATCCTTGTGCTTGTGGCATTGGGCATGGCCATCTATAACCGCACGCGCATCATCAAAGAGGCGAAGCGTCAGGAGATTTAATCGGACGAATGTCCGCATGGCCCGTAGGGGCGTATCGCATACGCCCTGAACGCGTTCGCATGATGCGTCGGGCGGATTGCGGATACCGGATAGAATAATTTAAAAACGACAACTAATCTAAATTACAGAAGAACGTATGAAAAAGTTTGCAATGGCTATGATGCTGGGTGTGGCCGCTTTGTCGGCAAATGCCCAAATTAACAGTGTACAAATGAAGACGGCCTGCCATCCGGAAGACGTGAAGCATTACGACACTCAGACGCTGCGCAGCAGATTCCTGATGGAAAAAGTAATGGTCGCTGACCAGATCAATCTGACATATTCCATGTACGACCGCTTTATCTTCGGCGGTGCGGTTCCTGCCACCAAGGAACTGACGTTGGAAACCTTCGATGCGTTGAAAGCTCCCTACTTCCTGTTCAACCGCGAGTTGGGCGTGATCAACGTAGGCGGTGTCGGCATCGTGACCGTAGACGGGAAGGAATACGAACTGAACTTCAAGGAAGCGCTGTACGTAGGACGCGGCAAGCAGAAGGTGACCTTCAAGAGCAAGGACGCTTCTAATCCTGCCAAGTTCTATATCAACTCTGCGCTCGCGCACAAGGAATACAAGACCCAGTGGATTACCATCGACGGACGCAAAGGCTCTCTGAAAGCCAATTCGATGGCGGCAGGCAAGATGGAAGAAAGCAACGACCGCGTCATCAACCAGCTTATCGTGAACAATGTGCTGGAAGAAGGCCCGTGCCAGTTGCAGATGGGATTGACGGAACTGAAGCCGGGAAGCGTATGGAACACCATGCCTGCCCACGTGCATAGCCGCCGCATGGAAGCCTACTTCTACTTCAACGTGCCGCAAGGCAACATGATTTGCCACCTGATGGGCGATCCGAAGGAAGAACGTTTGGTATGGATGGCGAACGAGCAGGCCATCATGTCGCCGGAATGGTCGATTCATGCTGCCGCCGGAACGAGCAACTACATGTTCATCTGGGGTATGGCGGGTGAAAACCTCGACTACGGAGATCAGGACAAGATTCCTTACACCGAGATGAGATAACGAAGCTCCCCAATAAGTTATAATAGGTTGTCTCAAATAGAGACTAACTTTCATTTTTGTCATTCTGAGCGTAGCGAAGAATCTCTTTTGCACCAACTTGCGTATCCAAGATTCTTCACTCCGCTCAGAATGACATTGTTTTTTTATAGTC
The DNA here is from genome assembly GCA_944320135.1 of uncultured Phocaeicola sp. Classification (GTDB taxonomy): domain Bacteria; phylum Bacteroidota; class Bacteroidia; order Bacteroidales; family Bacteroidaceae; genus Phocaeicola. The sequence continues at coordinate 13,261 of CALUGI010000014.1, read as the reverse complement.
ATCTGTAGGGGCGAACCCGTGTGTTCGCCTGTTTCCACCGATGTTCTACGGTTATCCATTCGGATGTATTCGGGCAGACACATGGGTCTGCCCCTACAGGTTGTTGCTTTTTTATGCACGTATTGTTCCGTTGACTTGTAGGGGCGTATCACATACGTCCGAATGCCGCAATTTTATCCGTTTATCTCTGCGAATGCTTCCGGACGCATTCGATACGCTCCTACTTTACCATTCATATTTTCTCCGCCTATATCCCGAAAAAATTCTTTGACTTGTTTGCCGATTGTGAAATGTTTTTATTATATTCGCAGCTATATGAAAAATACTTTCTGAGAAGATACGGGCAAAGTAAATGTCACAGATTGAAACAATGAATATTTTTATCATATCAAGTGAATGATTTTGTCCCTTTTTCTCTCATATTATCCTATAAATTTGTGCGCATAAGACGTTTTAAAACCTTTATTAATGTAAATCGAAGTGATATGCAAACCGAATTCCGAATTGATTTGAGGAAAAGGGTTTTCAGTTTGTTGCTGTTTACCTTATTTTCTTTTACTGCGGCTTTCGCTCAGGTGCTTGTCAGAGGTACTGTGTTGGACGAAGCCGGAGAAACAGTGATTGGGGCGAGTGTCATGATTAAGGGCACCACCCAAGGTACGATTACGGACTTTGACGGCAAGTTCTCGCTGAACGTGCCGGACAAGAAGGCCGTGCTTGTGATTTCGTTCATCGGCTATGCCAATCAGGAGGTGAAGGTGGATGCCTCGAAGCCGATGTCGATTGTATTGAAAGAAGACTCCGAGCTGCTTGACGAAGTAGTGGTAGTCGGTTATCAGGAAGTGAAGAAGCGCGATTTGACGGGTTCCGTGGCGAAAGCCAATATGGAACAGCTGCTCAACACGCCGGTGTCTTCGTTCGACCAGACCTTAGGAGGACGTATTGCCGGTGTGAACGTGTCTTCAAGCGAAGGTATGCCGGGCGGTACGATGAACATCGTCATCCGTGGTAACAACTCCCTGACGCAGGACAACTCGCCGCTGTACGTCATCGACGGATTCCCCGTGGAGGACGCTGCGATGGCTTCCACCATCAACCCTGCCGATATCGAGAGCCTCGACATTCTGAAGGACGCTTCCGCTACCGCTATCTATGGTGCGCGAGGCGCGAACGGTGTTGTGATTATCACCACCAAGAAGGGTAAGATAGGAAAGGCGCAGCTTACGTATGACGGAAGTGTTACCATGTCGAACGTGACTCGCAAGATTCCGATGATGGATGCTTACGAGTTCGTCAAGCTGCAGGCTGAAATGTATCCTGATCAGGCGACTTCTGCTTCCGGCGGTTATCTGATGAACTGGGAAGGCAAGCAATGGACGCTGGACGATTACCGCAACATTGACCAGTATGACTGGCAGGACGAGATATTCCGCACCGCATGGCAGCACAGCCACAATCTCCGTCTCACCGGCGGTACGGAAGGTATCCGTTACAACGCTTCGCTTTCTTATTACGACCAGCAAGGTATCTTGCTCGAAACGGGCTACAAGCGTATGCAGGGACGTATCAACACGGTGGTGCGCCGCAATAAGCTCAACATGAGCATCACGGCCAACTACTCCCGCGCCATCCAGACGGGTTCCACTCCTTCGGAGAACTCCTATAGCGGTATGAACAACCTGTTCTACAGTGTATGGGGATACCGTCCGGTCACTTATCCGAACAAGCCGCTGAGCTCGCTGATGGACAATGCTATCGATGATGCGTTGAACACGACCAATGACTACCGTTTCAACCCGATTCTGTCGTTGAAGAACGAATACCGCAAGAACTATACGAACAACCTCCAGCTGAACGGTTTCGCCGAATATGAAATCATTCGCGGATTGAAGGTGAAGGTTTCTGCCGGTTACACTTACGACGCACGCAAGCAGGACCAGTTCAACAATTCGAAGACCCGTTACGGAGGCCCGACTTCTACCGACAAGGTGAACGCGCAGGTGGTACGCAACGAACGTCTGACTTGGTTGAACGAGAATACGGTGACTTACCAGACCAACATTAAGAAGAAACACTTCTTCAACGCGTTGGCAGGTGTCACTTTCCAGAACTCCGATTATGAATACTATTCGTTCCGCACCATTCACATTCCGAACGAATCGCTCGGTATGGCGGGAATGGCGGAAGGTCAGGGAAGCACGGTCAATTCTTCAAAGAGCTCATGGTCGATGCTCTCTTATCTGGCTCGTCTGAACTACAACTATAAATCGAAATATTACGCTACGGCTTCGTTCCGTGCCGACGGTTCTTCCAAGTTCAGCGAGAACAACCGCTGGGGCTATTTCCCCTCGGCTTCCGTTGCGTGGACATTTACGGAAGAGAAGTTCATGAAACCTCTGAAGAATGTGCTCTCCAACGGTAAGTTGCGTCTGAGCTGGGGTCTTACGGGTAACAACCGTATTGACGAGTACGAGTATTTCACCCTGCTTCAGGTGTTGAAGGACAATATCGGAGACTACATCTCCAACGGAAGCATTCCGAGCGGTGTCTATCCTTTCAACAACGACAACACCAATGTGGGAGCAGTTCCTACATCTATCGTGAACAACAACTTGAAGTGGGAGACTACCGAACAGTGGAACTTGGGTCTCGACTTGAGCTTCTTTGATGAGCGCATCAACTTTACGGGAGATATTTACCGCAAGACCACGCGCGACCTGTTGCTCGAAGCGTCTCTGCCGCTCAGCTCCGGTTTCTACAGCGCAACGCGTAACATCGGTAAGGTGCGCAACGACGGTATCGAGTTGAGTTTGAGCACGGTGAACATCAAGAACAAGGATTTCAGCTGGACAACGGATTTCAACATTGCGTTCAACAAGAACGAGGTGCTGGAACTTTCGGAGGGACAGAGCACCTTGCTGAGTGCCGTTACGTTCGACCAAAACTACAACTCCCAGTCGAGCTACATTGCGCAGGTGGGTCTGCCGATGGGCATGATGTACGGTTACCTGTATGAAGGCACATACAAGTATGACGACTTCAACCGTTCGGGTGATACCTATACCTTGAAGCCGGGTGTTCCCTACTTTTCTACGGAAACTAATACCCAACCGGGTATGCCGAAGTACAAGGACCTGAACGGTGACGGTGTCATCAACTCGGACGACCGTACCATCATCGGACGCGGTCTGCCTATCCACACCGGCGGTTTCACCAATACCTTTACTTACAAGGGATTCGACCTGAGCGTGTTCTTCCAGTGGTCATACGGAAATGACATCATGAACGCCAACCGTCTGTTCTTTGAAAGTTCCAACAACCGCGCACGCGAACTGAACCAGTATGCCAGCTATGCCGACCGCTGGACTCCGGAAAATCCGGACAGCGACATCCCGGCTGCCACGAACTCCTCTTCCAACCGTGTGATTTCTTCACGCATCATCGAAGACGGTTCATTCCTGCGTCTGAAGACCGTGACCTTGGGTTATACCTTCCCGACCAAGATGATTCAGAAAGCGAAGCTGAGTTCGCTCCGCGTTTACTTGGCGGGCCAGAACCTCTGGACATGGACAAGCTATTCGGGTTACGACCCCGAAGTTTCTATCCGCAACTCTGCGCTGACTCCGGGTCTGGACTTCTCTTCTTATCCGAGAGCGTATACCGTCAGCTTCGGTGTAAGTGTAGGATTCTAAAAAGCTGTCTAACTATTCATTATATAGCATATACAATATGAAAAAGTTTAAATATACCATTTTGCTCATGATGTTCGGCGGCTTGTTCGCGTCCTGCGAGTTCCTCGACAAGGAACCGACGCGCCTGACGCTTGAGAACTATTTCACTACGGCGGAGGAGGCGAACTCGTTTCTGACGGGTATCTATGCCGAACTCAGCCAGTCGTCTTTCTATGGGGAAGACTATATCTATCTGGCAGGAGGCGATGACTTGTCGCACTACGGAGGTTCCGGACGCGCACCCGCTTCGAAAGGTTTGATTTGCAACAATACTACGGTAAGCGACCAGTCGGTGACGGCTTTCTGGTATACGTTGTATTCGGGTATTAACCGTGCCAACATGTTTTTGGAGAACATCGACCGCGTGACGGATATTGATGATGCCACAAAAGCGAGGTATATAGCCGAAGCACGCTTCCTTCGCGCGTTCTATTACTTCAATTTGGTACAGTGCTGGGGAGATGTACCTTTCAAAACCTCGTCTACACAGGACGTGGCAGGGTTGAGCTGCCCCCGCACTGACAAGCAGCAGATTTATGATTTCATCGTGAAGGAAATGAGTGAGGCGGCCGAAAGTGGTCTGCCCGATTTCGAAGCCAACGAACCGGGACGTGTCTCCAAGTCGGCTGCGTATGGCATTTTGGCGCGTGTCTGCTTGTTCCGTGCCGGCGAACATTATCGCGACAGCAATGCGCCGAGCGATGAGGCTACGCTTCGCGGCTACTTCCAACAGGCGAAGGACTTTGCGCTTCAGGTGTATGGAAAGCACACCTTGGCTTCCGACTACTGGCAGGTGTTTATCGATATGTGTTCCAACCAGTACAATACGGACGGAACGGAAAGCATCTGGGAAGTGGAGTTTGCCGGAAACAACACGACCGATACCAAAGCGGAAGGGCGAATTGGAAACATCATCGGTCTGGCCGGTCCTGACCTTTCCAATGAATCGGAAGCAACCGGTTCCGCCGATCCGGGTTATGCTTACGAGTTCATATTCTCTACTCCGAAACTTTACCGCCTGTATTGCTTGGATGTCGCAAAGCAGTTGGATGGAACCTTAGGCGTGCCGGTAAACTATTCAACCTCTGATTTGATGAAACTTCCGGTTAATTATAGTACAAACCAAGACGCTCATGCAACGGCGTATGCCAATGCTCAATTTAAGGTGAAAGACCATCGTTTCTTGTGGAACATCGCTCCGTTTGCATACGTGGAAAAGAACGGAAAGAATACGGGAGTGACCGGACGCAGGTTCTATGAAGGAAACTATAATTCCTCGATAAACAACAATACGAGTGTGTTAACACCGGGAAATGATGACGTGAACCTGAGGGACGTATGGTTGAAGTATGACAACGGGCGCTCGTATGCGTATGAAACGGCTACGGCTGAAGATGAGGCCGACCTGATCAGGATGCTGGAAAAAGAAGACCTTTTCGGATACGCATTCAGAACTGTGTCTTTGAATGGCGAGAATGTCAAACTCTATGACGATTATCTGTATAGGAACAACAACGGTTCACATCAATGGAATGAAGAACCGAATGTAGGCGATTACACTTATAGAAGCGGAAACCATCATTTCACTGCAAACATCGCCCGCGCATGTGCCAAATATCGCCGCGAGTACGAAGCCGACAAGAAGGACAAGAACTTCACTTCTATCAATTTCCCGATTCTCCGCTATTCGGATGTGCTGCTGATGCTGGCTGAGGCTGAGAACGAACTGAACGGGCCTGCAAATGCTGTAGAGTACTTGAACGAGGTGCGCCAGCGTGCTTTCGGAGGCGTGGACACGTATAATGTAAACGCCGCCGCATTGACCAAGGAAGACTTCCGCCAAATCATAAAAGACGAGCGCGGACGCGAGCTTTGCTTCGAGTTCACGCGACACTTCGATTTGATCCGTTGGGGAGAACTGGCCGACCGTATGGGTGAACTGGTGAACTATGCCCGTATCGGAGGCGAATGGACTCAGGGACCGACCAACGTGTACACCTATTTTCAGGTGAGCGATACGTACAATTACTTCCCCATTCCGGATGCTGAAATCTCTGTCAACAGGGAAATCACCTCAAACAATCCGGGATGGTAATCAGAGTTTAAGAACACTTATAAAAGAATTGAATCTTATGAGAAGATATACCTTATATATATATGCGTCCGCCCTTTCAGCCTTTGCGCTCGTTTCATGCAGCAAGGGGTTGACAGAGGGACTTGACGACGTGAGCGTTGGAGTCGTGACCAACGAGAACGTGGTTCGTGACGGCATGGTTGTGACGGCGAAGAAAGGGCAGCCGATAGAGTTCACCATTAACGGCGAGCCGGATTTCGTGACTTTCTATAGTGGCGAACTGGGGCATCAGTACATCTACAAAGACCGTACTTCCATCTCGGCGGAAGACGTGATGGATGCCGAACTGAGCTTCTACCTTTATAGGGATGCGAATGCCGATTTCCCTTCGGGTGATGCGAGAGACAACAATACGCTTGAGATTTTTTATGCCTACACGGACGAGGAAGCGGGGGTGACCGGCTTCCCCGGCCTGGCGAAAGACAATTTCGACGCGGACTATGAGGCCGTGAAAGGCTTCTCGTGGTCAACGATGGTGGAACATGAAAAGTTCAACGGCTTGGGCACGAACATCGTGACGGGCAGTTTCTTCACGTTCCCGGTGAGAGACTTTATAGGCAAGAACTTTGTCGTGGCCATCGCCTACAACAAGGACGAAAGGCAGAATCCGAGTGCGGCGGGAGGGACGGCCACCAACCAGCACGCCTATTATTTCAACACGATGGGCATCACCACGACCCTCCGAAGCGGGCAGGAGTCTACGCAGTATGCCAGCAGCTTCAAGTTCACCGCCCTCAATCTGGACGACAAGAGCTATACCACGGTGACGAACAACACCTCCGGACGCTGGAACCTGTCGAGCGCGAGCGCGGGCAACTTCTTCATCCACAGTACGGCAAGTTCTGCCGATTGGAAGACTTCATGGCTCGTTTCAGACCCCATCGATATCCTTGCGTGCGAGCCGGACAGGGGAGAGAACATCAAGAACATCTCGCAGGACGTGCCGACTTACACTTACACTTACGATGAAGTGGGAACCTATACGGCTACCTTCGTCGTGACCAACGGAAACTACAAGCATGAAGACCGGGGGGTGTATCAGATTGTAGTCAATGTAACTGAATAACCTTTAAAACGAACAGTTTATGAAACGCATAAAATCATACTTGTTTTTAGTCCTGGCTGCGGCTTTCGCGTTCGCGGGATGCAATGATCAGGACGACTTGCAGGACGAGGTGGATGCCTTGGGCAACCGCGTGACCGCCCTTGAGGAACAGGTGAAGATTCTGAACGAGAATCTGGAGACGCTCGGAACGCTGCTCAACATGGAAAACATGAAAACCATCAAGAGCGTGCAGACGGACAACGGGCAGTACACCATTACGCTAAGCGACAACACCGTGCTCAGCCTGACTATCGGCGTGCAGGGCACGGCGCAGAAACCCAAAATCACTATTGAGGATGGCGAATGGGTTGTCAATGGCAAGCCTATGGGTGTGAGTGCCGTTGGGCAGGCCGGAGCCAACGGAAGCGGCTATCCCGAATTCCGTGTGAACGAAGGCAAGTGGCAGGTGCGCTTTGTGGATGCCTCCGGAACACCGGGCGATTGGGAAGATGTGAAAGGCGATGCCAACACGGGCATAGGCGAAATAGGCGACCAGATAATAGCCGGTGTGGAGGTTACGGACACGCAACTGACCATCACCTATTACACCGACTATTCTGAAGGCACAACCGAAACGATTTCTCTGCCCATCGTGCCGGACTTGACCTGTGAGATTGTGACGGATGACCTGTTGGACAATGAGGGCTATCTGCTGATGGAAGCGGGAACGGTGAAGACCCTCTCCGTGACCATAACGGGCGGCACTCCCCAACTGACCTATCCGTCGGGATGGCGTGCCACCATCGAAGACCCGGAATCGGACGGCGTGTATGAACTGACCGTTTATGCTCCCGCCGAGGATGCTTCTGCGACATCCGCCGGGTCGCGCGTCTCCGCCAACAACATGGAGGACGTGACGGTGCGCGTGCAGAGCGGCAGGTATTGGGCCGTGGACAAGGTGAAGGTGAAAATCGGTTCGAGCGAGCCGGTAGAGCCGACCTATAACTCCGTTTATGAGAAGTATGAGGCAGAAGGCATTACAATCGGCAGCTACACCTTGAATAAGGAATCTGGCATAACCGTAACCGAAGTGACTTCTGACCAGACAATAAGTGGAGACAATTCGGGCGCATACTTTATCAATGAAGGCGTTACGCTGACCTTATCGAGCGCTAATATCAAGGATAATCTCATCTTGATTTCCAATAGCATTGATGGAGGAAAGGCGAAGGTTACAGCATCCAATACATTTAATGCGTCAACTGAAACCAATTTCATTGCGCAAGGTATTGAATTTACGCGAAAAGGAATTTTGATGCAGATAGCGTCTGGTAAAGATGTCAATAATTTTATTCTTGATAATTGTAAGGTTGCAGTCAATATGCAGAGTCAACCAGGAGCTGAGACTCCTAATATGTGCAACTTGTTCAATGCTCATAATGCAGGAGATAATAGTGTGGATAATATAGAGCTATTGAACAATGACATAGCTTTTGAACCAACTTCTGATATGCCGGGCGGAGGCCGTATTTTGAATTTTAATGCGAAAAAAGTGTCTGCCACTATTACAGTTAAGAATAATGTGTTTTATTCTACCTCGAATCGATATAGCCTAAATGGTACGGTTTGTGCTACTAGTGCGGATCTTACCAGAAGTGTAAATGTAGAAAATAATACATTTGTTAATTATCTTCCGGTAGGGCAGAATATGATTCGTGGCGTGATGACGGCGCAAACAATTGTTACGGTAAAGAATAATCTATTTTGGACAAATGTTGGAAGTGATAGGAATGTGGCTTTGATTAATGCAGTAGGTGGAAAAGGAGATGCAACAGAAGCATTTATTTCATCTTCTTCAGTATTTGAAAATACTAAATGGTATAATGATGGGGAGAAGAAAGTGACCTTTACTGTGTGGTCAGGTAGAATACCTAGTCCATTTGCAGTTGATCCTATAGATGAAGAACCCACAAATCCATTTAGTAGCATGGATTTCGCCAACGGAACATTCACGAAAGCAAGCGGTTACGAGAATTGCGGTGCAACCCGATAAAACCTAACGATTATGAAACGAATAGCAATAATATTACTCAGCATGATTCCCTTGTTCGCGTTCAATGCGTGCGACCAGAGGGACGACATACAGGCCGACGTGGACGCGCTCAATGCGCGTCTCGACGAGCTGAACACACAGCTTGAAGCACTGAACGCAAGCATCAACGCGCTCTATGACGTGGCCATGCTTCAAGGCAATATTTACGTGACGGGCTACTCGAAGAACGAGAAGGGCGACTATACCCTCTCGCTCAGCAACGGTGACAACCTCATCGTCTACGGAGGACAGCCCGCAGAGGAAATCCCTGCAATGGGATTCCGCGAGGAAGACGGCGTGTGGTATTGGACTTACACCCTCGACGGCGTGCCATACGACTTGCTGGACGAGGAAGGCAAACCCGTAAAGGCGTCTCCTACCGACGGAAAGGACGGGGAAACTCCCGTCATCTCCGTACAAGAAGGCCGTTGGGGTTATAAAATTGGCGACGGCGAATGGACGGAAATCCCCGGCAATTACGGCATTGCCGATGCAAACGATATTCCGAACGGCGTGTTTGCGAACGTAAAGTCTAAAGACGACAATGCAAACATCCTTGTCTTCACATACGGCGACGATGAGCTGGAGGTGGCCCTGCTGGGCGGTCTGGATATGACTTTCGCCACACAAGACACTCCCTCAGAGACGGTTAAGGATATAATCGTGCAGGCAGGAGGTGAAGACGTCACGCTGAATGCTACTCTCACCAAGGTGGAGAAAGTAATCATCGACCCGACTCCCCTCGAAGTGAAGTTGGACGAAACGGCTGACCCCGAAGGACATACCGTTACCGTCACGGCTCCTGCCGGGCTTGAGGCGGGCACGTACATCGTCTATTTCCAGATATTCTCCGAAGCGGGCTACAGACTGATTGTTCCGCTGGAGGTGGAGGTGATGGACGCGGGTGCGTGAGATTGGCGTAGGGGCGTATCGCATACGCCCCTGCACGAAACCTCTGACATTTATAAAAACTTTTATCGGCCGGCCGCAAGCCTCCCTTTCGGAGGGTAGCGGGGCCTAATAAACTTATAAACAGACATGATTATGAAACGCTATAAATCATTCATCCTTTTCGGAGCGCTGGCGTTGTCATTCGCGGCGTGCAGCACGGACGATTTGGAGCAGAACATCGACACGCTCACCTCGCGCGTGGAAAGCGTGGAAGCGCAGGTGCAGGCTTTGAACAATAACATGAACGTGATCCGCGTGCTTTTGGACGGGAACAAGACCATCCAGACAGCTACCGAAGACCAGGCTACGGGCACATGGACGCTCTTGCTGAGTAACGGAGAAACGCTCACGCTGACTCCGGGAAACACGGACAACACCACGTATCCGGTAATCGAAATCAGCGAAGACGGCTATTGGGTGATAGAGGGAGTGAAAAGCGACCGGCGCGCCGAGGCTGAAGACGGGCAGGCCGCAACAATCACTCCGCAATTCCAGATTGTGGATGAAGGCACCGACAACAAGGTATGGCGGGTGTCGTATGACGAGGGCGCTACATGGGTGTACGTGACGGACGAAACCGGCGCTCATGTGTCGGCCACGGGTTCAGGCACAGGCACGAACCCGATAAAAGAAGCCAGCAGCGATGGCAGTTACTTCAAAATCAAGTTGAGTGACGATAGTGAACATACGATTCCTATCATAGCAGGCTTGGTATGCCAAATCACAGACCCGGAAGGGATGGAAAACGGCAAGTGGTATGTAAGCGGAACGCAGACATTTACAGTTACAGTAAGTGAAGATGAGGATATCGTTGCCCGCGTAGTGGCTCCCGCTGAGTGGAAGGCTTCAATGACAGGCTCCGGTGCTGAAAGAACCGTAAGCGTAACGGCTCCCTCTACTCCGAGCGAGTGCATATTGGTGGTGGAAGTAACTAAAGGCGTCAACACCGTTACGGATGAAATCGTGGTTCGCACAAATGTAACCGCAGACGGCTATTATGCCGACTTCATGGCCGGACTGGACATTCAGATTGGGAATGTGAAGATTAACAAGAAGATGTTCGGTGAGGATGTGACGATTAAGCATGTGACTTCTGATGAGACTATAGGAAGTGACGTAATGGAGGGAATTTATTTTGTTGAAGAAAATGCGACTCTGACTTATTCTAAGAGTGGTAAAACGACAGAAGATGGAATTAGCTCATTAGTCGTTATAGGAAATAATATAAATGTAAAGAGTGCTTTTGCTTTGAGCAGTAGTCTTTTGTCTTTGCGAGGAGATGGAGGTTTAGGCTTGCTTTTGAAGAACATTTCTTTTGATGTAAGTGATAAAACAGCTTATGTCTTAAATGTAGATCCGGCTAAAGGTGAGAATGAATTTAAGTTTGATTATATAGTATTTGATGGTTGTATAATTAAATATCCAAAAGCTAACTCTTTTTGTTACATTAATAATGGGACTAATCCTAAAATACCAGTATCAAATATAGCATTTTATAATTCAACAGTTTCTATACCATCTGCACCTGTAAGTAACGGTCAGGCTTATTTATTTAATATGGGTGGTTCTACATTTACAGGTTGGAAGACATTCTGTTTGAGGAACAATGTCTTCTATTGTAATGAAGATAATAAGTTGACGGCTAATTTTTCTTTAATGCAGGCAAATACCGCAAGTAATGTGTTTGAGAGTATGATACTTGATAGCAATTCATTTATTAATTTGTCTTCGACAAACGGATATATACGTGCAAGTGTTCAGTCTATATCTTGTGGAAATAATCTTATTTGGTCAAATCAATCTCTTTCTGGACGTGCTTTTGCTTTTGTGAAAGGCACAAACACGGAGTGGGATACAACTACGTCCATGAATCAGATATATCAGCCTGCTGGAGCTTCATTTGCGTGGATTCATACGAGCTATTATCAGCCGGAGAATGTATCTGCTAACACTGAGATAACTACGTCTGATCCATTTGAGGGCGGAACCTTTAATCTTACTGGTGGAGTCTTTAAGACTTCTACAGGCATTGGAGCAAATATAGAATAAACCTTAAGCAAGTTCACTCTAAAATCAATTGCCTTTTTAAAAAGCGTCCCGGCGTTTCATCGGAAGCGTCGGGACGTTTTGCGTAAGGGCGCATACGGTTTCTTGCACTAAAGATTGTTCGGATTTTTGTTTATGGCGGGTTGTTTTGTCTTTGGGGGCAGGCAAAAGTGTAAAGTTTGTATAATTTCTTGCCGCAAAGTTTATGAATGCAGCATGTTTTCCGTATATTTGTAATATGAGAAAAGAATCAGGCAAGTGGTTGATGGATATTGCGAAATACATCACCACGGCAGTTGTGCTGACATCCATTTTCGGCGCAGTAGAGCAAAAATGGATTATCTTATAGGAGGTTTGTTGTCCATCCTTTTTACATTGGGATGGGGATTGTATCTTGTTCGTGATAAAAAAGAAAAGGAGGAAAAGGAATGACGGGAGCTGTTTTGATGTTCGCTTTGGTTATTGTCATAGCCAATGTCGGGGGCATTTATTTTTGGATGCAGGACAGAAAGAAGTCGCATAAGAAGGTGTGACCGCAAGCCCCGGCGTTTCGCAGGAAACGTCGGGACGTTTTGCGTATGGGCGGAAAGTTTTCCTGATGCCTTCAAATAAGATTTGATAACCGCAACCGTTGCATTTCAACATAGAGCACTTATCTTTGTATCGGAACGCTCATAAGCAAAAAACATGTATGGAATACATCAATGAATTTCACAAGACATGGATAGAACAGACCCGCCAATCAATAGCCTTTTGGAACAAGCAGCCTGCATCGTTAGAAGAAAAAAAGCAGCGACAGGAAAGGTTGAACCTACAGAAAGCCATAAGAGAGGGCAGACAGAAGAACTGATTGCGGAAAATGAAATAGCCGACTTCATGCAAGCTGTCGGTTTTGGAATGGATTATCCTGATGAGTTTCACAATGAAATTTATGAAATATTCGATGTAGTGCCTAACAATGTCCTTTATGGGATAGACGGAAATTTATATTTTATTGATACTCAAATTCGTTTAAAAGATAACGAGTGATTGTTTTTCCCCTCTTGAAATCTCCTGAACCCTTATAAATGAGAAAAGAGGAAAGACAATGATGTATGGGCGGAACGGTAAATCTATAAGTTCTGCACCGGTTTCTACCATTGCTATAGGCAGGTTCATGTGGAGCATACCCGGCATGTTCCCGCAAGAGCTTCTTGCGAATCCGGAAGTGAAGAAGCCCCTTTATAACAGCGGGATGCGGAAAGGGATGCAGAGGGGACTAC
>CALUGI010000013.1 GCA_944320135.1 uncultured Phocaeicola sp. | reverse complement strand
CTGTTGGGTAGCTTCTTGTTCGTCAACGGATTCTCGGCATTGGGCAGCATCCCGGCATTGAAGATGGTATTGGGAACTATGTCGAACGACATCTACATGCAGATTGCGTTGATTATGTTGATGGGGCTGTTGGCTAAGAATGCGATTCTGATTGTAGAGTTCGCTCTCGACCGTCGCAAGCAGGGTATGAGTATCTCCTGGGCCGCTGTCCTTGGAGCTTCCGCCCGTCTGCGACCGATTCTGATGACTTCGTTGGCAATGATTATCGGTCTGCTTCCGTTGATGTTTGCCTTCGGTGTAGGTGCTCACGGTAACCGTACACTGGGTGCTTCCGCAATCGGCGGTATGTTGATCGGTATGATTTTCCAGATTTTCATTGTGCCCGTGTTGTTCGTCGTATTCCAATGGCTGCAAGAAAAGGTTAAACCGATGGAATGGGATAGCTTGGACGAAAGCGAAGTGGAAGCAGAAATTGAACAGTATTCTCCTAATATTAAATGACAAGACGATAATGAAGAAACAGATAATAGGAATGATGTGTCTGGCTGCCATGATGAGCAGCTGCCACATCTACAGAGCTTATGATCGTCCGGAAACGATAGATGCCTCAGGCATCTATCGTGACCCGGTATCAGAAACGGACACGTTGGCTGTTACCGATACGGCGAATATGGGCAATCTTCCGTGGAAAGAAGTGTTCCGCGACCCTCAGCTGCAGGCTTTGATTGAAGAAGGATTGGCTAACAATGTAGACATGCAGGCTGCCATTCTCCGTGTGGAGGAAGCGAAAGTGATGCTGACCGCTGCCAAGCTGGCTTATCTGCCCTCATTCAATCTGGTGCCGCAGGGAACTCTAAGCAGTTTCGACAAGTCGAAGACAAGCAAGACTTATCAGCTGCCTGTGGCGGCGAGTTGGGAGATTGACCTGTTTGGCAAGTTGCTGAACGCAAAACGGGACCAGCGCACGGTTTATTTGCAAAGCCAGTATTCCCAGCAGGCTGTACGCTCTCAGATTATCGGGGGCATTGCCAATATTTATTATTCTTTGCTGATGCTTGACCGTCAGGTGCAGATTACTTCCGAGACGGTTGACATCTATAAAGAGAATGTGCGCACGATGGAGGCAATGAAGATTGCCGGAATGACCACAGAGGCTGCCGTGGCCCAGACTCGTGCCGTCTATCATCAGGTTCAGGCTTCTCTGCTTGATCTGAAGCGTCAGGTGCGCGAGACGGAAAACTCTCTGTGCGTGCTGCTTGCAAAGGCGCCACAGCATATTGACCGCAGTACGCTGGATGCACAGACTGTTCCCGACAATCTTATGGTCGGCGTGCCCTTGCAGCTCTTGGAGAACCGCCCGGATGTGAAGATTGCAGAAATGTCGTTGGCAAGCGCTTATTATACGACCAACCAGGCTCGTTCGGCATTCTATCCGAGCATTACCATCAGCGGTACGGCAGGATGGACCAACAGTGCAGGAGCGGCCATTATCAATCCGGGCAAGGTGATTCTCAGTGCTATCGCTTCGCTTACTCAGCCTATTTTCAACAACGGCAAGCTGGTGGCTAACTTGAAAGTGTCGAAGGCGGAAGAGAAGATTGCTCAGATGAACTATCAGCAGACTATTCTGGAAGCCGGACAGGAAGTGAGTGATGCGCTGTATCTGTATGACACGCAGGACAAGAAACTCATTCAAGACCGCCAGCAGGTGGATCTGTTGGATAAGGCTGTCACTTATACGAAGGCTTTGTTCCAGAGCGGTGACGCCACTTATCTGGAAATCCTTACCGCACAGCAGAGTCTGTTGAGCGCACAGTTGACTGAAGTTTCAGACAATTTCCAACGCCTGCAGGCTGTAATCAACCTTTACAGCGCGTTGGGTGGAGGCAGAAATTAACGTAACCTTAAAATAATTGCATATATGACTATGATTAGCCCTTTAGCTTACGTAGACCCGTCTGCAAAGATAGGGAAAAACGTGACGATTCATCCGTTCGCCTATATCGACAAGAACGTAGAAATAGGCGATGACAATGTGATTATGCCATACGCGAGCCTGATGAGCGGGGCGCGTATGGGAAACGGAAACACGGTTTATCAGGGAGCGGTGATTGCCGCAGTGCCTCAGGATTTCGCTTATACAGGTGAGGAAACGTGTGCGCGCATAGGAAATAATAACGTGATTCGCGAAAATGCAGTTATCATCCGTGGCACTCATGCCGGGCATGATACGGCAATCGGTGACGGGAACTTTATCATGACAGGCGCGCGTTTGTCGCACGATGTGGAAGTGGGAAACCGCTGTATTATCGGCAACGGCTCGCAGGTTTCCGGAAATTGTATTATTCATGACTGTTCCATTCTGACTTCCAACGTGCTGATGCAGGGAAATACCCGGTTGGGCACTTTCTCTGTGGTGCAGGGAGGCTGTCGTTTCGTGCGAGACATACCTCCTTACATCGTGGCCGCCCATGAACCGATCGAGTTCTATAGCATCAACACGAAGGTATTGGAACACAACGGGTTCTCGGAAACGCTGATCAAGCACATTGCTCAGGCTTACCGCATCCTGTACAAAGCGAACACTTCTCAGCATGATGCGTTGATTCGTATCCGCGAGCAAGTTCCTAACAGCAAAGAAATCAACAACATCATTGAATTTGTAGAAAGTTCGAGGTTAGGAATCATTCGTTGAAACAGGCAATTTGTTGGCAGTATTATAAGAAGAAAGGCCGCTTCCGGAGTTTTTTTGCTTCGGAGGCGGCTCTTTTTTTCATAAAACGCACGAAACATTTGTTTTTTTCCGAAAAAAGCCGTACCTTTGCAGCGCAATTAAGATTAAAAAGAATCACATCGCGGAGTGGAGCAGTTGGTAGCTCGTTGGGCTCATAACCCAAAGGTCGTCTGTTCGAGTCAGGCCTCCGCAACTGAGACAAGGAACCGGAAGGTTCCTTTTTTTATGCGCAAAACTCCCGCCAAACCGGTTTCATGTCTGAAATAAAATTAGTAATTTTGCCGCATCAAATTCTTAATTTTCAATGAAAACAAACATGAAACTGAAAAACCTGCTATCAGGACTGATGATAGCCTGCGCCGCAACCTCCTGTATACAGGACGAAGCGTTGAACGTGGAAGCGGCCATCGACGGATGCGAAGGCGAGAATATTTTGCTGACCAACATCAACCATAACAGCAAAGAAATCGAAGTTTACCTTCCCGATATCGACCTCACAAAGCAAGAACTTATATTTACTCTCCCAATCGGAGCTGAAATAAAGATAGCCGATGCCAACGAAAACGATGTGCAGCCCGCATTCCAGAAAGACAGCACATGGCTTTGCTACTGCAATTTCAATCAAGAAAAGCAACGCCGCCTGACCGTCACCTCCGAAGACGGAGCAAACGGAGTGGACTATATCCTCCGCATCAACACGATGAACTTGTCCGACTATACCAAATATTCATTTGAAGAACTGAAGCAAACAAGCCCTTACCACATACTCTACCTCACAACCGAATCCGGCATCATGCAATGGGCAAGCGGAAATCCGGGATTTGAAATCAGCGGAATGGCAAACGATGCCGCAGACTACCCCACCGTGCAGGCCGCTGACGGCGTGAACGGCAAATGCGTAAAGCTCACCACCCGCGACACGGGAAACTTCGGAAAACCGATAGGAATGCCCATCGCGGCAGGAAACTTGTTTATCGGCTCGTTCGATGTGCAAAATGCTGTACAACACCCGTTGGAAGCTACAAACTTCGGCTTTCCTTTCAATAAAAAGCCTTTAAAGATGACCGGATATTACAAGTATAAGGCGGGAGAAACCTTCACGGACGAAGACAAGAACCCGGTTGCGGGAGAAATGGACATGGGAGACATCTATGCTGCACTCTACGAAGCGCCCACAAGCGACTATTCACTGGACGGAGACCTCTTCCCCTTGGACGGTCCGATGAAGGACCACATAGTATCATTGGCACGAATCGGGAAAGACGACAATCCCAATATGACGGAAACTGACGAATGGACACGCTTTGAATTGGATTTCCAACCGCAAAACGGAAAGCAAATCAACGAAGCCGACCTGAAAGAAGGCAAATACAAGCTGGCCGTCGTATTCACTTCCAGCATCGAGGGAGCCTATTTCCGGGGAGCAATCGGAAGCGAGCTGTGTATAGACGAAGTGGAAATCATTTACGAACAATAAAGAAAGGAAGAAAAACATGAAAAAGAAATACACACTGCTGGCGTTGCTTGCAGCACTCGCTCTCAATAGCGGAAACATATACGCCAAAGCATCAGAACATCAACATCAACGGGAACATAAAGGGCTGATATGGTCCGCACTACACGGCTTGGACTATGAGTTCAAAGCCGGAGTGAACATCGGAGGTACGTCTCCCCTCCCCCTTCCGCAGGAAATCAGAAGCATCGACAGCTACAAACCGGGGCTGGCCATTACCGTGGAAGGGAACGCCACCAAATGGCTGGGTGAAAAACAGAAATGGGGAGTGAGCGTAGGACTGAGGCTTGAAAGCAAAACCATGACCACAGAAGCTACCGTAAAGAACTATGGAATGGAGATATTCACCGAAACAGGAGGGAAAATAGAAGGACTATGGACAGGAGGAGTAAGGACCAAGGTCAGAACCTCATACCTTACTGTCCCGATTCTGGCAAACCTCAAACTTGGAGAACGCTGGAAAATCGTGGCCGGGCCGTATCTGTCATACATGATGGAAGGAGACTTCGCCGGCAATGTATATGAAGGCCACCTGCGCACTCCGGACGCAACAGGAAGCCGCGTCAATTTCTCCGGAGAGAACGTTGCCGCTTACGACTTCTCGAACGAACTGCGCCGGTTCCAATGGGGACTGCAGGTGGGAGGCTCCTGGAAAGCCTACAAGCACCTGAACGTCCATGCCGACTTGACATGGGGACTGAACGACATCTTCCGGAAAGATTTCACAACCATCTCGTTTGCCATGTATCCCATCTACCTGAATTTCGGGTTCGGATACGAGTTTTAGCGAACAACTACATAAAAGAAAAGTGTGCCTGCAACCTGATTTTATTCTTAAAGTCAGATTGCAGGCACATTTTCTTCCATGCAATCTTCTTTTCTTACAGACATTTCATGAACAGCCATAGTCAAAAGAACTGATTGAAAGCGAACAAGTATCCCGCTCTTACCCGTCCTCCCCTTCTAATTCCGAACAGAACAAATCAAAACTTCTGTTTCTCTTACGGCAATCTTTTATCCCTTTCTTCAAATTCTTACCAAGAGCTGTATAATTCAGATTCTTCTTATCAGTATCTATATAAGTGTTTTTCTTCTTACCGCTCATTTTACCAATCAAATAATGCAACTGCTCTTTCGGATTTGCGTACTGAGCAGTTTCCTTACACGAAGAATCAAACAAAGGTATCAACCACGCATCTGTTTCTTCTATTGCAATAGCATAAACAATTCTCGCACGATAAGACTCTGGAACCATTTCTGAAATTTTGCCTTTGACGGCATCTCTAAGTCTGTCAGTGTATTCTTTCCAATCGACACCTTTTGTCCTTACAGGTTCAAGCACATCATATCCTTTTTCTCCACGTTCTGCCGTATCCACCTGCACAATTAACAAAGCATCGTCCACAAAACTGTCAAAATAAGCCCTCAACAAATCTTCATCTCCGCAAGACTCCAGCACCAAATTCCAATTGCTGAAATTCAGACTGGCCAAATCCGTTTCGTCCAATCGCTCACGAGGCCGCAACTGCACGACTTCACTCCCGTCAATGCCTTTCAGCGCTTTCAGCACTGCCTTTATTACGGCAATGTCTGCTTTTCCTTCAGCTATTATTCCGAATCGCATAACATTAAAAATTATCCGGAAGCCCGCCTATCAAACCTTTTACCCACATCTCTGAAAGCATCATCCGAGGCCCGTCTACAGATTCTTTCGTCTTGATACGCTTGACTTGCGTTTTTCCTTCATCACTCCGAACAACCACATATAAACGCTGCGCACCATCATTCAGATTAAGTCCGTCCAGGACAGAGGGATTGTGTGTCGTCACCAACACTTGCTTATTATTTTTTACAGCCTGCTCGCAGATTTTCTTCATCAGAAACCTGCACAACCGGGGATTCAATCCGTTCTCAATGTTATCTATAGCAAAAAAGTCGGGAGTCTTTTTACTGATAAACAATGTGAGATAAAACAGAAGTTCCAACGCGCCTTCATTTGCGTTTTCCGCAGAAAACAGATTGTTTTTCTTCTGCATGAACCTGTCTCTAAAATAAAGATTCGACTTGCTTCTTCCCAACTTATATCCTTGCATCTTATAAATTTCCTCACCGTCAAAAAAGATATCCTCAATCCAATCAATATATTCCTTCGCCGTTTCTTTAATCAAGGCTATTTCCTCTTTAGGAAGATTGTTCAAAAGCACATCAAGACCTTCTCCATTGATACCCAACGGATATTGCATACTATCCGAAGTAAATCCGCGCAACGCATCAACCGACAATGAATAAATAAGATAGTTTGAAACATAAGTCCTAAGTTCTTTCATCTTTTTGCTTATCATCTCTTTATCCGCACCCTCCCTGAAGGTACCGGTCGAACAAGTCACTTTCCAAGTGGAATAGATGTCCTCCGGACTTGGATTCATCACGTGATATTGCACACGTTCTCCTTCCGTTCCTAAAATCTCCACGTCAATAGAATCATGAGAAGGCAAGCCGTAAAAGGAACTGACCATCAAATCGGGTTTGGCTATACGAACGCCTTTCTGCGCCAGAATATTCACTTCAATAGATGAAGCACGTTCAGACGCAACCATACCAACAGCTTCCAGTATATTTGATTTGCCTGCTCCATTTGCTCCTATAAACACATTGACATTGCCTAAATCCAACGATGCCGCTGCTATAGACTTGAAGTTTCTGATAACTATCGTTTTTATCATAGCCGTATCAACTCTTAATATAACAATCCCGTTAAAAAAATGAATAACACAAAGATAGCGTTTTGTTTCTAAAAAGCAATATAACCGCCGAAGGAAGAACTCGCAAAAAAGATGTCCGCTTCCTTGCCGCCGTTTCACGCTCCGCTCCCATCGCCCCCGGATTCATTTCCGCTGCGGCTACGGTCGGTTTCCACAAAAACAAGCGAGGAAATCTTACGCACAGCCGGAGGAGACTTGCGCTTCCTCCCGAAAAAATCTTTATTTCACATTGCAAAATACAAATCTCCCAATGTGAAATATATATTCCAAAACGGGAAATATACATTTCAAATGCCCAAATGCAGATTTTTGCGCGAGAATACAAAAAATCCCCGCGCCGGAAACAGAAAATCTTGCGGGAGGTTTCGAAAAATAAGGGCGTAAAAAAGCCGTTCAGCCCCTAAAGGCGAACGGCTTTGCGAGTATTGAAAAGAATATTATTCACCTATCACTTCAATCTCGTCTACCCAAAGAGTGCTTCCTGCCGCGCCTTTGAAATTGCTGCCATCGACACTTGACTGACAAACTATCGCCAATTTATATTCTTTATCAGCTGAATATTCAGCTGCGCCCTCAACAAGCTCGAAAGGAACTTCAAACTCAGTCCACTCTGCCGCATCAGCAACTCCTGCTTCACCGCCCACTTGAGCAATCATCACACGGTTAGGAGCTGTTTTCAGGTTCGTGCCGTCAAGAGTCTGCAATTCCGGAGTCACTTCAAACAACACAGCCATAATCAAGCCTCTGTCTTCTCCTTCCTGATGCTCAAGCCCAGGGTCTTCCGTAGAGCCGTCTATATAATTGTCTCCCTTCGCATACTTATAGGCTCCTTTAAAAGAAACAGGTTTCTTGTCATAAGGAAGGCCGAATTTGGTCATCGTCAATTGCTCTGCTGCCGTAATTTTCATAGAGAACTCGAAAGTACCTGTGTACAAAGAAGCCGGAGTTATGGCTGGAATGCTACCAGAAAAGATTTCATTCAAAGCATTCGTGTATAATGTCTGGAGCTTAACCGCACTTCCCTTATAGCCGTCTTCGTCTTTTGTCATGGCATAATCACCTGTATATCCTCCACCAATAGAAGTTTTCAAAGCAGCCACGCCTTCATTTGCGCTTGCAAGCTCATTCAATGGCAAGGGAGAATCCCAAGTGGCACTTTTGGTATCAGGGAATGAAGAAGTCCCATTCATTATCCCCCAATCTTCAAATGAATATTTCATCAAAGCACTTGACTGGTTCTTTACCGTATAAACGACAGAAGTCTTTCCGTCTTCCGAAATCACCGTGTACGTTACGGGAGAAGCGAAGTCAACCGCCTCATCACTTGCCGGAGTTAGCATTGCACCCTCGGACACTGTGATTGTCGGGACGAGCGCACTTATGTCTGCTCCGTCGAGCGTACGGAAGCTGATTGTCTTGGCTGCCTCGTCAATCACCGGTTCTGAGATGACCACCGCGTTGGCTTCAACGGAAGGGTCGAATGTGAAAGAAAGTATCTTGGCTTCCGTATTTTCGCTGCCCGTAAGACGGGTTCCTTCGTAGACTACATTGACTTTCTGGTTGTTCAATGCCGGAACGGTGATGTCGAGCGTCACTTCCACCTTCTCTTTGGCGATAGTAGCCGCAGAAGACACGGGACAAGTGCCCACAGGGTCGGCCAAAGTCAGTTCTTCCGTGCGCTGGAAAGTGTAGGTGTCACCTTTCTTCTCCAGTATGCAATCGGCAAGAGTCACGTCTCCCAGCGGCATATTCGCAAAGCTGAAATTGCTGATGGTAAGGTCAACCCTGTTCATTCCGCTTCTTTCTATCACGATATTCTGGTTTGTCGGCTCAAAAGAGATGCCGTCAACTTCCACGCTCAACGTTCCTTTGTAGTCTCCGGCCACATCCTTCTCGATGGCCTGAATCAGGTTAGGAGTCGGCTCGTAGTCCTCGCTGCAAGAGGAAAGCGCAGTTACGGCACAAGATGCCGCAAACAGACAATAAAATACATTCTTTTTCATTTTTTCTTCGCTTTTAAAATTCCGTTGCAAAGGAACAAGAAAACAAAAGACGCTGCAAGGTCTAAATGTTATATTATTTATCTTTTTATCAGATTCCGCGAGAAATTGCGACACAATGAAGCAGGATAAGCCCGACGGCTATCCTATTTTTTAAAAAAAGCATTGCCCGCCCTCACGCTTGGGGGCAGGCTGATGCAGAGTTTATGAATGTATTTATTGTTTCGTTCCGGTGCATTCTACGGTTACTTTCAAATTATTAGATGGTGACAATGCTGCATCTATATCCAAAGACATCGTAAGATTTTCTCCGTCAATCGTGGCACTTACAATATTTACGATACAATCAGCAAGCATCATTCCAGTGCCAAATATATCCAAGTCTTCCAGCAAGGCATCTCCTGTAAAAGAATATACTCCCGCATTCTCCGTAGCAGAAATTTCGCATCCCTTTACGCTCAAGTCACCAAGATTAATTTCCTCTCCCAAAGAGAAGTTTTTCAAAACCATGTCGATGGCATTGTCTCCATTCTTTGTGATTTCTATGTTATACTTCTGGCCTTCTATCAGACCTGGGGAGGCATCTTCTCCTACACCTACAGCCAAATCACATACATAAGTCCCCGCCAACACATCAAACGGGAGCACCTTTGATACCGTCACCGTGTACACATTCGTTACAGAGCCGTCCTCAGAAGTCACGCTAAGCGTTGCGCTTCCTTTAGAGAGGTCGAGCGGAGAAGCGACAGAAAGCGTAGCACCTTCCGAAACTTCGACTTCGGGCGTTACGGCTGCCAGGTCTTCATCGGCAAGCGCGTCGCTCACATATACGGTGATTGTCTTTTCGCTTTCGTTGATTGTCGCTTCAGCCGCTTCCACATCGCCGCTCAGAGAGAACGAGGTGACGGATGCTGCGGAACTTTCCGTGCCCGACAGCTTGGTGCCTTCGCAGGCTACGTCCACCGTCATCGGCATACCTTCCAGCGCCACGCCCAGATTCATTGCCAGACGGTCGTTGCCTACCGTGCCTCCCTCGATAGTAATCGTGCAGTTTATGGGTTCTCCCGTAGCGAATACGTCGAGCGACTTCACCACAGAGGCAGTAAAGGAATACTCCCCTTCCACGCTTGTTGCGGCAAGCGCGCAGTTTTCGATGCTGAGGTTGCCAAGGCTAATCTCAGCGGTTCCCATATTCAGACGGAAATCCTTCAAAGTCATGTCAACGGCGTTGTCAGAAGAAGCAGACTTGGCAATCACCACCTGCTTGATCAAGCCGTCGGCTACCTGTCCGCCCGGATTCAGCATAATGTCCAAAGCAGCCTTGTACGTCCCGGCCACCTGCTCGGCCGCTGAACCTGCGCCCGGATCGCCTCCTTCGCCGTCGTCGTCACTGCAAGAAGCGAACATCGTCATGGAAAACAATGCCGCACACAAATAATAGAATACGTTCTTTTTCATTTTTTCTTCGCATTTAAATTTACGCTGCAAAGAAACAAGAATTTGAAAGCCGCCGCAAGGTCTAATTCTATTATTATTTGTCTGTTTTTTTTGTTCCGTAAGGAATTGCTCTTATTTCGGGGAAATTTTTTCAAATAATTGTCCTTTTTTTCATACACGGCATAAAGAAGCCTATCCGCCGCCGACAAATAAAAAAAAGCTCCCGGCGTTCCGCGCGGAACGCCGGGAGCTTTTCATGGAAAGCACTCCGCTTTCCGTGCCGCCGCTGCCGACGGTGGCTATTCGTCGTAATCGTATTCAAGGCTGAAGTCGTCAATACACATCGTCGCTCCGGGCCCGCCCGCAAAATAGTCGCCGTATTTGCTTGCCGAGCAAACGATAATCAGGGCGGTGGGTCGGCGGTCGGTAGCCCGGTATTCGAATTCTACCGCAAACTCTTGGTACGACGGCACGTTTTCACCGCACGCCATCTCGCCGTAAGCGATGATGTGCGGGTCGTTCTTGTCGAAATACTTGCCGTTGTTTTCCCGGTTTTCCGTAAGAATCTCCACTGCGGTAAACTGGCCGTTCGGGGAGTTTGCCGACGAAAGCTCCCAGTCGCCCAAAGCCACCCACACGACGCAAGTGTCCGGCTCGTTCTCCAAATGCTCGAAGCCCTTGCTTACCTTGGTTATCGGCGCCGTCTGATATTTATAATACCCTTTCAGGCGCGTGGGATACGACGTAAAGGCGCGTCCGAAGCCCAAACGTCCGTTCATTCCTTCCGTTTTCTTATATTCTCCGATGAAAAGGTTGCCTGCCGCCAGCACTCCCGCCACCGTTGCCGACCTCAGCTGCGCGGCAGTCGTGCCCCGGCTTCCGGGACGCGGGTCGCCGACGGGCGTCGTCACGTTGTCCTTCTCGCTCAAAGTCGTGCTCCCGTGGTTTCCGGTATCCCAGAAAGGCGAATCCCCTTCCGCCCACGGACAGATGGCCTTTCCTTTGTCTCCGGCATTGAATACCCAGTCTTCGAAATCCATGTTCGGCACCGTCTCCACGTCTACCGTAGAGAACTGCACCGCATCGGCCACTTCTTCGCCGGAATAAGCCCGGCATTCATACATAGCGTTAGCTTTCAGATGCGGCACGCGGGCATGGAAGTTTCCTCCCTCCACCGTCAGATACTCCTGCGGCACGCGCGTCCATTCCGTTTCGCCCGATTCGCGGTATTCAAACCCGCAATCGGCTCCGGCCACTCCCACGCCGTACATCCAAGCCACGTTCACCCATCCGTCTGCCGATTCGGTCATCACGTCGGTCGGGCTGTTGTAGATGCGCACCGTCCACGTCTGGTCAAGAAAATCTCCGTAGGTCACCCTCACTTCGGCCTCCGCGTAGTTCGAATAATACTTCCACTCCAAAGCAGGCTGCGAAGATGTTTCCCCGTTCATGGCCGCCCCTTCAGGCCCCAATTTCAGCTCAAGCAGGCTGATACCGGCCAAATCCGCGTCTTTTCTCACCAACACCCTCGCCATACGGCTTTCCTCGTCGAAAGTCGCGTTTCCAACCTGGTCGGTCACGCGCAGCGTGCGTTCGATGCGTTGCTCGCCTATCACCGTCCACTCGTAATCCTGATAGAGCGACAAAGTGACCTTATAGGGAGACAAAAGGCTGATTTCTTGCCCCACAGCCAGCGAAGCAGTCGCCTTTTCCGTACACGAAAACGCCAAGACCTTCAGTTTGGCCGGGTTCGCCGTCTCTTTCAGTGCCACAGTCACCGTCCGGTCTTCTTCCGAAATGACCGTTCCGGTCTGTCCGTCCACCTCAAATGCAGTAATCGCCAGAGGCACCTCCGCATAAGGAATGTCATTCTTGATGCACCCTGCCGATACAACCGCCAGAAGCAGCATGCACACGCATTCCGCCATATACCGTTTCTTCATACCCTTGCCTATAAACATAAAGTCAAACCTATATTGATGTTGAGAATATTGATTTTGAAATCCGCTCCGCTGGTGCGGCGTTTTCCTTCTACGCCCATTTCGTCGCGCTGCTTTTCAGAACGGAACTTCAGCCCGGCCACTCCGAAAGACATCTCAGCGCAAAGGTTTTTCGTAATGAACACGGCCACTCCGGGGTTGATTCCTAACCGCAGTTCGTTGATGGTTGTCTCCGTGTACTTCCGGTCGTTTTCCTCCCCGTCGGAGTAGGTGGATGTTCCCCGCTTGTACGTCAGTTCCGTTTCATTGAAAAGTCCGAAGATTCCCTTGTCGTCCAGTCCGATGTAGGAGCGCATGAATGCCCCGACGGAGTACAAGTCCTCGCTATACCTCAAGTTCCCGAACGAAAAGTGGTAGTCCGAGCCAAAGTCCAAGTCCACATTTCCCAATCCGGCATCGAGATGACTGTATCCGAGCTTCATGCCCAGCACCAGATTGTCCCTCAACGCATATCCCACGTATGGATTTATCGATTTCACCGAGAAATCCGCGTCCAAACCACCGACAACGGTATAAAGCATGGTGCTCTCGTCACTGTCGTAATTCATGAACGAGAAGGTAAGCCCCCCTATCCATTTCCCTTTTTCCACGATACGGTAGTTTCTGATTCCCCTGTCGTAACGTCCGATCGGCTTGATGCGTATCAAACTGCTGGACTCCACGAGCAGGTCTTCATTCGGCTTTTCCGGCATTTCCGACTTGTCTACATAAATCGTGTCATGCACCACAATCGTGTCCCGCTGCTGGGCCGCCGCGTCAAGCGCACCTCCCAACAACAATACCAATGTTATAACGAAATATCTCATACTCTTACAGATAAAAGGCTATCCCCAAGCCGATTGAAAACAGGTTGATACGAAAATTTGCCGAGCTGGATGTCTGGTCGCCCATGTATATCTGGTCTGTCTTCTGCTTCACTTTGCTAAAATTCACGCCCAACACTCCCACGCTTACTTCCACGGCTGTATAATTGTTGACGAAAGCTACAATGCCCGGCGACACGCCGATTCCAAAATCAGTAGACGAAGTGTAAGTGCCCGTCAGCGCCTCCCCGTCTTTCGTCACTAATTTCGCCTGCGAACCTCCGAACTGCAACTGCGTCTCGGCGTAAAGGGCGAAACGTTTGCTCGTGCCCAAATTGATGTAGTTGCGCATCACCGCCATCACCGAATAGGAATGCTTCAACTGGTAAGTGTCGTTCAAGTCAAAATCCAAATCGTCTCCCAAATCGAGCGAGAGGCCGTCAAATTTGGTCAACGTCCGGCCATAGGAGAAGCGGCCGCCCATAGTCAGGTTGTCCTTCACCGCATACGTAATAAGCGGACTTACCTTAAAGGTATATCCGTCTGAATTGAACTTGTCGACAATCAGGAACTGATAATTTTCTTCGGTGTGCTCCGAATAAGAGACGGAGCTGCCCACCACCCATTGTCCTTTAGGGACAAACACGTTGTCGGGTATCTTTATTTTGCCTTCCTGTGCCCGGAGGTTGGCCGCCAGGCACAGCAAAGCAGCGGAAAGGTATAAAATCTTTTTCACGAAACTTTTATTTTTCGAGTTTGCTCTCTTCATAAATTAACTCCAAATCATCTAACCACATGGTGCTGCCCGTGGAACCTTCAAAGTAGTCACCGTACCGGCTTGCGGAAGCAACCAGTATGATGCGTTCGGGAATGCGATCGGTTGCATGGTATTCCAACGGAATGGTGAACCCGATCATACCGTCTCCTTCCGTGCTTGCATCCCACACCTGTTCGCCGTATGCAATGACATTCTCCGCTTCCGGATTGAACAGTTTCTCGTCTTTGGTTCGCACGACGAACGCCCACTCCGTTTCACCGTATGGTTCAGGCTCTCCATCCGTCAAAGCAATATAAACGATGCCTTGATCCGGCTGGTTGTCGGCGATGTGTCTCCCACCATGATTTACCGTTCCGCTTATATAACGGATATGCCCCCGAAGAGCCAGCGGGCGAACTGTAAACGGCCGCCCCCAACCAAGCACGCCATCCGTTCCGTCCGTTTCAAGATATTGGCCTGCAAAAAGATTGCCTGCGGCAAATTGAATCACAAAATAATCGGATTTCAACTTTACAGAGTAGCTGCCCCCAACTTTTATTGACCCGTCACGAGTGGTTACATTATCGCCAAAAGAAGCAGCGATTCCCGTAGTAGCGCCAACATTTCCGCTATCCCAGAACATTTCACCGCCCTTCGGATAGATATACCACGTATTCCCCGACTGATGCCAGTCTTCAAATCCGGCATTCGGCAACTGAACGGCGGTTTCCGTAGTAAACTCTTGAATAATATCTGAGACTTTCGTATCTTCCGCTACCTGATACTCGTATGTCGTGCCCGGAGTCAGTCCTGTCAGCTGCACTGATTTGATTTGGCTTTCCTCGCGAACAGCCGCTATCCCTTCCGTCCAATTGTCCGTCCCTTTCCGGCGATAACGGAAAGTCAGCGTTCCTGTCGGGTTCTTGCCTTCAATCACTTCGGCATACAGGGTGGCCTTGTCTCCCCACACCTCATATTTATTAGGTATAGGCACCGCACGGACATTCGAAGCGGAGACAATCATCCTCAAAGCCGTCTCTCTGGATTTGCCGTTTCCGTCCGTTGCGGAGAATGTCAGTTCATGAATGCCCTCAACCTCGAAAAGCTCATTCAAAGAAGCGTCCCAGTTTACGGTCAAATGCGACTCTGAATCTATTGTCACGGCGATGCCTTTACTTTGCAGTTCCGAACGAAAAGCCTCGTCCAACAAATCGCCTGACGGCGTGATGCCCAAAGCCGTCAGCAAGGTACCTCCTACTGTAACCTGAGACAAGGCCGAAGAAGCGGCAACGACCGTCACCGGACTTACGTCCACGCCCGGTTCCAGCGTCCAAGCCTCACCGTCCGGAAGAACCGCACCTCCGTTCGTCCATTGGATGACGGGACGCTGATACACGTCGACGAACTCTTCTTTCTTCACCAAAGGCGTCTCGTCCACCTCCAGCTCGAAGAATCCGCCTCCCTGTTCCGACGCTTCCGGCTCGTCGCCGCCTGGAACGTAGTTGTAGGTAAGCGTGTACAGAGTAGATTCTTCCGCATTCTCTACGCGGTCGGTCTGGGTGAACTTTTCTCCGGACTTGGTTACGCATGTCAACGTGCAGACAAAATACTTCTTATCCTGAGGGAACGTATAGTAGCCGACAGGAGCTTCAGCGGCTTCCTCGCCGCCCGCCCACTGATATGCCAGGTTCCCGCCTTCCGCATCGACGGCAACATTCACTTCCGCGCTTTCCAAGTAAGTGTCAAGCACATCGGCGAAATTCACCTTCACCAGCGCATTGGCGATGTTGCAGGTCACATCCACCTCAGTCTGCTGTCCCTTGGCGATGACGAACGGTTCTTCGCCCACATAATACTTGCATTCGAACGAAGCGGCCACGGAATCGCCCGCCGTGACACGCACCCGATAGCCGTCGCCGGAGGCCAGCGTGATTCCGGACTCCACTTCGCCGCCCCAACCTTCGTACTTGCGTATCAGCTTGTTACCCTGATACACGCGAACGCGGGCGGTTTCTTTCAACAAGTCCGCCGGGTTTTGAATTTCTTCGCCCGCCGTTTCACCGTTTTCCGCCCGCGAAACGACCTTCACTTCCTCGCCCGCCTGCATGTCGAGCAGCAACGTGCCTTCGCCCAAGGCCGACCACCGGTCTTCCTGACGGCACGCGCCCAGCAAAACAAGAGAGCATATCAATAAACAGCACTTCTTCATCTCGTTTTCTCTTTATTCAGCATTGCGGCTGTCGATTGTCAAAGTCGCTTCGGCTTCCATCCCTTTTGCATCGACCACCTTCAGATTGAAATAATGCACTCCCGGAAAGCCGCCCAGCAAGCTGACAAACTGGCTCACGTCGAAACGCACCTCCTGCTGGTTAATCACGGCTTCACCCATAGGCAGGCTCAACGCGCTCAAGCCCTCTTCCACTTTCGGCGTATCGGGGTAAGCCAAGTCAAAAGAGTTCGTTCCGAAAACTCCCAAGACGGCATCTGCAAATCCGCCTTCTTCCGTGCTTGTGGTCGTTATCGTGACATATACGTGGGCAATCCCGTCGGGAGCGCGCAACAGCACGACCACCGGCTGAGTCAAATCTGTAACCGTTTCATTGATGTCAAACCCGTCGCCCACGACAGACGCACTTCCGAAGTCCAGAATCTCGTCTTCTTCAGGAGTCACCGAAGCGCCGATAGAAACCGGCTCGCATTCTGCATCCAACACCAGTCTCTGCGCAGAAACGGTTCCGCCCGTTCCGGGGTCAACCGATACGGAAGCCTCCTTCAGCGTGTAGGTGATGACAAGCTCCGTGCCCAAATCAATGTCCGAATAGGAACGGGTGATTGATTCGCTTTCGCCTTCTATCGTTCCCGCCAGAACCACGTCTACCACGTTGCCCGCATCCTTTCCGTGGAAGAATCCCGAACGGGTTTCAGTTTTAGAGAAAGCCAGCGACTCTTCTCCCACCGTCACGCTCACATTCGCGTCATCCCCCAACAGAGCGAGAAGTTTCTCGTCGTATTTGATGGTCACTTTAATGTTTTTCAACGTACATTTCACCTGTCCGGCATCCACGATATTGTCTTGCGTGATTTCAAACAAGGCAGATTCGCCTTCGCAATACGGGGCATCGAAAGCCGCGCCTTCCGTCACGGGGCTGTGCGCCTTTATCTTATAGGTTCCCACGCCCAGCGTATATACCTCCGGCATCTCTGCGTAAGCCCATTCCTGCACCAACGCATCGCCATCGGTATAGATGCCTATCACGTAGTCTTCCACATTTGAAGCGGCGCGCGACGTGGTGACTAACGGTTCAGTGTTGAAAGTCAGTTTCGGGTTTTCGCTGTCCTTCAGCGGGGCCAAATTGATTTGTCCGTTGCGGCTCAAATCAAAATCCATCTTCTCGCCATGACATGCCGCAAACACGAGGCTTGCCAGCGCAACGAATGAAAATACTAAATTGCGTCTCATATATTGTTTCTGTTTTTTATTCATAAATTAATGATACGTCATCGATATAAAGCTGACTTCCGACGTATTCGCCCGTTGTAAGATTACTAAAGCCAGGCCAAATCATCATATCATCGGTGGAGGTTGAGCGGCCAGACTTGAACACGACAGAAATAGAAGTCGCACGTAAATTATCAACAGCATATACAATAGGAATATCTATCGCATCAGACCAAGAATCCCTTGCAGCAGAAGTCACATTCGAACCGGCAATACCGGAACCTATTTCAGTATCTTCATTATAAACTCTTATTTCAGCAACAAAGGAATCCGAGTTCTGTCTATAATATTTATAATAGAAGCGCAACGAATCGGGTCGAGAATCACAAGCTACCCCATAAGAAGCCGCTCCTCCGGATTGATATTCTCCTAAATACAACTCACCTATCGTAACATTCTGACATGCGCTTTTACTATTAACAGCCGTACTTCCACTTCCCCAGCCAACAGTCCGTATCAAAGCCGAATAAGCTCCGCTTCGATGCTCGGCTGTACGAATTGTACCTGAGTTCGCTACATAACGCGTCCACGACTTATTACCAAAAAAGTTTGAGTAGTTTCTATTTTCGCCTCCATCCGATGTAGTATATTCGTTCAATGTATCCCAATGAGGCGTACCAACTGTTTCATAAGGATACCAACGTTCCCACGAACGATAAGGCAGATGAGCATAATTAATCCCTGATACATCTCCATGCCCCTCCATCCCGTCAGGCCCTACCGTCCACGTTTCGAATCCAGGATTAGGCAACTCGAAGATGTTTTCGGTCTGCACGGATTCTTCATTGGACGAAACGCCCGACCTCAACGCGCGAAATGTGACTTGCGAAGAGGGGGTCAGATTTCGCGCGGTAAGGAACGAACCGTCAACTTCGGCCTTTTCTAAAGCCTGCCAAGCACCGTTGCCCGTTTTATACTCGAAATCTACATTATCCATTTCCTCATTATACAGATGGAGCACCGCTCTTTTAGCCCGCACGTCCCGGACCTTATCATCAACCAAAATACCAAAACCCACATCCAAATCGTCCGTAGTTTCATTATAGGCCAGATAAGAGGCCGACACCTTGAACGGTTCTTTGAACTGCACGCCGTCAGGGGCCTGCAAATCGATGGTATATTGCTTGTGGCCTTCCGCCTCCACTGCCTCGCTCACCTGCGTCACGGTCAGAGGCTGGCCTCCGTCGGCCAAAGAGAAAGAGGCTTTCGAGGGGTCTCCGTCGATGAAGGAAACGGTCACCCGGCACGTGTTTCCCAAGAAGGGCACTTCGCCTCCCGCAGCGGCCACCGCGAAGCCGCAGAGCTGCGGGGTCACTTTCAGCGTCAGCTCGTCCGACTTCTTCCCGTAATTGTCCACCGCATACACCGTGAACGAGTTTTCATCGTTTCCGGCGGGGAGGTTGCCCACCAAGGCCGTATAGTCTATCAGCGCCATGCGGTCGACATTGCCCGTCAACCCTTTCATCCCAAGCCCTAAAGTCCGCAAGGTTTCCACGGTCGGATCGGAAGACATGAGGTCAACCTCGCCCGTCACTCCCATTCCTTCCACGTATGACGAGGCCACCCTCATGCGGAAAGAGGCCAAGCCTGCCTCCGCGTTGGCAACCACGGACACGTTGTCCTCCCAAGCCACGCCTTCCACCGGGGCCAACGCCACGCCGTTCTGGAAACCGCTGGGCGCCAGACGCGGAGCCGGCGTGTTCAAAGCCTCGTCAGACACGTCAAACTCGACAGATTCCTCGGACACTTTATCTGAGAACGATACGGTCATCGTAGCGGACGACACGTCTACATCCAGCGTCAGCGTATAGGCATGGCGGGCTTCCGCCGGGAAAGCCATCACCGGATACTCCGCTTCTTCCGCCTGTCCGGGCTTCTTCACCCGCACGCTCACCGAAAGTTCTCCCGGAGCAAAAGAGGCGAAACGAGATTCATCTTGCACGTATTCCACCGTATTGCCCAACGAACTGAACACTTCCGCCGAATAAGATGCGGAGAAATACGACTTGAACTCGTCCGTATAGACGACGGACAACAGCGCGTTGCCCCTGTAGCAAGTGACAGACACCGGCGTATTCTCGCCGCGCTTCACCGCAAATTCTTGCGAACCTGCAAAGTAATCCTGCCCGAAGCCTTCCTTCTCCACATCGCCATACCAGGCTTCCGCCGTATAAGTGCCGGGGCGAAGCTCGCAGTTTCCTTCTTCTTTCATCTCCCGGAATGCGCTCCATTCCAACACGCTCTCTCCGTGATTGGACACCGATACCGAAAAATCGTCGACTTCCGGCAACGGATTGCCGCTTCCGTTTTCCGCATCTTCCCCCACACGGGAGACGCTTTGCCCGACAATCACCTCGCCGCTCGCCTGCACGCTCATGCTGAAAGTGCCCGTCGGTCCGCTTGCCGCACTGTCGTCCTTGGAACAAGAGCACAGCCCGAAGACTGACAGCCCGAACCAAACGAACAATTGACTCCTTTTTCCCATTTTTGACTAAAAGTTTGCTTAAATTCGTTTTTTCTGGTTTAAAAATCGGATGCAAAGGAACAACAAATCTTAAAATGCCGCAAGGTCTGATTATTTTATTTTTGTTCTATTTTTTATCACGGCAAGCATTTCAAACGATTTCCCTCCTGATTTTCCCGCATTTATGCAGCAAACGCCGAAATATTTTAGCCTAAACTTCAAATAAAAGGACGGCAGGAGCCAACCCAAACGCCGCCGCTTTCCCTCCCGAACGCGGCGGCGCTTGCACACGCGCGCCCGCGCGTTTTTTTCGGGCAATCCTGCTCCGATACGCCGGAAAAGCGTTATATTTGCAAATGTCGAACTGAACGTCATGGAAAAAGAACTGCCCAAAATAGACCTTCCCGAAGACTGGGTCATCGGAACGGGAATCAACAAAGACCTGCTGAGCCTCTACACCAACTATCCCGTGAGGCTGAAATGCGAAATATTCGTGCTCTGCCTCGAAGGGAAGGTGGAAGCCTCAGTCAACCTGAACCGCATCACGGTGAAGGCGAACGACTTCGTGACGCTCACGCCGGGAAGCATTTTCCAGATAAACCGCATCGAAGGGAATCTGAACATCTATTTCTTGGGCTTCTCGTCGAAATACATCGAACAGACCGACCAGACGCGCTCCATGCTCGACGCCGTCTACTTCACGTTAGGGCGGCCGGTGTTCCACATCAAGGAGAAAGGGGCAAAGCTCATGGAGCAGTATCTGCAGTTTCTCATCAACATGTACGAACATTTCCCCGACAAAATCAAGCAAGACATCACCCCAAACCTCTACGCGGACATCCACAAGGGAATTTCCATCATCTACAAGAGCAACACGACGGAAGAAAAGCCCACCATCTCGAAAAGCGAACAAATCTTCCGCAACTTTACGCAATTAGTAATGCAGCACTACACGCAGAACCGCAACGTGGCGTGGTATGCGGAGCAGTTGGGCATCACGCACGCGCATCTCTGCACCACGGTGAAGCAGGTTTCGGGAAAGACGTGCGTAGACATCATCTCGTCTATCGTCATCATGGACGCAAAGTCGCAGCTGAAATCGACCAACCTGTCCGTCCAAGACATCTCCGACTCGCTGAACTTCGCCAACATGTCGTTTTTCGGAAAATACTTCAAGCGTCATGTGGGCATGAGCCCGCTCGAATACAGGAACAACGGGTGAACGGAAAGTGAAAAGTGAAGAATGAAGAGTGAAGAAGGCAGTTCGCCATCTCTTGGATTCTTCACTCTTCATTCTTTACTCTTCATTCATTGAGCACCACTACCCCTATCTTCTTTCTTCCGTCCATCTTCACGGAAAGCGGCTTCTCGAAGCGCACCCATCGGATAAACTTCGTTTCTTCGACGGCAGGCATGGAGTCGAGCAGCTGCTGGTTGTAGATGCCGTCGTTCATGTAGGCATTGACAGTGAAATAGCCCACCCCGAAAGAAGTCAGGTTCTGGAAGAAGTGCGTGCCCTGGCTGGGGTCCACCCGATAGTTCGTAAGCCCCGCTTCCACGATGACGCGCGCCGCAGATATGTTGGGCCATTTCACCGGAATGCCCAACCACGTGTCGCTGCTTCCCCACCGTCCCGGCCCGACAAGCACGTAATGTCTTCCTTCGTCAAGGAAACGGCGGTTCAGCTTCTCGATGTCGTATGCGATAAGCTGGTTGTTGGAAGCCGAATATTCTTCGGTCTTTACGTAAATCACGTCTTGGATGTCCTCCATTATGCCGTGCCCCAAAGAGTTCTCGCTCTTCAGCAGAAGTTGCTCATCGGGAATCAAAGTGAGGTCTTCCTCCAAATCAGCCTTCACGTCCACCATCGGACGTATCTGAAGCAGGTAGAACGTCCCTGTTTTAGCCTTCGCATCGAAATTTACGGCGAACTCTATCTCCACGGGCCGCCTCATCTCGCCCTGACCGTACTTCTGCACTAACCGGAGAATCCGCGCCAGCGGGAACACGTCGTGCTGAAGGATGTTGGCAAACGTGACGAGCTTCCTCCCTCCCGGATACAGGCCGTCGCGTATCACCATGTCGTATGGGTCATAAGTGGAGGCGATGAAGTTGAGCGAGCCGTCGGCTTCCGCATCCTTCACGTGCAACTTCAGAAGGTTGAATCCGTCGTCGAGCGAAAAGTTCTGCCCCATATTCTTCAAGTCGAGGGCATAGAAGCGGGTCTGCGTCTCGCGCAAAGCAATTTCCATCTCGCTGGTTTGCAGCACCTGCGTAGGGTGGTACGGACAAACGCGCAGGGTAAGCCCTCCGTCTACGATGTATTTTCCGAGGCCGAGCGCAAGGCTCACGATGCCTTCTTCGGCCAGTTCGTCGTTGATAGGGTAGTAATTGATAGAGCGGGCCACCCCCGAAATGGGCGGATAGTAGCGGTCTCCGTATCGGGTGCCGACCACTTCCTGAAGAATGACAGCCATTTTCTCCTGGTCGATGACGTTGCTTGTAGCCTGCATGTACGCCTTGCTGTCTTTGTAGTACACCGAAGCATAAACCCCCTTGATGGCATCGCTCAACATGCGGAGCATCTCATACTTGTCGTCGAGATACGGAATCATGTAGGTCGAGTAGATGCCGGCGAAGGGCTGGTAGTGCGAATCTTCGAGCAAGCTGGACGAACGGACGGCTATAGGCGCCTTCACCGCCTCGAAGAAGGTGAAGAAATCCTCCACCAGACGGTCGGGGAGCTTGGCGCGGAGGAAGGCGCACAGGATGGTCTCGTCGTCAGCATCGCTCAAGGCTACCTGATAAAGCTGGTTGGTGTCCATAAACTCGTCGAACACGTCAGTACAAAGCACCACCGTTTTCGGTATCATGACCGAGGCGTTCTCGAATTCTTCGAACTCGCTGTGCCGTTTCAGCATGTGGTCGATGAAGGCAAGCCCTCTCCCCTTCCCGCCCAGCGAGCCTTCGCCGATTCGGGCGAAGTTGGAATAGCGGTCGAAGCGGTCGCGCTGGAACACGGCCACCACGCCCTGGTTCTTCATTTTGCGATATTTCACGATGGCATCGAAGATGATTTGCCGGTGCGCGTCGATGTCTTGAAGCGAATCCCAAGTGATTTGCTTCAGGAACTCCGCCACCGGAAAAATGGCGCGCGAATAAAGCCAGCGCGAGATATGGTTGCGGCTGATATGGTAGAAGAACGATTCGGCGGGGATGGAGAAAAGCACGTTCTGCAGCTCCTTCAGATTGTGTACGCGGGCCACCTCGCTCATCGTTTTCGGGTCGCGGAAGATGAAGTCGCCGAATCCGAAGTTTTGCGACACGGCCTCGCGCAGGTCAACGTCCATCTTCTTGGAGTTCTTGTCGATGAAGTGCGCGTCAAGCTCCTGCACGTACTTTCGGTTCTCTTCCTCCGACGACTCTAAGATGAGGGGCACGAACGGGTCGCGCTTGCGGATTTCGCGCAGCAGACGCACGCCCGCCAAAGGGTCTTGCACCCCTTCGCGGGGGAAACGCGCATCGGAAACCACTCCCAGCACGTTGTTGTGATACTTGTCGAACAGCGCCCAAGCCTCCTCATACGAACGTGCCAGCACGATTTTGGGGCGGCCGCGCATACGCAGCGTGCGCTGGTGGGCGTTCAACGCCTCCGTCGCGAACAGCTGGCTCTGCTGGAGCACGAACTTGTAGAGGTTGGGAAGCACCGAAGAATAGAAGCGGATAGAGTCTTCCACCAAGAGAATCATCTGCACGCCCACCTCTTCGATGTCGTGCTCCAGATTCATTTTGTCCTCTATCAGCTTGATGATAGACACGAGCAGGTCGTTGTTGCCCAGCCAGCAGAACACGTATTGGAAAATGCTCAGGTCTTCGTGCTCCATGCGCTCGCGGATGCCGTGCGAAAAGGGCGTAAGCACCACCAAAGGAATGTGCGGATGCTTTTCGCGGATGGCCCGCGCGATGTCGAACGAGTCGCTGTTGTCCGACCCCGGCATACAGATTACGAGGTCGAACATGGTATTGTCGAGCTGCTCCCACGCTTCTTCCAGCGTGGAAACCTGCGTGAATCGCGGAGGATAGCGCAGACTCAGGTTCATATATTCGTTGAAAATCTTCTCGTCGATGCGCCCGTCGTCCTCCAGCATGAAGGCATCATACGGGTTG
The DNA here is from genome assembly GCA_944320135.1 of uncultured Phocaeicola sp. GTDB lineage: Bacteria > Bacteroidota > Bacteroidia > Bacteroidales > Bacteroidaceae > Phocaeicola. Next base: position 57,384 of record CALUGI010000013.1, on the reverse strand, counting down.
GCCACGAGCAGGACGTTGAATATCCGCTTGGTCATCAGATTGGCAAACTGCGTATCCTTGAAGTAAAGTTGGTTGAGTTTTATACGTAAAGCGTTAAGCATGGCATTTCCGGTTAGTCGGTTAATGAGACACAAAGATACGGACTCCCGGCGATTTATGCAAAACTTGCGCGGAAAACTCGGCGGAGATTGGCGCAAAAAGCGGCGGACTTTTGCGCAAAAGGCGGGCAGGACGAGAGGAAAAGTCCGGCGGGTTTTCAAGAAAGACGGAGCGGGGATATCTTTCATTTTATCATATTTTAATCGAAATTCATACAGGCAAATTTGCAAGAAACGGAAATTTCCCTAACTTTGTAGAAACAAAAGCATCAAAATGTCACACCTTATAAAAATCTAAATTATGGACATCAACAGAATCATGTCGTTGCTGGAAGCGAAGCATCCGGGCGAATCGGAGTATTTGCAGGCCGTAAGGGAAGTGCTGCTCTCTATCGAAGATATCTACAACCAACATCCGGAATTTGAAAAGGCCAAAATCATCGAACGGTTAGTGGAACCGGACCGGATTTTCACGTTCCGCGTCACGTGGGTGGACGACAAGGGCGAAGTGCAGACCAACTTGGGCTACCGCGTGCAGTTCAACAACGCCATCGGCCCCTACAAAGGCGGCATCCGCTTCCATGCCTCCGTCAACCTCTCCATCCTGAAGTTCCTCGGATTCGAGCAGACGTTCAAGAACGCGCTGACCTCCCTGCCGATGGGCGGAGGAAAGGGCGGTTCCGACTTCTCACCTCGCGGAAAGAGCGACGCCGAAGTCATGCGCTTCTGCCAGGCGTACATGCTGGAACTGTGGCGGCATCTGGGCCCGAACATGGACGTGCCGGCGGGCGACATCGGAGTGGGAGGCCGCGAAGTGGGATACATGTTCGGCATGTACAAGAAGCTGACGCGCGAATTTACGGGCACGTTCACGGGAAAAGGATTAGAGTTCGGAGGGTCGTTGGTGCGTCCTGAAGCCACGGGCTTCGGAGGGCTTTATTTCGTGAAGCACATGCTCGACAAGAAGGGCATCGACATCAAGGGCAAGACGGTGGCCATATCCGGCTTCGGCAACGTGGCATGGGGAGCGGCCACCAAAGCCACGCAGTTGGGGGCGAAAGTGATTACCTTGTCGGGCCCCGACGGATACGTGTACGACCCGGAAGGCATCAGCGGCGAGAAAATCGACTATATGCTTGAGCTGAGAGCTTCGGGCAACGACATCGTAGCCCCGTTCGCCGAGAAGTTCCCAAGCGCCACGTTCGTTCCTGGCAGGAGGCCGTGGGAGGTGAAAGCCGACATCGCGCTCCCCTGCGCCACGCAGAACGAGCTGAACGGAGAAGACGCGGCCAACCTGATAAGGAACAACGTAATCTGCATAGGCGAGATATCCAACATGGGATGCACCCCCGAAGCCATCGACGCGTTCATCGAACACAAGATGATGTATGCGCCGGGCAAGGCGGTCAATGCGGGAGGCGTGGCCACCTCCGGCCTCGAAATGAGCCAGAACGCCATGCACATCAGCTGGTCGGCCCAGGAAGTGGACGAAAAGCTGCACCACATCATGCACAACATCCACGAGCAATGCGTGAAATACGGTACGGAACCCGACGGATACGTCAACTACGTAAAAGGCGCCAACATCGCCGGATTCATGAAGGTGGCGCACGCGATGATGGCCCAAGGAATTATTTAAAAACATAAAAGGAGAAAAAAGACAGGAAAATCTTCCGCTGCGCAGATTTTAATCTCTATCTTTACGCACATTTTTAAGATAATCTCGTTTAGTTGTATTTGTATTTTGTATTGTAGCTTGCGCTATCCGCCTGCGAAGGTCACGATAGCGCTTTTTTTACCGAACAACCTCAACCGCAATGAAACCGCTTGTATTTATGCTGATTGCCGGCATGGCCTTGCCCGCTTTCCCGCAAAACGGGAAAGAGCGAGAAGCGAATGTACGGAAAGCGCTCGATGCCGACCGATATACCGTCGACATCAATTACATGATTCCTGCAAAAGGTCCGGGCCGCCCGCTCACGGCCGACTACTCGATTGCCGTGCGCAACGACTCTCTCCTGTCGTATCTTCCCTATGCAGGGCGAGCGTACAACATCCCCTACGGCGGAGGGAAGGCACTGAACTTCAGCGCGCCGATAGAAAGCTGCGAAAAAACCGAAAAGAAGGGAGAGACGGAAATCACAATCCGGACAAGAAACGAAGAAGACTCCTACGTGTACCGCCTGACGGTGTACAAGGACGGAAACGCTTCGCTGCACGTCCAGCCCACACAAAGGGAAAGCATCTCGTTCAGCGGAGAGATGGAGCTGGAGGAATGAAGGGGATTTCTGCAATGCTCCCCGCATCCCCCAAAAACGCCACGGCCTTATTCCGAAACGCGCCCGCCACGCCTCGCGTCCGCCCGCAGGAAATTTAAAAAGACGGGCGCACTTTGCCCGTTTGCTTGCAAGACACTCCCTCCACCGGAGAGAAAAATGTCCGGACAAGGAAGCCTGTTTTTTAGCAGAAGGAGATAAAAAAGTGCCGCTCGTGTTGCATTATATTGAAACTCGAACTATCTTTGCAGCATGAGACGAAGAATAATAGCATTCGGGAACTACATAAGGACTTCCTGGCCGGATTAGGAGAAAAGGAAGTTCTCAAGATAAAATATGTCCTGTCGCTGCTGGAGACGGAGGACAGGATGCCTGTAAAGTTCATCAAATACATACGTAACGGGCTGTATGAACTGCGCGTTTCATACAACGGAAATATCTTTCGGGTCTTTTTCATTTTTGACGAAGGACAGATTGTTGTGCTCTTCAACGGATTTCAAAAAAAGACCCAGAAGACTCCGCTGTCTGAGATAGAGAAAGCTATAAAAATAATGGAGGAATATTATGAATACAAAAGGGACAATGCTGACTGACATCAGCGCGGAACTTGAAAAAGAGTTCGGTGCGCCGGGAACGCCCGAACGCGCCAAGTTCGATGAGGAAGCGTATGCGTTCTACACGAGCCAAATTCTTCTTGACGCAAGGAGGGAAGCAGGTATGACCCAGTCGGAACTTGCGGACAAAATCAACGTAACGAAATCATACATTTCTCGGATTGAGAAAGGGGTGATAACACCAAGCGTAGCTACGTTCTACAGGATTATGAACGCTTTGGGAATGAGAATCGAGGTGGTCAAGCCAATATAAAAAATCACCGCAAAGGCACGCTGGCCTTTGCGGTGAAAAACCGAATCCAAACGGCGGTTAGTTAATGTTTATCGAAGTGTGTTTGGATTAAGTTAGAACGCTAAGATGGGGCGGACGGAAGCATTTTTGCCAGTCTTTCCACGATTATTCAAGTAAGTTATCTGACCGTTCGTTTTTAATTCCACTGCCCAAGCATGTTCGTTTGCATTGACTTCTGTTGTTGCCCACCAGCGGTCTGTTTCATTCGGGTTCTTTCCATGAGTTATTCCATAGGAATCGAAGAAATCACCGCCGACACTTGCAAACTTGGTCTTAAGAGCGTTAAGCAGCTCCACCTTTTGAGTCTGATCGTCACTTCCTCCATCCATGTTAGTCTCAATCAAATCCCAAGCGTTTCCTTCTTTTTCCACTTCCGGCGACAGGGCGTTCAATATATCGACAATCTGTCCGAAAGCAGGAAGGAACCATCCGCTCGTACCTTCCGGAGCTGCATACTGCAACATCTCGGAAGAAGTTCCAAACTCTTGAGCCATCTTCGCAGCACTTACTCCAGCACTTACAAGACTCTGCGTCATGCTGTATCCGTCTTTCCGCGCAGCCAAATCAGAATAGCCTGAAGCAATAATATTACCGCTCACAGTTCCTGTTCCCCATGCCACATAATTAACATAATCCGCCACACCAGTTCTATTTGTATAGGTTCCCATCACACCTTCGTTCGCATTTCTAAGAGCCACCACGTAACCATGCGTATATCCGGCCTCATACTCTGCGCTTTCGGAAGACACATTTGTATCGAAGATGATTCCGATGCAGCCTTCCTTGGGCGCGCCGTTCACATTGCCCGGCCAGATGCTTCCGTCAGAGTAGTAGTAATCACCGGGTTGCAGGGCGCGGACATTGTCATCGCCCACACCTTCATACTCATAATTGATGTCCAATAGCGTGTATTCGCCTGCATTCGGAGTTACGGCCAGCTTTCCTGCTGAAGCCGCCGGGAAATAGACCGGTTTCTGGCCGTCTTTGAACGAACCTTCGAGCGCGATTTCTTCACCCGCCGCCACGATAAAGCGGTAAGTTCCTTTTTCTTTGGTGTAAGGCACGAAACCTTCCGTGTCGCCTACCTTGAGGGAAAGGCCGAGCGGGGCGGAGTATGTCCATCCGTCAGTCGCAGCCGTGGTGTATTCGCGCACGGGAACTAACAGCTCAATCATCGACATCCGGTGTTCGAACGTGAAGATGATTTGAGCGTTCTCGCCGCGCTGCACATTTGCGGCGGGCACTTCAGCCGTCATGAGGTCGGCCATTTTGTAGGCTTCTTCCGACGACTGGTTTGTCCCTACGTGTTCTTCCTCGAAATAAGCCACGATGTCTTCCACGTTCGCTACATCCGGCAAGCTCTCGTCGTAAGGGAAGTAGGCGATGTAGTCGGCATTAGGATAATAATATAAGGTGTTGCCGCTCCAAACCGAGCCATCGTATGTCATCGGCATGTTGCTTACTAACGCTTTCCCGGTTTCGTCTATCACGAACACGCCGATTCGGTCTTCGTCGGCCTCAAACTTCGTGGTATATTCTTCCGTAACCGCACGGGAATGGCCGTCGGCGTTTTCAAACCCCTTTTCCGTTACGATTACGTTCAACGCTTCCTGTTGCGATGACGGGCGGGCGTTTTCGCCCAATTCGTCGTTTTGCGCGCATCCTGCCATCAGCAGAGCGGCCATTGCCATCGTTGAAAATCTGAATTTGTTGGTTTTCATAATTATTTGTTTTTAAGTTTGTTGTTCAATTGTCCGTTTATTCGCGCGTTTCTGCGCTTACTTCTTCCTTTTGTCCGGGAGTCCACTCCACGTCAGAGCCGCCGTCTCCCATGCCTACCTCCGGCGATTCGGTGTCCACCGTTCCGGAACCTTCGCCCGGAGTCCATTGGCCTCCATCTCCGCCGGGAACTACATTGGGAGATTCGCTGTCCACTTCACTGCTCGACCCGCTTTCGTCCCATGCCTGCGGGTCGTCCACCGTTACCGTCATCTTGTCCGGAGCAATCTCAAGCTCAATCGGAATAAGGTATCCGGCGGCCAGATTCAAATCTTCGTCAAGCGCTCCCACGTGGCTTCCGCCGTTCTCCATCCGGACCTCCACGAAGTCGGTTCCGGCCGGTATGGTCTGCGGAGCCACTAACGCATGGAAGTCTCCGCTCGTAGTGACGGACGTTCCGTTGTCTACCCCCGTCAGGTTCAGAAGAACGACGGTCGCGCCGTTTAGTGTCCCTTCTTCACCGTCTTTGAGCTTGAAGCGGCATTCCACTTTCGCGGTGCGGTGGGTGAAAGTCAAAGCCGCATTGTCTGCAGCCACTTCCGTGTCGGCCGCTTCCAACAAGTCGCTTGCCAGATAGTTTGCCGGAACGCTCTGGTCAGCCGACACCACAACAGCAGGCTTGCCTCCTTCCGTGTACGGATACCATGCCGAAGCCGTTATCGTTCCCGTAAAATCCTCCCAATAAAACGGGTCGGAAGAAGTCAGGCTTCCGTCTTCCCCAACGATGTACGCCTTCACCTCATCGCCGATTTGCACTCCCACTTGGCTTCCTGCATGTCCCGCCCACGAGTCGTTGACCGTCAGACGGCTCACGGCCTGTATGCTTGCTGCGAAAGACATCGGCGTGCGGTTTCCGGCCCCGCCTTCCGAATCGTCGTCCGAGCAGGCCGCCGCCAGCAAGGGGAGAGCCGCTAAAAACAAATTCCTCAGTTTCATAGTTTATTGATTTTGATATTAATGAAAAAAATCACTCTTTTGCAAACATCAGCGTGCCGTAACCCAACTGGTCGAAACCGCCGCTGTTCGGTCCGTAGTCGCCGGCTCCGCCGTCGCAGTGGCCGCGCGAAGCATTCTGGCGCATGGTTTCCACCCACATATCGGCGTAGATGCTTGTTTGTCCGTAGTCGGATGCCAGACGCTTCACTAACTCCCATGCGGGACGCACCGTTCCGCGACCGTCATCGGAGATAGTTGTGTGGCTGATTCCTGCGCAGTTCTGATATGTGCTGAAGGGGATTTGAGAGCCGTTGTAGCGGAAGTTGTTCATTTCCCATCCGCTGGAAGAGTTGGGTATCTCATCTCCCAGATTGTATTTCGCCACATACTCGCACATCGCCAGTGCCATGTTTCCGTCGAAGATGAAAAGATCTTCTCCTACGTTCTTCGCCATCTGGCAGAAGGCGGCCATCAGACTTACGCACAGCGTGGCGTGTCCCTGGTCACGTCCGGACTCCATGCACTGGCCGAGCATCTCGCTGCTGTCCGGGTCCTGGTGCATGAACGGCACGGCATTGATGATGTTTCCTCCGCCCACGCCGAACTTGAAATATTGGATGGCTTCATTGATTTTGAAGTTGTCGTCCGTCAGAATTCCGATGGAGAGGATGGCAGTCATCTCCGCCAAATCCCAGTTGAGCCAGTAGTGAAGCGGACAATCCGTCTGTCCTGCGTGCAGGTTCAGGAAGTCCGTTGCCTGAGGATAGAACACATCTACCATCCAGTTCTTGTACTTTGTAAAGTCGGCCTCGCTCCATCCGTCGTAGTCCCGAAGGATTTCTGCGGCATTCGCCAGCTGGTGAATCTGCATCGCTATCAGATACTGGTTCGTGTCGATGAGTTCGCCTTGAGTGTTCACCAGATATCCCGTACAAGTCGCAGCCCAATCGTTCAGAATCTTGACCGCTGTAGCGGCGTATGCGGCTTCTCCCGAAATCTTCCAGCGCAAAGCCAGCTGATAGGCGGCAGCCGCGTCGCGCATCAGGCTCGTGAAGTTTCCGGCACCGGAGCCGATACACGCATCATAGTACTCGGTAATTCCGGCTTCTTCCCAGCGGTTCATGTCATCTCTCCAGACTTCGGGATTCAGACGGGCCAGCTTGACTACCGGTTCCGCCGTATAACTGGACTGAGCGTAGCTGCTTTGCGTCAAATGGTTGTACGCTTCTATCCACGGACTCTCGTTGTTGGCCACCTTCTCCTTCACGAAGTCGAAGTCCGCCTGCGTGTGAAGCATACACGGATGCTGCAGATTGGTCGTATAGTCCTCTACGTCTTCCCACGTGTCGATGTCGTTCACACCATCCTCGATTTCCGTACATGAAAGGAGGGCGGTACAAGAGAGGGCCATCAGCCCTGCTCCTATGTAATTGTAAAGTGTTTTCATGGTCATTCGTTGTTATTGTTTTCTGTTTCGGTCAAATATTCCTGCAAATCCGCTACAGTCTTGAAAGAACGTACCCAATAGAGTTCGTAATAGCCCAGATTGTCCGGCACTTTGTTGAAGTCAGCACAGCGGAAGTTGAAGCCTTCCATCACTTCCACGCCGGTGGCAGGCAAGTCATGATGCGGTTTATCAGCTTTTTCTCCGCCGAAGCCGTTGTTCAAATCAAAGTAGCAAACCATCGGAGTTTGGGGAATAGAATTATTGTATTCGCCTTCATATCCCTCAACCACGGTGAACACGTTGTTACCCGAACTCGTGCTTCCATTGTAACGCCCAAAGTCTGTCTCAATGAAGAACGTGCCTCTGCCATTGCTTCCGGCAGCTACCTGATAAGGCAGCATGACTTTCATTGCCAAAATCGGGTAGTCCAGACTCAACGACAAGTCGCCGTCAAAGCGAAGTCTTCCGCCTCCGTTGTTGAGAGTGACCGTTGTCTTTTCACCGTCAGCCGAAATCGTTGCACCGTCACCGTACCATGAAGAAATCATCTCGGCAAACGAATACCACAGACGGCCTCCGGCAATGGCAACATCTACGGTGGCAGTCATCCCGCCGCAGGTAGCGGTGAGCGTGGCCGTACCGCCCATTCCGTTTACGGTAAGGATGCCGTTCGCGTCGACCGAAGCCACGCTTTTATCGCTGCTCGTCCATTCGATAAGTTCGAAGGTAGCGCCCGCAGGTGTCAGCGTCACGGCATTACGCAGGTCGTATTGTTCGCCATAGCCCAAGGCGGCAAGATAATCCTTCGCGTCAGCCTTGACATCCATAGCCGTAGGTTCTACTATCGGATTCAGCTTCACCTCAATCTCCTTCGACACGGGGTTTGAGCTGAAATCGTCCGCCGTCACGGTGACGGTGACCGTCTTTGTCTCACCGCCGTTTGCGCGCATACCGGTTATCAGCCCGTTTTTGTCCACCGTGGCCAGCGATTCGTCCGAGCTCTTGAACGTGTAACGCTTGAATGTGGCGTTCTCCGGGAAGGCGGTCACCTCCAATTGGCAAGTCGCCGCCTCGGAAATGCCTTCCGAACTTAAAGAAGTTTCGTTTTCCACTTCAAAGTTTTCGATATAGTCGAAGTGGTCTACCACATGGACGGTGTAGCTCGGAGTGGCATCCGTAGCTCCGAAGCCGATTGCCGGAGTTGCGCGGACTATTGCAATGCCGACCTCTTTCGCTATCACCAGCCCGTCGGGAGTGACCGTCGCCGCTTCAACGGCGTTTCCTGCGGCATCTTTCGTGTTGTTCTGCACAGACCATGCGATGCCCTTGTCTTCCGCTTCTTCGGGAAGCACCGTACACGTCAGCTGCACCTCCTGGTTGGGCAGCATATAGAGGTTGCGCGCGTCCGCATTGTATCTCGTTTCGCCCAACGTGACGGACGAAATGACCGTTACCTCCGACATGGGTTCTCCCAAGTCCTTGTCGTCTGAACAGGAGGCTGTCCCCATGCACACGGCAAAAGCCGCGCCATAAAACAGATATTTGCTGTTATTCTTCATAAGTTTTTCCATTTAAAGTTTTCGGGATTTCAGTTTTCCCACCCCTGGTTCTGCCCCAGATTCGGGTTCAGCTGCAGCTGGTCGGCAGGGATAGGCAGAAGATAGTTCTTCGTGCCCCACGAGCGTCCGGTTTCCATAATCAGACATCCGTCCGCATCCTTCGCGACGGCCTTGCCGTCGGCCCACTCTTCTTCAAACTCAGTCCCCGTGTATTTTACTCCGAGTATGTCTTTAGGCATTTCCACCTCGGCCGTCGCCCACCGTTTCAGGTCGTCGATGCGGAAGCCTTCGTTGTAAAGTTCCACGGTGCGCTCGCGGCGGATTTCTTCGCGCAGGTCTAATCCGTAAAGCCCGGCGAATTCATTGGTAAGCGCGGGCATGTCCGGATTGATTCGCCGCCGCGTTTCGTTCAACGAAAGGTTCAGGTCTTCGTCCGAAATCTGGCCGTCGCGTTCGTACACCGCCTCGGCATAATTCAAGAGCACCTCGGCGTAGCGGATAACCGGATAGTCATAGCCTTCATATTCGTCATTTACCAGACGTTCGGTAGCCCATTTCTGGTTCATATATCCGCTTCCGGCCGGCTCGCATGTCATCGGCTTTCCGCTTCCTCCCCAACGGCAGTTCTGCGACGTATTGTTCCAATACTGCTGCCCCGGCTTCAGAAGGCAGTTTGCCATGCGGTTGTCCCGGTTTTCAAACTCGGAATCCATGTCGTCGTAGCCTTGGAATCCGTCGTTTCCCGTATCCTTTTCTATGGGAAGTCCGTTCTGGGTGAGATACATGTTCACGAACTTCCGGTTGATATACATCGTATTCGCCAGACAACCCTTGGTCACGTTCGTCCCGATAGGATACAAAGCCTCGTCATGGCGGCGCGAAAGGATGTATTCCTTGTTGGCCGACTTGGTGAGTCCGGCAGGGTTGCACTGTACATCTTCCAATATAAAGAGGTATCTGTATGCTTCCGTCCCCAACGAAGCAGGCTTGAACAGCTCATACTTGCCCCCGTCTATCACCTCGCGGGCCGCCTTTGCCGCAATGTCAAGCAGCTCGTGCGCACGTTCTTCGTTGTTGCGGAATTTCTGCCAGGTGCCTTCATACAGAGCCACGCGCGAAAGGAATGCGTATGCTGCCCAGCACGTCAGCCTGCCTTCTTCGTCCGGCGTTTCAGGCAGGTCGGCGGCAGCTTCCTGCAAGTCCCGGACAATCAGGTCGGTCACTTCGCTCCGGTCGTTCCGTTTCGCGTTCATCTCCGGCGAATCGATATCCAACGGCGAAGTGGTGATGATGGCGTCCCCGTAAAGCTGGAGCAAGTCAAAATAAGAATAGGCACGGAAGAATTTCGCCTCCGCCACATAGTGGGCAATCGATCCGCTGCCCCCGTATCCTTGCGCCTTCTCCAGAAGGATGTTGGTACGGCGGATATGGTCGTATGCTTTTGTATAATTGTCGTCAGAAGTAGGAATCGCATTGTTTCCGTGGCTGTACACGTTGACAGACTTTGACGTCATCAGGTCAGAACGCCAGTCGGAGTGCGGCCCGTCGCTCACCACATCTTTGAAGTCGCGCGTCCAGCCATAAAACGTATTGGCGAAATACTCGAAATCGCTCGGCGTAGACCAAAGGTTTCCGTCCGCCAGCTGGTCTTGCGGGTCAAGGTCGAGACAAGAGCTTAGGCTCAGTCCCACGCCCATAATCAATAACGCTTTCTTATATAGTTTCATAATTCTCTTGTTTAAAAGGTTAAGTTCAATCCGAAGGTTACGGTACGGACAAACGGATAGCGTCCTGTTCCTCTCACATTCCGGCTGGCTTCCGGGTCCCATCCGTCATTAATCTTTGAGAACTCCCACAAGTCGGCGCCGGTCACGTACACGCGCGCCGCACTGATTACTTTTGTTTTTGCCAGCAACGTTTCGGGGAATGTGTATCCTAAAGTCACGTTCTTCAAACGGATGTAGGCACCGTTCTCTACCGACCATGACGAGCACTGATAGTTGTAGTCGTTTATCGTAGAGTTGTTCGTGTACGTCGGATAGCGCGCGTCCGGATTTTCCGGACTCCACGTGTTGCCTACCGACTGGTTCGTCGTGTTGTAATAAGGCTGGCGCATCGGGATGCGGTAGTTCGCGTTGCCGTCGTTCTCTCCCGTGCGGAAGATGGTGCGCTGCGCCACTCCCTGGAAGATGACAGACAGGTCGAAGTTGTTCCATTCGATGCCGCCGTTGAACGAGAACGATATCTTCGGGTCATCTGTACCGAGGTACACGTAATCGTTGTAGTCGAGCTTTCCGTCCTTGTTCACGTCCTCATACATATTGTCGCCCACGCGGATGTCGTTTGTCAGGCCGATGGTGTTTCCGGTCAGGTAGCGGTAAAGGTATTTCTGACGCTGTTCTTCGTTCTGAATCTTGCCGATGTAGCGAAGGCCGAAGATGCTGTTCAAAGCATACCCTTGCTGTTTTCCCACGAAACCGCTCGACAAGACGGTCACTCCGCCGATGTCCGTCAGCTCGTTGGTATTGTAAGAGAATGTTCCTCCCACATGATAACCCACTTCTCCGATTCTGTCCGACCAGTTGGTCTGAATTTCGAAACCTTTCGCCTCGAACTTTCCGGCATTCGAGTACCCGGCATTGTCACCGAGAATGCCCGGATAGGTCACTTCAATCAGCATGTTGTTGTTCTTCTTCCAATAGCCTTCCAACGTACCGGTCAGTCTTCCGTGCAGGAAACCGAAATCCAAGCCGATATTGTAGTTGTGGATGCGCTCCCATTCGCGCGAATAAGAAGCGATGCGTCCGTTCGTGTCGATGGTAGCCGCACGGTTATCGCCGAGAAGCGCTCCGTTCAACGCGCGGAAGTTGTAGATTTGCGCGCCTTCGTAACGGTCGATACCGCTCTGGTTGCCCACCACGCCGTAAGAAGCTCGTATCTTGAACTCGTCAAGCCAGTCGTCCGCCCAGTCCATGAAGCCTTCTTCCGACAGGCGCCATCCGAGCGAAATGCCCCAGAACGGCGACCAGCGTCCCTCTTTGAACTTGGAAGAACCATCGTAACGGAAGTTCACTTCAGCCAAATACTTCGACATGTAGTTATAGTTCACACGGGAATAGTAGGACATAATCGCCTCGTGCCATTTGGTTCCGTTGTTTCCTGTCAAAGAAACCTGCCCCGCACCGTTGATTGTCTCTAATGAGTTTTGGATGTCTTCTGCTTTCGTTCCGAAGTAATCGTACTCGGTCAGTTCGTATTGCGCACCGGCCATCACATTCAGGCTGTGTCCGGTCTCAAAATCCTTCGCATAGTTCAAATAACCGGAGAAGGAATAAAAATCGCGCCGCGAGTTGGTTTTTTCATAAGAAGACTCGCTTTGCTGCGAAACCTCAGGCCGCAAGTTCTCCACAGTCCCTGCATAGTTATAGGAAGTTATCGCCATCTGCTTGTTGTCGCGGTTGGCAGAGGAAGTGTTATAGCCTACGTTACCCACCAAGTCGAGTCCTTTCATCAGATTGAAGGTGAGCTTCTCGCTAATGTTCACCTCCGAAACTCTCAAGCGGTTGTCGCCGCCCAATTCGGCATACCAGATGGGAGAAAGCCATGTTCCCCACGAGTAAGGCTTGCCGTCGATTGTGCTTGCAGGAAGTCCGGGCTGGGGATATGAACCCGTAAGCGTGGAGGTGATTTGCGAGGGAGCCACCTGATCCTGACGGTTGTAGGCAATCACCGATTCCAGCTTGAACCAGTCTGTCACCTGAAACTTGTTGGTCAGACGAAGGTTGAAACGCTGGTTGTTGTTGTTGCCCCACTTCAAGTTGCTGCCGTCGTACATATAGCCCAACGACAGGCGGTAGAGATTCTTCTCCGTACCCCCGGAGATAGAGAGGTCGTGCTGGGTTGAGCCTGCGTTGCCGAACAAGACATCCGTCCAATCCGTGTCCATAAAGACATAATCGTAAACGTCATCGAACTCCGATATCGGATTTGCCGGATTCTTCAGCAAGTCGATGTAGCGGCCTTCATATTGCAAGGCTAACTTGGCGAACCTCATCCATTGGTCCGAATCCGTATAGCCGTCGTTCGTGCGTGCCTGAATGACGGCGTTCGCCCACTCCTTCAATGACATCAGTTCCGGCTGAAGCCCCACGAACTTTGCGGTATAGGAAGCATTGTATTCAACGCGTGTCTTGCCTTCTTTCGCCTGCTTGGTGGTAATCAATACAACACCGCCGGCTGCTCGCGAACCGTAGATGGCGGCCGAAGCGTCTTTCAGGAAGTTGATTGACTCGATATCCGAAGGGTTGATGTTGCGCAAGGCGTTCGTTCCTTCGTAAGCCACACCGTCAATTACAATCAGCGGGTCGGCTGTGTTAGCAGAAACCGCTCCACGGAGCTTCATGCCCCAGCTCTCGTCGCCCGGAGCCGACGAAGTACGCGTGATAGTCACGCCGGGCACTTGTCCCTGCATGGCCTGCAAGGGAGACGACAAAGAGCCTTTCCCCTTCAGCATCTTGTCGGTCACTACGGTTACGGCACCGGTCAATGTTTCTTTCTTCTGCACGCCGTAGCCTACCACAACCACTTCTTCCAACATCTCCGAATCTTCCTGAAGCGTAAGATTCGCCAACTTAGGGTCGGAAGCCTTCAGCTCCACTGTCTTGTAGCCGATATACGAAATCACGATTACAGCATCTTTGGACGACACGCTCAACGAATAGTTTCCGTCGATGTCCGTAATCACCCCGTTAGTCGTTCCTTTTTCAAGGACGCTCGCACCGATGACGGGAATCCCGTCCGCATCCAGAATCACTCCCTTCACAGTGACTGCCTGAGCCGTCGTATGCACTTCGGCGGCATCCGCCCATACAGGCAGCGCGCCTCCCGTACACATGGCCGAAGCAATCAAAGCCGAACAGAGCATCCGTTTGGATGAAATCTTTAGAAAGTCATGCTTCATAAGATTAAACTTTAAATTAACAACTCTGTTTGTTCTCACAGTTTCTATCCATTATATACATTGTTTGATATACGTTCTGATTTCTTTTCGGCTGAGGAAAAGGTGGTTTTCCACCGTGCGGCGCGAAAGGTTCAGTTCTTCGGCTATCGTTTCGGACGACTTCCCCTCGAAACGGTTCATCGCATAGACCTTGCGGCGCTGCGGGGGAAGGGCGGACAGCCTCCGAATCTCCAGTTTCTGCAAATCGCGCGCATGGATGCCGCTTTCCGTATCTTCCGAACAAGCCGGGCTTGCCTCGTATAAATAAGAATCAAGTTCCTGCCGTTTGTAATGCCGGCGCAAATAATCCGTCACGATATTGCGAGTCACCGTAAACAGAAAATGTTTCACCGTATCTTCCCGGAGCATCTGCCGATAGTCCAAAAACCGGGTGAAAGCATCTTGCGTCAGGTCGTCCGCATCCTCTTTCTTTTCTATCTTATAATAGACATAAAGAAAGACTGAGCGGCGGTATTTTTCGTAGCATTCCGCAACTAACTGATCGGATGTTTTTTCCTGGTCTTTCATGTTATTAGCTTTTGAGATTTGTTTGACGGTTGCAAAAATAGGGCAGAACTGTAACAATACGTAATTTTAAGAGCTGAAACAAATCTCACATTGTCCAATGAGACTAACAAAACAACAAACAACTATAAAACAGCGAATTGCATAAAAGTCTCAAATAATAATTTGAGACTCTATGATACATTTATGCACAAAAATCCGGCACACTCCCCGAATTTCCGCCCCGTCTGCACGCCAAAACGCCTGCACGTTTCGGGAAAAACGTGCAGGCGTTTTATCAAAAGAAAGGCGGCGTTTTTCCTATTCATCCTCCCAGTTCCACAAGCATTCTTTCATGTTTACGCAACCGTTGCTTCTGAACGCCACCCCTTCCGCCTCAAGCAAACTTCTTTGTCCGGGCCAATGCGGAACTAATCTTCCGGAAGCGTTCACGACACGATGGCAAGGCAAACGAAGTCCGGAAGGCGTTTCGCCCAAAACCCGTCCTGCCAAACGCGCATGATGCGGAAAACCTGCAAGCCGGGCCACATGCCCGTAAGTAGTCACCTTCCCGCGAGGCACAGCAGCCACCGCTTCATACACGTTCTTCCGGAACTTTTCTATATCAACCACGGCACGACGCATAAGATTCAACCGCGCTTCCCTCCCGTCGGCTTGATGTCCGGAAGGAAAACGGCTATCACTCCCAACAAAGGAAGCCACGTGCTCACGCGAAACACGAACTCAATGCCGGCGATGTCTGCCATCCAACCGAAAAAAGCCGAGCCGATGCCTCCCAAACCGAACATCAGCCCGAAGAAAACTCCTGCAATCATCCCCACCTTGTCGGGCTTCAAGTCGGTGGCATAGACCACGATGGCAGAAAACGCTGACGAGATAACCAACCCGATGAGAACGGACATCACCAATGTCCAGAACAGGTTGAGATAAGGCAATGCCAAGGTGAACGGGGCGGCTCCAAGAATGGAAAACAAAATGACGTACTTCCGCCCGTAACGGTCGCCCATGAAGCCGCCGAGCAACGTCCCCGCAGCAAACGCGGCAAGGTAAGCGAAAAGACAGAACTGAGACGCCTGAACCGTCAGCCCGAACTTCTCTATCAAGAAAAAGGTAAAATAGCTCGTCATACAGGCGTTGAAAAAATATTTCGAGAAAATCATCACCACCAGAATGGCCAACGCCCAACGGACGCGCCCCTCGGAAAGACGGCACGCCGCGCGCCGTACGCCGCCCAAACGCTCCATGCCGGAAAGCATCAGGCTGTACCAGCTTCCCACACGCACCAATATGACGGAAGCAAGCAATGCCGCAACCGCAAACCACCCCACCGCATGTTGTCCGTAAGGCAGGATAACCAATGCCGCCAGCAACGGGCCGACAGCGCTTCCGCCGTTTCCTCCCACCTGAAAGATAGATTGGGCCAGACTTTTCCGCCCTCCCGAAGCCATCTGCGCCACCCGCGACGCTTCAGGATGGAACACCGACGAACCGCATCCGACTATCGCCACCGCCAGCAGAATTGTCAGGAAATGCGACGAGAAAGCCAGGGCCAGCAATCCCGCCAACGTGAAACACATGCCCGCAGACAACGAATAGGGCTGCGGATGGCGGTCGGCATATCTCCCCACAAAGGGCTGGAAGATAGAAGAAGTCAGCTGGAACACCAGCGTAATAACGCCAATCTGTGCAAAAGTCAGTCCCAAATTGGCTTTCAAGATAGGATACATGGCAGGGATGACCGACTGAATCATGTCGTTCAGCAAATGGCAGAACCCCACGGCAAACAGTATCCCATAAGTCGTTTCCGCCTTGACATGCGGATGTCCCTTGAGTTTGTTCAGAATATGTCTCATAATCTCTTTAAAATTTCGGCACGAATGCAAATGTTTTCACACGGAATCCGGCCGGGAAAAGACGGATTCCACGTTTTCCTCATAGAATAACCGTCACTCCGCTTTCAGCGTCCCGATATACTCATACAGTTTCCGGTAGAACGGATGCTTAGTCAGCGTAGAGGCGTCGCCTAAAACAATCAGTTTCATGCGGGCGCGCGTAATCGCCACGTTCATGCGCCGCAGGTCGTTGAGGAAACCGATCTGCCCCTCTTCATTGGCACGCACCAGACTGATAAATATCACGTCCCGCTCCTGCCCTTGAAACCCGTCGACCGTATTGACCGAAATCGAAGAACGGTAAGGCTTGAAGAAAGCGTCTTTCTTAATCAGCTGGCGCAAGTATTGCACCTGGGCCTTGTAAGGAGAAATCAGTCCCACGTCAATCTTTTCTTCCAAAAAGCGTTCTTTGCCTATCTTAATGATGTAACTTTTCAGCTGCGCTACGGACATTTCCGCCTCCATCCGGTTGATTCGCCCGTAACTTTCGCCCACAAACTCCTCGTTGCAGTCCCCTTCCATGTCAATCCACTCGATTGGCGTGTCAAAGTCGAGGATGCTCCGGCATTTCACTTCGGGAGCCGACCGAAGCATTCCGCCGTAAAACCACTCGGACGAGAAGCGCATGATGGCATCATTCATGCGGTATTGCACTTTCAAGAGCGAGACGGCATCGGGTTTGTTCCGCACGACAGCCTGCATCAGCGTATCTCCCAACCCTTGCCTCAGGGCCTGCACGCACTTCACCGTGGGCGGAAGCTGGCAATGGTCGCCCGCCAATATCACCCGGTCGGCTTTCCGGATAGCAATCCAGCAGGCGGGTTCGAGCGCCTGAGCCGCCTCATCGATAAACACTGTGCCGTATTTCTGCCCCATCAGCACGCGGTTCGCGCTTCCCGCCAGCGTGCAGGCAATGACACGTGCCTCGGCAAAAAGGGATTCGGATATCCGGATTTCCAGTTCAGCCGCCCGGTCTTTCAAAGAATTGATCTTCGTCCGCACCGATTCACGGTCGGAAGCCTTGCGGATACGGGCATACAGTTCCCTTATCGCCTTGCGGATGCTCCACAATTGAGGGTAATCGGGATGCGACTCGAAACGGCGTTCGTAGGTGAACGACAGCATCTTGTCGTTCACACGGGTAGGGTTTCCCACACGAAGCACGCTCACTCCACGGTCGACCAGCTTCTCGCTGATCCAATCGACGGCCATGTTGCTCTGCGCACACACCAGCACTTGATTCTCCCGATGGAGAGTTTCGTAGACAGCCTCCACCAGCGTAGTGGTTTTTCCCGTACCAGGAGGTCCGTGAACGACGGCAACGTCTTTCGCATGAAGCACTTTGTTGACCGCTTCCTCCTGCGTCCGGTTCAGCCACGGAAAGCGGAGGGGCTGAAAAGAGAACCATGACAGCGGAAGATTGCCATGAAAAATGTCGCGCAACTCCGCCAAGCGACTGTTTTTAGCCGAAATGACTTTTCTCAACGCCTCGAACATCAGCCTGTAGCTGGTTTCATCGAAATAAAGCTGCACGCCCAACACTTCTTTGCTCTGGATTGCCAGCAAAGCATCGGCATTGGGGAGCACCGCCACCATGCGGTCTTCATCGACGTAGCTCACCGTGGCTACAAAATTCAGGTAAGTCAGCTTCCCGCTGGCGTCCTGCGTGAAGAAACACACCGGACGGCCGTATTCAAACGCATGTTCGATGTCTTTGTCTTCCCTCCTTTCCACTTCCACCGCCAACTGGTTCAACGCATTGTAATAGCTGCGTCCGACATTCAGGGGATACCAGCATACGCCGCGCTTGATTTTGCGTCCGATGCCCATCGCCTCGGTCTGTTGCCTGAACTGCTCCTTTTCGTATTCGTATTCCATCTTCAGCAGTTCATACTGGCGCTGGAGATACAATATCGGAGATTCTGCCATATATATAAAAGATGAAGAATCAAGAATCAGACGCCGTTTTGCCCTCGCCGCGCTCCGCCAGCATCTGCGCGCGCGACTTGCTTTGCGTCACTACATACACTCCCGCAAATATCAGTGCGGCGGCCACTGCCTTCACCCATCCGAACCCGGCCATCCCTGCGAGCACCGCCACGCTGCTGCCCACCACGGGCTGCATATAATTGTACATGCTTACCACCGTGGGGCGGAGCGTTTTCTGCCCTACGAGCATCAGGATATAAGCCACATACGTTCCGAACAGCACGACATAGCCCACCTCCAACCACACTTCTGCCGGGAACGAGGCAAAATCGGTCGAGGCAAAGTCGTTGTACGAGAACGGGATAAAACAAATGGCTGCGTAGGTAAACATCCACTTCATCAGCGTAATCACGCTGTAACGCGCAATCAGTTTCTTGAAAATGGTCAGATAGCAGGCGAAACTCACCTGGGCCGTCACGCAAAGCGCATCGCCGAGCACGCTTCCCTCGTCGCTTCCCCCTCCGTGATTGCTCATGATAAGCGCCAAAGCCCCTACCGAACCCAGAAAGATGCCTGTCACTTTCTTCGGCGTAACCGGCTCTTTCAGGAAGAGAGCCGCCAGAATCATCGTCACAATAGGCATGGTGGTGGTGACAATCGAAGCGTCAACCGGAGATGTGAGCGACAGTCCGAAGGTGAAACACCCCTGGTTGCACACTATCCCCAGCAAAGAAGCGAAAAAAAGCATCAGCAAATCGTGGTGGTTCACCTTCTCTTTCCTGACAAACAACGAGGTTATCCAGAAACAGCAGGCCGCGCCTATCATGCGCATGTTCGCCAGGCTCAACCCCGTAATGCCGGCATCCATCGCCGCTTTTCCCACAGGCGACATCAACCCCCACATGCTGGCTGCCGCCAATAATGCCAGATGCGCCTTTACATTCTTTACGTTCATATCTAAAACACCGTTGACTTTTCGGCAAAGTTACGCGAATTTCAGAAAAAATCCGCCCATGTTTTTTTGATTTGTGCCGCAAAATTCCTATTTTTGTTAGAAACATTTCTTCAATCCACGCTACAGCCATGAAAAAACAGGCAGAATACATCAAGCGAATCGAGATAAAGGGCTTGTGGGGACGCAAAAACATTTCATGGGATTTGCGGCCTGACGTAAACATCTTGAGCGGAGTGAACGGAATCGGCAAGAGCACGATTCTCAACAATTCCGTCTCCAGCTTGACCATGCTGGAAGGAGGCGCGCTCAAAAACGGGGTGCAGCCGGGAGTGTCGTTCATCTTCTCGCCGGAAGACGCCACCTACATCCATTTCGACGTGATACGGAGTTTCGACCGCCCCTTGCTCAACTCCGAACTGCTGGGAAAAATCGGCAACCAGAAAGTGAAGACCGAACTCGACTGGCAGCTCTACCAGCTGCAACGGCGCTACTTAGACTATCAGGTGAACATCGGGAACCGCATCATCGAACTGCTTACAGCCGGAAACCCCGCTGACGCAGCCGAAGTGTCGCGCCCGAAAACCCGGTTTCAAGACTTGATAGACGACCTTTTCAGCGAAACAGGGAAAAAAATCATCCGCAAGAGCAACGAAATCCAGTTTGAACAGGACGGAGACTTGCTCAGCCCCTACCAGCTCTCGTCGGGCGAAAAGCAGATGCTCGTCATCCTGCTCACCGTATTGGTGCAGGACAACCAAGCCTACGCCCTGTTTATGGACGAACCGGAGATATCGCTCCACGTAGAATGGCAGCAGCGTCTGATATCGCTTATCAGAAACCTGAACCCGAACGTGCAAATCATCCTCACGACCCACTCGCCGGCCGTCATCATGAACGGATGGATGGACGCGGTGACGGAGGTGAGCGACATCACCACACTCTAAAACCATACGGCTATGGGAAAAAGACTTGCCGAAAACCTTTCTTCCCTCTACATCGGCGCAGCCAACAAGCTGAAACCGAAAGGGGCCAGACGGAAAATCGTGGCTTACGTGGAAAGCTACGACGACATATCCTTCTGGCGCACGCTCTTGTCGGAATATGAAAACGAACACCGCTACTTCGAAGTGATGCTGCCCTCGCAGACTTCGCTGGCTAAAGGCAAGAAAACGGTGTTGATGAACCGGTTAGGAAAACAGTTGGGAGAAAACATGATTGCCTGTGTGGACAGCGACTACGACTATCTGCTGCAAGGGCGCACAAACACTTCGCGCTACATGATTGAAAGTCCCTACGTGATGCAGACGTATGCGTATGCCATCGAAAACTACCACTGCTATGCGGAAGGCTTGCACGACGTATGCGTGACCGCCACGCTGAACGACCACAAGCTCATCGATTTTCCGGCATTCATGAAACTCTACTCGCAGATTGCCTACCCGCTGTTCATCTGGTCTATATGGTTTTACCGGAAACACATACTTTCGGAGTTTTCGCTGCTTGACTTCTGCTCATACGTCAGACTGGAACATGTCAGCACGTCCCGCCCCGAAACGTCGCTGGAAGTAATGGCGAAAAGAGTGAACCGGAAGCTGCGCGACTTGGAACGAAAGCATCCGAAAGCCATACCCGAAATAGGAGCCATGAAGAACGAGCTGAAAAGATTGGGAGTCACCCCGGAAAACACCTACATGTTCATCCAAGGACACCACATCATGGACAACGTGGTGATGAAGCTCCTCATGCCCGTATGCACCGCCCTGCGCCGGGAACGCGAGCAGCAGATACACAAACTGGCATTGCACACCGTACAGATGCAGAACGAACTCACGAACTACCAGCGCAGCCAGGTCAACGTGGAACTCGTCATCCACCGCAACACGAACTACACAACCTCCCCACTCTACCAAATGATCAGACAAGACATCGAGAAGTTTCTGAAAATCATCAAATGAGGCACGCTTGCCGCAACCGAAAGGCATAAAAAAACTGCCGCAAAGCGAACTTTGCGGCAGCCAGTCTCCACCAACGACATCAAATATTATTCACCTTAATCAGATATTCAGCAATCTGCACGGCGTTAAGAGCTGCTCCTTTCTTTATCTGGTCGCCCACAATCCAGAAAGTCAGTCCGTTGTCATTGCTCAAATCCTTGCGGATGCGGCCCACATATACCGGGTCTTTCCCTGCTAAGAACAGCGGCATCGGATACTCTTTCTCTCCCGGATTGTCCATCAGCACCAGACCTTCCCCATGAGAGAAAGCCTCACGCGCTTCTTCCACCGAAACAGGACGCTCCGTTTCAATCCAGATGCTCTCAGAATGCGAACGAAGAGCCGGAACACGCACGCAAGTTGCACTCACCTTCACGTCGGAGTGCATGATTTTGCGCGTTTCGTTATACATCTTCATTTCTTCTTTCGTATATCCGTTCTCCGTAAACACGTCAATTTGAGGAATCAAGTTGAACGCAAGCTGGTAAGCGAACTTCTCCACTTTCACCGGCTCTCCGGCCAACACCTGGCGATACTGCTCGTAAAGCTCGTCCATAGCCGCAGCGCCCGCTCCGCTCGCAGCCTGATAAGTAGACACATGCACCCGCTTGATATGGGTCAGATTCTCAATAGCTTTCAAAGCTACCACCATCTGGATGGTCGTGCAGTTCGGGTTGGCGATAATGTTTCTCGGACGATTCAGAGCGTCTTCCGGATTCACCTCAGGCACAACAAGGGGAATATCGTCCTCCATACGGAACGCACTGGAATTGTCAATCATCACGGCCCCGTATTTCGTGATAGTTTCCGCAAACTCCTTCGACGTGCCTGCACCTGCCGAAGCAAAAGCGATGTCCACGCCTTTGAAATCATCGTTATGTTGCAGAAGTTTAACCTCTACCTCCTTCCCCCGAAACGTGTACTTGCGCCCTGCACTCCGTGAAGAGCCGAACAACAGCAGTTCGTCAATCGGGAAGTTTCTTTCATCAAGCACCCGAAGGAACTCTTGTCCTACGGCGCCGCTCGCACCTACAATTGCTACTTTCATTTTCGTATGTTTTAAATTAATATTGCTTCTTTTCTTGGCATGTTTCCCGCCTTGGCACTTTCCTTTTGCCGGATGTCCGACAGAAAACATTGCAAAATATCATCAATCTCAAACGATTCGCAAAAATAAAACATTTTGAAATACAAAAATGAAAATGAAGAACTTTTTTCGTATTTTTGCACCCGAATAGAAACATAGCCGCCCCATCCTTATGAAAGAATTGCTTGATTTCGCCAGTTTCGACATAGATTTTCCCGTAACCGACCCCACTTGGATATTCTTCCTGGTATTGGTTATCATCCTCTTCGCGCCGATTCTGCTGGAGAGATTGCGCATACCGCATATCATCGGAATGATTCTGGCGGGAATCGTCGTGGGAGAACACGGACTCAACGTATTGGCCAGAGACAGCAGCTTCGAGATATTCGGAAAAGTAGGGCTGTATTACATCATGTTCCTCGCCGGGCTTGAAATGAACATGGAGGACTTTAAAAGCATCCGCGCAAAAGCCACTGTTTTAGGGCTTCTGGCATTCGTTATCCCGTTGGGAATCGGCATCTGGACCAACCTCTATCTGCTTGACTACGCGCTTGTCACCTCCGTGCTTCTGGCCAGCATGTACGCCTCGCACACGCTGATAGCTTATCCCATCGTCATCCGCTACGGCATCAACCGGCAAAGAGCGGTAGGCATAGCCGTGGGAGGTACGGCAGTAACCGATACGCTCACCCTTCTTGTGCTGGCAGTCATCGCCGGAATGTATAAAGGAGAAACCTCCGAAATGTTCGTCGTATGGATGATATTGAAGGTCGTCATTTTGAGTGCGCTGATTATGCTGACCTTTCCGAGAATCGGGCGATGGTTTTTCAGGCGATACAGCGACCAAGTAATGCAATACATCTTCGTGCTTGCAATGATGTTCCTTGGAGCGGCGCTAATGGAATTGATAGGTATGGAAGGCATATTAGGCGCATTCCTCGTAGGGCTGGTATTGAACAGGCTTATCCCCCATGTATCACCCTTGATGAGCCATGTGGAATTTGTGGGAAACGCCTTGTTTATCCCCTACTTCCTGATAAGCGTCGGCATGCTGATTGACGTAAACATCCTGTTCGGACATATCGACTCCATCAAAGTAGCCGTAGTCATGATTGCAGTTGCTTTAGCCGGGAAATGGATAGCCTCATGGCTCACCCAAAAGATTTATCGGATGAAAGCCGTCGAACGCGAACTCATGTTCGGACTGAGCAACGCGCAAGCAGCCGCAACGCTTGCCGCAGTGCTGGTGGGATACGGCATCAGACTGCCGAACGGCGAACGCTTGCTGAACGAAGACGTGCTCAACGGAACGATTCTCCTGATTCTGGTCACATGCGTAGTCAGTTCGTTTACTACTGAACATGCCGCCAAACGCATTGCAATGGACGATGCAGACGTAGACAAAGACAAAGAAAACGAAAAAGAGCGCATTCTGATTCCCGTGGCCAACCCGGACACTTTGGAAAGCCTGATGCAACTGGCTTTAGTGGTGCGCAACACTAAAGACCCGGACAACCTCATTGCCCTGAACGTAATCAATGACAACAACGATTCCGTGCGTTTAGAAATGAAAGGAAAAAGAAATCTGGAACGGGCAGGACAAATAGCAGCCTCCGCAAACATACTTCTGAAAACCGTAAGCCGTTTCGACCTGAACATTGCCACGGGAATCCTTCATACGGCCAAAGAAGTGGAAGCCACCAGCATTGTCATCGGTCTGCATTACAAAGCAAGCATCGTAGACTCTTTCTTCGGCAATCTGACCGAAGACCTGCTGAAAAGCACATACAGGCAGGTTATGATAGCCCGCTTTCTAATGCCCGTCAACACATTGAGACGCATCATCGTAGCTGTTCCTCCAAAATCCGAGTTTGAACATGGATTCGTAAAATGGATTACTCACCTGTGCCGGATGAGTTCCCAATTAGGCTGCCGACTGCATTTCTTCGCACACCCGCAAACATTAGGCTACATAGAGGGATACATCCAAAAGAAGCATAAAGACGTAATGACCGAATATCAAGAGCTGGACGATTGGGACGATTTGCTGATTATCACCGGACAAGTGAACTTCGACCATCTGCTGGTCATCGTGAGCGCACGCCGAGGCTCCATCTCGTATGATTCTTCTTTTGAGCGTCTGCCCATGCTGATTTCAAGATATTTCAACAACAACAGTATCATGCTGCTTTACCCTGACCAGAAAGGCGACCCCAATGAAACGCTTTCTTTTGCCGACCCGCGCGGATGGGCTGAAACGCAATATTATGACAAGGTAGGCAACTGGTTCTACAAATGGTTTAAAAAAGATTCATGAGTGTGATGAGCGAAGAATGGAAGCAACGCACTGAATTGCTGTTAGGAAAAGAAAAGACCGAACGCTTGAGCCGCGCCCATGTGCTGGTCGTGGGATTGGGCGGAGTTGGAGCGTATGCGGCAGAGATGCTCTGCCGTGCCGGGATAGGCAAGATGACAATAGCGGATGCGGACACCATACATCCAAGCAACATCAACCGCCAACTCCCAGCCTTACACTCCACGATAAGCAAGCCGAAAGCAGAAATTCTGGCCGAACGATTTATGGACATCAACCCCGAACTTGAATTGAAAGCCTTGCCCGTCTATCTGAAAGACGAAGCCATTCCGGAATTGCTTGACAGCGCGAATTTTGATTTCGTAATAGACGCTATCGACACGGTAGCCCCAAAATGCTTTTTGATATACCATGCTTTGACACGCGGGATACGAATCATAAGCAGCATGGGAGCGGGGGCCAAGAAAGACATCACCCAAATACGGTTTGCCGACCTATGGGAAACCTATCACTGCGGACTGAGCAAAGCCGTGAGAAAACGTCTCCAGAAAATGGGAATGAAGAAAAAGCTCCCGGTGGTCTTCAGCACAGAACAAGCTGACCCGAAAGCTGTGCTTCTGGTAGAGGGAGAAACAAACAAGAAATCAACCGCAGGCACTGTGAGCTATATGCCGGCAGTATTCGGATGCTATCTCGCCGAATACGTAATTCGCAAACTGTAAGATATTCTCAGGACACAGGCTTCCCGGACACTTTGCAAACAAAACATACATAGAAGGAATATGATTAATCTGGAAGGAATAACCAAAAGTTTCGGTTCTTTGCAGGTACTGAAAGGCATCGACTTGACTATCGACGAAGGAGAGGTGGTCAGTATTGTAGGGCCAAGCGGCGCAGGAAAGACTACGCTCCTGCAAATAATGGGAACGCTCGACAGGCCCGACACGGGACGCATCATACTGAACGGCACTGAAGTGAACCAACTGAACGGAAAGCAACTTTCTGCATTTCGGAATCAGGAAATCGGGTTCGTATTCCAGTTCCACCAACTGCTCCCTGAATTCACAGCATTGGAAAACACGATGATACCCGCCCTGATAGCAGGGGAGCCGGCCGGGAAAGCACGCTCGCGGGCAATGGAAATGCTGGCTATGATGGGTTTGAAAGAACGAGCCTCGCACAAACCGGCGGAACTGTCGGGCGGAGAGAAACAACGGGTGGCCGTAGCGAGAGCACTGATAAACCGTCCTTCAGCCGTACTTGCCGACGAGCCTTCGGGCAGCCTCGACACGCAAAACAAGGAGGAACTTCACCGCTTGTTTTTCGACTTGCGCGACCGGCTGGGGCAAACATTCGTAATCGTAACGCACGATGAGGCTCTCGCCTCGAAAACAGACCGGAAAATACACATCATCGACGGAAAAATAGATGCAGACGTCTGCAACCCAAATATTCATTCATAAACGACTTAAAAACGGAACAAAGTTATGGGCCATGTAAAATTAGGAAGATACAACCAGCTGGAGGTAGTAAAGAAGGTGGAGTTCGGAGTATATCTGGACGGTGACGAGGACGGCGAAATACTGCTCCCGAAAAAATATGTCCCCGAAGACTGCGAAGAAGGGGATATGCTGAACGTTTTTATTTACCTTGACATGGAAGAACGCCTGGTTGCCACCACTCTACAGCCTTACGCACAGGTGGGCGACTTCGCTTGTCTGGAAGTGGCATGGGTGAACGAATACGGAGCCTTCCTCGACTGGGGACTGATGAAAGACTTGTTCGTGCCTTTCCGCGAACAAAAGGTGAAAATGCAGAAGGGACGCCGCTATGTGGTGCATATCCACGTAGACGAAGAAAGCTACCGCATCATGGCATCGGCCAAAGTGGAACGCTACTTGTCGGACGAACGGCCGGAATATCAGCCGGGCGAGGAAGTGGAAGTGATGGTATGGCAACGTACCGACTTGGGATACAAGGTTATCGTAGACAACAAGTTCAGCGGAATGCTGTTTCACAACGAAGTGTTCCGGCAACTGGAAATCGGCATGAAACTCTCTGCCTACATCAAGCAAGTGCGCCCCGACGGAAAGATAGACCTTGAATTGCAGAAAGCCGGATTCCACAAGGTGGACGACTTCGCGGAAGTCCTTCTCCAATACATCCGGGACAACGGGGGGCGCACTTCCATCAACGACAAGACCGATGCCGAAACCATCTACGACGCTTTTGGCGTAAGCAAGAAAACATTCAAAAAAGCTGTGGGCGACCTCTACAGAAAACGCCTGATTGTGCTCGAAGACGGGGGAATCCGTCTGGCCTGACAGCTGCACGTCCCGGACGCGCGTTGCGTCACATTCTTCGTGCCCCTGCCGTCCGTCCGCTTTGCCGGGAATCCCGCGCAGAGCGGACGCGGCTTTTTTTCTCTGCCGGATTGTTCCGACGGGCATCCGGCTTCCTCTGCACCTGAGGCTTGCCCGGTTTCGACACGCCCGGAGCGATTTGGCCGGGATGGTTCGGCCTGCCGGGACGCGAAACCTGCGGCTTTCCGGATTGAGGCTTGGAAGGACGCGCCGCGCCCGGACGACGGTTGTCGGCAGGAGTGAAGCGGAATCCCGGATTCGAGTGCGGCCTCATACGCGGCTTGGGCGTTGCCGGACGCGCCGGCCTTGCGTGCGCATACACCGGGTGGCGATAGCGCACGGGATACGCCTTCCGATAATAGCTCTCCCCGCCGAAATGCGTGCGGCAATGCCCTCCGCGATAAGTCAGGTAGTGACGCGGGGGAGCAAAATGAAACAGGTTTCTGTCAGAATACACCGTATAGACACGCAAACGGCATACGCCTCCTGCCACATACACGGGCCGGAAAAAATAATCGAGCGCAATGAAACGCGCGTATTCCGCATTGGAAAGCACCCAGCGCAAGTCATCGTTGCGTATGTCCAAATAATGATAATAAAGGTCGGTTGCAACGGCATCCGCAATCGCCATCCTCGCCATGTAAGGGCTTATGCCCGTAAAGAAATCGTAGTTGATTTCATACAAGTCGTTGTATTGGTTCGTGTTCAGATGCAGTTCGAAAGCCATGCGGTCGGTCAGGAAACGCGCATGGACGCGGATGTCGCTCGTCCCGTAGACCGATGCCGGAAGGACGCACAGGCAGACGGCAATGACGAACAATAAGGTTTTCGCTTTCATAATCTCAACTTTTATGGTTTCTGACACAAAGTTATCCCGATAAAATTCCCCTTGCAAGATGAAAAGCCCTATTTGTCGGTAGGAATTTCCCTATCTCGGCCCGGCGTCCAACGACAAGCGTCCGCAAACGCCTGCGCCCGCAAGAAAAAGGCGACGGCCCGCCCAACGCTTTCCGCGCGCCAATCTCCCTAAACGCAGGCGCGTCCGAAGCTGAACCTCGCCGCACGAAGTGCCGCGCTTCCGCGCCCATACAAAAGAAACGCCCGGTTTCGCATCTAAAGATGCGAAACCGGGCGTCAGTACCCTTCCGTATTATCCCAATCATTATCGGCGGAGAGAGAGGGATTCGAACCCCCGGTGCCTCGCAGCACAACGGTTTTCAAGACCGCCGCAATCGACCACTCTGCCACCTCTCCGGGCGCTTTCAAAAAGCGTGCCGCCCTCAAAAGCGGTGCAAAGGTACAGATTTTTTCCGAATAAGCAAATATCCGGCCGCTTTTTTGATTATTTTTTCGCATTGTCGTAACTTTGCGCCGAGATTTCATAAACGAACAGATGCTTTACACATGATATATCCGCAGAACTTTGAACAGAAAATCGGATTCAGCCAAATCCGTGAATTGCTGAAAGCGAAATGCCTCAGTTCATTGGGCGAAGAACGTGCAGATGAAATGGCTTTTTCTGACAATTTTGAAGAAATCAGACAACGGTTGGAACAGACAACGGAATTTGTCCGCATCATCCAGGAAGAAGACGGTTTCCCCGACCAATATTTCTTCGACGTGCGTACCCCGCTCAAAAGGATTCGGGTGGAAGGACTGTATCTTGACGAGCAGGAGGTGTTCGACCTCAGGCGTTCGTTAGAAACAATCCGGGACATCGTGCGCTTTCTGCAACAGACCGACGAAGACGCGGAAACGGAAACAGACGGCAACGGGAAAACTCCCTACCCGGCCCTGCGCGAACTGGCAGGCGGCATCATCGTATTTCCGCAAATCATCGCCCGCATCAACGGCATTCTCGACAAGTTCGGGAAGATTAAAGACAACGCCTCTGCCGAACTGCTCCGCATCCGCAGAGAGCTGGCGGCCACTGCGGGAAACATCTCGCGCAACCTGAACGCCATCCTGCGAAGCGCACAAGCCGAAGGGTATGTTGACAAAGACGTTACGCCAACCATGCGCGACGGACGACTTGTCATTCCGGTGGCTCCGGGAATGAAAAGAAAAATAAAAGGAATCGTCCACGACGAGTCGGCCACCGGAAAAACCGTGTTCATCGAACCGGCGGAGGTAGTGGAAGCCAACAACCGCATCCGCGAACTCGAAGGCGAAGAACGTCGGGAGATTATCCGCATACTTACTGATTTTGCAGCCGCCATCCGGCCGCAAATCCCCGACATACTGCAATCATACGACTTCCTGGCAAAGATAGACTTCATACGCGCCAAGGCATTGTTCGGAATCGAAACCGGCAGCACAAAGCCTTCCTTGGAAAACAAGCAAACCGTCGACTGGCGCGAAGCTGTGCATCCGCTGCTGAAAATGTCGCTGGAAAAACACGGCAAGAAGGTGGTGCCGCTCGACATCGCATTGAATGAATCCGACCGCATCCTGCTGATTTCCGGCCCGAACGCGGGAGGCAAATCAGTCTGCCTGAAAACGGTAGGTCTGCTTCAATACATGTTGCAGTGCGGCCTGCTGGTTTCTGCGCACGAAAGCAGCCGCACGGGAATATTCAGCCACATATTCATCGACATCGGCGACGAACAAAGCATCGAGGATGACTTGAGCACCTACTCTTCGCACCTGACCAACATGAAGATAATGCTGAAACACTGCGACCGTCAAAGCCTTATCCTCATCGACGAGTTCGGAGGAGGAACGGAGCCGCAAATCGGCGGAGCGATTGCAGAGGCCGTATTGAAACGGCTGAACGGAAAAGGAACCTTCGGAGTCATCACCACACACTACCAGAACTTGAAACACTTCGCCGAAGACCACGAAGGCGTGGTGAACGGAGCGATGCTCTACGACCGCCACGAAATGCGCCCGCTGTTCCAACTGCAGATAGGCAATCCGGGAAGTTCATTCGCAGTGGAGATTGCACGGAAGATAGGTCTTCCGGAAGAGGTGATTGCCGACGCTTCGGAAATTGTAGGAAGCGAATATATCCAAAGCGACAAATACCTGCAAGACATAGTCCGCGACAAACGATATTGGGAAACCAAGCGACAGAAAATCCGCCAACGCGAAAAGCAGATGGATGCCGTTATCGAAAAATATGAACGGGAAGTCGAAGAATTGGAACGCAGCCGCAAAGAGATTCTGAGAAAAGCGAAAGAAGATGCCGAACGACTGCTTCAGGAATCGAACGCAAAGATTGAAAATACCATTCGCGCCATCAAAGAGTCGCAAGCGGAAAAAGAACGTACCCGTCAGGCCCGCCAGGAACTTGCAGACTTCCGTCTGCAAATGGAAGAAGCGGAAAAGGCCGCAACGGAAGAGAAGATTGCGCGCAAGATGGAACAGCTCCGCCAAAAACAGGAACGCAAAAAGAAGCGGAAGGAACAAAGCCAACAGGCTGCATCCGCCTTGCCGGAACCTCCGAAAGCGAAGCCGATAGCGTCAGGCGACTATGTGCGCATCAAAGGCCAAAGCAGCATAGGGCAAGTGCTGGAAACGAACCCGAAAAATACGGTGGTGATGTTCGGCCTGATGAAGACAAACGTAAAGACCGAACGCTTGGAGCGTGCAGAAGCACCCAAACAAACGGCTCCGGCAAAAGCTACTTTCGTAAGCAGCGAAACGCAAGAACAAATGCACCAGAAGAAACTGAATTTCAAACAGGACATCGACGTGCGGGGCATGAGAGGAGACGAAGCGGTGCAAGCCATTACCTACTTTATTGACGACGCCATCCAAGTGGGTGTGGGGCGCGTGCGAATCCTGCACGGCACGGGGACAGGCATCCTCCGCACGCTCATCCGGCAATATCTCGCCACTGTGCCGGGTGTAGCCCGCTTTCAAGACGAGCATGTGCAGTTCGGCGGAGCCGGAATCACGGTAGTCGACCTGAAATGAGAAACGGAAAGAGGAACGCGCGCGTTCCTCTTTCCGTTTCTCATTTCAGGTCAATCCGCAAACCAGTGTCTGTCGGAATAACCTTCCATAATCAAGTCACGGCTGCCGTAATGCTGCGCATACTCATCATCGGTCAGCTGATGAACCAATTCATGATTCTCGAATTGCGCCCACGCATCCTTTCCGTTCTCGTCCTTGCAGTCGTACATTTTTGTTCCGGTTGTAGCTGAAGGAACATCGTCATCGTTAAGGTTATCGGGAATACCTCCGCGAATGAAAGCGTCGGCAAAGGTACACGACAGGAAAGTAATGTGGTCATGACTGGAAGATTCAATCAGACTGGTCGATTCTCCCACCGTACTGTCCACCGTGAAATCGGTATTCAAGAACACATATCCCACGTTTCCTTCCCCTACACGCGCATTCAACGCACGGCCTTGAGAGGCACGTATTTCACAATCTTCAAAAAGTGAAACCTCAGGCCCTCCCCAAATGAAGTCGGTAGCTCCCGTCACCAAGCACTGATAGAACCAATTGAATCCGCCGCCTCCCAGAACCGTGTCCTGATAGCCATAGAAAGCACATCGGATGAAAGCAGTAGCTCCCCCGTTGTTGCGAAGGACGATTGCCTCAGCTTGCCCACGATTGCCGGAAGTGTTTTCGATAGTCACGTCTTCGAAACGGATTTTATCGGCATTTCCCCCAATAGTCATCACCGAACGGTTTCCGGAGCTGACGGGAACGCCCAACATATCCGGGCTGAACGCATCGATATCCATGCCTTCCCCGATTCCTCCGTTCAGTTCATTGCGGTTATCGTATTGGATGCTTACCAAATCGCGCCCCGTGCCTTTCACCGTAATGTTGTCTTGGTCACGAATATAAACAATCTCTTTATAAACCCCGTTGTCCATCAGGACAGTCTTGGAGGCTGCACGGTCGGTATGCGTATAGAACCAATCGACAGCGCCTTGCAAGGTATAGAAGTCTGCATCGGAAGCAGAGCGGCTCACCTTTGCCGTATTGCCGGAAAGTTGCGGCTCGGCTTTCGTGCGGAATCTCCATGTCTTCGTATAGATTCCGTTAAAGTCCGGATGGACGACTGCCTGCTTGTCAATCGTAACATAGTACTCCGTATTGTAGTCCAAGGCGTGTGAATGAGGCTTGATATACAGTTTTCCGTCTTCCACGTACACCGGATGATAGTTTACCACCCGCTTGCTCGGAGTGGCGCCCACAATGTCCATCCACGTGTTAAGCCTCGTACCTTCTACGATATTGGTCTGCCTTTCCGACAAGTCAATCACATCTGCCAATTCACCGTTGTCTGCCCGGCGGATATAGATGAACCCGCCTTCGCCGATTTCAGGCGTGCCGTTATCAAAGGAAATGCAAAGTTCCGCATCGGCAAGCATCTCTCCCCCTTGTGCAGGACGAAGGTCATAGTTGATAATGCCCGTGGCATTGCCCTCTATCGGGTCTTCGCTATGCCAAGGATAGGAAGAATTGCCTCCGATTGTCTCTAACCTTGCCGGACCGTCCACCTCCCCTTTTTCCACATTGACGGGAACGACAAACAAGTATCTGTATCCTTTCTCCAGAAGGGGGAGGTTGACATCGGTATCCGTAAAAGACCATTCATAGCTTTTACCTCCTATCATTGCCGCAGCCTTGAAATCGTCCGTCACGGATGCAGGGAACACAATCGCTTCGTAACGGCCTGCCGTGACATTGCAATAAGAAACGATATCGCCAGACTCGTCCGCAACGCTCAATGTAGAGGCGAGCACATCGAAACCGGCTTCCGTAGCCATCCCCTGCAAGACGACGTTGCGGTCGGCGGCCAGCGTCATGCCCGTTTCCGAATCGACGAATTCCACCGACACTTTGGCAAGCTGATGGGTAAAGGTCAGCGGCACCCGGCACGGCATTCCTTCCTTGTACGCTCCTTCTCCGGAAGCGTGCATCAGGTCGAAAGCGGAAGTGCCTCCGCTTTGGTCTGACAGGTTTACAGAAAAAACGCTCCCCTGCATCCCCTCGGCATAAGGATAATAGACGGAGAACTTCACGCCCGTTCCGTCCGCAGGAAGGCCAAGAGGGGTATCGGACGTAAACACGGCTGTGCTTCCGCTTTCCGAACAAACATAGGGGACATTGGACGCGGTGTCGGCCGCCACTCCCGTTGCGGCATCAAGCATGTAGGCTCCTATGCGGTCGTTGCCCGTCCACGCTCCCCCGTTCTGGCTGACACGTGAGGCAAATCCGGTGATGTCCACACCGAAAGACACCGACGTGTCCGGCAGTTCCTGCCCGCCGCCTTCCGGAACGATTGCCCCGTCGTCGGAAGAACAGGACGGAAACAGGAACAAGCCCAAGCCAAACAATAAACAATGTATCAGTCGCATGTTTTCAGCTTTTTAGATGTTGCAAAAAGATATGTGTCATTGGTTTCTCCAACGCGGGTCGCCGGCATCGGCAATCGTGGTGGAGAAATTGCCGCTCGCGGCATCAGTGAACAGCTGGCCTACGGTCTGGTCGGTACTTGCCCAGCCTCCGTCCACCGTCACTTCGCCGTTATGAATCAGAACGGCCGGCAGCAGACCATCTTCTCCGCCTGCTGCGGCATGGTTGTTCTTGAACGACTGGGCGGTCACCTTGTATCCCAAATTGTTCTTGCCGCTTTCCAAGAAGACGGCGGAGATGTTGTTGTCGAAATACAGGTCCGTATTGGAATAGTTGCTTTCAAAAGGAGTTCCGCCGATTTCCGCCAGCGTACATGAGCTGACGCGGATGTTCGTAAGCAGCGACTTTTCGCCGAACTCTGCCGTATTGACAAACACGGCCCGACCGCTCACTTTCCACAATGTGGAGTTGGTAAGGCTGATTTCCTTGATACGGTAACTGTTGACCAGGCTGCCCGTGTTTTCAATCTGACAATCGTCCACGTTCAAAGAAGCCAGGATACGGGAATCTCCTGAGAAGTTCAGCACATTCTTCATGCCCGACAGCTTGCAGCCCTTGATTTCGATTGCCGCATCTTCCGCAAAGTCGCAAGACAAGAGGTCGGCTCCGCCGTCGCCGGTTATGTTCATGTTCAGGATGCTCAGTTTCGACAACGCTCCTTCCACCGCAAATCCTTTCAACACGAGAGAGGAAGGTGTTTCATTTGCTCCTTTGACAGCCAGTTCGGTCACTTTCTCAGAAACGGAAAGCATCTCCACTCCCGAAGTGACGTCCGCATTGAAACGGAGAGCCACTTTTCCGCCGATGTTGGCGAGCCGGGCCAAATCGTCAGCCGAACTTACCTCAATCACGTTGTAGTCGGAAGGAATGTCCGGATCGGACACTATCTGGTCGGCAGTTCCGCCCTGCTCGCCTCCGTTCTCCCACGGAGCAGATGTCGCGCCTTCCGCTCCGTCGAGATAGCCGTTGACCGGAGCGTTCAAGTTGATGGTAAACGTGTATTCATGGCCTTTCTCGAAAGAGGTGACGGAAGACGACTGCACATCGGACATCTCGAAGCGATAAGTGCTGTTGTCGGTGAGGGTAAACGTCAACGTCAGTTCCGACAAATCGGTTGTCGGAAGCACAACGCACTGGAAAGCATTGTCGGCCACCTCGTTCAGGCCGACATTCATGACAGCGGGAGTTTCAACGGCCTCCCATGTCCCGGTGCTCAGATTGAAGTCGCCCGCCGTGTTCAGCCCGTTCATGCTGACTCCTTCCACTTTCTGCCCCTCCAGATTGTCGGGAAGAGTCACGTTGACTTTCACCAACGACAGCTGGTGCGCAAACTGCAGTCCCAGCCCCGAAGACAGTTCGGATGCCGCCCGATTTTCCGCCTTCGCATACATCAAGTCGTATTGCGAGATGCCGTCTTCCTGATTCCCGACTTCCATACGATACAGATAATCTTGAAAGATGTCGGGATTGTAGGGATAGCAGGCAAACACGTCCACGTTTCCTTCCGGAAGAGGGATGCCCATTCCGGCGGTCGAGAAGTCGGCCGTCGCTCCGCCTTCCGCCGTAACGAACCGGACGTTCCATCCGCCCTCTACGGTCTGGTTGTCGGCAGCAGTCTGCATGAACACTCCTATCGCGTCGTTCGCATCCCATTCGCCGGTTGCGTTGTTGAAGCGCGAGGCGAACCGGTCGCCTTCCGTTTGAATCCGTTTCAGCGTGTTCGACAAACCGGAAGCAAGTCCGTCTTCAGTTTCGTTGCAAGCCGTTGCCAATGCGCCGGCCATTGCAAAAAAGAAAAAATGTTTCAGTTTCATGGCAATATAAGATTAAAAATGTTTGTAAATCAATATTCTGATTCGCCGCGCCGTTCAAGAAAAAGCCGGGCAGCCTTGAAGCCTAACGCCCCGGCCTTTTTCTTGAAAAGCGGCGGACTTTTATAGGGAAAAATTACGGAATCCATCGCGTGTCGCCCGCGCGGTTCGCTGCAATCGGGCAGCTCGCATCTTTGATTGTCAAGTCGCCGTTGGCCGGATCAACGAACAGCTCGGCTGCCGACTGGGACAATTCCGTGGCATTCAGCTTGCTGCCTCCCAGCGTGTAGTCGGAAGTCACGTAATTGTTGTCGAACGTGGTGAGGGTGTTCGCCCCCAAAGAACTGAAGTCGCCGCAGGGAGAAGCGATGACCATCCCCTCTACCACTAACTCGGAGCCGACTGCCGTCTCGATGCTTATCAGACGGTTGTTGCGGCAGAAGTTGTAGACAGTGATGTTCTTGAACTCTAAATGAATGGGCTGCGACATGTTGGGAGCATAGAATACGTTGCCCCAACCATATCCGTCGTTCGTGCCGTCCGTATCGTTGCTGAACGTGCAGTTGCGGAACACCGCCCTGTCAATCACATCGTATGAATTTCCGCTGTCATCGTTCGAGCCCAAATGGAACGTGCCGTATGCGCCTGTCTGCCAGCCGCAGTTGTTGATCCAGCATCCCTCCATCTCGAAGTTCATGATGCGCTTGCTGTTCGCTCCCTGATGACGGAAAAATCCTCGTCCGAAACCGATGAAGTCGCAGTTCACGATGCTCAGGTTCTCGACGGTGTACGAGCTGTTGACGTTGAAGAAGTAGCCGTTCAACACCTCCTGGCGGAACTCGATGTTCTGGAACTCCAGACTGGTGATGTACGAGTTAGGCTCAATGTTCCACCATTCGTCTAAAATGACAATCGGCTTTTCCCCTTCCGTGCTTCCTGCCAAGCGGAAGCCCTTCTTGATGTTGAAGGCAGTCAGCCGGTATTGCGAACCGGCGGGAAGGAAGTATTCCGTGCCTTCCGGAATCTCGGCATTGTCGTTGTTTGCCGTCAGCAAGGCGGTCAGGTCATCGTCGAAGCCCACTTCAATCGATTCGGCGGCAGGCCCTGCCGTGCGGAACGTCACTTCGTTATAAGGTTTGTCGTACTTGCGGGGTTTCGACGTGTCGTAAACGTTCACCGCATACAGCGTATTCTTCTCAAGCCCTTCAATCACGGCTTCCCCGCTCGCCTGCTCTTCTTCAGTCAGATAGCGCGACACACCCGGAAGCGTTTCGTCCATCACCGGCATCACGCCCACGCTGTCCACCGGATTGGCCGGATCGACGTCCCAATGTATGACAGCCGAATTTTCCGTGATTTCCGTTTTCGACACGTCCTCAAGCAGCTGCGCGAACTCAGGCCGCCTGTCGGTGGCGGCATTCACGTAAGTCCATTGCGAATTGTTCGCGGCATCGGCCGCGTTGCATCGCACCCGTATGTAGAAAGTCGTGCCATACGGGATGTCGTCAAGGAAGACGAAAGGCTCCATCGTGTCCACACTCATAAACTTGTCCGTGTAATAATTGTCGTAATACAGCTCCACGGTATATGAAACCGCATCGTTCACCTTATACCACACCAGCGTAATGGAGTTCCCTTCCACTTCGGGCTCTTCCAACACCATGCGCGGCTGGAACAAATCCTTTATCGGCGTATATTTGTCGTCCTTGCACGACGCGAACAGCGCGCCCCACAGCAACAACGGCAGCATTCTGTATAATAATCTGGTCATAACCTTTCCTTTAAACTTGAAATTAATATCCGTAATAATTCTTGATTAGTCCCCGATGGTCGGTGATTACCTTCGATGGATACGGGCAGAGATACCGCAACGGGTCGGTAGGGCGCACCGTGCTCTCGTTCCCTTCGTTGATGAATCCCCGGAAGCTCCA
The DNA here is from genome assembly GCA_944320135.1 of uncultured Phocaeicola sp. Lineage (GTDB taxonomy): Bacteria > Bacteroidota > Bacteroidia > Bacteroidales > Bacteroidaceae > Phocaeicola. Next base: position 20,199 of record CALUGI010000013.1, on the reverse strand, counting down.
CAGTATCTCGTCGGCAGTCTTCCATTGTCCCGTTTCAGAATCGTTGATATACCAGCTCAGCGCGTACTCCAGCACATCATAGCCTTCCGGCCTTCCGATTCCCCACTCTTCAGGATCGATGCCCACGATGTCCAAGACGGTTCTGTCAGAATGCTCAGGGTCGGCAACCGACTTGTAGAAGATGTTGTTAGGCACGCGGTCGATGCCTTCTATGTACGTCCCTCTGGCCACCTTCCCCCAGTTCGCCATCTGGTAATAAAGGTTATAGATTGTTTCTCCGTACTTGTTCCAGCGCGCAAGGTCGTACTTCCGGATTCCCTCGCCTCCGAACTCCCATTTGCGTTCGTCCATAATCGCCTGGAAGAACTTGTCTTCCGTAGTAAGCGAGTTGACGTATGCCTCCACCTTCTCAGGCCAGAGCGAAGAGTTGAAAGCGCGACGGCGCACCCGTTTCAGCGCGTCCTTCGCATCCTCGCGCGGACCGAAACGTTCGTTCACGGCTTCCGCATACATCAGCAGCACGTCGGCAAAACGCATACGGATGCTGTTGATGCCGGTTCCCGAACCGCTCGACGGGCCTAAAGGCGACTGCATGTAAAGTTTCGACCACTTTGCGGCCCCCATAAGAGCAATCCCCATATCGATTTCCTGGTTCAAGTCTTCATCGTATTTGTACGGCGCACAAGTCATGTCGCGGCGGAGGTCGTCTTTATCGAACGAGAACACATACGTCCCGCAGAACGTCACATAGTTGCGTGCGCTTCCATAAGAATGCTCCCCTTCGGCTATCGTCACTCCGATGTTGTAACCGTAACGGCTGGTAGTCCCTTTCAGCATCGGAATCGCAAAGATTACGTCGTCGTTATTGGCGGTAGTCCAGTTGCATTCGTTCACCCACAAGTCGCGGAAACTCTGCACCAAGTCATGCCTCCCTTCCTTGATAACTTTTCCAAGATACTCGATGGCAATGTCATAATAATGCTCAAAGTTATCTCCCCGCTCCATGTATCCTACAACCGTAGGATTGTCTTTGTCCGGACGGAGCGTCCATCCTCCGCGATAAAGCGCAAGCTGTCCGATCAATGCCTGGCAATATTCTTTCGAAGCGCGTTCCACTCCGTAATCCAGTTCGGAGGCGTACTTCATCAGCGGCTCCGCTTCTTTCAAATCATCAATCAGAAACTCCAGAATCACGTTGCGGTCAGTCGTCCCCAAGCTGAAGAAATCATCGCTTGCCTGCGACGCTTCAGTCGTAAACACCACGTCGCCGAACGTGCGAATCAAGTCAAGATACATCATGGCGCGCAACGTTTTCGCTTCACCGTACATCTGCTGCACTTCAGTCGGCCCGTCTTCGTCTACAACCTCCGCAGAGAACTGGGGCAATTTCGCGACTTCTTCCAGAAAGTCGTTGGCTACATTGATTTCCTTGTACATGTCGTTCCAGAAATTGTTCAGCGTAGTCCAGTGAGGACGCGCGTCAAAGCAACCGATGTCCGAGCCTTGCGAAGAAGCCGTGTTGTTCTCAAACGAAGACATCTCCACGTCTGTATTCGTATTCAGTCCACTTGCCATTGTGCTTCCGTACATCCCGTCTTCCGTCATCTTCGAATAAATCTGCGTCAGCAGCGATTTCATTTCATCTTCTGATGAGAACACATAATCAGGAGTAAATCCCGATGCAGGAGTTACGTCGAGAAAATCGTCGCATCCTGCCACGGAAAGCCCCGCACAGACGATGAAAGAATATAACAGTTCCTTATTCATAATATGCTTCATATAGATTCGTTTAAAAGGTTAGTTGTGCGCCAAAAGTAAACGTCCGGCTCCGAGGGTATCTGTCGTTGTCGATGTTCGGTGTCAGCCCGGTAGCGATATCCACTTCCGGGTCGTAACCGGAATAGCCCGTAAGCGTGAACAGGTTATAACCTGTGACATAGAAACGCACCCTGCTCAGTCCCGCTTTTGCAGTCCATGCACGAGGCAGGGTATAGCCGACGGTTGCCGTCTGCAAGCGCAGGAACGAGCCGTCTTCCACCGCATACGACATACAGATGGGCCGCCCGATAGATGTCGGATTCCAGATAGTAGCATCCTTGTTGAACTCCGCAAGCACTTCGGGACTGTATCGGATTTCGTTTCCCATGTCATCGAAGTTTCTCCAACGCTTGTCGGATGACATTTCCGCGCTCATGTTGTTATAATTGTTGTCCGCCCAAGTGGTCATCATCACCTTATTGGCATTGAACACATCGAACCCATACATGTAGTTGAAGAACACACTGGCATCAAGCCCTTTCCAAGTAGCATTCAAGCCGAATCCGCCCGAAAACTTCGGAGTGGTGTCGCCGATAACCATACGGTCTGCCTCTGTCAGCGCATAAGGGTCGGCACTGTCCGGGTCTACCGGGGTCAGCTTCTTGAACTTCGCGTTTCCCGGACGAGGGTCACCCGACAGGATGCTTGAGTTTACCACTCCCTCTTTCAGCTTCCATGTCCTGGAACGTTCGTCAAACGACTCGAAGTCGTCCACCGTATAGAAGCCGTCGTTGACAAAGCCGTAAATCAACCCTTTCGAACCGCCCACATACGCGCGGTAGTCGTCCGTGTTCAGCAATTGCGAGCCTGCCCATCCGGACGAAAGAATCCATTCGGTTTCGCCGCTTGCAAGATGGTCGATTTTATTCTTGTTGTGCCCGATATTGAACGTGGCGCTCAGCGTGAAGTCGGGCTTCGTAATGATATAGCCGTTCAGCTGGAGTTCGACACCTCGGTTGGAGGTCTGCCCTACATTGCTCATAATCTGAGTATATCCCGTGTATCCCGGAATGTCGGAGGGGACGAGCAGGTCTTTCACCGTGTTCCAGTACACGTCAACCGAACCGTTCAGGCGTTCTCCCCAGAATCCGAAATCGACACCTAAGTTTCGGGTGACAGTAGTTTCCCACTTCACGTCCGGATTGTAAAGGTAATCCTGATCATAGAACTGATAATAATAGCGGCTTGTCTCGCCCCATCCCGCAGGACGGTTGCTGCTGATGCCGTACAGTTTCTGATACAAGTCGGCATTGATACGGTCGTTTCCGGACGTACCGATACTCAAACGCAGCTTCAAGTTGGAAACGGTCGGACTGTCTTTCAGAAAATCCTCGTTCGACAGACGCCATGCCACGGCTACAGCCGGGAAGAATCCCCAACGGTTTCCGGCCGCAAACTTCGACGAACCGTCCGCACGCAGGGTTACGGTAGCCAGATATTTGTCCATATAGCCATAGTTGATGCGCCCGAAAAAGGACGAAATGCGCGTAGCTGATTCCCTCGTGGACGAGTTCTCGTAAGGAGTGCCCATCGAAAGGTTGTCGAATGCCTGTTCGGGAGTCGTATTCTCCGGGAAGTAGCGCGTGGTGAACGTCTTTGTGCTGGTGATGGAGCTTTTCATTTCCTGTCCCGCCATCACGCTGATATCGTGCGCGTCCGCCAGCTTGAAACTGTAGTTCCACACGTTCGTAAGCTGCCACTTGGTGCCCTGGCGCATCTGCCAGGAGGTCATCGGCTGATTGTTGTTGTTGCGCGCGTTGCTCGTGCCAATTCCCCAGAAACGGCGGTCTTCATACGAGTTGTTCTCGAAGCCGAACTCCGAACGGAACGTCATCCCTTTGATGATTTCCCACGTAACGGCTCCCATCGTGTTCAGCGACTTGGTTATCCGCTTTCTGTAGTTCTTCTCCGACTCTTCTATCGGATTGAAGCGGGTCACCTCGTCGAGCTGGTCGGGGTCGAAGTAGGTGTTGTCTTCCGGCACTTCCATATATTCGTCCAAACCTTCGGTAGGAGCCTGGCGAAGCGCGCTTTGCAAGCTGACTCCCTCCGTGCCCGAACCGTCCACTTCCTTGTGGAGCAGGCGCGAGCGGAACTCGAACGTCAGGAAGTCGTACAGCTTGGTGTTGAGCGTAACGTTCAGGTTGTTCTGCTTCAAGCCGTTGCCGACCATCACGCTGGGCTGGTCCTGATGGACGAACGTAAACTTATACTTCGTCTTCTGCGTACCTCCGTTGAGGCTCAAATCGACATACTTCGCTACGGGATGCGTACCGAACACCTCATCCTGCCAGTCGGTGCCCGCATCGCCCTGATAGATATAATATTCGTAGGGATGGCCGTACTTGTCGAAGAATCCGGTAGGATTGGAAGACTTCTGCCGGGCATTCTCATACTGCATCAGCACGTATTCATACGGGTCGAGCACGTCGAGCTTGTTCGACAGCGTTTTGGTCTGCACGTAAGTGTTCAGGCTTATCGACACCTTCCCTTCTTTCGGCTGCCTGGTAGTAACCAGCACTACTCCGTTGGCGCCGCGCGCTCCATAGATGGCTGTCGACGCCGCATCTTTCAGCACTTCAATCGATTCCACGTCGGTAGGCGGAACGTCGTTCAGACTGCTGACCTCGAATCCGTCCACCAGAATCAACGGGCTGTTGTCTTGCGTGATGGAACCGCCTCCGCGCACTACAATCTTCACCTCCGCGTCCGGCGAACCGTCGACCGTGGTAATCTGCACGCCGGGGAGCTTTCCCACAAGAGCTTCCCCCACGGATGCCGTCGGCACCTTCGCCAACGACTCTCCGGAAACGCTGGCTATCGAACCGGTGAGGTTGCCTCTTTTCTGCGTTCCGTAGCCGATTACCACCACATCTTCCAGCTGGCTGATGTTTTCTTCCATTTGCACCGAGATTCCGGAGGTACGCCCTTCCAGCGGCACAATCCGGTCTTTCATTCCGATATAGGTCACTTTCAGCACGGCTTTCTTCACGTTCGGCACATTCTCAAGCACAAACTTTCCGTCGATGTCGGTGACAGCTCCTATTTTTGTCCCCTGCACTATCACCGAAGCTCCGATAACCGGGCCGTACTGATCGGTCACCGTTCCGGTGACGGTCTGCGCCAGTGCGCCGACCGTTGCCGTCAACAGGATTAATATACTTATGACTAACTTGTTCATTCTATTGAGTTTTTCTTTTTGTAAAGCACTTTGTTTCGTTTCGCGCACCTGCGCCCCGCTTTGTCCGCCGGATTTTAAAAAAACGCCCCGGCGTTTTCGCGGAACGCGGGCGTCCGCTAATTCTTCTCCATCGTCTGGCCTCCTTCGTTTTGGAGCTTGACAATGTGCTGCACCAGATTGTGGAAATAAACCTCCAGATTGGAGTAGCGTCCCGATTCGTCCACCGTCGCCTTCGCCGCATCGCTTGCATCCTGCGGGTCAAGGCCGTATGCTTCTTCCCAGATGTCGGGGATTCCGTCACCGTCCGTATCCGGCCACGGCTCCAGCGACTTCACTTCGGGATACCCTTCCGTGTCGCCTACCGTGTCGATGATGCCGGGACGCGGCGTTACGTCATTCACGCCGTCTCCGTTTTCATCCACAAAATATGAGCCGATGTGAGAAGCCGCACCCGTCCTCACTTCATCAACCATGCGGCAATCCACCGCATCTCTGTGCAAGGAAGCGCCGGCATACCCCAACACTTTCTCGTAAGCATCTTCCGCCGTGTGGGTCGTCACCTTCCCGAAAGGATGGTAATCATGCTCCTGCATTGCCCGCATTTCTTCCTCTGTAGGATGCACGTCACGCCAGAACTGTTCCCAAACGCCTGTCGTCCAATTATCGGCTGTCGTTTCCTGGTTTGCCGTCACATGATTTCCTTCAAGATATATCCTGGCGCTTGGATCGGTCTGCAAGATACGCCATGAAATGCTTCCTTCACCCGTAGCCGGACCCGCTTTGTAATAACAGTTCGTCAGATTGAATTTAGCATTTTTGCCGCCATAACTTCCCTGGCCGTCCTGACTCCAATTGTAATAAACCACATTCCGCACATCAAAAGGCCCGGAACCAAAATCATTCTCATTCTCATAATCAGAAATACGCGGGCAACGGCTTCCGTGATGCGCCAGCAAAAGGTGGTGGAAAGAAGCGTTGTTTCCGCTAAACATTGCCCCATAACCGTGAGCGCCTTTTGCATGGTTCGAATTGTTCAGGCTCTCTGTAGCCATACCCACTGCGCCGTAAAATTCTCACAAGCATAAAACGAGAAAGTCTCATCCACGCTCCAACTTGCAGTAACATGGTCTACAATTGCATCGGTGAAATATCTTCCTCCTATTCCGTCTTCTGCGTAATCGGGATGCTCGTCACCCGGCCTGAAGCGCATAAAACGCACGATTGCATTCAGTTTGGTTTTTACTGTCGACAGGTTGAACGAAAAGTTGTAGCCTTTCAGCGTGATTCCGTCGCCCGGCGCCGTCTGGCCGATGATGCTGATGTTCGGGTCGCCGCTTGTCAGGAACATCGGCGCTTTCATGTCGATAATCCCCGACACGTCGAAAATGACGGTGCGCGGCCCTTTCACCTGCTCGATTCCGTATCGCAAAGAACCTTCAATCGGAGCTTCGCCTTCCCCGTAGTCTTCAAGCGTCGTCACGCGATAAAGCGTTCCGTCCCGTCCGCCGGTCGTGAAGCGTCCGCCTCCTTCCGCACCGGGGAACGCCAACGCCTGTGCAGAAGACAAGTCGTCCCCGATACGCGGGTTCGGCTTTCCATATTGGAAAAGCGTCATCTTTCTGTCGAGCACGCTGTTCTTGACAGTAATTTCGGAAACCCTCGGAAGATCGTCGGCATTGTCTTTTATATCCAACACGATTTTTGTTCCGTCGGAAGCGTCCTCGTTCCAGCTTACCCACGAGCCGTCGGAGAATGAAACCTCATAATCAATTTCCACTTCCTGCTCGATCGGAATCTCCAACCGGGCGCACTTGAACGGAATGACGTATTCATCCTGCTTCATGGCCAAGGTGGTCTGCACGGCTTCCTGCGTGATTTCAACGAACTTCGACATCACATACTCTCCTACCGACTTGAATTCGATTGTCCCGGTGCGCTGCTTTCCGCTGTTGCCATGTATATTGAAGATGATATCCGCAGTTTCAAAAGCACGCGACCGCCCGCTTGGTTCCTCCCGCTCTATCCAATTGTCTTCCTCGGCTATTTCCACCGCATATTCGATGTTGGATACTACCTGAAAGCTCAACGTCTTTCCGCTGAACGGGATGATTTCCCCTTCTTCCAGATCGGTTGAAATCAAAATGTCGGGGTCTGTGCCCAACTGCTCCACCTTTATTTCCTGCACCAATCCGCTTCCTTCCGCCAAAGCCACGCTGACTTTTCCGCTTCTCGCCTCCGCGTCAGCGTTTTCCGCAAACAGCAAACGGATATCGCCGCTGCCTTCTCCTTCCGTTTTCGACAGCAAAAGCCATTCGCCCTCGGTCACAGTTGCCGTCCATGCTCCGGAAGCCTCCACGCTGAGCGTGAAACTCCCCTCCGTATTGGCCAGCTTCACATCGTTTCTCGACACCTCCAGCATTTCTGCCTGTCCGCCTTCTGCCAGCGTTTCGTCTTCCGAACAAGACGCTGCGGTGAACAGCATCGCCAAAAGCGCCATCATGCAATACTTAATGTCCTTCATTTCTATATTTTTAAGATTAAACTTATTTTCTCCAATACGGGTCACCGACCTCATTCACGTAGACTTCAGAACTTGTGTCCGTAATGGTCATGTCTCCTTCCGCTGCATTCCGGAACAGTTCGTCCATCGAAAGAGCCGTTTCTGCCGGAGCTTCTCCGTCTGCTCCCCAATCCAGTCCGTAACCGTTCGTGTAATAATTGCCGCTGAACGCGCTGCTCGTCACTCCCCTCAGGCTGAATGCAGTTCCGCTGCCGACACCGCTGAACAAATTGTTCCTGACAATAAGGTCAAAGCTGTCGGTGTTTTTGGGCGAAAGGTCGAAGAAAGTGCTTCCTTCCGCCAGCGTCACAAACGTACAGCCCTCAATCGTTATGCTTAACGGGCCTGTCATTGCTGACAATCCGCTTACCAACGGCTTCGAAAGCGTCTGAGCATGGAACGTAGAGTTGCGGAACACGATGTTCGAGATGGGGGCATCCTGCTTGGTGGACGGACCTATCAGACTGCTTTTCCCGATGTTCAAGTTGATGAACCTGCACCCCTCTATGACAAAACTTCCTACTGTTTGCTGGCGAGCGGCGTTGGTTTCCTGATACCACATGCAGCACCCTAAATCGCGGATTTCACAGTTTTTCAATGAAATCTCCCCGACATGGAACTCCTGGTTCTTCAGTTTGAAGAAATCGTCGTCCGTAGTTACAATCTTCAGGTTCTCAAAATGGATGGCGTCCATCGTCGCGCTTCCGGTGTTCATGCTCATGTTGCCCATCTCAACCGTGGCCATTTCCTGATTGCTCAGCGGCTGCGCTCCCACGATGTAGACGCTCTTGGCGAAATCGGTCTTGCGTCCCAATTCATACCGTCCGCCGGCTTCAAGATACAGCTTGACTGCATCCACGCTTTCATCGTTCAACAACCGGTCGAATACGGCAGAGAGGTCTTCTTCCGCCGTCACATAGGTATATCCTTCAGGAAGTCTGACCGGAGCGTCGGGATAAATGTCTTCTTCCGCCCATCCCTCCGAAGCGATGCTGACCACGTAATCCTGAATGACCGGCTCGTCTTCGTTGTTCAACTCGAAAGCAATCTGAAGGGTGTCGTCAGGCAAAACGGGGAACGTCCCGGCCATTTCTTTCGAACGTATCACGCTGTTCGTTTTATCAAGATAATCGATGCGCACGGACACCTCCTTGCCGACAGCATCGGTTTCGAACAACACAAGATCGTCCGTATAGTTTACGCCGCCGGTGGAAGTGGCTTTATCGCGCACCACCTCCGTCTGTTCCTGCACGAACGACGCATCCGCCAGCTTGAAGCCGGAAACCGGAGTGGTGACTACCGCACGGACGGTTGAATAGCTCCTGTCGGATTTGCGGTCGGTCGCCTTCAGGCGCAACACTCCTGTACGGGTGTACATGCGAAGCTCCAGAGGCGAATCGAAAGGAGAAGCATAATCCACCGGAGCGGAAATGACATAACTCTGCTTCGCGCCCGGATCTTGGCGGATAACCGAACTGTTCAGATTCTCCGGATAGGGAATAGAATCGCCTTGCGTGGTCGCTATAATCTTGTAGCTCCCGTCAGGAAGCTGGAAACGGTATAACGAGGAATAATTGGCCACGTACTCTCCGTCGGCCTTATAGATGAACAAAGGCTTGTTCGACGAATTGGTATTGATGGCATATTCCTCATCGTCAATATACATCCGTATGCCTTTCACCACGGAAGTGGCATACCTATCTTCTTCGGAACACGACATCATGCCGACCAGCAGAGCCAGTCCCGCAAAAGGATGCAAAACATTTTTCTTTCTCATAAGATTTCTCGGTTAAAGTTCTGATTCAACAACGGAAAACAGGCCCGCCGAACGGCTCTTTTCCAAAGGTTTGTCCAAATACCCCTCTTCTAAAATCGGGAGCAGGACGTTGTAGCTTTTCGATGCCGAAAAGCTGATGTTGGTCTTCAGTTCGCCCAACGTCCGGTTTGCCAGCGCATTGTTCAGATAATATGCGAGCGTGACCGACGTAAGCGGCAAAGCGGTTTCGCCTTCTTCTCCCGTGCTTTCCGTGGGAAACGAATAGACCGAGGCTACGTAGCCGGACTCTTTTCGGGCACTCACCGTCACGTCTTGCTGGCCGACGCACTTCCCTTCGGCCACCTTATACGCCGTTCCGATATTGGTGAACGTCACTTCCACACGGTCGAACCACGTTTGCGAAGCCAAGTCTTCCGCATCGTCGATGGGCTGCAGCACGGCACGCCCCACCATGCGCTTCAGTTCCAAAGGCAACGAAGGCTGCGACTTGTCGGACGTGAAACCGACCACATCGGAAACATAGACTTCATTCTGAGCAAGTTCGTCCAAATAAACGACCGCCTTCGAAAGGCTGTCGGTGCGTTCAATCCGTCCGGCATTGGCCACGGCGAACGTCTGCAGATTTTCGCCGAGGGGAAGCTCCACCTGTATGTTCCCGTCGCCCACCGGATAACTCCTGCCATAGATCAGCGAGTCTGCCATATACACGAAAAGGCTGATGTCTTTCACGCCCGACTCGGCAAATTCATCCAAGCTCGCCCTGCTGAGCGAAATCCCTACAAGCCCCGACTGCCCGGACACGCTGCCGGAAGAATAGGGACTTTCCGCCATCCCTTCCAGTTCGTCCGCCTTGTCCGTACATGCAACGGAGAAGGCAAGAAGCGAAGCGGCGCATAATGTCATCCAATTTCTCATAAATATTAGTTTTAGTATTCCATTAATAATTTCTTTTCACTCGTTTTTCTGAAAAACGTCGGCGCGTTCCGTCGGAAAGCCCGGCGCGTTCAGATTCAAATCTCGCGGCGTTTCAAACCGAACGCCTGCACCTTTCTTTTGATTGTAGCTTGCGAAATCAACAAAGGTCTCAAAAAACACTTTCAAAGATGCTCCAAAAGTACGATTCACCTTGCGCCGAAACGGGGACATTCCGGCAGAAAAGGAGAAATATTTAGGCGATACTCACGTACAGCCCTAAATATTTCCTTTCACACACTTGAATTTATACACTAAAAAACACCTAATGAAAAACTTACTCTACTACACGAACCACAAGCGACCTCAGGTCTTCATCGCGCGAACTGCTGCCATAGAACACCTCGTACTCCCCTTCTGTCGGGCGCATGGTGTTCGAAGCCGCGTCGAACCACTCGAACGATTCGTATGGAAGGGCGATTTCCACTTCCTTTGTCTCGCCTTTCGCGAGCATCACCTTCCTGAAGTTGCGCAAAGTCTTCAACGGGCCTTCCGCATCTCCTTTCTTCCGGATATACACCTGCACCGTTTCTTCGCCGTCGCGCTTCCCGACATTGCTCAACGGGACGGTCAGCACAACCGTTTCTCCATAGCCAATAGAATCGCAGCTGAGGGAAGCCTCGCCAAACTCAAAGCGCGTATAGCTCAACCCGTAGCCGAAAGCGAACAACGGTTCGCCCGTAAAATAACGGTAAGTGCGGTTCTTCATCGAATAGTCCAGGAAATCAGGCAGCTGGTCTGCCGACTTATAGAACGTGACAGGCAGCTTTCCCGACGGGTTGTAGTCGCCGAACAGCACATCCGCAATCGCCGTTCCTCCCTCCTGACCGGGATACCATACCTGAATGATGGCATCGCAGGAGCTTGTTTCCGGCACAAGGCCCATCGCCGAGCCGGAGAAATTCACCAACACCACCTTCTTTCCTTCCTTTTTCAGGCGGGCCATCACCTCGCGCTGGACGGCAGGAAGCTCTATATCCGTGCGGTCTCCGCCCTTAAAGCCTTCGGCGGACACGCTCATTGCCTCCCCCTCTAACAACGGAGAGATGCCTCCTGCAAAGACCACCACATCGGCCTTTTTCAGACGTTTCACAATCTCATCCATGTCAACCGGGTCTTCTTCCACCAAATCGAGGTTGAAGAAGGGGTTGTCTTTCACCTGTTCAAAACGCAATTCCAGTGCATACTCCCTCCCTTCTTCGAACGGAAACTCCGCCACACTCGACGGGTTTTTCAGGTTAAACTCGTTCGCAATCTCCTTTCCGTTGACGAGGAAACGCACCCTGCCGTTCGTCATCAGCCTGAAGAACGCTTTTCCGGTATGCGTCGGGCGGAACACGCTTTTATAGATGCCGGTGAACCCTTTCAGCTTCACTCCCGGAGCAAACACGATTCCTCCTTCGCTGCTGAAATGGAAAGGGGTCGCTATCTGGTCGGTAGCCGCTACTTTCCCCTTAAATTCCCGGTTGTTCCAATAAGAAGCCGCGAAGCCTTTCTTCCCGTCGATGCCGCATTGCGGGAACAAACTCTTGAAGGAATATCCTTCCGTATGGCCGCATATCGGCTCATAGATGAGCCTTTTTCCCGGAAGCCTTCGGCGCAATGCGTCGAGCAGGGTCACGGTGTGCGAAGGAGTCCCGGCATAGTTGCCCCATTGCATCACCGAATCGTTCGCGTTCGGGCCGACCAAGGCCACCGTCACGTTCCGCTTCAAGGGAAGAATATCCTTGTCGTTCCGCAACAGCACCATCGTCTCACGAGCCATCTGAAGGGCCAGATTGCGATGTGCCTGGCAGTCTACGATAGAATCGGGAATCTCCGTAAACGGATGTTCCGGCTCCATTTCGCCCAACTCAAAACGGGCTTTCAGCAAACGCTTGACGGAAATGTCGATGGACGCTTCCTCAATCATGCCGCCCTTCACCGCCTCTACCAACGTCTGGAAGCTGCTTCCGCACTCCAAGTCCGTTCCGTTCCGGACGGCCACCGCCGAAGAAGTCTTCGCATCGGGATACATGTTGTGCTTGTGCTTCTGGAAGAAGTCGGAGATTGCTCCGCAATCGGTCACCACCACGCCGTCGAATCCCCACTCGTTGCGGAGTATCTGATGGAGCAAACGGCTGCTTCCGCAACACGGGTCTCCCTCATAACGGTTGTATGCGCACATCACCTCCTTCACGTCGGCCTTCTGAACCAGGTCTTTGAAGGCCGGAAGATAAGTCTCCCAGAGGTCGCGCGGAGCGATGTCTTCCGCATTGAAGCTGTGGCGGCACCATTCCGGACCAGAATGCACCGCAAAATGTTTGGCGCAAGCGTGGAGCTTGTTGTACTTCGTGTCGTTCGTTCCTTGCAGTCCCCGCACAACAGCCATGCCCATCCGTCCGGACAGATACGGATCTTCGCCGTAAGTTTCCTGCCCACGCCCCCAGCGAGGGTCGCGGAAGATGTTCACGTTCGGAGTCCAAAAGGTCAGACCCTGGTAACGTTTATACTGGCCTTTCTTGTTGAACATACGGTTTTTGGCACGGGCCTCATCCGAAACGGCATCGAACACGTCATACAGCAACGAATCGTTGAACGAAGCAGCCATAGCGATGCACTGCGGAAACATCGTAGCCAAGCCTGCACGCCCTACCCCGTGGAGCGCCTCGTTCCACCATTCATACGGTTTGATGCCCAAACGGGGCACCGGCTTGGAGTTGTTCTGCATCAAAGCAACCTTTTCTTCCAGCGTCAAACGCCGCACCAAGTCCTCCGCCCGCTGTTCGGGCGACAGCTCCGGATTCTGATACGGCAACTGCTGCCCCCAGCATCCGACAGCCCAAAACGACAAACACGCAAAAATCAATTTTTTCATAACAGTTCAATATTTTCATGATATGGATTTACGGATGCAAGTTTAGCGCAATTTTGCCGAAAGGCGGAGCAAGATTTATTCCAAAAGGAGGAAAAAACGTTTCGCGCCGCAAAAAACCGGAAATGCGCCCGCTTCCCGATGCAAAACGGGCGGCATTCCGATAAAAAACGCCCGTCTTTTGCCGGAAATGCCGCCCGTTTTTTCAAGGCTGCGCCGATTATTCTTTTTTGCTGACCTTGTATTGCGAGGGAGTGACCCCCATGATTTTTTTGAAACACTTGCCGAAATACTTCGGGTCGGTGAATCCGGTCATGTAAGCGATTTGCGAGAAGTTGTAAGCCGACGAGTCCATCAGCTGCACGGCGCGCTTGATTCGGATTTCCCTTACGAACTCGACGGGAGTCACCCCCACAATCGACTTCAGTTTCCGGTAGAAAAGCGTGCGGCTCATGCCCGTATGCGAAGCGAAATCGTCGATTTCCAGTTCCGGATTGTCCATGTTCTCTTCCATAAACGACATCACCTTCTGCATGAACGCCTGGTCCATATCCATCACTTTCGGCTGGGCAGGGCCGAACTGCATCGGGGCTTCCTCCTTGCGGTCGGACAGGCGCGAGAGAAAAGCCTCCTGCAAGCGTTTGCGCTGCCTGAACAGCTGCACGATGCGCGCCTTCAAATAATTGGCGCTGAACGGCTTCGTGATGTAATCGTCAATACCCTCGTCCAAAGCCGCAATCCGGTCGTCCAAAGACGACTTGGCCGACAGCACGATAATCGGAATATGGCAGATGTCAGCATCCTCCTTCAAATGCCTGATCATGTCAAGTCCGTCCATCACGGGCATCATCACGTCTGTCAGAATCATGTCCGGCAATTCCTCGCGCGCCATCTTCAGGCCCTGCTCCCCGTTCTCGGCCACCAGCACCTTGTATTCGTCCGACAAGATATTGGTAAGGAAAGCGCGCATCTCCGCATTGTCTTCCACTATCAGCACGGCGGTCATATCCTCCTGTTCGTCCTGCTCTTTTTCCGGTTCCGCTTCAGGAAACGGCTCGGCAGTTCCGCTCTCCGCATCCCCGTCTTCCAGCAACAGCTCCACACGCCGGTCGTTTTGAAACGCATTCTGGTTGACGGGAACCGACACCACAAACTTGCTTCCCTCTCCTACACGGCTTTCCACGCGGATTGTTCCGTGAAGCATGTCTACCAAATCCTTCACCAACAACAGACCTATGCCCGATGACGGCTGGGAAGCAGAAGTTCCCAACGTCTCGAAACGCTGGAAGATGGTCCGCAAAGAAGCGTTGTCGATTCCGATTCCCTGATCTTCCACCGAAATGACCGCATATTCCCCCTCTCTGCGCACACGGACCGTAATGCTTTTCCCGTCGGGAGTGTATTTGAACGCATTTGAAACGAGATTGAAGAAAATCTTGTCAAACTTGTCCGAATCAGTCCATATATACCAGTCGGACATTTCCGTGTCGACGGAAACCGTGATATGCTTGTCGAAAGCGAGCGAAGAGAAGCTGTCGAGCACCGAGCGCAACGACTCTATAATGTTGACCCGCTCAAGGAAAATCTTCATCTTCCCCTTTTGTATTTTGCGGAAATCCAGAATCTGATTCATCATCCGCAACATGCGCTGCGCGTTCTTCTCTACAATCTGCAGGTTCGAGCGGGCCTTGCCTGACAGGTTTTCATGCGAAATCACCTCCGACAACGGGCTTGTTATCAGCGTGAGCGGCGTCCGCAGCTCGTGCGAAATATCGGTAAAGAAGCGCAGCTTGATGTCTGCCAATTGCTGTTCGACCGTAATATTGTGGCGCAACCGATAAATGTAAAACAAAATATATACAACTATGCCTATGACGAATATCACAGCAAGCGCATACAGCCCCCAAGCCCAAGCCGTTTCATAAAAATAAGGATGCACAACCAGTTTCAAACACCTCGTGTTGTCCATCCACACCCCGTCGCTGTCTGTCGAACGCACCTAGAACTCATACGTGCCTGCCGGGATATTCATATAGCGCGCCGAACGGTTGTCATCTGCGTAGTTCCATTTTTCTTCAAGTCCCTGCAGCCTGTAGGCATAGCGGATGTCTCTTGAGTTCACGTAGTCGATAGCTGCAAACTGAAACGTGAGGTTCCTGTCTGCGGCAGCCACGTCAAGCAACGTTCCGTCCTCAGAAAGCGCCGCTTTCCTGCCGCCCTGCATGTATATTCCCGTAAAGTTGATAGGAGGCACGTAACGGCTTTTAGAAATGCTGTCGATATACAGTTCAAACATACCGCAGTTGCTTCCGGCAATCAGATAGCCGTCTTCAGTGATTACAGGCAGAGCCTCTGAAAACTTCATGTTCGTTTTGAACAGGCTGGTGCGGTAGTTCTCAAAACGTTCTTTTCCGGGAATAAACTTCGACAAAGCGTTCTCCTGAATAATCCAGACATTCCCCGCTTTGTCTTCTATGCCCGACTGCACCAGCTCCGAAACCAGTCCCTGCTCTTTCGTATAGTTGCGGAAAGACAGACTGTCCGACAACAGTTCGTCCGACAAAGGACGGCTCATCCCGCCCGTAAAACTGAAGATATACAAACCGCCGTTCCGGGTACGAAGGATGTTCATCACATCGTTGGCAGGCAAAGAGGTTTTGTCGCCTGCCCGCCGGGTATTGTGATAAAACTTGATTTCTTCAGGCTCGGTAAAGCCGGAAGAAAATGTCAACAACCCTTTCGTCGTCCCCACAAGCAGCACCCCTTCGGTCGATTCGGCGATACAACGGACCTTCAGTCCTACATCTGTAGGATAGCTTTTCATTTCGTTGTTATAATTGACGAAAGAGAGGCTGCCGTCACCCCTCCTTTCCACCAGATTGATTCCGGTTTCATAGCAAGCTACCCAAATACGTTTCCTGCTGTCTTGCAGCACGGCAACCACGCTGTTTCCCGACAAGCTGTATTCGTCCTCACGATCATGCACATAATTTGATACCAGGAAACGGTTTCCGGACGCTTCGGTCAGACGGTAAAGTCCGTTGTCTTTCGTGCCTATCCAAACGGTTCCCTCATCATCTTGGCAGATTGCATAAGTGCCGCTTGAGAAGGTGACTTTTTCCTGTACTATCCTTCCGTCGCCCGACAGGTATCCGACAAAATTTTTCCGACTGTCATACAAACGTATAATGCCCGTTTTCGACCCTACCCACAAGCGGTTTCTGTTGTCTGTCATGAACGCTCGAAGTTCCACGCCATAGTCTATATTATCGAATTTCACGTTGTAAGGCAACACAATCACCTTGTCCAATCCGAAATTCAGCACCAACCACATGTTGCCTTGCCGATCGGGCATGAAGAAACGGATGAAAGGATTGTATATCGACGCCTTGTCTTCCGGATTCTTGTAATAATAAGAGAGAGAATCCGCCTGCCTGTCATAATAACACAGGTGTCCGTCGGTAGGAAGTATCCACAACGTCCGGTTGGCGTCTTCATAAAAAAATACCGTAGGCTTGCGCTCGTAATACGCCACCCAGCTGCTGTCGATATGATAAGTTTTCTGTTGCAGAGAATGCGGGTTCAGCCTTACGACACCCGCCCCATGCGTTATCACCCAACAATCGCCATAAGAATCCTTATAGACAGACCGGACGCTGTTTGAAGGCGTGCCGGGAGTCCCCACGTCCACGCGAACGTAACGCTGTTCTTCCGTCAGATAAAGCAACAGTCCGTTATCCGTCGACAATGCCAGCGTATCGGCGGAAAGACATTCCAGCTTCAGATACTTTCCGGAAGGCGGCGACTGTTTCAAGAAGTTCAGCTTCTGAGTTTTCATGTCGTAAACGGCAAGTTTGTCGGAGGAGGATATCAGATAAACGCGTCCGTCATACTCCAAGACTTGCTTGAAAGGAAAGTCGCTGTCGATTTTCTTCTTTCCGAACAGCGTGATTCCTCTGTCTGTCAGTAGCCATTCATCGCCGTCCGAATCCATGCAGACTCCATACAGACGTTCGCCTTTCAGCAAATCGGCCGTGCTGTAAAGCGTCACGCCTCCCTGCCCGTCGTGCAGCATCTTCTCGTCCACCCGGCACGCATAGCCGTTCTTGCAGGCAATCCATACAATCCCTTTTTCCAAGGGGAAAATCCTGACGACGGACAAATTCATCTTCAATTCTTCTTCAATCGGATTGAGCACATCGACAAACGACTCGCTGCTCGTATCGAATATAAATACTCTTTCGTCATAGCTCTGGCACCAGATGTCGCCCGTGCTGCTTTCCGCAATGTAAGTCAAACGATAGGACGTGAGCGGATTCTCTCCGTCGGCAGACACTTTGTAGTTTCTGAAACTGTATCCGTCGTACCTGTCCAACCCGTTCCACGTGCCGAACCAGATGAATCCGTTCTTGTCCTGAATGATGCGCTGCACAATGCTCTGCGAGATGCCGTCGTCGACAGAGAAATGCTGAATCTGACAAACGGGCTGCCCCCAACAGCAGACGCTGCAAAGCAAAAGCGAAAACAAAGCCAAACTTACCTTATTCATAGCATTCTATTTTAACAGAACAAAAATAAACAAATTGCCAAACCCGGACTACAGCTTTGCCAAGGAATGTCAAAAAACACTCCTTTTGCGCGAATTTTTCTTCCTGCCTCAACCTTCCTCCGTCTGCTCCTTCGGCCAGTTTACCAGATAAAGCATTTCCGTGGCGCGGGTGACGGCGGTGTACAGCCATCGGCAGTAATCGGGCGAAAGCATGTCGTCCGTCAGATAGCCTTGATCGATGAAGACCCGCTTCCACTGGCCTCCTTGCGCCTTGTGGCACGTTACAGCATAGGCATACTTCACCTGAAGCGCGTTGTAGCAAGGGTCTTCCTTCAGTTTCTTCATCCTCTCGCGTTTGGAAGCGATGTCCGCATAGTCCTCCCACACGCCGTTGAACAACGCCTCACTCTGCCCTTTGCTCAAAGCGGGAGCATCGCTGTGGAGCGTATCGAGCAAGATTTTCGCCTCCAGCTCCAAATCCTGATAATCGGGGAAAGCCAGCAACACGTCGGCAAAGCGGAGGCCGTACATTTCGCGCACGCGCCTCACGCGCCTCACCACGGCCACGTCGCCGTTGGCGATGAAGTCAAGTTCCTTGCAGCCGCGTCCCCAAAAATAATTGTTCTTTGCCACCATCAGCACGTCTCCCGCATTCAGTTCGTCCTCCCTATAAAGGATAGAGTTCCGGATTCCCCTGTTATACAGGTTCGCCCGCTTGTTGGAGCGGCAAACTATAATCGTCTCGTCCATCCCGGCACGGTCGTAACACTCGCCGATGGCTTCCGTCAGCTCGCTGCCCGGAAGCGCCCGCACGTCTGCAAATCCTCGCGTGCGCAAAACGGGCGGAGAAAAACAATCTCCGCCGCCAAGTTTCAGCCGAAGCGCCGTGGCGTTATATAAAATTCCCGACGCGGTTTTCTGACGCACCACTTGCGTCAAGTCGCACTCTTCCACATGCAAGCCGTATCCTTCGAGCACGGAAACGGACAATGCCGGACTTTCATCCTCCCCCACGGGAGGGAGCTGGGCCGTATCGCCGACCAGCATCAGGCGGCAGCCGCTGCCGCTATAAACATACTGCACCAAGTCATCGAGCAGGCGGCCTGTGCCGAACGATGCGCCCGACAAACCTTCGTTGGCAACCATCGAAGCCTCATCCACAATAAACAACGTGTTCTTCAAGAGATTGTCACCCATCACGAAGTTGTCCGTCTCGTTCGAGAAAGTCTTCTGGCGGTAAATTTTCCGATGAATCGTGTAAGCAGAATGTCCCGCATAACGAGAAAACACCTTCGCAGCCCGCCCCGTAGGGGCAAGCAGCACGAACTTCCGGTTCAACTCGCCAAGCGTCTTCACCAGCGCGCCTACCAGCGACGTTTTTCCCGTACCGGCATATCCCTTCAATATGAAAGCGGCATCCTGCAAAGGCGACATCAGGAAACCGACAAAAAGCCGCATAGCTTTCTCCTGATCAGAAGTCGGACTATGCGGAAAGTTCAGCCCGATTTGTCGGGACAAATCATCCGTCAACATAGCGTCAAAAATAAAAAAGTTGTGCAAGTCATTCAGCCCGTTCGGGCAAATTTCGTATATTTGTGACACGAATATAAAGCAAAAAATCGACAACCGGACGAAAACGTCCGGCAAATTACACAAAACCCGCAAAACGACAAACAATCAAATGACTGACTTCAACATTCCGGAACGCAGCACGCTCTCCATCCGCCTGAGCACGGACGGCTTTTCTCTTGCAACCTATTCTTCCCGCGACGGAAGCGACATCCTTTTCCGCTCTTTCCACGTGAATCCCCAACATTCTATGGCGGCCAACGTAAAGGAATTTCTGAATCGGACGGAAGAACTGAAACACGCCTGCCTCGAAACCAACATACTTGTCCACACGCCAAGATACACCCCCGTGCCTTTCGAACTGTATGAAGACGACCAGACCGAAACACTTTTCTACCAGAACCTTCCCAAACAGAACAACGAAGTGATTCTGTGCAACATACTCAGCAAAAGCAACGTAGCCGTACTGTTTTCCATCGACAAGCTGACCCACCAGCTTCTTTCGGATTATTTCCCGAAAGCCCGCTTCTTCGCATCCGTCAGTCCCGCCATCGAATATCTGACCCTCCGATGCGAACAGCGCAAAAGCGAATCGAAAAAAGCGTTCGCCATACTCCATCCGGATAGCTTGGACATCGTAGCTTTCGAGTCCCGGAAGCTCATGCTGGCCAACTCCTACCGCGCGTCCAACCTCTACGACAAAACTTATTTCCTGCTCAACGCGTGGAAACAGCTGGACATGAATCAAGAAAAAGATTTCCTGTATCTGGCAGGCACGCCCCAGGAGAAACAGCTCGACTTCCTGAAGAAATATCTGCGAAACGTTTCCGTCATCGGCCCTGCCACGGAATTTTCCGCCTATTCCGCCCGCATGGATATCCCGTTCGACATGCTGTCTTTGATTTTGTGCGAATGAATC
>CALUGI010000012.1 GCA_944320135.1 uncultured Phocaeicola sp. | reverse complement strand
AAATAAGCTGTAACCATTTCTTTTTCCAGTAATTCTTCCGTACCCGGCATCATGTTGTGGACCATTCCACGCCATTTCAGTTCTTCTACAAAGTTCATCGAATGAGATTCTTAGTTTGACATTTTGTTATATAATTATTGCGGGAAGCAAAAATACGACACTTTATCTGAATAAGCAATTTTTAGTTATTAAAAAGTCGCCCGGCGTTTAGGAAAAGCCGCGCAAGAAGCATGTCATAAGGTTCCTCGCGTATATCTGCCATTTGTCGGACAAGCGTGCGGATGTCTTTTCGGCTTTCATCGGTTTCTGCCAACAAAAATTCTTCCGGTATGGCCTTGACGGTTTCCGGATTGAACTTTTCTCCGACAGACAAGTAGAAACCTTGTTGGAGCAAACTGTGGGCAAGTTCTTTTTTCCCTCTGAATCCATGAATAATCCATGCTTGCGAAGGCTCGGTTTCCCTTTTCAATGCAATAAGTTCGTTGAAACATTTTACGGCATGGACAATGAGCGGAAGCCTATAGCGTTCGGACAATCCGATTACGGCTTTGAAGGCTTGGATTTGCGTTTCGAAAGGGGTGGAGCATAGCTTGTCGAGTCCGGCTTCTCCTATGGCCGCCACTCTGCTGTCAGTGGAAAGCAATGATTCGAGCCATGCAAGCTGCATCGGCAAATCGCGTATTGTGAGAAACCACGGGTGGATTCCGGCGGAAATCCATCTGGCCTGGCTGAATTCCGGCTGATTCTGGTTTTTCATGCAGCAGCTCCATAGAGCTGTTTCCGGTTGTTCCGGTAAGTGGTGAGTATGGATATCGAGCAGCATAGAGCGGGCATATTTAAGGGACGGGGTCGTATCCGGAACCTCCCCACGGATGGCACCGCAGAATGCGCCTAATAGCTAAATACAATCCTTTGAGAGGGCCGTGTTTTTGGATTGCTTCAATGGCATATTGCGAGCAGGTTGGCGTGAAACGGCATGAAGGAGGCGTAAACGGCGATATGCAGTTTCGGTAAAATCGGATAGGAAGCAGGAGCAGGAAAGTGAAAAACTTCCGTATCATGAGAGACGTTCGGCTATAAGTTGCAGCAGTTTCTTCACCTTCGCTTCCACTTTAACGGATTCATGAAGCTCATTGTCTATCCAGATGAAAGCGACAGCTATCTTTTTGCCGGACTCCTTGAGCGGTACCTGTAAGATATCTTTATTTTTGCGGTAAGCCTCCCGTATCTGACGCTTTATCCGGTTTCGCTTAACCGCTCGTTTGAAGCGTTTTTTAGGGACACTGATCAAGATAGAAACCGAAGGAAACTCTTCCTTTTCCACTTGCATGTAGACAGCACGCAAAGGAAATGCGGGAAGCGATTTGCCGCCTCCGCCGAACAGCCTTTCTATAAGAGTCCGGCGGTTCAGCCGTTCCGTTTTTGAAAGAGTGTATTTCCTTGTTTCAGCCATTCCTTTAATTACTGCAAAGGCCGCAGAGTGACAAAAGAGTTGTATAGCTCTGTGTGTCTCTGCGGCCTTGTTATTTAAGCGTTTCCGTTTGTTTATTTGTTGTGCTCGCGGATAAACATGTCCAATGCGGCAGGCATAGACGGAGCCGCGCTTGTAGGCGCTTCCAAGTCCAAACGCAGGCCGGCTTCTTTCACGGCTTTTGCGGTGGTAGGGCCGAAACTCCCTATTACAATGTCCTTCTGCTCGAAGTTCGGAAAGTTCTTCATCAGCGACTGGATTCCTGCCGGGCTGAAGAATATCAGCATGTCGTAGTTGAATTCTTCTTCCGGAGTGAAGTCATTGCTTACCGTGCGATACATCACCGCTTCCGTATGCTGGATATTGTTCTTGTCAAGCAGATTCTTCACCTCATCGTTGTGAACGTCCGACATCGGAATCAGGTATTTTTCTGTATTGTGCTTGACAATCAGCGGTACCAGATCGGCAAATTTGCCGGTAGCTCCGAAAAATACTTTCCGTTTGCGATACTGCACATACTTCTGAATATACAGCGCAATGGTTTCCGATGTGCAGAAATATTTCATCGTTTCCGGAACGGTCACTCGCAATTCCGTACAAAGACTAAAGAAATGGTCTATTGCATGGCGCGAAGTGAATACGACTGCGGTATGGTCTAAGATAGAAATCTTCTGCTGTCTGAATTCTTTGGCCGACAAACTCTCTACCTTTATAAACGGGCGAAAATCTATCTTCACTCCGTACTTCTCAGCAATGTCGTAATACGGCGACTTTTCTGATGTCGGTTTTGGCTGAGAAACCAGTACTTTCTTTATCTTCAATGTATTAAAAGTTTAGAATTAATAAGTTGTTTATATATCCCAATCCTTTCCAAAGAAAAAGAAGAGGTGCTATTTCGAGGGCACAAAAGTACAGAATTAAATGTAAAACACCATGAAAATGGTTGAAAAAGTTTCTAATGCTCTTATAAAATAACAATATTTTGCTACAGGCAAGTACGGAGAGAACAAATGTCAGCGACGTTTTTAGCGGGAGGTCGAAATAAACCGTTACCAAGGCAAGGGAAAACAGTGCCAGACCGCACGCTCCCGAAAGGTCGAAATAGGAAACAATCCAACGTTTGCGCTGGCTTTTTTCGAAAAATGTCCAATTGACCAGATTATAGAAAATCCATTTTACACACATCAGGGCGAGGACGCTTGCAGCATAGATGCTCAAAAGAAGGAGATGCGGGACGTTCTGAAGCAGTTCCGCTTGCGTGTCTGTAAAATAGTCGAAAAGGAAGATTCCGCATGAAATGCAGCAAACGCCCGACAATGCAACCGTGTATTTGAAATCGGAACCGGAAGTAACGTCAAACAGTCCGGCTCTGTCTTTTTGCCTGAAGAAGTCTTTAAAATGCTGGTAGAGATATTTCTTCCCGTTCCGTATGGCATATATAATCAGGAAGAAACAGAAGAATATCACACAAGTTATCGGCCAGTCGGTGCGCAACGAATAGGGCAATGCTTCGCCCTGCATTCCGGAAATGTCTTTCATTTCCACGCTTCGGAGCGATGCGTTGCTGTCTGTTTGTTCGCAGATTGTATGGCGATATTCGTTCATATAGCCGCAAATTTACGAATTTCTTTGTTCCAATACGGCATTGTGTACAATAAATCTGCCGCATCTTCGGGTGTGGACGCCACATGCCAGATGTTCCGATGTTGTTCGCGCATGAAATTTTGCTCCACTGCCTGGTTCAGGAGCTTGAGCAACGGGTCGTAAAAGCGGTTCGTGTTCAGTATGACGATAGGGTTCAAATAAAGGCCGAGCTGCTTCCATGTGATTGCCTCCATCAGTTCTTCCAGCGTGCCGCATCCGCCGGGAAGTGCGATGATTCCGTCGGACATTTCAATCATCATTTTCTTGCGCTCGTGCATGGTTTCGGTTTCCACGAGTCGGGTTAGCCTTTGGTAGTGCCATCCTTGTTCGACCATGAATCTGGGAATGA
Source organism: uncultured Phocaeicola sp. (assembly GCA_944320135.1). Taxonomy (GTDB): domain Bacteria; phylum Bacteroidota; class Bacteroidia; order Bacteroidales; family Bacteroidaceae; genus Phocaeicola. The sequence goes on along the minus strand of CALUGI010000012.1, from coordinate 79,748 downwards.
TGCCTGTCACGGTTCCGCCTGCGTCCAGCGCAGCGTCGGAGATGCGGCGCATCAGCCCTAAGCGTCCCGCTCCGTTGATGAGGTTGATTTTCCGTTCGGCGAGGATGCGTCCGAGCCTTTCTGCGGCATCAAAGTAGACGGGAGGGATTTGCGTGCTTGACGCGCAATAGACGCACACGTTTTTCAGTTCGTTCATAAAATTTGCATGAGACAGATTTTTGCAGGGACAGGGTTCGCCTGTCCCTGCATTATATGGTGTTGCATCTTACGGCTTCAGTCCGAACGCTTCCTTCACCTTGTCCACGTAGTCGAGTTTTTCCCAAGTGAAGAGTTCCACTTCCACGTCTTTGTCCCCTTCGTAAACCGACTCAAAGTGTTTGGTCACTACTTTCGGTTCCCGTCCCATGTGGCCGTAGGCAGCCGTTTCGCTGTAGATGGGGTTCCGGAGTTTCAGACGCTCTTCGATGGCATACGGACGCATGTCGAAAAGTTCGTCTATCTTTTTCGCTATTTCTCCGTCGCTCATCGATACGCGGCTGCGTCCGTAGGTGTTTACGAAGATGTTGATGGGGCGTGCCACGCCGATGGCATACGATACCTGCACAAGCATTTCGTCCGCCACGCCTGCGGCCACTAAGTTTTTTGCGATATGGCGCGCTGCGTAAGCTGCGCTTCGGTCTACCTTGCTGGGGTCTTTTCCGGAGAAGGCCCCTCCTCCGTGCGCTCCTGCTCCGCCGTAGGTGTCGACGATGATTTTGCGTCCGGTCAGTCCGGTGTCTCCGTGCGGGCCGCCGATTACGAACTTGCCGGTCGGGTTGACGTAGTACTTTATTTGGTCGTTGAAGAGCTTCAGCACTTCCGGATTGTGGATTTCAGCGATGACGCGCGGCATCAGCACTTCAATTACGTCTTTGCGGATTTGCGCCAGCATTTCTTCGTCGGCTTTCAGCTGGGCTTCTTTCGAGTCGTTTTCGGGCTGAATGAACTCGTCGTGCTGCGTAGACACTACGATGGTGTCGATGCGCACCGGGCGGCGGTTGTCGTCGTATTCGATGGTCACTTGGCTTTTCGAGTCAGGACGGAGGTAAGTCATGAATTTTCCTTCTCTGCGGATTTCGGCCAGTACCATCAGCAGCTTGTGCGCGAGGTCAAGCGAAAGCGGCATGTAGTTTTCCGTTTCGTTGGTGGCGTAGCCGAACATCATGCCCTGGTCGCCCGCGCCTTGGTTCATCGGGTCTTCGCGCTCCACTCCCCGGTTGATGTCGGGACTTTGTTCGTGGATGGCCGAGAGCACGCCGCACGAATTGCCTTCAAACATGTATTCGCTTTTGGTATAGCCGATGCGGTTGATGACTTCGCGGGCCACGCGCTGCATATCGATATACGCTTTGGTTTTCACTTCTCCCGCCAGCACCACCTGTCCGGTGGTTACCAGAGTTTCGCAAGCTACTTTCGAACTGGGGTCGTATGCCAGCAGTTTGTCAAGCACAGCGTCCGATATTTGGTCGGCCACTTTGTCGGGGTGTCCTTCAGACACCGATTCGGATGTGAATAAGTATCCCATACTTAACAGAATGATTTAAATAAATTAGTTTGTTGTATCCGTGTACGGACAGAGTAGATGGGAATCATCGGGGAAACAAGTCTGTGTTTTAGCATTTTTTTCCGTGGTTGCAAGCTACTCAAATCTTTCCACTTTTATTTTTCGCCGCAAAGATAGGATATATATTCGGAACCGTTGCCATCTTCTTCCGGTTTTAACAAAAAATATCCGCCCGGTTTCCTTTTCATTCGTAGATTCCCTTTTTGTAATCCATCATATATTGTGTAAATGTCTTTCCGGTTTGTCGTTTGAAGAAACGCATCAGGTGGCTGGGGTCGGAGAAGTGGAAATCGTCCGCCAACTGGCTGACGGTCTGACTTGAAAAAAGCAGTCCGTTCTTCAGTTCCTCCAACAGGCGTTGTTTGAGCAAGTGGGTGGCGGACACGCCGAACTGTGCCATCACGGCATTGTTTAGCGTTACGCGGCTGATGCGGAGCATATCTGCGTATTCTTGCACGCGCTGCATGTTGCGGATATGTTTCTCCAGCAGGTCCTTGAATTGGAAGGCGTAGTTGTTTTTCGGCGTGTCGGCAGGGAGATGCCATGACTCGGCATAATGGCGGTTGAGTAGCGACAGGAGATAGTAGAGCACGGACACGATGATGTGGTAGCTGTCTGCCACGGGGTGCAGCAGTTCCTGCTTCATCTTGTCCAGCAAGCGGAGGTATTCCGTGCGGCGTTCTTCGTTCGCCGTCAGGAAAGGCGGCGTGTCGGTCGGGTAGTAATAGTGCAGGTGGAAGGCAAAGTATTTGTCAGCAATGAACGTGCGCATAAAGTCCTCGCGGAAGATGAGAAAAGAGTAGTCCAGCGACGCTTCGTCTACATGCCACTCCTGTTGTTGGTGGGGCGAGAGCAGCAGCACCATGCCGTCCCGCAGGTCTATCTTGCGGAAGTTGAGCAGCAGGAACCCGCTCGCCTTACGGAAGAAGAAGAACTCGAAAAAGTCGGTCTTGAATGCCGGATGTTCAGTCAGCACGCCGCATATCTCCCCGCTCTGTCCCGTATTGAGGTAGAAGTCCGTGCCGCATTCCGTCTTGCTGAACGGGACGCTGACGAGGCGTTCGGGGTTGACAATTTTTCCCATTCGCGCTCAATGTGTGTAGTCCAACAAAGCCACTTTATCGCCCAAATCGTTCTCTATGACCGCTCTCATTCTATTGGCGAACGGACAGGGATAACCGATTGGCGTTCCTTTCCGGATGCATGAAGCGAATGCGATGGTGTCGGCTCCCCTTTTCGCCAGTTCCCTTGCCCGGAGCACGGCTTTCTTTCCCGGACATCCGCCGCAATTCGTAAAACCTACAATTTCTATATCTTCTGCGACATCGGCAAAAACGCCCGTTTTATTGCGGATAGCCTTGAAGTCTCCCGTTCCCGAACAGAAGTCTTCGGTCTGCATACATCTGATGATTCCTACTTTCATATTGCTCAATATTATACGGTGAGAGGCAAAGGTAATGTTTTCTTTTATTTAAAAGGTATATTTTCCTTGTTTTATGGCATAGGCAGAGATTCTGTCTGCATATTTGGGGGTGGCTCATTGAAAGAATCTTTGCGCCTTGAACGGCATTATTTACCCTATTGATAACGTCTTTGTCGGAACAGCTCCGTACTTTTGCAAAAAGAGGAGGTAAATATGTATAGGACAAAAGAAGAAAGACAATTGGCAGAGGGGCGGATAAGCGTGTTGTTCAGAAAGTTTGCCATTCCCGGCGTAGTGGGATTGCTTTTCATCGGTATGCAGCCGATGGTGGACGGGGCCATACTCGGCAACCTCATCGGGGCAGATGCACTGGCCGGGGTCAGCCTGTTTGTGCCGCTTTATACGTTTGTGTCGGCAATGGCTGTAGTGGTAGGCATCGGTTGCCAGGCGGTGGTCAGCATGGCATTGGGCAACCGCGACTACCGCAGGGCGCACACGGCTTTGCGGACGGCATTCGTGGCGTTGCTGTCGGTATCATTATTAATAGGAATCATCACTTTCATCGCGGCGGAGCCTTTGGCGCGGCTGCTGGGGGCGGACGAGAAACTGATGCCTTACACCGTGGCCTACGCGAGAGGCTTCTGCCTGTTCTTCCCCTGCCTCTCGCTGGCGTTTTTGTGCGACTATCTGCTGAAGGCGATGGGACGGCCTTATTTTGCTATGTGCGTGCTGGCGGGCATCCTTGTCGTCCACACCTCCCTGGCCTATCTTGTTCATCGGATGCCTGGGATGGGGTGTGGAAAGCAGCGGCATAGCTTCCGGGGTGTCGTTTTTGTTGGCCACCTTGGTGATGCTGCCGCTGATTCTGCGGAAAGAAAGCCCGGTGAGTCTGCGGGAAGGGCGCATCTCGTTCAGGCTGCTGGGGCGGATGGTCTACAACGGCTCGTCGGAAGGCTTGTCGGAATTGTCGGCAGGCATTGCCGTGCTGTTGTTCAACTGGGCGATGATGAAGCTGTGGGGGACAGCGGGCGTGGCGGCATTCACCTCGGTCAACTACCTGCTGTATCTGGGCGTGCAGTTGTTTGTCGGCCTGTCCGACGGCATCATTCCCATCTTCTCGTTCAACTATGGCACCGGCCGCTTCAGCCGCGTCCGTGAAACGCTCTATATGGGACTGAAGACAAACGGGGTGCTGGGACTGACCTTCTTCTGCATCGTCTTCTTCGGGGCAAGGAGCATCATTCCCCTGTTTTTCGATGCCAACCTGACGGAAAACGTGGACGATGTGCTGGAGATTGCTTATATTGGAGCCGGTTTCTGTGCCTTCGCCTTCCTGATGAACGGGCTGAACATTCTCTCGTCGAGCTTCTTCACGTCTATGGGCGACGCGGCCACATCGGCCATCATCTCCCTGTTGCGCGGACTGATTATGACAACGGTAGGAATCGTGCTTTATCCCGTGCTGTTCGGCCATCACGGAATATGGCTCGTCATCCCCGTGGCTGAGCTGGTGACATTGGCTTGCTGCTTCTTCCTCGTGAAGAAACGGCTGAGCCTATTTGAAACTTCAAAAATAACCGCATAATAAGAAAACTGATATGGAAAAATGGATGGAACGATTGCATAAAGAGCAAGGACTGGCGGAAGAAGAAATACATACGCTCGTCTCGATGGGCGAGAAACGCCGTTTCTCTGCCGGAGACCTCGTGTTGCGCAGCGGAGAGACAGATACACATATTTATATCATTTCCGACGGGATATGGCGTTCCTTCTGCCTGAGAGACGGGGAAGAAGCCACGATGTGGTTCAGCGTGGAAGGCGAGATAACCTTCTCAGTGTGGGGGTACATATCCAACGCCCCCTCGCGGCTGAGCATCGAGTCGGTGACCGACAGTTGCGCGTATGCCATTCCGCGATTCCGGCTGATGGAGGCATTCACTTCCTCCCTACAGATGGCGAACCTTGGGCGGCACATCGTGGAGCAGTTTGTCGTGTTGTATGAGAACTGGCATGTGTGTTCGTGGCATCAGAACGCTCTCGAACGCTACTTGCACCTGATGGACAATTATCCTGAGGTCATCCATCAGGTACCCCTGAAGCATATCGCCTCATATCTCGGCGTAACTCCCCAATCGCTAAGCCGGATTCGCGCCTCACTGAACAATATCAAGTAATATGTTTATCAAAAAGGCATATCTTCCCCATTTTATGGCATAGATGCCTTGAAAGATTCTCCCGAACTTTGCATCCGAAACATTAATAACAGATTTTATATGAAGAAAACAATCATCGCAAGCCTGTTGCTTGCCTGCATTTGCTGTGTTGCTTTCGCGCAACAGTCGGACAACCGCATCCAGTTGGTGCGCAACGCTACGTTGAAAATCCATTATGCAGGACAGACTCTCCTCATCGACCCCATGCTGGCGGAGAAAGGCACGGAGATGTCTGCCTTGGGTGTAAACCTGAATCCGCGCGTACACCTGACAATGCCTGTGGGCGAAGTGCTGGACGGCGTGGATTTCGTCTTGCTGACCCATGCGCACATCGACCATTACGACCCTGCCGCCAAGCGGCTTATCTCCAAAGACACGCCTTGGTATGTCCAGCCCGCCGACTATGATTCGGTAGCGGTGAAAGACCATTTCCGCAACACGACCATCGTCAAGGAGAGCGTGCAAGTCGGCGGAATAACCATTGTCCGCATCGCCGGAAGCCACGGACGAGGCAAGCTGGGCGAAATGATGGGCGCGTCATCGGGCTATGTGCTCAAAGTGGAAGGACAGCCTACGCTCTACATCATGGGCGACTGCGTGTGGAACGAATCAACCCAAAAGGCGGTGAAGGAGCATCGTCCTGACTATATCGTGGTGAACAGCGGTGGCGCTATCCTGCCTCCCTTGTCGAAAACCGACGGCCCGATTATCCCCAACGAAATGGAGACCATGCGGATTATTGACGACTGCCCGGCGAACACCCGCTTTATAGCCGTACACATGGATGCCATCGACCATTGCCAGACCACCCGCGCCATCCTGCGCAATGAGGCTCGCCGCCACGGAGCGGATATGAATAGGCTGATTATACCGGAAGACGGAGAAAGCGTCGTTTTGGAATAATGGCTGTTCGCGAGAATCGTCCCGAACCCGTTTCATGGGAGGATAAAGCTGACAAAATAAAATCCCGCCGGATTTTTTGTTGAATGCCGCCGCGTTCCGGACAAAACGCGGCGGCATTTAAGCGGTTTGTTGCCCGCCTTTTTAGAAATGATTTCGTATCTTTGCAAACCAATAAACTAACAACACGATTTATCATGAAGCGTATATTAGTTACTCCTCCTGCGCGGGTCGAAGCGACCGTCCAATTGCCTTCGTCGAAAAGCATCTGCAACCGCGTGCTCATCCTGCACGCGCTGGCGAAGGGGAACGATGAAATCCGCAACCTTTCGGATTGCGACGACACGCAGGTGATGAGGGACGCTTTGCGCGACATGCCCCCCGTAATCGACATCAAGGCGGCAGGCACGGCGATGCGTTTCCTTACCGCTTACCTTTCCGTGACGGAAGGCACGCACGTGCTCACCGGAACGGCCCGTATGCGGCAACGTCCCATCAAGGTGCTGGCGGATGCGCTCCGCACATTGGGGGCAGACATTCGCTATGCGGGCGACGAAGGCTTTCCGCCTTTGGAGATAACGGGGCGGAAACTGGCGGGAAATGCCGTATCCTTGCCGGGAGACGTCAGTTCGCAATACGTTTCCGCGCTTCTGATGATAGGCCCTGTGCTGGAAAACGGCTTGCGTCTGACGCTGACGGGAGAAATCGTATCGCGACCGTATATCAACCTTACGCTGGAACTGATGAGGGAGTTCGGCGCACAGGCCGGATGGGTTGCGGAAAACTGCATAGAAGTGGCTTCACGGCCTTACGTCCCGCGTCCGTATTTCGTGGAAAGCGACTGGAGCGCAGCCTCTTACTGGTATGAAATAGCGGCTCTGTCGGAAGATGCCCGCATTGCGCTTCCCGGATTGTTCGAGTCCAGTTTCCAAGGAGACGCGAAAGTAAGCGAACTTTTCGAGCGGTTGGGAGTGCATACTTCTTTCCGTAACGGTTCGGTTGTGCTGGAAAAACGGGGCGCGCCGATTGCGCGTATGGAATATGATTTCGTGAACCAGCCCGACCTTGCCCAGACGTTTGTCGTTACGTGCGCTATGCTGGATGTTCCGTTTCGCTTTTCCGGACTTCAGAGCCTGAAAATCAAGGAAACCGACCGCATAGCCGCACTGATTGCGGAAATGCGGAAGTTGGGTTTCGTCCTGACGGAAACCGGAGGCTCCGTCTTGTCGTGGGACGGCACGCGGTGCAAGGGAGAACCTTATCCGGCCATCGACACATACGAAGACCATCGCATGGCTATGTCCTTCGCTCCCGCCGCTCTCAAATTGAAGGAACTGCGCGTCAACCATCCGGAAGTCGTTTCAAAATCTTACCCTCGCTATTGGGAGAACTTGTCTGAAGCCGGATTCAACCTGACGGAGGAATAGCGGATATGTGGATGCTTGTCCTTGCTCTCGTCGGCGTTGCGTTGTTCGGACTGGTTTCCGGATATTTTTACAACAGGAGCCTCCGGAAGAAAATAGAAAAGGGAGAACTTGCGGAATTGCCCGAAGTGAAGAACGCGGATGCGGAATGCTGCGGGCAACATGCCGTGTGCGAAAAAGAAAGTCTGCTGGCAGCCGTAAGCAAACGGATAGAGTATTATGACGACGAAGAGCTGGACCGCTTCAGAGGCCGCCCTTCCGGAAGCTATACGGAAGCGGAAACGGACGAGTTTCGCGAAATCATGTACACCATGAAAGAGGATGAAGTGGCAGGATGGTGCAGAAGCCTGCAGCTTAGGGGGGTGGAGCTTCCCGACGGCCTGAAAGACGAGCTGTTTCTGATAGTCGGCGAAAGGCGCTTCCGCTAATCGGCCGTGTAAATGTGGATGGGTTTGTGTTATTGCAGTTATGGAATTTTTTGAATTGTTTCAATATGCTTTTTTCCGGCACGCCTTGCTCGGCAGCCTGTTTGCAAGCGTTGCGTGCGGCATTATCGGCACTTACATCGTAACCCGGCGTCTGGTGTTTATCAGCGGGGGGCTTACCCATGCTTCTTTCGGAGGCATCGGTATCGGCCTGTACGCGGGAGTTTCGCCGATTCTTGCGGCGGCCGTGTTTTCGGTGCTTTCTGCCTTCGGCGTGGAGTGGCTGAGCAAGCGAAGCGATATGCGCGAAGATTCTGCCATTGCCGTGTTCTGGACGTTCGGAATGGCCGTGGGAATCATATTCAGCTTTCTGGCTCCCGGATTCACCCCCGACCTTTCTTCCTATCTTTTCGGCAATATCCTGACCATCACGAAAGGCGATCTGTTGATGCTTGGCGTGTTGAGTGCGGTTCTGGCGTTGTTTTTCAGCATTTTTCTCCGTCCGATTCTCGCCATTGCTTTCGACCGGGAGTTTGCCCGTTCCCAGCGGATGCCGGTCGCTTTGTTCGAGTATCTTCTTATGATGTTTATAGCCCTTACCATCGTGGCTTGCCTGCGTATGGTAGGCATCGTGCTGGCCATATCGCTTCTCACCCTGCCGCAAATGACGGCCAATCTGTTTACTTCCAATTTCAAACGCATCATTTGGCTGTCTATTCTCTTGGGGTGTATCAGCTGCATAGGCGGACTGTTCCTTTCTTATTGCCTGCAAGTGCCTTCGGGCGCTTCCATTATTTTTGTTTCCATCTTGCTTTATGCTGGTGCGAAGGCCGGGATGTTTTGCCGGAAAAGAAAAGAGAATTTTTTGCGCTGACGAATCATTCCGTTCCGGAGATTTGTTGTATTTTTGTGGCCTAACATTAACGGAATATACAATGGAACTCAAAATCACTTCGCTTGACAATATCCGTGAAACTGCCCGCCAATTCATTGCGGAGATGGGAGACAATACCGTATTTGCCTTTTACGGGAAGATGGGCGCAGGAAAGACTACGTTCATAAAAGCCGTGTGCGAGGAATTGGGGGTTACGGATGTAATCAATTCGCCCACTTTCGCCATCGTCAACGAATACAGGTCGGATGAAAACGGTGAGCTTATTTATCACTTTGATTTCTATCGGATCAAGAAGTTGGAAGAAGTGTATGACATGGGCTATGAAGACTATTTCTATTGCGGTGCGCTCTGCTTCATCGAATGGCCGGAATTGGTGGAAGAACTGCTTCCGGGAGATACGGTGAAAGTGCATATCGAGGAACAGGAAGACGGAACGCGCACCGTGCGCTTCGATGAAGCGTGATTTTGCCATGCAGTTTCATTATGTCATACAGGCTTTGTTTGTCTTGGTGGGATTGTTGGCGGTGCTAGCCTCCATTTTCAACTGGGATTGGTTCTTCACGGCTCAAAATTCGCAATTTATAGTGAAGAATGTAGGTCGCAGGCAAGCGCGTATGTTCTATGCGGCATTGGGTCTTCTGATGATGGCTACGGGAGTGTTCTTCTTCCTTAGCGTACAAGGTCTCGTGTAAAATTTGCCGTCAGTCGAAATCAAAAGAAAGTTGTCCGTCTCCCAACAGATTGAAAGAGACGCGATGGTAGGGAGTCGTGCCGTATTTCTTGATGGCCTCCCGATGTTTTTTAGTGGGGTATCCTTTGTTCTTTTTCCAGTCATACATCGGAAATTCTTCCGCCAGCCGATTCATGTAATCGTCTCGGTAGGTCTTTGCCAAAATGGAAGCAGCTGCAATGGAAAGATATTTTCCGTCGCCTTTTACTATTGTCGTGTGCGGGACTCCTGGATAAGGGTTGAATCGGTTTCCGTCAACCAGCAAGTGTTGCGGACGCAGTTCCAGTTGGTCTACCGCCCGGTGCATGGCCAGAAACGAAGCGTTCAAGATGTTTATTTTGTCGATTTCTTCCGGCGTTACGATGCCTACAGCCCAAGCTAATGCGTTGCTTTCTACTATGTTTCGAAGCTCGTAGCGTTGCTTTTCTGTGAGTTTCTTAGAATCGTTCAGCATCTCGTTTCGGAAATCGGCAGGCAGGATGACGGCTGCGGCGAATACAGCTCCTGCCAGGCATCCCCTTCCGGCTTCGTCGCATCCGGCTTCAATGGTATCTTTATGTAGAAAAGGAAGTAGCATGAATGCAATCAAGTTTTTATTTGTAGAAACTTTCTTCGAATGCGGAAAATGAGTCTTTGCCTAATACGCACCGCTCCCACCAGGCACGGAGAAAACCTGAACCGTAACCTGTGAGTTGGATGAAAGCGGCCGCTATGGAAAGCAGTCCTATCCATGCGTTCTTGTTTCGTAAGGATGAATCTAAGAATATCGTCAAAGCGAATATTAAAAGAAGAACCAAACTCCACGGACAGACCGGAGCGGCAAGCAACACCAGCGCTGCTCCTACGGTAAATACCGCCGGAAGCAGATGCACGAGCTTCAGCGATTCGGGATATTTCTTGTAGAGATTGATGCGCGCGATGCCCGAATTGTGTACTTGCTTGAAAAACTTGCGGAAATCTGTGCGTCGTTTGTGCCATACCCATGCTTCGGGAAAAAGACGGCATCTGTATCCGTTCTTGAAGATACGGATGCTGAAGTCGATGTCCTCGCCGAAACGCATGTTGGAGAATCCGCCCAATGTTTTATACACTTTGGCACGCACGCCCATATTGAAGCTCCGAGGGTAGAATTTGTCCATCTTCTTTTTCCCTCCCCGGATTCCGCCTGTGGTAAAGAATGAAGTCATTGCATAATTGATGGCTTTTTGAACCGGCGTAAATGAAGCGTGTGCCCGGTCGGGCCCTCCGAAAGCGTCTGCCGGTTCACGTTCCAATTCGGCGTCAACTGCCTGAAGATAGTCTTCCGGAAGGATGCAGTCGGAATCCAGAATAAGGAGATATTCTCCCCTACTTCGTTCCGCTCCGTAATTTCGGGTCTGTCCCGGTCCGGAGTTCGGCTTGGCGTAATAACGGATTTCCATCTCCGGGAGGTACTTCCCGACCACTTCCTTGCAAGGCACGGACGAACCGTCTTCCACCACCACCACTTCAAAATCCTTGAGTGTCTGATGCGAAAGACTTTCCAGAAGTTCGTCCACCTCATCGGGACGGTTATATACGGGGATGATTATGGAATATTTCGGATTGCTCATTCTTCAGTTTTTTCAATCAGTACCGTGGCGTATGCGGAAATGCCTTCCTCACGTCCGGTGAATCCTAACTTTTCGGTCGTGGTAGCTTTGATGGATACATCGTCTGCGTCTATCCCCATCACTCCGGCAAGCGTTTCCTGCATAAGGGGAATATATGCTTTCAACTTAGGGCGTTCGGCACATACTGTCGCGTCAATGTTTCCCACATGATACCCTTTCTGAGCTATCAAGTTGACAGTCTTCTTTAGAAGTATCTTGCTGTCTATATTCTCGAATTCCGAAGCGTTGTCGGGGAAATGATATCCGATGTCGCGCATGTTGGCGGCACCCAGCAATGCGTCGCAGATGGCATGTATCAGCACATCGGCATCGGAATGTCCCAGAAGCCCCATCTCGTGTTCCAGTCTGATTCCTCCTAACCACAGTTCGCGTCCCGGCACCAGCCGATGGACGTCGAAGCCGAATCCTGTTCTTATCTTCATCGTATATTGAATTCAAGTACTTTATTGTTTTCCAGATAACCTTCCAGATGATTGCCTATCTGCACGGGGCCTACTCCTACAGGTGTTCCCGTATAAAGCAGGTCTCCGATTTTCACTGTGCAGAACTGGCTCACGTATGCGATAATCCGGTCTACATTGAAAATCATGTCGCATGTGTTTCCCTGCTGCACGGTTTTGCCGTCGATATCCAGATGGAAACGGATGTTCTGGATGTCTGCAAAACGGTTCACGGGAATCCAGTCGCCGATGGCTGCCGAGTTGTCGAATCCTTTGCAGAGTTCCCAAGGTTTTCCTTCGGCACGGTATTTCCGTTGGAGGTCGCGTGCGGTAAAGTCAATGCCCACGGTTACGGCATCATAATAGCGGTGCGCGAAACGTTCCGCGATGTTTTTCCCCAAGCGACTGATGCGTACTACCAATTCTGTTTCATAGTCGACTTGTTTGCAGAAGTCGGGGATAAAAAACGGCTTTCCGTCCTTCAGAATGGCCGAGTCGGGTTTCATAAAAATCACCGGTTCTTCCGGTACGGGCTCTCCGGCGTGCAGCTCCTCGCAATGGAGTCTGTAGTTCATGCCAACTGCTATTATCTTCATTGAATCTATTTCTTTTCAAGTTCGTTCAAACGGTTAAACATTACGGCCAGATGAGCATAGAGTGAAGTGTTCTGTACCACGATGCCTTCGGGCACGCGGATACGGAACGGCGTAAAGTTCCATACTGCCTTGATTCCTCCCTTCACCATCTTGTCGGTTATTTCTTGTGAGATGTTGATGGGCACTGTAAGCACGCCTATCTTCACCTTGTCTTTTTCCATCCGTTCTTCGAACTCATCGGTGTGATAGATAGGGATACCATTGATGTTTGTTCCCACTAAAGAGGGATTGATGTCGAACGCTCCTACGATTTTCAGACCGAAGTGCGACAAGCCTGAATCGCAGAGCAAAGCGCCTCCTAAACTTCCCACTCCGAAGAGATAGGCCCGGTGCATGTTGGTGAAACCAAGAAAATCCTCAAGCACACTGATCAGCTTGTCCGTTTCATACCCTACTCTTGTACGTCCGGCAATGTTTACATACGAAAGGTCTTTCGCTATCTGCGAAGCGTCTATATTGATTTGCCGGGAAATCTGGGTGGACGACACATAAGTCTCTCCTTTCTCTTTCATCAGTTTTGCACTGGAAAGATACCACGGAAGCCTCCGCAATGTAGGCTCAGGTATTTTGCCGGTATTCTTTTGTACTCGTTCTGCCATCAACGTATCGTTTTATTCAGTAACAAATCGTTGCAAAAATACGTTTTTCTCAGCAAACGGATAAGCGAATGATAAAAAATGTTCTTACCTTTGATTCTCATTAAAGAATATTTGACATGAAAAAGAATGATTGGAAAGACCGGCTGAATATCGTGTATTCCACGAATCCCGACTTCCGTTATGATGACGGGACGGAGGAAGAAGAAGAAACGATTGAAAAAAGCAGGCAGAAATTGCGCGTGGCAATAGAAAAGAAAGGACGTGGAGGGAAGACCGTAACCGTGGTTTCCGGATTCATCGGGAAAGAAGACGATTTGAAGGAACTGGGGAAAATGCTGAAAGCCAAATGCGGTGTAGGCGGATCGGTGAAAGATGGGGAAATCCTGATTCAAGGAGAGTTCAAGCAGCGTGTCGTTGATTTGCTCAAGTCGGAAGGATATAGCCAGACAAGATGAAACAATGAAAAGAAAGGGGTGCGTCGAGGTTCCGGCGCACCCCTTTTCCTTGTATAGAGTTTCTTTAAGAATCAGTACGGAAGCAAGTCTGAAAGTATCTTTTCGTTATACCACGGGTCTTCGATGTCTTTCAGTTGCTGCGCCATTTCCTTGCAGAGTTCTTTCATGACTTCCGGATATTCCTCCGGGTTGAGGTTCTTCAGCTGGTAAGGGTCGTTCACGTCATCGAACAAAAGAGTGCGCTGCAGTTTCTTGTCCTTGTCGATGTAGAGGGCCAGCGTGTAGTGCGCCGTCTTGATTCCTCTCGATTTCGGGAAATAGGAAATCACTTTACCGTCCTTATCCTTGTCTCCGTCCAAGTTTTGGATATATAGTGCGCCGGTCGGACGGGCGATTGCGCTTGTCGAGTCTTCAAAGAAGATGGGGGCATAGTTTGTGCCCTGTACGGTGGCGGGGATGTCTTTATCCAGTTTGCAGAGTCCGAGCAGTGTCGGCATGATGTCCGGCGAAGATAGCAGCAGGCTGTCTACATGCGGGCGGATATGTCCCGGATAGCGAACGATGAACGGATGGTTCATGGATTCGGCATACGGCGAGTTCTTCGGGTCGTCGGTAAACTGGCTGCACATGGTTTCTCCGTGGTCGGAAGCGAATACCACAATTGTGTTCTTGTCGAGTCCCAGTTCCTTCAAGCAGTCCAGAATCTGGCCGAACGCACGGTCCACGCCAGTTACCGATGCGAAGTAGTAGGGGGCAGAAGCCGCTTTCTCGCGTTTTTTGTCGGCATTCGGACGAATCAGCAGGCTGTCTGTCGGCATGTCTTTATAGAGGTTGAAATCTTCCTCCATACAGTCGTCTAACGAACGATAGGGGCTGTGGGGAGGATTCATGCCCACCATGATGAAGAAAGGCTTGTTCGCGTCGCGCTGTCCATTCTCGTTTTTCAGATAAGAGACCACCTGTTTGGCCTCGTGGAGCGGCGACCATTCCTTCGGGTCGTGGCGTTTGCCTTCCGTGTCCCAGTAGTGCGGGTTCTTGTGTTCGTCGAAGGTACCGTAGGAGTACCAGTAGTTGAATCCGTGGCGGCGTTCCTTCGGCGTATAGGCGTCCCATGCGGGAGTCTTGTCTTCTACGTAGTGTCCCGGATTGGCCGGGTCGTTGGGGGTGGGGAAATCTGCGTGGAGTTTTCCGAAATAGGCGCAGTCGTATCCGTTCTTGCTGAACACGTCGCTCACGCATTCCACGTCCGTCCTCAGCGAACTGATGGGGCGGTCGGAGTTGCAGTTCAGGGGGATTCCGCTCTTGTTGGGGTACATTCCTGTGAGCAGGGAGCCGCGATGAGGGCTGCTCAGGGGGCAGTTGCTCATGGCCGACGAGAGCACGAGCGATTCTTTGGCGAACTTGTCGATGTTGGGCGTGTGTACGGGGTCGTTCACGAAGCGCACATGCTCCTTGAAGCCCGGTTCTCCCCAGAATCCCATCGCCATGTTGCGGAACTGGTCGGGGAACACGTAGATTACGTTGGGCTGCGTCTGTTCCGCCGTTTCCTGGGCACTTCCGCATCCCGTCAGGGCAAGCAGTCCGGCTCCGCCCAGCAGTGTATAGGAAAGATGTTTCATGGTTGTCCGATTTTATAGGAACGCAAAGACACAGAGCCACAGAGAAGCGCATAAGGCTCTGTGTCTCCGTGTCTCTGCGTTTGTGTATGTTTACTGGATAGAGTCCTTTTCAGTTACGAAAGAGAACGGCTGGCCGTTTTCGAGGTCTCTCTTGCGGATTAGAGCCTCCTGGTAGTAGTAGTCGGCATAGTTCAGCGGAACGTCGATTTCCTGTCCGTGCGGGATGCTGCCTACAGAGTGCATCAGGATGAAGTTGCCGTTTTCGCCTACTTTCGCTTTGTAGTCCGGGCTTGCCAGATGGGTTACGATAGTGTCGGCCAAAGCCTTGTAGTTCTTCCCTTGGCAGTATCCGTCCATTTCATACAGTGCAGAAGCGATGCAGGCTGCTGCGGAAGCGTCTCTCGGTTCGTTCGGAATCTTCGGAGCATCGAAGTCCCAATACGGAATCAGGTCTTTCGGCAGGTTCGCGTCGTTCAGATAGAAGTTCAGCGTCTTTTCAGCCTGGTCAAGATAGCGCGGGTCTTGCGTATAGCGGTAGCAGGTGGTGAATCCGTAGATAGCCCATGCCTGGCCGCGCGCCCATGCAGATTCGTGCGCATAGCCCTGTGCGGTCTGGCGGCTTCTCACTTTGCCGTCTTTCAGTGCGTAGTCAACCACGTGGTAGCAGCTGTTGTCCGGGCGGAAATGGTTTGCCATTGTCTGGTTGGCGTGCGATACGGCAATCTTGTGGAATGTAGAGTCGCCCGACAGACGAGTCGCCTCGAACAGGAGTTCCAGATTCATCATGTTGTCGATAATCACCGGACATTCCCATCCGCGTTCTCCCTGCCATCCTCTGTCGGCATCCCACGACTGGATGACTCCTGCACCCGGACGGAAACGGGTGGAAAGCGATTTTGCGGCTTCCACGATAACGTCCTTATATTCGGGCTGTCCGCACAGGCGGTAGCCGGTCAGATAGCTGCATCCTATCATGAAGCCTACGTCGTGATGCCATTTCAAGTATTTCACGGAGTCGAGTGCTTCGGTATATTTTTCAGCGAGGTTTTTCCATTTTTCGTCTTTCGTCAGGTCGTAGTCGAGCCACATGCTTCCGGGGAAGAAACCGCTTGTCCAGTCGTCAATGGGTACATACACGATGTTTCCCAGCGTGTCGAGCGTGCGCGGGTTCAGGCATTTTCCGCTCTTTTCGATGATGTCGGTCTGGAGCGTGTGCTGAGCCACGATGTTGTTGATTTCTTCGGTCAGGAAGTCAGGTTTCGCCTCCTGCTTCGGCTGGCAGGCAGCAAGCGCAAGCGCGGCCACTGCGGTGATTCCAAAATACTTTTTGATCTTCATAAGGTATTAATTTTTGATTAATATTCAGACTTGGCCAAAGATAGGCCGATTTCCGGAACGGACGGGGATAAAATTGTCCATAAAAAAGGCATAAATGTGCTTTTCGGTTGTATTCTCATGCAACGGACACGGCGATTTTTGCAGTATCGCCGCTTTTTCTGTCGGGAGAGTGAGAACCGGTTTGCCATAGTATATTATGTCAATTGAAATCAAACGTCAGGACAAATTTAATGATTTTGCGGATATTTCTTGTAGGGCAACCGATAAAAAACGTCAAATCGTTTTTTTATGCGCCCGTCTTTGCCGGGATGAACGCTCGTCTTTGCAGGGATGAACGCCCGTCTTTGCAGGGATGGGCGCACCGTTTTTAGTGCGGATTTGTCGGCATGAAAAATGGAGATGTTCATATTTTTCATTATATTTGTGAATCCAATGTTTCAGCCGGTACTATGAATCAGTTCAGAAAGATGTTCGGTTTCCTGTTTTTGCTGTTGAATGCGGTTGTTGTGCCGGAAATGGCGGCAAAGGCGGATGACTTCTCTACGTGGAGTCTGGTAAAAGTGAATTGCGGCTTGTCCCGCAATTGGGGTTTTGTGGGCTATGTGGAATATCGTTCAAAAGACAATTTGAAGCATTCAGACCGCTGGACGCTGAGTGCCATGCTCAACTGGAAGCCCGTTTCCTGCCTCACGGTGGAAGGAGGCTACGCCCTGCATTACCGTTATAAGGGAGACGGCGGTTGGGGTGTCCGCAACCGCTACAAGTTGGGGCTTACGGGGAGCGTCGGCTGGAGGAACGTGAAATTTTCTTTGCGCGAGCGCCTCCAGCGGACGGTGGCTGACGGGGCGGCGGAAGACGTGTTGCGTTCGCGTTTGAAGGCCAGTTATGCTCCGAAATCGTGGTTTGTAAATCCCTACTTCTCCGTCGAGCTTTTCCAGCCTTTAGGTGACGACGCTTTCTTTACCGCAAGCAGGCTGCGCTATCGTCCGGGCATGGCGGTGAAATTGTCAAAAAAATGTTCGATTGATGTATTTTATTGCCGGCAATACGAGCCGAAAAGCTGCCGGAACATCTTCGGGATAGAACTGGGGCTGAAGTTTTAGTGGTGTCGGCGGCCCGAAAAGAATCGGAGCCGAAGCGTTGAGGCTCCGGCTCCGTGCAGATTAGTTCAGAGGATTGTCGAACTTGGCGATAATGGTTCCTTCGTTTTCATCGCTGCCCGTTGACAATTGGTATTTTCCCGTGATGGAGTATCCTAAATCTTTAAAGTAAGTACTGAAATCGCCGTTGTTTTTCAGTTCGTATTTTGTGGAGTTGTCTTCGTAAGTCCCGTTGGGGAATGTTCCGCTTTGGTTGTATGTCACCTCTTGGTCGTCGTTCAAGATGTACTTGTTGCCTTCCGATTTCTTGTAGGTGATGAGTTCCCATGTGCTTTCCATGCCGTTGATGAAATCCTGCAACGTTGCGTATTCAGTTGCAACCTCATCCTTGTTTGTCAGCTCGTTGTATAGTGTTTCAGCGCGGAGCGCATTGTTCCAATGTTCCTCGATGTTGTCGAAAGTGAGTTGGCTCACTTGCGGAAGGGATTCCACCAAGGCGGTGAACTGCGCAGCCAAATCGGTCTCTCCCACAATCTTTAAAGTGACGGTTTGCTTGACTGACGGATTTTCTTCCGACGCGATTGTCAGCGATATGTCGCCGCTTGCGCCAGACAGCGGATGGAATGTGAGGTAGCTTCTGTCGTTTTCGCTGTATTCTGCGATTTTTTCGTCCGGTTCGGTTAATCCGTCAGCGTTGATGTCCCATGCTTCTGTCAAGCTGCTCAACTCATCTTTGTCGTATGTGAAGGTGACTTTGCTGTTGGCCGCCTGGCTGCCGTCCTGCGCGATGGCGTATGCTTCCAAAGTGAAAGACTCGCTTGCTGCATTGACCGCGATGATTTCGTTGTCGGGCGCAGGAGTGATGTAAATAGCAGTTGCAAGACGGTTGCTGCTGCTCGCGGTGTTCCATTGCGCGTAGAGCGTCATGTCGGAAGTCACAACGTCAGTGTCGAAGTTCCATGCCTTGGCATAATCCGTTCCTGTGTACCATCCGCCGAACGATGCGTCTGCTTTCGTCGGGTCGGCCGGTTCGGTTGCCTTTCCGCCGCTGGGCACTTGTTGGGATTTCACTTCAGAACCGCCTTGCGAATCGAATGTTACGGTAAACATTTGCTGCGGATTGTCATCGTCGTTAGAGCAACCGGTTGTTGCGATAGCGCATGTAATGAATGCGCATACCCATAATAATAAATGTTTCATGCCTCAAATAACTTTTGATTTCTTGCAAAATTATTTTTTAAAAAGCGCAAGAGAAAGAAAAATATGTTGCTGAAATTGCTACAGTTTTGTTGCTGATATTGCAAATTCCGTGCAAGTCAGCAAAAGTGAGCATATATTGTACCGGTGTGGAGAACATTCCTCGGTTAAAAACACGCCGCTTTTGTAGAATAGACAGCCGTCTTTATAGCCAAAGGCGTACAGCCTTTGGCGAAGTCCGCCGATGTGAAGAATTGGATTCTATTTGCGTAAGTTGAGGGTAGAGATACGATTGTTGTATGTCTATTTTTTCCAAACAGGTTGTCCCAAAGGCGGCATGTCTTTTATCGCAGAGCGTGACGGGATATAGGGCGGTACATTGTCATTTGCTATAAATTCGTTGACGGAGAAATCGGTGATTCCTGCAAGTTTCATGATTCTTTGTGCAATACTCCAGCGGCTTTGTACGTTGAAATATGGAATATTGTCATTCATACAACTGTTTTCTTCCGGTCTCCATATCCCGTATTGATATTCATATCCACCTTCGTATGCACTTACATGGTTGTATTTTCCAATACCTATAAAATCTTTCCATAGTATTTCTGACAAGTTGTTCGTAAAATCTATATTCATCTGGAAGCCTAATTGCTGCCATTCTCGAACTTCCTGTTTCCGGATTTCTGGTATAAAACGGTTGTAATATACGTATTCATCGCATAAAAAGCCAAAGCCATGTCCGCCTGCTTCATGATGAACAAGCCCTTCAAAGTCGTTAGGGGATTCTTCTGTGCTTATAGGGCATAATGCTATTGAGTTTCCATTGGCGTAAAGATAGGTGGTTCCTGCATATTTGTTACTGTTTAGTGGCATAATGATGGTGATAGGCTTGTCGGGTTGAAGTTCTTTTATTTTACGGGCATATTCAAAGCATAAATCATCATTGCATGAGATAGATGCTCCGTCTCCAAAAGTAGACTGGAACTTATTGTTTACTTGCTTGTTCCCGTTTTCATTGTTTACGCCTTCCTCTTTTGATTCTGTAGCCATCATATATATAGTGAAGAAATCTCGGTACGAATTGAACGGTTCAATGGAGAAGAAATATTCAACTGCTTTTTTCATGATTTCTTCATATTGTCCGTTTATGGTAAGGTATTCTTTGGTGAATCCATCTCCCATGAAAACTAAATTGACGCCATTTCCTTTTGTGGCTTTTTGTAATTGTTTATATGAACCGTCGCTATAATATTCATTTGGGTTTCCTGATTGAATAATAGTGAGCGTATCGGAAAGATTGTATGTTTGATTGCTGATAATTACATTTGCGATGCGTTCTTCTTTTGTGGGATTCTCGGAAATTTCAAGGGTGATTATGTTTTTTAGATAAAATCCTTTTGTTTGTTGGGTTGCGGAAAAGCCATTGGATATTTTTATCCATTCTTCCTTTTCTGAAATTGTTATTGAAAAATCAATATTGCTATTAATGCTAATTTTTATTGTGTTGGGAAAAAAATCTATTTTTTGAATGCGGTCTTCTATTATTGTTAAATAGGGTGATTGTATGGAAGAATTTGTTTTGGGGGGTAATATCTCTGCTTCATTTTCCTTGTTACATCCATAGAAGCATAATAATAACAAAAGTGATATGTTTTTCCAATGATTCATTTTGACAAAACATATATTGAAGGCTGAGTTTTCTAATCTTTCAGCCTTCAATATAATGCGATATTTGTATAAAGATGTCAAGAGACTAATCTGCTAATTTATTTGCGCGTATATGTAATATTTCCCCAACTTAATCTTGACGGTGTTATACTTATATTATATTCTATTTTTTCTTCATATATCATATATTGAGTACCAGTCCAGATTAATTCAATAGTAGTATTGCCACCTTCCTTTTCACGGATTATATATTCAAAATTGTATGTATCAGAATCAGTTCCATCGTCATAGATGGCTGTCATGGTGCCTTTGCTATTGCTGTTAAATACAACTCGTAATGTTCCTTCATGCTGATTTAGTAGTAGGTCTTCTGCTTCCCATGTACCGACAATAGAACTGTTTCCGGTTGGTGTTTCTGGTTCATCGTCATCCCCGCATGCACTAAAACAAACACTTGCCATTACCATGAATAGCATCATTGATAAATACTTCATTGTTTTCATAATTTTATTGTGTTTAATTTGTTTTGTGCAAAGTTATATTAAAACAAAAGATATAATGATATAACATGTTGCAGGATTGACACATATCTATTGCGGATATTGCAGTGATTTATGTATAGACGAATGGTTGACAATTGGGAGATTGCAATTCTATTGTTTGTCCGTTTCCTTTGATTGCAGATAATATCGGGATAAGTCTGCAAAAAAGTCATGCTTTAATATAATGGATATGCGGGCGAGCAGGTTCGTGTCGATGCTTTCTTTTTGAAACAGACGGTAGATGTTAGATCGGTCGCATGCTAATTTGCGGGCAAACCAGCTTACGCTTCGTTCTTGCTTTTCGAGTTCTTCTTTTATCAGACGGCCTATGGACTTCATTTTTTGAAGGAAAAAGATATGTTTCGTATAGTTTTTGTATGTTTTAGTTTAATTGTTGAAAAAAGCCATTTTTAGGAATATGGCAGCACTTGTTGTTTGTCTTACATAACACGGGTTTCTCGCATTTATTTTTGATTCTATTATAAACGGAAAAGCAAAAATAACAAATACGTAGCCAGATTATTTGTCTAAACAGATAATTGTTTTTTGAAAATGTTCCGGCATTTTTTTGAAAATGCTCCATACTTTTATTCAAACATCGGGATGTTTCAAGAAAACGCCGAGGCGTTTGCGGAGAGAGCCGAATATGCCCTACATGATGTTCTGGAGCAGTTCGGAGATTGTTTTCTTGAATATCGGATGGACGGTTTCCCCTGCTATTTCGGCCAGCGGGGCCATGACGAAGGCCCGTTCCGTCATCAGCGGATGGGGAAGCGTCAGTTCGGGCAGATTCAGCACGAGGTTGTCATAAAGGAGCAGGTCGATGTCGATGAGGCGATCGGAATAAATGCCTTGTACGGACTTTTTTTTGCGTCCCATCTCCCTTTCGATAGCTTGGGTAAGGCGCAATACGTCTAACGGAGGAAGGGCTGTTTCCACACATGCCGCTGCATTCAGGAAACTGTTTTCCGACCGGAACCCCCAGGGAGCGGTTTCATGAAAAGAGGAAAGGGAAGTCACCTCCCCTATCCTTTCCTGTATCATTGTGACGGCGCCGAGCAGGTTTTCCCTTTTGTCGCCCAGATTGGCGCCTAATCCTAAATAAACTTTTGACACGTCTGCCGGCACGTTCTTTTATTTGTCGAGAATCAGCATTGCGTCTCCGTAGGTTCCGAAGTGGTAGTCTTCTTTGAGAGCAGCGTTGTAGGCTTCCATAATCAGTTCGTATCCTCCGTAAGCGCATACTAACATCAGCATGGTAGAGAGCGGCATGTGGAGGTTGCTTACCATCGCGTTGGCTACGGAAAACTCGTAGGGCGGGAAGATGAACTTGTTGGTCCATCCCTCAAATTCCTTGAGGTGTCCGTCGGTGCCTACAGCCGTTTCGATGGCCCGCATGACGGTGGTTCCTACTGCGCACACCTTGTTTCCACGGTCTTTCGCCTCGTTCACAATCCGGCAGGCTTCGGCGTTCACGAACATCTGCTCCGAATCCATCTTGTGCTTGGTGAGGTCTTCCACGTCGATGTCGCGGAAGTTTCCCAGTCCGGCGTGCATGGTGATGAACGCGAAGTCGATTCCCTTGATTTCCATGCGTTTCATCAGTTCGCGGCTGAAATGGAGTCCCGCTGCCGGAACGGTCACCGCGCCTTCGTGCTTGGCGAAGATGGTTTGGAAGCGTTCTTCGTCAATCGGCTCGGCCGGACGGTGTATGAAAGGAGGCAGCGGCGGCTCTCCCAGCGCATAGAGCGCTTTCTTGAACTCGTCGTGCGGTCCGTCGTAAAGAAAGCGGAGGGTGCGTCCGCGCGAAGTGGTGTTGTCAATCACTTCGGCCACCATCGAGTCGTCGTCTCCGAAATACAGCTTGTTTCCGATGCGTATCTTGCGTGCCGGGTCGACCAGCACGTCCCACAGCCGGAGTTCCTCGTTCAGCTCGCGGAGCAGGAACACTTCGATTCTGGCCCCGGTCTTTTCTTTGTTTCCGTACAAACGGGCAGGAAATACTTTGGTGTCATTAAAGATAAAGGCATCTTTGTCATCGAAATAGTTCAGGATGTCTTTGAACATGACGTGTTCGATTTCACCCGTAGCTTTGTGTACGACCATCAGACGGGATTCGTCTCTGTACTTTGCCGGATAAAGAGCTATTTTGTCTTCCGGCAGCTTGAATTTGAATTGCGACAGTTTCATCTTCTTCCTTTCTTTCCTTAATCGTTTATAACTTCTTCTATTTCTTGTTGGTCAAGCCATGATTCAAAATCTTCCACTTTCATGCAGTCTTCCAGCCTTATGTCCCCTACTCTCGTGCGGACAAGTGCCGTGAGGTGCGCTCCGCTATGCAAGGCTTCTCCGATGTCGCGGGCCAGCGCGCGGATATAGGTGCCTTTGCTGCACACTACCCGTATCTTTATTTCCGGCAGATTGCACTCCAGCAGCTCTATCTCGTCGATAACCAGAACCTTGGGCTTCAGTTCCACTTCGTTTCCTTTTCTGGCCAAGTCGTATGCGCGCTTTCCGTCTACCTTGCATGCCGAGAAAGCAGGCGGCACTTGTTCGATTGTACCTACGAACTTCTTCAGCGTTTCCTCCACGGTCTCCCGTGTGATGTGGGCGGTTGGATAAACTGCATCGATTTCCTTTTCCAGGTCATACGACGGTGTCGTGGCTCCTAATTGCAGGGTGGCGATGTATTCTTTCGTGCGGTATTGGAATTCTTCGATGCGCTTCGTTGCTTTTCCGGTGCAGATTACCATTACTCCGGTAGCCAGCGGGTCGAGAGTTCCTGCATGACCGACCTTGATTTTCTTCACTCCTATCTTTCTGCTGATATGGTATCTTATTTTGTTGACAACCGCGAACGATGTCCATCGGTACGGTTTGTCGAAATACAGCACTTCTCCTTCTTTGAAATTCATCAAATCAATTCTAAGTTATAGCCCATTAATGTCATAGCGAGAATCACTCCCCCTACGATTATCCGATACCATCCGAAAGCCTTGAATCCGTATTTGGTCACGAAACTGATAAAGAACTTGATGGCAAGCATCGCCACGATGAATGCCACAACGTTCCCCACAATCAGCGGCATCATGTTCGTCGTGATGATTTCCGTTCCTCCGTCCATGAAGAGCTTGGCCATTTTATACACGGTAGCGGCAAACATGGTAGGCACGGCAAGGAAAAACGAAAATTCCGCAGCGGCCTTGCGTGTCAGCTTCTGCGCCATACCGCCTACGATGGTGGCCATTGAGCGCGATACGCCCGGTATCATCGAGATGCACTGGAAAAGTCCGATAATGAAGGCGCGCTTTTCGGTCATCTGCGTCTTTTCGCTTCCGTTTCCGAACAGCTTGTCGCAGAACAGCATGAAGACACCTCCTAAGATAAGCATGACGGCCACTACCGTGACGCTCTCAAGCATGGCGTCAATCATGTCGCTGAACAACAGTCCCAATACGGCGGCCGGAATGAACGCCACCAGCAATTTCCAATAGAAGTCGTATTTGTGAAGGAAACGCTTCAGCGCATTGCTTCCTTCAGGGGCTGGTGTATGGTTCAGGCGGAAGAAACGTTTCCAATAGAGCACCACAACCGAAAGGATGGCTCCGAACTGGATGATGAACGTGAATGCTTTCACGAACTCTGTACTTTCCACGCCCAACACGTTCTGCGCGATAATCATGTGTCCTGTGGACGATACCGGAAGGAACTCGGTCAGTCCTTCCACGATTGCGATGACGATAGTCTGTAATAGGTTCAAGTCTCCTTCCATTATTTTTCCGTTTTGTCAGTTGTTTTGTTCGAGGGTTTTCTCAATATCCCGTAAATCATTGAAATGAATCCGATAAAGCATACTACCGGAGCGACCTTGATGCGGCGCACGCTGAATATGTCCGGTTCAAATGTAGTTTCAGTGGAACCGGGACCTGCCATCAGCAGAAAGCCGATGATGATGACAATCATTCCTGCTCCCAGCAGGATGAAGTTTGTCTTGTCGAAGGCAAATTTTGTTTTGTCCATATAGTTACGTTTGTTTTATTGTTTTCCGGCCGATTGAAGTCATAAGTTGTATAAGTCTTCTGCTTTCATCCGCAGGTATTTGTTGATGGAGATATAGGCACATAGCGAAGTGATTGTGATTCCGAACACGAAAACCGCACTCATGACGGTCAGCATTACCGTCGGAGTGATGATTTCCAGCAGACCCGGTTCGTTGCTGGCCAGAAAGCAGGCCATTCCTATCAACAATGTGTCGGCTATGGCTGCAGACAGAATGCCTATCCATACATGGCGCGTCATGAAAGGTCTGCGGATGAACGGCCAGCTTGCGCCCACCAGCTTCATCGTGTGGATGAGGAAGCGTTTTGAATAAATTCCCAAACGTATGGTGTTGTTGATGAGGGCGAACGAGATGAACGTGAGCAGGGCTGCCAGTCCGAGAAGGAAAAGGCTGATTTTTCGGATATTGCGATTCACCGAATCCATCAGTTCTTCCGGATAGTCCACTTCTATCACTTTCTTGTTCGAGAGAAGCTGTTCTTTAATCCATTGCAAGCTGTCCGTATTGGCGTAGTCGGAGTTCAGCTTTATCTTGACGGATGCGGTGAACGGGTTGTATTCCAAAAACTCTGTCGGGTCGGCGCCCATTGCTTCCGTGGCCTCTTTCAGGGCCTGCTCTTTCGATATGTAGACAGTTTGTTTGACGAACGGTTCTTTTTCAAGCCCTTTCCGGAAACTGATGATTTCGGGTTCCTTCATGTCATCGCTGAGGATGACGGAGCAGTCGATGTTCTCGCGCACATATATAGAAAGGTTCTTGGCGGTCATTACGAAGAATACCACCATCCCCAGCAGCGTCAGCACCAGCACTGTGCTGATACATGACGTGACGAACTGCATGTCGAAGAATGTTCCGTTTTTCCTGCTCATACTTCTTTCTTTCTGAATAGGTAAATCATGGAACTGCTGCGTTCCTTGTTGGCTAATGAACTGAACCAGCCTTCGGTTCCGCTTGCCAGTCCTCTGACGAAGGGGAAAGACCTTTTTCTGTATTTCTCGCTCAGCATGGAGACATAGAAGGCGTCGAAAGGCATCGGAAGGCATCGGGTGAGGATGAATCCGTGTTTGGCTCCGAACCGTTGCATGGCAGACGGAGAGAAATGCCAAAGATGGCGCGGGACATCGTATGCCGCCCATGCTTCCTTGTATTTCCTTGCATCGAACGAAGTGGGGTTGGGGACCGCCGCCACGAGGATTCCTCTGTCTTTCAGAATCCGGTTCAGCGTTTTCCACGTGTCGTTCAGACGTTCCAGATGCTCCATGACGTGCCATAGCGTGATTACGTCGAACGACTTGTCTTTCAGCGTGCCGAGCGATTCGGGCGCTTCAACGTCCAGTCCGAAGTGTTCTTTGGCGAACGCGCGTGCCTGGGGGCTTTTCTCGATGGCCGAAACCCGCCATCCTTTTTCTTCCATGTAATGGGGGAAATATCCGGTGCCTGTGCCTATGTCGAGCAGGATGCCCCGGCTCAACCCGCTGTAATGCTTGATGAGACGAGCCTTGCGGGAAAGCATATAGCGGCGCACCCAGTGGTAGACGCGGTTCATAAGCCCCTTGTCGGTGTCACTGTGCGAAATATAGTCGGGTGATTCGTAATAGCGTCCGATTTCATTTTCCGCAGGGAAAGATTGGGTGAACAGGAAGCCGCAGTCCGTACACCGGCAAATGTCAAATGACTCTCCGCTTGCATAGTGGTCGGTGCAGGTTATTTCCTTTTCAAAGCGGTCTCCCCCGCAGAGCGGACATTTGTCTATATTTCGTATATTCACTTTATTCCCTAATTTCCTGCAAAGAAACAAATAAAATGGGCATGGGTCGATTTTCTTTAAAAGTTTTTAAGAGAATCGGCGGCTTTCAACGAGCTTTTCATTATCTTCGCCCCGTACTATATGAATTGCTATTATTTTGTTTATGGAAAAAAAGAAATTGACACGGTCGAACAACCGCATGATTGCGGGGGTTTGCGCAGGGATAGCCGACTATTTGAATTGGGATATAACGATGGTGCGCATCGTTTACGTGCTGCTCACTTTCTTCACGGCCTTTTCCGGCGGCATTGTGTACCTTATATTATGGTTGGTGATGCCGGAGGCTTCAAGAACGATGGAGTGAGAACCGGAAAATCTGAGCCGACAAGTCTCCGAACTTGAGCGCATAAGCGGAATGGCTTGAACGCTTGAGTTCGGAGACTTGTCGGCTCAAATCTTTTCGTTATTCCGTTATTTCTTTTCCTTTCAGCGTTGCCGAGCTTGATTCGGTGATGCGTACTTTCACGAAGTCGCCGATGCGGTGCGTCCCCCGGTCGAATACTACAACCTTGTTTTGCTCCGTGCGTCCGAACAGCTGTTCCTTCGAGCGTTTCGACACTCCTTCCGCCAACACTTCGAATACCTTTCCCACATCTTTCGCATTGCTTTCCGCCGAAAGCCGGTTCTGTAGTTCTATCAGTTCGTTCAGGCGGCGGATTTTCACTTCTTCCGGTATGTCGTCCGGAAGATGCTTCGACGCATACGTGCCCGGACGTTCGGAATACTTGAACATGAAGGCGGAGTCGTAGGCGCATTCGCGCATGAGCGAGAGCGACATCTGATGGTCTTCTTCCGTTTCCGAGTGGAAGCCGGAGAAGATGTCCGTGCTCAGTCCGCAGTCGGGGATGATGCGCCGGATGGCGGCCACCCGTTCTAAATACCATTCGCGGGTGTATTTCCGGTTCATCAGTTTCAGAATGCGCGAGCTTCCGCTCTGCACGGGCAGATGGATGTGCCTGCACACGTTCGGCGTGTCGGCAATCACGTGCAGGGTTTCGTCGCTCATGTCTTTCGGATGGGACGTGGTGAAGCGGATGCGTATATGCGGAACGGCCTCGGCCACGATGCGGAGCAGGGCAGGAAAGTCTACCGCCTGTCCGTCTTTTTCAAAGCGGTAAGAGTTGACGTTCTGGCCGAGCAGGGTCACCTCCTTGTAGCCTTTCCGTTCGAGGTCATGCACTTCGTTCAGGATGCTTTCCACGTCGCGGCTCCGTTCTCGCCCTCTCGTGTAGGGCACGATGCAGTAGTGGCAGAAGTTGTTGCATCCGCGCATGATGGACACGAAGCCCGAAATGCGGTTTCCGCAGATGCGCGAAGGAATCACGTCACGGTAAGTTTCGGTGGTGGAAAGCTCCACGTTGATGGCCTTTTGGCCGTTCTCGGCCGAAGCGATGAGTTCGGGCAGGGTGAGGTAAGCGTCCGGCCCGGCCACGAGGTCTGCGTGGTGGTTCTCTATCAGGTCGTCCTTCACCCGTTCGGCCATGCACCCCAGCACGCCCACAATCAGATGCTTGCGCTTCTTGCGGAGCGAGTGGAGAAATTCCAGCCGGTTCAGAATCTTCTGTTCCGCGTTGTCACGGATGGAGCAGGTGTTCAGGAACACCGCGTCGGCCTCGTCTATCGAGTCGCAGGGCGAATATCCCGCCATCTGCATGATGGAGGCCACCACCTCGCTGTCGGCCACGTTCATCTGACATCCGTAGGTTTCGATAAAGAGCTTCTTGTTTTCGTTTTCAGTTGCAGATTTAAAGTCTGCTCCTGTGGCTTCTTTTGTCATAATGTATGATAGATTAGTTGATTCGGGCGCAAAGATACCTGTTTCTTGGTTAACTTCCATGAAATGGATAGGAGATAATGGATTTTATTCGTACCTTTGACGAAAACCTTTATATTGGGCCTTATGGATTTTATAATCGTTCTGATATTTTTGCTGGTAATGGCGGCTGCCGTTTACCGCCGGTTGCTGGACAATGCGAAGAAGGATGCTGCAAGAAAACGCCGCCCTCCTTTGCATGAAACGCCGCCGAGCCGGGAGACGGATGCGCCGGCGTTTGAGGCGGAAGGCGTGCCGGCTTTTTCGCCTTGCGCGGAAGGGGAGGGCAGTTTGTCGCAAAAAAAGAAAAAAGGAAAGAAACAGGGCGTTCGCAAGCCTGAGAAAAAAACGGAGCAGCCGCAAGAAGCGCGTCCGCTGGCAGACCTGAGGAATGTTTCCGAAGCGCGGCGCGCCTTTATTTATTCCGAGATATTCAAAAGGAAGTATGAATGATATTTCAAACAAAAAAACACGTAAATACTATGAATTTCAATTTTATTTCGGCGGCTGAGGCCGCCAGTATGATAAAGAACGGAGATATTGTCGGACTCAGCGGCTTTACTCCCGCAGGAAGCCCGAAAGCTGTCATGGCGGAGGTGGCCCGGATAGCGGAAGAGAAGCACGCGAAAGGAGAGGAGTTCCAGATCGGACTGATAACGGGCGCTTCGACGGGCGACTCGTGCGACGGGATGCTGACCCGTGCCCATGCGCTCAAGTTCCGCGCCCCCTACACGACGAACGCGGATTTCCGCAAGGCGGTGAACAACGGGGAAATCAGCTATACCGACATCCATCTCTCGCAGGTGGCGCAGCGTCTGCGCTCCGGCTTTCTGGGGCATGTGAACGTGGCGGTAATCGAAGCCTGCGAGATTACGGAGGACGGACGGGTGTATCTGACAGCAGGCGTGGGCATCACGCCTACCGTTGCGCGTCTGGCCGACAAGGTGATTGTCGAGCTGAACGCGGCGCACAGCAAGAAGCTCATCGGCATCCACGACCTGTATGAGATGGAGCGTCCGCCCTACCGCCGCCCGATTCCGATTGTGCGTCCGAGCGACCGTATCGGACTTCCGTATATCCAGATAGACATGAGCAAGCTGGCGGGCGTGGTCGAGACGGACATGCCCGACGAGGCGCGCGGCTTCCATGAACCGGACGCGGTGACGGAGCGGATCGGCCGGAACGTGGCCGAGTTTCTTGCGGCCGACATGAAGCGGGGAATCATCCCTTCCACTTTCCTTCCCCTCCAGTCGGGCGTGGGCAACATCGCCAACGCTGTGCTGGCGGCATTGGGACGCGACCAGAGCATCCCGCCTTTCGAGATGTACACGGAAGTGATTCAGAACTCGGTCATCAAACTGATAAAGGAAGGCCGTGTGAAGTTCGGGAGCACCTGTTCGCTGAGCGTGACCAACGATTGTCTGGATGACATTTACGACAACATGGACTTCTTCCGCCACAAGTTGGTGCTCCGTCCGTCGGAGATTTCCAACTGTCCGGAGGTGGTGCGCCGTATCGGTGTGATTTCAATGAACACGGCAATCGAAGCGGACATCTACGGCAACGTGAACTCCACGCATATCTGCGGCACGAAGATGATGAACGGCATCGGAGGTTCCGGCGACTTCACGCGGAGCGCGTA
Organism: uncultured Phocaeicola sp.; assembly: GCA_944320135.1. GTDB lineage: Bacteria > Bacteroidota > Bacteroidia > Bacteroidales > Bacteroidaceae > Phocaeicola. Next base: position 49,547 of record CALUGI010000012.1, on the reverse strand, counting down.
CATCTCCATCTTCTCCTGCCCGTCGACGGCCAAGGGAGGGTGCATCAGCTCAATCGTGCCGATGGTGTCGCATCTTGACCACAGCGAACATTCCGTGAACGTAATCGTCACCGAGCAGGGAGTGGCCGACCTGCGCGGAAAGAGTCCGGCGGAGCGGGCCCAAGCGGTCATCGAGAACTGCGCGCATCCCGACTACAAGCAGCTGCTTTGGGACTATCTGAAGATTTCCACGAAAGGCCAGACCAGCCATTGCCTGTCCGCCGCGCTGGGTATGCACCAGGCGTTCCTGAAGAAAGGCGACATGCGCCTGACGGACTGGGCGGAGTTCGGTTGAATGAAGAACTAAGAATGAGGAATGAAGAATGAAAAGCGCAGTCTCATTCTTCATTCCTCATTCTTCATTCCTCATTCCTCATTTTCTGAAAAGGCCTTCATGATGACGGTAGGCCGTCCGTCTGCGGTGAAGGCTCCCAGCACATAGGGGGCGGGCTTGCATTCAGGCTCCCAGTAGAACACTCCTTTACAATGCCCGTTGGTGTTGTGTCTGGCTTCCTTGATAATCTTGCCCAATATCGTCCGGCCTTCTTCCGGTTTGGCGGACTCCATGCCCGTTTCCACAATCATCACGTCGCATCCGTACTTCCCGCTTACTTTTCGGATGTTTTCCATGCACCGGGCGACGGCCTCGTCGGCAGATTTCACGTGCTTGTACATGATTGACCAGTAGGGATAGAGCGACATGCCTATCATGTCCCATTTTCCTCCGTTCGCTTTCAGGCCGTCGAATATGTAGTTGTACAGGTCATTGTCGAACCCGTTGTCCAGATGCACGATGGCAATGACATCAGGAAATACGGATTTGGCGGCTTCATATCCGGCGGTAGTCAGTCCGGCATATTGTTTCATGTTCGTGCCGGCTCGTCCTGTCTCCCACAGGAACCCGTCGCTCGTCTCGTTCCCTATCTGTACCCATTTCGGGGTGATGCCGTTTTCTTTCAGCAGCTCCAGGACCTCTTTCGTGTGTGAGGCGAGCGCTGTCTTCATTTCCTCGTAGGAAAGTCCCTTCCATGCTTCCGGAATATGTTGCTTTCCGGGGTCCGCCCACCAGTCGCTGTAATGGAAATCCACCATCAGCTCCATGCCGTTTGCCTTGGCACGTTTGGCAAGTGTCAGCATATCTTCTTTGCCGCTCCATCCGTCCTTCGGATTCACCCATACCCGCAGACGGACAGCGTTCAGTCCGAGTTCCTTCATCAGTGCCGTGCATTCACGCTCCTCTCCCTGGAAGTTGTAGAAGCGGTGCCCTTCCGATTCGAGCTGCGTTGTCCAGCTTATGTCGGCTCCTTTGTAGAAAGCCCCCTCCAGACTCACGGCCCCCTCCAAACCTCCCCCCGTAGGGGAGGCTTCAGTGGCATAAGCTCCCCCTCGGGGGGAGTTAAGGGGGCTGTTGACCTTGATTTGTATTCTTCCGGATTTGATGCCTTTGGCCGTCGCCTCCAGTTCAAGCGTGCCGGCCGTTTCTCCTGACTGGACGATGACCGTCAGCATTCCGCTGAAAGCATGCATCTTCGGATGATGGAAAAGATCGAGACAGGCCGCGTCTCCATTGGCGGAAGCGCGGTATTTCCCCGCACCTTTCACCTTGAAGTCTACCGGTCTTCCGTCGGCGGGACAAAGATTGCCGTCCTTGTCCACGATGCGCAGCGTGACATATGCCAGATCCTTTCCGTCGGCCTGCAGGCTTGTGCGGCTGCTTGTCAGCTCGATGTGATGGGGCTTTCCGGCAGTGTGTACGGATTTCTCCGCGACGGCTTTTCCGTCCGCGCCGTATGCCACCACCTTCACTTCGCCCGGTTCGTAGGGTACGTCCGTCCACATCAGGCGGTAGCGGCGCTGCAGCCAGAGGGAATCCTTGCCCCGCAGGGCTTCGCTTTCCTCACGGGTGAGCTTGCGCTGTCTGCCGTAGCTCTTTCCGTTGACGAAGAGTTCGGCTTCCGGCCAGCTGGTGTAGACGAAGACAGGCGTGTTTTCTCCCTCTCTTCCGGGCCATGTCCAATGAGGCAGAATATGGAGCGTAGGCGACTCCCTGTTCCATAGGCTGCGGTAAAGCCAGTAACGGTCCTTTGGCAGACTTGCCAGGTCGATGATGCCGAACAGCGAACTGTGGCTGGGCCATGCGTCGGTATCGTAGGGAGAAGGTTCTCCCAGATAGTCGAAGCCTGTCCATACGAACTGGCCGATGGTCCACGGATAATCGTCTGCCAGGGCAAAATCTTCATCGGGGAGGTTGCTCCATGAACAGTGCTCCAGATCGTATCCCGTCGACTGATGGTCATCGTAGATGGCCGTGTGGCGCTTTACGGCCGGAAACTTGTACACGCCGCGCGAACTGACCGTTGAAGACGTCTCCGACCCCAGCACGATATTCTGCGGCAGACGGCTGTAGGCCTCCTGATAGCGGTGCGCCCGGTAGTTGAAGCCGGGGATGTCAATCATTGCCGCGAATCCGTTGTCGAGCACGCAGCTTACCTGGTCCATTCCGCATGTGACCGGACGTGTCGGGTCTTCCCTGTGGCAGATGTCCTGCAGGAATTTCGCCACCTTATAGCCTTCCGGACTGCACTGCGTGGGCACCTCGTTTCCGATGCTCCACATGATCACGCACGGGTTGTTGCGGAACTGGCGGAGCATGTTCACCATGTCGCGTTCCGCCCATTCGTTGAAATAGCGGTGATAGCCGTTCTCGCATTTGGCGATGTCCCATTCATCGAACGGTTCGACCATCATCATGAATCCCATCTCGTCGCAGAGTTCGACCAGTTCCGGAGCAGGCATGTTGTGGGCCGTGCGGATGGCGTCGCATCCCATGTCTTTCAGCATGGTGAGCTGATGGCGCAGGGCGGAGACATTGATTGCCGCACCCAGCGGGCCCAGATCGTGGTGATTGCACACTCCCTGGAACTTGCGGTGTTTCCCGTTGAGGTAGAATCCCTTGTCGGCCACGTATTCGATGGAACGGATGCCGAAGCGGGTGGTATATTCGTCCACCATCCGGCCGTCCGCATAGATTCTGGATACGGCCTTGTAAAGCGAAGGGCTTTCGGGCGACCACAGCATCGGGGCGTCTATCAGGAAGTTCTGTTCAAAAGGCATTCCGTGGTTGATTTTGCGGGTGTTGTCCTTCGTGGCCACCGTCTTTCCGTCGGGCGAGAGGATGTCCGTCACGATGCGGATGTCCTTGTCGCCTGCATTGTCTACGGTGGTGAGCAGTTTTACCGACGCATAGTCGGTTCCTGCGTGAGGAGTGGTGATCTGTGTTCCCCATACCGGCACATGGATATTGCCGGTCGTTATGACATGCACGTTCCGGTAGAGTCCCGCCCCCGGATACCAGCGGGAAGACTGCGGACGGTTCTCCAGACGGACGGCAAGCGTGTTGCCCTTTCCGTCGTCATTGAGAAGCGCGGTCACGTCGCAGTGGAACGAGTTGTAGCCGAACGGCCAGAAGCAGGCTTCTTTTCCGTTCACATACACGCGGGCTTCGCTCATCGCGCCGTCGAAGACGAGCGTGGTCCGTTTTCCCGGCTCCGAGTCGAATGCGGTGCGATACCATCCCACACCCACGTAAGGGAGTCCTCCCGTGCGTCCTGTCTTTACGGACGCTTCTGTCTCAAAGTTTTGTGTGACGGCCACATTCTGCAGGTCATGGCTCCTGTCGAACGGTCCGTAGATGGCCCAGTCGTGTGGAACGGTGACCTCCTCCCACCGGCTGTCGTCGAATCCGGCGGACTGTGCGTTTTCTATGTCTCCTTTCGTGAATTTCCAGCCTTTCTCCAACGTGCGTTCGGTGCGTTGCGCGTACAGGGCGCACGCGCTTCCTATCATGAAGGCGGCTGCGAGCAATGTTCTTTTCATGGTTGCAAAGTTTTGTTTTTTAAGATGGCGGGATTTCCGGAAAGGGCCGGGGCGTTTCGGTCTGAAGGCCCCTGCCTTTTTCCGTTTCTTCGGCGGGATTTATCTCTTGAACGCGTTGAGCGAACTCATCGGGCGGCCATCGTCGTCGAACATGCCTTTATGGTAACCTTCCCATCCGCCGTAGCACTGGGGCTCCCAGGCGAACACGCCCAGACAGCCTTCCACCGCCTTGGCCTTGGTGATGAAGTCGGTGTAGAAGGCTTCGGCTTCTTTGTAGCTCCACGGGATGCCGATTTCGCACATCATGACTTTTGTTCCGTATTTTTCGATGAGCGTCTTCATGTTGGCGATGCAGTCGTCGTTCTGCTGCAGCCAGGTGTTTCCGTCTTTGTCAAGTGGCTGCCATTCGGTCAGACCGTTCTTGTTATCGGGGTCTTCTCCCGGATAGAGCGACATGCCGATGATGTCCCATCTGGCATTTGCGGCCTTCAACGCATCGAACATGCCGGTATAATATCCCGGTTGATTTCCTTTGTCGATATGGATGATGACCTGTGCCTCGGAATAAACTTCTTTCACCGCATCATATCCTGCATTGATAAGTTGAGCGAAGTTGGCGGCATCGCTGTAGTCGTAATCGGTAAAGCCGTCATCCCAAAGCATTCCGTAACGGGTTTCGTTGCCCACCTGCACCCATTCCACATCGATGTCCTGCGCTTTTAATGCGGAAAGCACGTCTGTTGTATGCTCTGCCACCGCCTGTTGCAGTTCGTCAAACGAATAGTCCTGCCATGCCACCGGCTTATGCTGGTCGTCCGGGTCGGCCCATTCGTCGCTGTAATGGAAGTCAATCATCAGACGGTAGCCCAGTTTGCTTGCTCTCCATGCCTTCACGAGCACGTCCTGCTTGTTGCACCATCCATCAGTCGGGTTTACCCACACGCGCAGACGGATGGCGTTCATGCCTAGCTCGCGAAGCAGTTCCATACACTCGCGTTCCACTCCCGTAGAGTCGTAGAACTTGCGTCCGCTGGCTTCCATTTCGGTAAGCCAGCTTACGTCGGCTCCGCGCGCGAAGCCTGTCATGTCATACCCTCCCGTCGGATCGGTGGTTTCCGGCTGTTCCGGGAAAGTCGGCGTATCTTCGTTGTCGCATGAAACGGTTGTCAAACCGCATAGGAGGATGAAGCTCATCCACCAGGTCTTTATCTTTTTCATGGCTGTTGCTGTTTTTTTAATTGTTAGTCTGGGTTTCGGTTATGCTGTACGTCATCTCGCTCAAATTAACGGTTATTGTAACCGTACCGGACGCACTGAACCAGATATTCCATTTGTCGTCTGCTGACGAAAGTTTTGAGTTGTCAGTCGGATCGCATCCGTACCATTTACTATTGGTTCGGTCGATGATGTTGATATTGTTCCGATATTCTCCTGAGTATGTACCGGTATAAATACCTTTCTCGTTGTCTGTAAGAGTGAGCGTTGTCATGGCTGTTTCGTTTCCGCCATCAGGATAGCATACTACATCCAAAGAAGCAGGATAAGTTTCTTCGCCATCGCCTCCTTCTCCCGTCTCTTGCGAGATAATCTCATACTCCCAGGTCAGCGTGTTCAGGTGGACGGTGATTTCGACCTTGATGCTTGCCACGTTGTCGTCGGCTTCTGCGAACGTAAACTTGGGTAGTTCGTTGCTGCTGGTAACGAGTTTTGTCAGGTCGTTCGCATCGGCTCTGTACCATACCCCGTCTGCTATGAACTCGAAGCCGTAGTGCTCGGTGTCGTCTTTGTCGTAAGGACCTTCGTAAGTCCCTTCATAAGTTCCGTTTGCGGCATCGGTGCGTTGCAGCTGGACCATGCTTACCATGCTGGTTCCGTCCCAGCGTTGCACGTCCACCATTTCCGGATAAGCAACCGGCACTTCCGCGCTTCCCGCTTCGACTGTGGCCGTGCAGTTTGTCGGGTCGGAGAGGTTCAGCCGCAAGGTGCATTCCCCTGCCTGCGGCACTTCCACGTTGACGCTTCCCGCCGTTTCTGCAAGGACAAGGTTTTCTCCTTCCATTGCAAAGGCAATGTCGGTTGCGCTTCCCGCATCAGTTCCCGTAGAAGCGTTGAACAGCTCTCCCTGTCCGGAAATTGTGATTGTGCGGCTTCCTGGAGCGTCAGCAGTGAAGGTAGCCAGCCATTGGCCGTTGGTCTTGTCAAATGTCATGGCTATATCTCCGTCTGCAAGACCGCCGACAGCCAGAGAAGAGACATGAAGCGCGCTCCATTCTTCTTCCTTTGTATTGACAGTCACATGGAAGCATCCTTCAGCGTTGGGGAACCACATGTTCCACTGGGTCGGTTCACTTGAAAGGACGAACGGTGTTCCTCCTCCATCATCTCCGACATTCCCCCAAACAATTCCGTTACCTTCTCTCATGTAGAAGTTTTCCCAAGCGTTTGCGGTCATGAAGCCGGAATAGATTCCGTCGGCGTTTGCCGAATAGAGCGTTTCCCCCGTTGCGTTCTTGCTTGCGTCAAGGATGATTCCTGTGTGCATGTCCATCTCGTATGGCGTCACGTTCACTTGCACCGCATTGCTGTATGCCGACGGAATGTTCGTCCCCGTCGCGCTTCCCAGACGGAACCATACGGCGTTGGGCTGGCCGACGGTCGCTCCGATGGCGTTGGCCACGGTGTTCAGCTGCGCGCCCGTGAAGGCATGGGAGAGAGAAGTGGTTTCCGTTCTGGAAACTGTGCCGGAGAAGTCCTCCGACAGGGAGGCTTCAAGGTTAGTGACCACCTTTGCGGCCGTGCCCACATTTTCATCGCTGACGGCTATTGTCTGGTCCGTCCATGCGAAGGAAAGGACAATCTGCTGCGCCGCGTCCGGGCTCAGCGTCACGTCACTTGTAGAAGCCATCAGCTCGTTGCCGCTCAGGCTCTGCAGGTATATTTTGTCGCCGTCTTCCTCACACGATGTAAAGGCAATCAGGGTTGCGATTACGGCGAACAGATATTTCATCGTTTTCATTGTCGTTATGATTTATGGGTTAATAATTCTCGTTGTACAGATTAGGGTTGGCTGTAAGTTCGGTCGACGGGATAGGGTAGATGTTGAACTTGCTGTCTACCGACGTTCCGCTTGCCGAGCCGCCCTTCCATTCCCACAGATAGTCGGCCTTGGTGAATTTGTTGAAACGTATCAGGTCGGTGCGGCGGGTGCTTTCCCAATAGAGCTCGCGGCAGCGTTCGTCCAGATAGAAATCAGTTGTAAGGTCAGCTTCCGTTACGTTCCCGCTGTCATTGCCGAACGCGCGCTCGCGCAAATCGTTCACATATCCCAGAGCGGTTGCCGCGTCGCCTCCCTGACCGCCCCGTGCTACGGCTTCACCGTACATCAGATACACGTCTGCAAGACGGAAGAGCGGATAGTCGGTGTTCGCACCGTCTTGTGCCGTGTTCGATGCGGACTGTCCATCATCGGTCAGATTGGTCCATTTCGTCACCAGATAACCTGTGGACAGGTCGCTCAGGTCGGTTGCTTCCTGTGTCTGGCCTGTGGTATAGAACTGCCCTCTCAAGTCATCACTGTCAAAGAGTGCTGAAGCGGCTCCGCGGATTCTCATGTTTCCCCATCCGTTGGTCGCTCCGAATCTTGCGGGACTGTAATCCTCAGTCGAGGACGTGTTGCTGATTTCTCCGCATACCATATAAGTCCCTGCTCCCCATGAAACTGTAGTTGCGGCATCAATCGGCAGTGTGAAGATGATTTCGTTGGTGCGCAGGTGGTTGTCCGCATTGAACAGCTTGCCGTATTCCGGTTCCAGCGTATAGCCCTGTGCGATGGCCTTGCCGCAGGCTGCGATGCATTCATCGTATTTCTTTTCGTTGATATATACCTCCGCATTCAGGTACATCTTTGCCAGCAAAGTGTATGCAGCACCTTTCGAGGCACGTCCGTATGGGCATTCAGACCGGTCAGACAAAAGGTCGGAACCTTCGGTTATATCGTTCAGCTCGTCTTCGATGAAGTCAAAGATTTGTTGTGCCGTGTAACGCGGAGGGATATAGCTTCCCACCGGATCGTTTTCCGTGACAAACGGAATGTTGCGGAAGAAGTCCATGGCGTGATAATAGAACAGCGCACGCAGGAAGCGGGCTTCCGCACGGTACTGGCGGATTGTGTTCTGGTCTTCCGCGCCGAACGAAGCGATTCTTTCTTCCGTGGCGTTGCGCAGGAACTCGTTGCAGAGCGCGATGTTATAGTAAATGCGGTAGTACATGTCGGATACCCACGAGTCGTTGGCATCCCATGAGAGGTCGTTGATGGCTGTCAGGTTCTCGCCGCTCAACCAGGTATAGGCCACTTCGTCGGTGCAGACCTCCTGCAGATTGAACAGACAGCGCGAATAGTCCTGTCCGTTGTTTGTAGAAAGGTCGGCACTTCCGTTCTTTTCCTGTCCGTTGGTGACCATGGCCGTATAGATTTTCGACAACACCTGGAAATAGCTTTCCGTGGTGCGGTAGATGTTTTCGGAAGTGGTTTCCGTATGCGGATACTGGTTGAGGTCGTCCACGCAGGAGGGGGCCAGTGCCGCAGTGCAGCAGATCAGTGCTGTGTATAATATTCTTTTCATGTCAAAAACAGTTGATAATTGATAATTCTTCATTCCTCATTCTTCATTTTCAGAAGTTCAGTCCGACGTTGACGGAGTAGGTTCTCGGACGCGGGTAGAACGAATTGTCCATGCCGTTGGGAACCTCCGGATCCACGCCGCTGTACTTGGTGACGCAGAACACGTTCTGAACCATTGCGCTGACATTGAGGCTGCATCCGTTGAATATTTTCCCGAAGTTATAGCCCAGTGTCAGATTGTCCATTTTCAGGAACGAGGCGTTTTCCACATAATAATCGGAGAGATACTGGCGTGTCCGGAATCCCGTGTCGAGATAGCTTGCCGAGAGATTGTTCAACTGGTAGCTGTTGTAGCTCATCGTCTCGAAAGCTCCGGTATTCATCGCCATGCCGTTGTACACATAGTTGCCGATGTTGGCGCGGAAGCTCATTCCCAGATTCCACTGTTTCCAGCGGAGCGAGGTGCTCAGTCCCATGATATAGTCGGGGGCCGGCGAGTGGTAACGGTAGAGGTCGTCCGAGTTGATGACTCCATCCTTGTTCAGGTCGGCGTATGCCCCTTCGACGGGTTTTCCCGTCTTTTCGTCATAGAGCTGTTTGTAGACATAGAACATATACGGCTCGTAACCTTCCGTCAGAGTCTGGAACTGGTAGCCGTCGATTGAAGGGCCGACCGGCGTGTTGGTGACTTCCCCGCCCTCCACGAGCGAAAGGTTCTTCACCTTCATCTTCTGCCAGGTCATGTTGAAGCTGATGTCCCATGTCAGGTCGTCTTTCTGTATGGGAGTGGCGTTCAGTGCAAATTCGATACCCTGACTGTCCACGTTTCCTACGTTTGTCGTGATGGTCTTGTCGAAAGTGGAGCCCGCGGCGGCAGGAACTGTGGCAATCAAGTCTTTTGTCTGGCGTGTATAATAGTCGAAGCTACCGGTCAGCCGGTCGTCCAGGAACCCGAAATCAAAGCCGACGTTCCATGAAGTAGTAGTCTCCCATTTCAAGTCGGAGACATACGCTTCCGGGCGGTATGTGTAGACGGGAGTTCCTCCCACGATGCCTTGTGCGCCGTCCTGGCTCAGTGTATAGATAGGCAGATAGTTATAGTTACCGATTCCGTCCTGCTGTCCGGTCACACCGTAGCTGGCACGGAGTTTCAGCGTGCTCAGCACCTTCTGGCCCTTCATGAACTCTTCTTCGGTCAGTCTCCATCCGAGGGCGACGGAGGGGAAGGTACCCCAACGGCAGTCGGGCGCGAAACGCGAGGTGGCGTCACGGCGCACGGTGGCGGTCAGCATGTAGCGAGAGCCGTATGAATAGTTGACGCGTCCGTAGTAGGAAAGCAGGGTATGCCGGTAGTCGGTCGCCTTGTATGCGGTCTGCACTTCGCCGGAAGCGTTCATGGCCGCCGTTGCCGGAGAAAAGGATTTCCAGTACTGGTAGTCATATCCGGCCGTGATGTCGAAGCTGCTGTTGACGGAGTCGAAGAACTTGTTGTAGTTGGCATAGAGCGTCAGCAGCCGGTTGATGTTCTTCTGCGGCCCGTAGGGATACCAGTATCCGCCCGTAGTGTAGTTCTGCGCGGCTTCCGGACCTACATATTCCGAGCCTTTCCCCTTGGCGTAGTCATAGCCGAGTGTGGCATGCAGCTTCAGTTCCGGGAGGAAGTGCAGACGGTAGTCGATGTCGAAGTTACCGATAAAGCGGACCACCCTGCTGTGTGCGTCACGCAGCTCCAGAAGTCCGACCGGGTTCATTACCGCGCCGTTCACCGGATTCCCGTCGCTTCCGACGGCTTCCGTGAATCCTCCGAAAGCGTCATTGCCCGAGTAGACAGGAATGGTCGGGTTCATGGTAGCTCCGCTCCAGATAGCGGATGTATTGGCGAACCGGTTCCTGTTGAGCGAGCCCTTGGCGTTGAGGGTCAGTTTCAGACGGTCATCGAAGAAAGAGGGGGAGAGCGACACGCTTCCCGTGAAGCGTTCGGCATTGTCTGTCTTCAGCAGACCGTCCTGATTGTAGTAGCCTATCGACACACGGACAGGCCAGTTGGGGGCGATGCGTCCCGCGAGGCTCAGGTTGTTGTCGGTGCCGTAGGCGTTGTGGTATATCTGGTCGTTCCAGTCCGTGTTGGCCGTGCCAAGCAACGCTTTCTGTGCTGCGCTGCCTTGCGTGTTCACCACATTGACAAACTCGTCATAGCCGAGCATGTCTGCCAGTTTCGTGCGGGTCTGGATGGAATGCGTCGTGCTGAGTGACACCTGCAGCTTGTCGGAACTGCCTTTCTTCGTGGTGATGATGATGACACCGTTCGATGCGCGCGAACCATAGATGGCCGTCGACGAAGCGTCTTTCAGGATAGTCATGCTTTCGATGTCGTTCGGGTTGATGAGGCTGAGGAAGTTTCCGCTGTTCCCGCTGATACCTCCCTGTTCGAGAGGTACTCCGTCGAGCACGATAAGCGGGTCATTGCTGGCGTTCAGCGAAGCGCCTCCACGCACGCGGATTGTGCTTCCTGCGGTAGGGGAACCGCTGTTCGACATAATCTGCACACCCGAAATCTTGCCGTTGATCAGTTGTTCGGGGGAGCTTACCAGACCCGTGTTGAAGTCATCGCTCGACACGTTGGTCACGGCTCCCGTCAGGTCGCTTTTGCGTTGCGTACCATAACCGATTACGACCACATCACTCAGCATCTGGCTGTCCGGCTTCAGTTGCACGTTCAGCACCTTTCCGGTAATGGCAACCGTCTGTGAGGTATAGCCGATATAGGAAAACTGCAGTTCTTTCGCTCCTTCAGGTACGGTGAGCGAAAAGTTTCCGTCGAAGTCCGTGATGGTTCCCACGGTTGTTCCTACAATGAGGACATTCACGCCGATAAGCGGTTCGTTCGTGTCATCGATTACCTTTCCGGTAACCGTTCTGCTGCCCGACTGGGCGAAGGCGGCAGACATGCTGACCTGCCAGAGGATGCAGAGAAGCAGAAGCGCTTTGGCTTTGGTCAGGCTCAAAAGGTTCGTTTTCATAAAATGGTAATTAGATTAAATGTTGGTGTATGTTTTCCATCTGTGTTTCCATAGCTGGAAATTTCACCTGCAAATTTAATCCGTTGCATTTTGAGCGACCGAAACATTTTGGACATATCAAGACAATAATTGGACAAATGGCTGATTATCTTTAAAAAAAGACCTCCTTCGCCTATTGCGAATCGGTTTCCGCAAGATATTGTTTGGGTGTCTTTCCAAATGCCGCCTGAAAGCATTTCGAGAAATACGACGGGTTGGAATAGCCTGCCATATACATCACTTCCGACACGCTGAACTTCTTTTGCTTGAGCAGCATGGCGGCTTTCTTCATACGGACAGACTTGATGTATTCTACCGGGCTCATTCCCGTGAGCTGCTTCAGCTTCCGGTATATTTGTTTTCCTCCGATGCCTGAAAGTTCGCTCAGGGCGTTTACGTTCAGGTCGGAGTCTGATATATGGTCTTCGATGAGTTGGGTGATGCCTGCAAGAAACTTTTCGTCTTGAGAAACGACACCTTCCGGTTCCTTGGGAGTGGTGATGCTGTCTACTTTCGCTTTTGCTGCATACATTGCTTTATTCTCCAGAAGTTGGGCCACCTTGTATTGGAGCAGTTCGGCATCGAACGGTTTGGTGACGAAGGCATCGATTTTTGACTGAAGGCTTTCGCGCAGCGTTTCTCTGTCGTCTTTTGCAGTAAGCAAGATGATAGGGATGGTGGCGGTGGAGAGGTTCTTTTTCAGGACATCGCTCATCTCGATGCCGTTCATCACCGGCATCACGAAGTCGGATATGATAAGGTCGGGATTGGACGCTTCGACGGCCGAGAGCGCTTCTTTCCCGTTCGACGCGAACGTACACCGATATTGTGCCGACAAGATGCTGCCTATCATGTCGCGCATTTCGGCGTTGTCGTCCACAATCAGCAGGGAGGGCTTGCCCGTGTCTTTGTCTTGCGCCGATTCAGCATGGGGGAGGTTGATGCTTTTGTCCACCGGGAACGTCAGGCAAAACGAAGTGCCTTCTCCGTCCGTTGAAGCGACCGAAACGCTTCCTTGGTGCATTTCCGTATAGGTTTTGACAAGATAAAGCCCGATGCCCGTTCCTTCTTGCGTGCGTTTGGTGCGCGACGACTGGAAGAAACGTTGGAAGATGTAGGGCAGTTCGCTTTGCGGAATGCCGATTCCCGTGTCTGAAACCGTGACGGACACCGTTTCATTGTCCTTGCCGCAATGGATTTTTACGGATATTGTTCCGTGCGCGGGAGTGTATTTCCGTGCGTTGGAAAGCAAGTTGTCGATGATGGAGTCGAGTTTTACGGCATCCATGTTCATATAGAGCGTCTCCGTGTCGCTTGCGAACTCCCATTGGTGGTTCTTCTCTGTATCCGCTTCGGAGAAAGTCATGTAAATGTTTTTGATGCGCGACACTAATTCGATGCGCGATGTAATCAGAAGCGAGTCTTCCTTGCTGTCTATCCGGTTGAAGTCGAGCAGCCTGTGAATCATCGAGTTGAGCGACATGGCATTCCGATACACGCTTTCCAGCATCTCTTTCTGCCGTGTGTCCTTTACGTCAAGAATCAGTTTGCTGACAGGAGCCACAATCATGCTGACAGGGGTTTTCAGGTCGTGCGAGATGTTCGAAAGGAAATTGATTTTCCTTCGCGACTGTTCCAGAATCTGCTTCTTCTCGGTGCGTTCCAGCCGCAGGCGGTTTTTTACGACGAAGAAATTGATTATCCACGCGATGAGCGCGCCGCCCAAAAGCATGTAGTTTATTTTGGCCCATACAGTATAGTACCACGGCGGGAGGATGCGGACAGTTATCAGATTGTCCGTTTCTTTTCCGCTTTCCGTGTCTTTTATCGCGAGCCGATAGTTGCCGTAGGGAAGGTTGTTGTACACGATTCTGTTCGAGTACGCTCTTTCCAAGTGCCATTTGGTGTCGAGTCCTTCTAACTTGTAGGCGAACGATTTCCTCTCCACTTGCGAATAGGGCAGGTCGGAAAACTCTAAAATCAGGTTGTTTTCCGTGTGTTTCAGTTCGATTTCGCGGCTGTATCGGATGCTCTCGCGGGTTGTGAACGGGCGGTTGTTTACATAGATGGCTGTCAGCCGGACGGGAGTCGTTTCCTGTCCGGTCTCGTTGACGATGGAAGGAATGCAGATTCCCGCTCCGTCATTGCCTCCGAGGATGACTTGCTTGTCGCGGGCGTCATAATAGAGTGAAGTGAACAGACGGTCGGCGATGCGCAGGCGTGAGGCGTCGTGCCCGTCTTTTCGGATAATCCACAATCCTTTGGTGGTGGACACCCATACGGAATTTTCTACTTCCGCCATTGAGAGGATGCCGCAATCGTCCGCTTCTTCCAGCATGACGGTTTCTGTCTGTTCCGTTTCCGGGTCTACTTTCAGTATCCGGTTGCGGCAGCCTATCCAGACGGCGCCTTCCTTGTCGCCCATCAGGAAGTCGGGCCGGACGCCGGAAAGCGCTTCGGGAAATTCGAACGTGGTGATTGTATCGGCAGACGGGTCGAGCATCTGGATGCCGTTGTTGTACAGCAGCATCCAGATGCAGCCGGTCTTGTCTTGCACGATTTGGTTGATGAACATCGTTTTCAGTCCGTTTGCCGACGTGTAGCTCTTGTCGGCGATGCAGTAGCCCGACCGGGCATTCTTCAGATTCTGTTTGCTGACGCAGAACAGCCCCCCTAAGCAGGTGCCTATCCATAAGTTCTGCTCCTTGTCTTCAAACAGGCAGTAGGCCCAGTTCGCGTTGTACGTGCGGGTGCTGTCGGTGATGAAATAGTGGACAAACTGGCCTGTCCGTCTGTCATATCTTTCGATGCTTCCGTCGGTCGCTATCCACAAGTCTTTTTCGCTGTCTTCGTAGATATGCCGGATGCGGTTGTGCGACAGGGGGTACGGCGTATTCATTTTGAACCATTTTCCTTGCGGTTTCGGCTTGTCCAAATGTTCCAATTGCAGCAGCCCGTCCGTTCCTCCCATCCAATAGCAGCCTTTTGAGTCGCGCAGGATGGAGTAGAAGCGGTTTCCTTCTCCGTTGTCTGTCAGCTGCCAGATTGGGATGAACCGGTAGTGCCTTGTGTTTTTGGCCAAGGCGATGCCGTTGTCCGTCCCTATCCACACGTTGGCGTTCGCGTCTGCAAACAGGCTCCATACGATGTTGTTCGGCAGGGAGGCCGCGTTGCGCGAGTCGTGCCGAAGGTGGGCCGACTTGAGCGTGCGCTTGTTGAACACGTAAAGTCCGTTGTCCGTGCCGAGCAGGAGGTTCTTTTCTGAATCGAATGCCAGCGATTTGACGGAATTGTGGCGGAAAGATTCGATTTTCTTCGTTTCGCCCGATGCCATGTCGTATCTGACCAGTTCTCCTTCCGTCCCTATCCATAGGCATTGGTCTTCCGTGTCTTCAAGAAGGGCATTGACGAATAAGTTTTTGCGCGTGTCGGGGGTGTCTATCGCTACGCGCTCGAAGCGTTCTTCATGCGGGTTGAGGCGGCACAATCCGTTGTATGTGCCGATGTACAGCGTGCTGTCGGAGGCGAGCAGGAGGGAGTAGACTGCCTGATGGGGCAGGAGGCTGTTTTGGGGGGTGAAGCGGCGGATTTCTTCCGTCTTCAGGTCGTAGCGGAACAGTCCGCTGAACGTGCCGAGCCACAGGCGGTCGTTTTGCCGGACGATGCACCGCACGTCGGTGGGGAACGTTGCGCGCGTGTCTTGATAGCTGTCGGTCTTGTAGTTGTAAACCAGCACGCCGTTGTCTGTCCCCAAGTAGAAGAAATCGTCTGCGCGGATGCCGCAATAGATGCGCACGTTGCTTTTTGTGCCGTATGTGAAATGGGAGTGCGCGGTGTATCCGTCATAGCTGAGCAGCCCGGCGTTCGAGCCGAACCACACAAGGCCGCTTGGGTCTTGCAGGAAGCATCCGGTGATGGACGACTCGGTGTTGTTGTGAATCCTTTCAAGCTGCAGGTAGGAGGTCTGCTGGCCTTGCAAAGGGAGCGTCGCGAGCGCAACCAGGAAAACCGCCGTCAGGAAAGCTGTCCGCTCCGTGCGCGCGTTCAAGCGGAAAAGCCTGCGCGTTTGAGCGGAAAGGTGCGCACGTTTGAGCCGAAAAGCCCCGGCGTTTGAGCCGTAATGTCCCGGCGTTTTCCGGGATATGCCGTATGTTTTCATCCGAATCGACTTTGTGGTTAAGTAAGCGTTAGCAAAGGTAGCAAGATTTTTTAATTTGCAAATGCCTGCAAACCTGTTAACTTTCATTATCTTTGCACGTTCTTAATTGACACATAAAGACCAAACATACATTAATTGCCATCGCTATGGAATATAATTTCAGAGAGATTGAAAAGAAATGGCAGCGGAAGTGGGTGGAGAACAAGACCTACAAGGTTGCCGAGGATGAATCGAAAGAGAAATTCTATGTGCTGAACATGTTTCCCTATCCTTCGGGCGCGGGACTTCACGTGGGGCATCCGTTAGGATACATCGCCAGCGACATCTACGCGCGCTACAAGCGTCTGCAAGGCTTCAACGTGCTGAACCCGATGGGATACGACGCTTACGGACTTCCCGCCGAGCAGTATGCCATCCAGACGGGGCAGCATCCGGCCATCACTACCGTCAACAATATCAACCGCTACCGTGAGCAGCTCGACAAAATAGGGTTCTCGTTCGACTGGGACCGAGAGGTGCGCACTTGCGATCCGGAATATTACCATTGGACGCAATGGGCTTTCCAAAAGATGTTCGACAGCTTCTATTGCAACACGTGCGGCAAGGCGCAGCCTATCGACAAGCTGGTTGCGCACTTTGAAGCGAAAGGTACGGAAGGGATAGACGCGGCTTGCTCGGAGGAACTGAGCTTTACGGCTGACGAATGGAAGGCCAAGCCGGAAAAGGAAAAGCAGGAAACGCTGATGAACTACCGCATCGCCTATTTGGGCGAAACGATGGTGAACTGGTGTCCGGCTCTGGGCACGGTGCTGGCCAACGATGAGGTGGTGGACGGCGTGTCGGAGCGCGGGGGGCATCCGGTGGTGCAGAAGAAAATGCGCCAATGGTGTCTGCGCGTGTCCGCATACGCGCAGCGTCTGCTCGACGGGTTGGACACCATCGACTGGACGGATTCGCTGAAAGAGACCCAGCGCAACTGGATAGGCCGTTCGGAAGGTGCGGAGGTGCGCTTCAAGGTGAAGGACAGCGACATGGAATTCACCATCTTTACCACCCGTGCCGATACGATGTTCGGCGTGACGTTCATGGTGCTGGCTCCGGAAAGCGAGCTGGTGCAGCAGCTGACCACCGACGCCCAGCGCGCGGAAGTGGAGGCTTACCTCGACCGCACGAAGAAGCGCACCGAGCGCGAACGCATCTCCGACCGCCGTGTGACGGGCGTGTTCAGCGGTTCGTATGCGGTCAATCCGTTTACGGGCGAGGCGGTGCCCATCTGGATAAGCGACTATGTGCTGGCCGGTTACGGAACGGGAGCGATCATGGCCGTGCCTGCTCACGATAGCCGTGACTATGCGTTCGCAAAACATTTCAATCTTCCTATTGTTCCGCTGGTAGAAGGATGCGACGTGAGCGAGGAGAGCTTCGATGCCAAAGAGGGAATCGTCTGCAACTCTCCGAAAGCCGGTGTCGCTCCGTATTGCAGCCTGAACCTGAACGGACTGACCATCAAGGAGGCGATTGCAAAGACCAAGGAATATGTAAAGGAGCACAACTTAGGCCGCGTGAAGGTGAACTACCGCCTGCGCGACGCCATCTTCTCGCGCCAACGTTATTGGGGCGAGCCGTTCCCCGTGTACTACAAGGACGGAATGCCCTATATGATTGACGAAAGCAAGCTCCCGCTCGAACTGCCGGAGGTGGACAAGTTCCTCCCGACCGAGACCGGAGAGCCGCCGTTGGGACATGCGACGAAGTGGGCATGGGACGTGGCCAAAGGCGAAGTGGTGGAAAACACGAAGATTGACAACGTGAACGTCTTCCCGCTCGAACTGAACACCATGCCGGGATTCGCCGGTTCGAGCGCCTATTACCTGCGCTACATGGACCCGCACAACGACAAGGCATTGGTTTCCGAAAGGGCCGACCGCTACTGGCAGAACGTAGACCTCTATGTGGGCGGTACGGAGCACGCTACCGGTCACCTCATCTACTCCCGTTTCTGGAACAAGTTTCTGTATGACTTGGGCGTGAGCGTCAAGGAAGAACCGTTCCAGAAGTTAGTGAATCAGGGCATGATTCAGGGACGGAGCAACTTCGTCTACCGTATCAAGGACACGAACACTTTCGTTTCGTCGGGATTGAAAGACCAGTATGACGTAACCCCGCTGCATGTGGACGTGAATATCGTTTCGAACGACGTGCTTGACATCGAAGCCTTCAAGAACTGGCGTCCGGAATACGGCACGGCGGAGTTTATCCTGGAAGACGGCAAATACATCTGCGGATGGGCTGTAGAGAAGATGAGCAAATCGATGTACAACGTGGTCAATCCCGACATGATTGTCGAGAAATACGGAGCCGACACATTGCGCATGTATGAGATGTTCCTCGGCCCGGTAGAGCAGTCGAAGCCTTGGGATACGAACGGCATCGACGGAGTTCACCGCTTCCTGAAGAAGCTCTGGAACCTGTTCTACGACCGTCAGGGCAACTTCATCCCGGCAGAAGGAGAAGCCGCTAAGGAAGAACTGAAATCCCTCCACAAGCTGATAAAGAAGGTGACGGCAGATATCGAAGCCTTCTCCTACAATACTTCCGTCAGCGCGTTCATGATTTGCGTGAACGAGCTTACAGCATTGAAGTGCCGCAACAAATCTGTGTTGAGCGATTTGGTCGTATTGCTGGCCCCGTTCGCTCCGCATCTGGCCGAAGAACTGTGGGAAGCTCTTGGCCACGGCACGACCGTTTGTGACGCGCAATGGCCGTTGTGCAACGAAGAGTATCTGAAAGAAGACTCTGTGAAATATACCATTTCGTTCAACGGAAAGGCTCGTTTCACGATGGACTTCCCGACAGATGCCGACAACGAAACGATTCAAGCGGCGGTAATGGCCGAAGAACAGTCGCAGAAATGGATTGACGGCAAGACACCGAAGAAAGTGATTATCGTGCCGAAAAAGATTGTAAACATCGTGCTGTAATGAATTTGCTGGTCAGAAAACTGGGCCGGGAGTCGAGAGACTACCTGGCCATCACGTTCGGTTTGATTTGCTATGCGATTGGTTGGGCGGCCTTTCTGCTGCCTTATCAGATTACGACCGGGGGGGTGACGGGTATCGCCGCCATCATCTATTATGCAACGGGGGTAGAAATACAGATATCGTATTTCCTTATCAATGCGGCGTTTTTGGGATTTGCTTTGAAGATTCTTGGCCCGAAATTCAGCGTGAAAACCATTTTTGCCATCTTTATGCTGACTTTCTTGCTTTGGCTGTTCCAGATGCTGCTGAAAGACGAAAACGGGAATCTCCCTCAGCTGCTCGGCCCGAACCAGGACTTTATGGCCTGTGTAATCGGCGCGGGAATGTTGGGCTTCGGAATCGGCATCGTGTTCTGCAACAACGGAAGCACGGGCGGTACGGACATCATCGCGTGGATTATCAACAAATACAAGGACGTGACGCTGGGACGGATGATGATGTATTGCGATATCGTAATCATCACTTCGTGTTATTTCATCTTCCACGACTGGCGCAGGGTGTTGTTCGGCTTCTGCGTGCTGTTCGTCATGAGCATTGTGATAGACTACGTGATTAACAGTGCCCGTCAGTCGGTGCAGTTCCTGATATTCTCGCGCAAATATGATGAGATAGCCGAAGGAATTTCCACACGAATCAATCGCGGAGTGACCCTGCTTGACGGTACGGGATGGTACAGCAAGCAGGACATCAAGGTGGTGGTAGTGCTGGCCAAAAAGAGCGAGTCGCTCGACATTTTCCGTTTGGTGAAAGATATTGACCCGAACGCTTTCGTCTCCCAAAGCAACGTAGTGGGAGTATACGGCGAAGGCTTCGACAAACTGAAGGTGAAATAATAACGAATCTTTTGAGAGGCTATGGACAAGACCAAACTTCATTTTGAGACTTTGCAGCTGCACGTAGGGCAGGAGCAGCCCGACCCGGCTACAGGAGCGCGGGCGGTGCCCATCTACCAAACCACTTCTTACGTGTTCCGCGATTCGCAACATGCGGCGGACAGGTTCGCTTTGCGAGATGCGGGGAACATCTACGGGAGGCTTACCAACGACACGCAACGGATTCTTGAAGAACGCATTGCGGCCCTTGAAGGGGGAGCGGCGGCATTGGCGGTGGCTTCGGGAGCGGCTGCGGTGACATACGCCTTGCAGAACATCCTTCGTCCCGGCGACCATCTGGTGGCTGCCGACAATTTGTACGGAGGAACTGTTACGCTTATCGCGCACACGTTGGCGGCGCAGGGCATTAAGGCTGATTTTGTCCGCATCAACGACCTTCAGGCTCTTGAGGCAGCTATCCGCCCCGAAACGAAGGCGGTGTTTGCGGAGACCTTCGGCAATCCCAATTCGGACGTGACAGACATCGAGGGAGTGGCTGAAGTGGCTCATCGCCATCGTGTGCCGTTGCTTGTAGACAACACTTTCGGCACGCCTTATCTTATACGGCCTATCGAGCACGGAGCGGACATCGTGGTGCATTCGGCCACCAAGTTTATCGGAGGACACGGCACTTCGTTGGGCGGAGTGATAGTGGACGGGGGACGGTTCGATTGGGCCGGAGAGCCGGACAAGTTTCCTGCGCTGGCAAAGCCCGAACCCTGCTATCATGGAGCCGTGTTTACGGAGGTGGCCGGGAACGCGGCTTTCGTCACCCGCATCCGTGCGGTGCTTTTGCGCGATACGGGAGCCGCCATTTCGCCTTTCAACGCCTTTCTGCTGCTTCAAGGGGCGGAAACTTTGTCGCTTCGCGTGGAGCGTCATGTGAGCAACGCATTGAGGGTGGCGGAGTTTCTGGCTTCCCATCCGAAGGTGCAGAGGGTGAACCATCCGTCGCTTCCTTCGCATCCCGACCATGCGCTTTATCGCCGTTATTTCCCCCAAGGGGGAGGGAGCATCTTCACTTTTGAGATATGCGGAGGACAGGAAGCCGCCTGGCGTTTCATCGATTCGCTTCGGATATTCTCGCTCTTGGCCAACGTAGCGGACGTGAAAAGTCTGGTTATCCATCCGTACACCACCACGCACTCGCAGCTCTCGGCGGAGGAACTGGCCCGCCAACGCATCACTCCTTCCACCGTCCGTCTTTCGGTCGGCACGGAACATATAGACGACCTTTTGGCTGACTTGGCTCAGGCGCTCGAAAAAGCCTGAGCGCATTTGCCGGCAAACGCCCGCACGCTTCATACGGAACGTGCGGGCGTTTCGTTTATTTCCCGGCGGGCGTTACGGAACGGATGATGACGTGCATTTCGGCGGGCTTGCATTCTTGCACCTGTTGGTAGGGAACCGTGTGCAGAGTGCTGTCCTTCAATTGCTCCGAATAGCTCTTGAAGAAGAAATTCCTGCCGTATCCGTTGCCGAAAATCACTTCTGCCGGTTCCCCGTTGTCCTTCCATATTTTTACTTTAGCGGAAAAGTCGAAGTCCAGCCGTTCTTCGGATTCGTCGTAGGGGAACACGATTTCATAGTATTCTCTGCCGATGTTTTTCTGTATTTCTTCCCGCTGGTCATTGCTCTCGAAGATGCCTTCCGTGATGCGGGGCGTTGCCTTCTCTCTGTAGTAGCCGGGGCCGATGCGCTTGATTGCCTCCACGCTCTTTGCTATGAGCCGTCCGTTGACGTGACGGCGGCTTGTGGCGCAGCATACGAACAGGGGGATGGCAAGCATCGCGCAAGCCAGCGGACGAAACCTTCTCATAGACATGTCAGTTTCCCCACACGATGGCATCATACGCCACGTCTGAAAGGCCGTCGTACCCGCTCCACGTGTTGCTGTTCCGGTCGTATTCCATGACAGAGCGTTTCCCGTCGTTTTCAACGAGGACGGTGATTGTACCGTAACGGCCGGGGCAGTGCGTGACGTACACGACCTTTCCCGGCAGGGAGGCGAACGCTTCCTGAAGTTCGGGCTTTTCATTGTCGATGAGCCGGAAAAGGCTTTCCCCGTCTCCGTGGAAGATTGCATATCCAGCCAGCTTGTATGTTTGGCTTGAAGGTTCGGCAACCGTTGGTTCCACGTGGAAATAGAACGGCACGACGGCTTCGGCCTCCACTTCTTTCTCAAGCAGATAGAAACCGCTGCCCAAGGCATACGCCACGAGGCTCCATCGTCCGTTTCCTTTGTCGGCCGACAAAAGGACGGTTCTGTTTCCTTGCATGAAGGCTCCGGGAGAACTGCCGAACATTTCGGGGGAAAGCCCTTCGGGAATCGTGAAGAAAGGCGAGACCGGCGGAGAGTTTCTCGTTTGCGGAGTGGCGTAGTTGCTTCTTTCCAATCCGGAAGATATGCCGGCGATGAGGCACGAGCTGCCGTCCGGGGTCAGGAAAGCGGCCGTTCCGTTTCCTCCCGTGTCGGCCAAGGCCAGCGCGTTGAAGCCGTAATAATCTTTCAAATGTTTCCACTCGCCCGTGCAGAAGTCGAAGAAGAAAGGCTGGCTCAGTCCGTCTTCCTCGGCCAGTCCGCAAAGCCCGTAGGTCTGCGTCACGTTGGTCGGAGAGCGGAAATCCGTGCGCGCGCCCATGTCCCATGTTTTCAGCTCCGTTTCATGGTCGGCATATATCGTCTCTATCGTGCCCTTCCCGTTGTCGATTCCGTACAGCCGGAAGTCTTTGGGAGTCATTCCGTCCGTGAGCAGCACGTTCCCTAACGACATCCGTTCGCCGTCTCTCGACAAAAACACCTCCACCCGCGCTTCGGGCATACGGTAAGGCATCCTGACGGTGATTTCGTCCGGCTCCCATGACGTGATTTCGGCATCTACGGGAGAGCGCAAGCCCTCCGGCATCAGCTCGTCGCCCGTGTCCCAACGCACGTCGAAGCTGATTCTGTCGCTTTCTCGGAATCCGTTTCCGTAAACATGCACCATGTCTCCGGGGTTCAGCGTCTGTCCCTCTTCCACGATTCCGGCCCCTTCTATAATCGGTTTCTTCGGAGGATTGCCGTCTTCGTCGCTGCAACCCTGCCACAGAAGCGGCAAGAGGGCGAACATGCAGATAAACAATTTGCTTTTCATGGCGGTTCGTATTAGGAGTTTCTGACCAATATTTTTCACGTTGCGGGACAAGCGTATCCGACAGACGCAAATATACAGATTTTTCGGAGCGGCGTGAAAAATCCGCAGGAGAAAAGTTTTCGTTTCTTTCCCGCCGCAATATCTTGAAAATCTTCCGAAACAGTCTATAGTCCGGCCCGCAGTCTGTATGGTCTGGCTGCCGGACTATACAGACTACTTGTGCAGACCATACAGTCCTGCTGCCGGACTGTAGGATTTGTGGTTGTCTTTTGCGGAATTGTCCTGCCCGGACGCTGCATTTTTGTGACGAAACCGTTGCAAGTTGTCGAATTTGTTTATAGATTTGCCGACATTTGAAATTCATCTGTGAGAACACCATGAAAACACGAACGATTTTTCTTGCCTTGTGCTTGTCCGCTTTCTTCGGGACGCTTCGCGCCGAAGGCTTTGCGCGTCCCGAAAGCGAGAACTATATTAAAGGAGTGGAGGCGTTGAACGAAGGCGATCCGGCGACCGCTTACAAGTATTTGAATGCGGAAATTGCCGAGAATCCGGACAACGGATACGCGCATTGCTACATGGCGCTGATATGCAATTGTTGCGGCGACGTGAAGCTGGCCTTGAGCGCGCTGTGCTCCAGCCTGGAACTGCTCCCGGAAGAGGATGCGGAGTACCGCTCGTTTGCCCACTATTCGCGCGGGGTGCTCCTGACCGGCTTGAAGCAATGGGATTCGGCCCGCTCGGATTTGAACGAAGCCATCCGCCTGAACCCTTCCGATACGGAAAACTACAAGGCGCGCGCTTCGCTCTTTATTGAGACCGCCGATTATGAAAAATCGCTCGATGATGTGCAGAAGGTGTTGGAACTCGATAGCGAGGCCGACGTGAGCGACCTCGTGCTTCGGCTGATGGCGGAGGCTCCTTCTTCTGAATTCGTAGACCGGGTGTCTGCCGCTTTCCGGATGATGGACCGGGCCGAACTCCGGTAAAGACAGGCTATTAACTGATTGGAAAAAGAATGGACACGACAAAAGGACATCCGAAAGGACTTTATCTGCTCTTCGTCACGGAGATGTGGGAGCGGTTCAGCTATTACGGAATGCGTGCGCTTTTCATGCTCTACATGGTGCAGGCGCTGCTCTTCGACAAGGAAACGGCCTCCCAAGTGTACGGGAGCTATACGGGATTGGTGTATCTCACTCCCCTCATCGGCGGCTATATTGCCGACCGTTATTGGGGGAACAGGCGTTCTATCGTGGTGGGTGCGCTCACTATGGCGTTGGGGCAGTTCCTGCTTTTCCTGAGCGCGTGCTATTTCCGCGAGGCCGGGCTTGCCCAATATCTGATGTTCTGCGGGCTGGGGCTTCTCGTCCTTGGCAACGGATTCTTCAAGCCGAACATATCCACGATGGTGGGACGCCTCTATACGGACAACGACGGGCGCAAGGATTCCGCCTTCACCATCTTCTACATGGGCGTGAACGTAGGCTCTACGCTCGCCCCGCTCGTATGCGGTTTAGTGGGGAATACGGGACATCCCGAAGACTTCAAATGGGGGTTCCTTGCGTCCTGCATCGGCATGTTGGCGGGAGCCGCCGTGTTTCAAGCCCTTAAGGACAAATACATCCGCGACCCTGAGGGCAATCCGGTAGGGACGGTGCCCGAAAAGAAAGAAGATGCGTCGGAGAAAAAGACGGCCCGTGCATATTCCTCGGCCCGCGTATGGCTTATGGTTGGCGGGACGGTTGCGCTTACTCTCTTGTTCTCAGTCAATTGGGATGCGGATGCCGCCCATCTTTTTGCCGGAGCCGACTGGATAGGCTCGTTGATTTATGCCACAACCATCGTGATGCCTGTTGTCATTATTGCCGACCGCTCGTTGTCTCGGAGCGAGAAGATGCGTATAGGCGTTATCTATATCATTGCTTTTTTCGTGATATTCTTTTGGGCGGCCTACGAACAGGCGGGTGCTTCGCTTACGTTCTTTGCCGATGAACAGACCGACAGGCACATCGGGAGCTGGGAAATGCCCGCTTCTTATTTCCAGTCGTTCAATCCCATTATGATTGTTTTGCTGGCTCCGGCGTTCGCGTCCGTGTGGTCTTTTCTGGGAAAGAAAGGCATCGAGCCGAGTTCTCCCTGCAAGCAGGCCATCGGGCTGTTTCTTCTTTCGTTGGGATATCTGTACATTGCCTTCGGAGTGAGGGGAGTGGAACCGGGGATGAAAGTCAGCATGGTGTGGCTTGCCGGGCTTTATCTCATCCATACGATGGGCGAGCTTTGTCTGGCTCCAATCGGTTTGTCGCTGGTCTACAAGCTGTCTCCCGTGCGTTTTTCTTCGTTGCTGATGGGAGTGTGGTATCTCAGCACCTCGGCGGCCAACAAGTTTGCCGGCCTTTTGAGCGGATATTATCCCGAAGGCGGAGCGGTGCGCTCCTTTATGGGTTATCGGATTGAAAACCTTTTTGATTTCTTCATGCTTTTCGTGTTTATGAGCGGAGCGGCGGCTATTGTCCTTTTTCTGCTTTCCGGGAAGTTGCAGAAGATGATGGAAACGCATTGAGACCGTTTGCGGCATCAAGGATGCCGCAAACGGGTGCGTCACACTTCTCCTATATCGAATTTTTCGGGATATTTCCCTCTAAAGTCCTTGAAATAGAGTTTGATGTCCCGCATATCCTTGTCAATGTCGCCTGTCGGGATGAGATATTTGTCGGCTGTAATGCACTTCTTCTCGTAGTCGATTCCCACAAGGATGATGGGGATTTGCGCTCCTAAGGCTATGTAGTAGAATCCTTTCTTCCAATTGGGGTTGGCCGACCGGGTTCCTTCGGGAGTAATGGCCAAATGGAACGTGTCGCTCCGTTTCACTTGTTCGATGAGCTGGTCGACCATTGATGAGCGTTTGTCTCTTTCGACAGGTATCCCCCCCATGCTGCGGAATATGGCTCCGAGCGGGAAAAAGAACCACTCCTTCTTCATCAGAAAGCCCGACTTCCGCCCTACGGCGTTGATGAAGAGCTTCCCGATAAACAAGTCCCAATTGGTGGTGTGAGGCGCGGCGCAAAAAATGCACTTCTTGAAGTCGGGCACGCCGACCTTCGCCTTCCACCCCAGCAGCTTGTGGTATATGAAACTGCAGACTGCGCGTTTCATACGGCATTATTTTCCCAGTTCGTCTATTTTTGCGAATATTTCTTCGATTCCTTTGTCGAAGTCCGCTTTCAACTTGCTGTAGAACGGTTTTACGCTTCCCGGTTCCGTATGGCTGATTCGGCTGATGATGTCCGTTCTAAGTTGGCCGATTTTCAGGAAAACGTCGCCGTATTCTTCACGCTTTTCCGCCTTGCATTCCGATGCTCCCAGCAGACATGCCATTGTCGTTATGTCCGCAATACGGTTGACCGCTTTCTTCAATTGTCTTCTGCTTGCCATAATTTTAAAAGATAAAAGGGTTAATACGGAGTAAAGATACGTTTTTTTTGCGAAAGTCGGGCGTTTTTGCCGGATTTATGTGCGGATTTCTCCCGGAACGCGCCGACGTTTCTGTAAATGTGGCCGACTTTTGCAGACAAACCTCGGTGTCTTTCAGGAATAATCCGTACCTTTATCCCGTCAAAGAAAGAGAGTTGATATGAAAAGAAAACTGGTTTTTGCAACGAACAACGCGCACAAGCTCGACGAGGTGCGCCAGATATTGGGCGATAGGGTAGAGGTGTTCAGCCTGAACGACATCGATTGCCATGCGGACATCCCCGAAACGGCGGACACGCTGGAAGGGAATGCTCGCCAGAAGGCGGAGTATATCTATAAGAACTACGGTTTGGACTGCTTTGCCGATGATACGGGTTTGGAGGTGGAAGCCCTGAACGGTGCGCCGGGAGTGTATTCCGCCCGTTATGCTGGCGGAGAAGGCCATGATTCGGAAGCGAACATGAGGAAACTTCTTGCCGAACTGCAAGGAAAGTCCGACCGCCGGGCGCAGTTCCGCACCGCCATCTGTCTGATTGAAGGCGGAGTGGAGCACCTGTTCGAAGGCATCGTGAAAGGACGTATTATCGAAGAAAAGCGAGGCGGCTCCGGCTTCGGCTACGACCCGGTGTTTGTGCCCGACGGTTACAACGAGACCTTTGCCGAGATGGGCAACGCGGAGAAGAACAAAATCAGTCATCGCGCCCGTGCGGTGCAGAAGCTGTGCGAGTATCTGAAGTGAATTTGAATTTGAGATAAAGGGTTTTCTCTTATAAATCTTTGATATATTATTACAATATACTAAATTTGTGATTGATATGGAAAGGCGTTTTCATATCAATTGAATTAAATATAAAGAAGAAGCGTTATGCTTATCTTGTAGTTTGGAAACGTAGGAAATTTGCAAACTTAGATACAAGGAGGGCATGATGGTTCTCACGCTATAGCGTGGGCTGCCATTACTACATCTGTATCTAAGGGTTTTTTCCTACGACCTCCAAACTACGACGTGGTAAACATTGCAGTTCCACGCTTCGTGTATATGTATCATCCTTGTGGTAGCTGGAGGATAAAAAAATAATGCAATGAAAAAGTTTGTTTGTCTATTATCTTTTGTTGCCATTTTATCTTCGTGTGTCCTTAATAGGACGTATATTCGGGATTATGGGGAACAGATACGGTTGGTTAGAGAAAATTTTCCTGAAATATACGATATGTATTGTGATGGATTAATCATTATAGATGATGTATATACCTATGATAAAGATGGAACGGAAAGAGTTGGTGTAAGTTATAGATATAGAGAATAATTGTATTCCAGGGATTTTTTATTAGCGAAAGGTTTTGAAAATTAAAGATTAGGCTATTAAAAAGAGTAATGTCTAAGGGAGCGGGGTGAAGCGTCTCGTGTGCATAAATTTATGTTTGAGATTCTTCGCTCCGCTCGGAATGACAAAATGAGAGTTCCTATTTTTGATATGCCTTCATGAGAATTCACGCAATCTCCTTCAGAATCTGCTCCACCTTCTCGAAGAAAAGCGAGATGTGCGCTCCGTCCACGAACGCATGGCTTACCGTCAGTGCGATGGGCATGTAGAGACGTCCGGCGCGTGTGATGGCTTTTCCCGCGTTCATCAGCGGATAGTCTAACGGATGCCCTACGGCTTGTTGCGTGTAGGTGATGGAGGTGAAATAGAGCTTCGGAGTCGCGCTCAACAGAAATACGTCGAAATCTCCTTGTGCGGCAATCTGCTTGTCCGTGCCGTATGGGTCTCCGTCCTCTGGAATGGAGGTGATAATCTGTCGCGCTTCCTTATAGAACGTGTCGAAATCGGCATGATAGGGGATGCGCACCGTATAGAAAGTCTTTCCCGGTACGGCGATAGGGGAGATGACGTCTACAGTATCATGATAGACCACCTGTCCGTTCTTGTCCCAGCGGTAGCGCAATTCCTTGATTTCGTTCACCGCGCGCAGAATGGCGTACAGATAATAAAGGAAGAAAGACTTCCCGCCGGTCTTTGCGGAAGCGTATGCCTCGGTGCAGTCCGCTTCGCTCGTGACGGCAATCCATGAATTGGCGAATCCACGGAAGAAATTATAGTTGTCCTTCCGTTCCCATGCGTCAATGTCTACAATATGCTTCATGCTTTCCGGAATTTTTGGGCCACTCTGCGGTAGGTTGGCAGTTCAACCCCCAAGCGTTCTCCTAAGTCAATCATGTCGAACAATAAGCCTTGTATTTCAGATTCATGTCCGCGCGCTATGTCTTTTTGCATGGAGGCCGTACTGTGCGGGTCGAGCTTGTCGATTACTTTCAGGTTGTATGCGATGGGGTCTTCCGGAAACTCTACGCCTAACCTCCGCCCGATTTCCGCGCTTTCGCGGGAAAGTCCGACAAACGTGTCGCGCACCTCTCCTTCGTGCTGCACTTCGCCCATCGGCACATCGTGGTAGGCTCCCGTACAGGCCATCGCCGAGATGAAAGCCCATTTGATGAACGTGTCGCGGTTGATGTCGTCCGACACGTTGACTTTGATGCCGCATCCGCGCAGTTCGTCGGCTACCTTGTCCAACCGTTCGCGGGCGATACCCTGTTCGGGGCGTGCTCCGAACACCATGCGGAAGATGGTGCCCATTTGGGTGATTTCTCCCTCTCCCGAAACGAAGCCCACAATATAGATGCAGCCGTCGAGCACGCAGACAGAAGGCACGAGCCGTCCGATGCGCGGGCCGGTGCCATATACGTTCAGAATCGGAATAACTAATGTGTCGGGCGTGGAGGCACGTTCCAGCACGTCCTTGATGGAGCTGATGGAATATCCCTTCACGCATACGAAGATTACGTCCGCCTTCCCGTCGAACGCTTCGGATGTGCAGGCTTTTACCGGAAGAAAATGCTCTCCCTTCAAGTCCGATTTCAGATGGAGTCCGTGCTTGCGGATGGCTTCAAGATGCTTTCCGCGCGCGATGCAGGTCACGTCTTTGCCTGCCAAGGCGAGGAATCCCGCTATGGAACCTCCCACGCCCCCTGTTCCAACTATCAAGTATTTCATTTCTCAAAGTTTATACGTTGAACCGGAAGTGCATGATGTCGCCGTCCTGCACGATATAGTCTTTCCCTTCCACGTTCAGCTTTCCGGCTTCGCGCACGGCGGCTTCCGAACCGTATTTGATGTAGTCGTCATACTTGATGACCTCGGCGCGGATGAAGCCCTTCTCGAAGTCGGTGTGGATGACGCCTGCGCATTGCGGAGCTTTCCATCCCTTGTGGTAAGTCCATGCCTTGACTTCCATTTCGCCTGCGGTGAAGAATGTTTCTAAGTTCAGCAGCTTGTAGGCCGACTTGATGAGGCGGTTCACGCCCGATTCTTCCAATCCCACTTCCTGAAGGAACATCTGGCGGTCTTCGTAGGTCTCCAACTCGGCGATGTCGGCTTCCGTTTTGGCGGCTACCACCAGAATCTGCGCGCCTTCGTCCTTTACGGCCTCGCGCACTTGCTCCACGTATTTGTTGCCCGTAACGGCGCTTCCTTCGTCTACGTTGCATACGTACATCACCGGTTTTGAAGTCAGCAGGAAGAGGTCGTGGGCTATCCTCTGTTCGTCCTTCGATTCGAACTGCACCGTGCGTGCCGACTTGCCCTGTTCCAGCGCTTCCTTGTAGCGCACAAGCACTTCGTATGTTTGTTTTGCCGCCTTGTCGCCTCCCGTCTGTGCCTGTTTCTGCACTTTCTGGATGCGGCTTTCGATTGTTTCGAGGTCTTTCAGCTGGAGTTCCGTGTCGATGATTTCCTTGTCGCGCACCGGATTGATGGAGCCGTCTACATGCGTCACATTCTCGTCATCGAAGCAACGGAGCACATGGATGATGGCATCCGTTTCGCGGATGTTCGCCAGAAATTTGTTGCCCAATCCTTCACCCTTGCTCGCTCCCTTCACTAATCCGGCGATGTCTACGATTTCTACTGTAGTGGGGACGATGCGGCCCGGATGCACCAGTTCCGCCAGCTTGTTCAGGCGTTCGTCGGGTACGGTGATTACGCCCACGTTCGGTTCGATGGTGCAGAAAGGGAAATTGGCCGCCTGCGCCTTTGCGTTTGATAAGCAGTTGAAAAGAGTTGATTTGCCCACGTTCGGCAAACCGACAATGCCACATTGTAAAGCCATAAGTTCTTATCTTGTTTTTTAATTGTTTTCCGTTGATAACCTGATGATGCGCAAAGGTACTCAATTTTTGTCATATATTTATATGCGTCGGAGCTGGATTTGAAAGTCGGCGGACTTTTCCGCTCATCCGCTTACAGATTATAAGCAAAGCGGGCGCGTTTGTGCGGTCAAGCCTTCAAGGTTGGCCGCATAAGTCCATAAAAAAAGAGACGCTTCCTCACGAGGCGTCTCTTTCAAAAGATGAGAGAGTTTATGAATTCTTTTTGCAATAGCAGATGTTTACTTGTCCATCGTTACGGTCATTTCCGGAATCAGAATGAAATCCTTTTTCTTGTTGTTCCATTTGTAGTATTCCGTTGTAATGCTTTTGTTGTCATAAATATAACGGATGCAGAGGCTGTTTTCCCAGCAGTTCTTTATGCTGTTCCATTTCTGCGACATGTTTTCAGTCATCTGGTTGTTCGCGTCATATTTATAGTTATATTTCATGTAGTTGGTCAGCATGTTCCCGTCTCTCTTGTAAACGGTTTCCGAGACCTTCACTCCGTTCACTTCTTCCGCGTTATAGATAAGGTTGTTGTCCCATCCTTCCGCAAAAACTGTAAGATTCGTTGCAAAAACAACAACTGCAATCAATAAACATTTGAGTAAACTTCTTGTCTTCATATCTTTATTTCTTTAAGGTTTGTCTGACATTTTGTTTTTAATTACAGTGCAAATATACGTTATGTTTCGATAGTATGTATTGTTGCAGCCGAATTTTTTGCTTTTAATTATCAAAATGTCATCAAATAAAGATACGTTAACAAAGTTGCCCGTATCAGTGCGCTTCAAGCCAGTTCTTGCCCCAACCGCAATCAGCATGCAGAGGAACTTTCATTTTGTAAGCACTTTCCATTTCGCTTATCACAATCTGCTGCACTTTTTCCTTTTCCTCAGGCACTACGCTGAAGTTCAATTCGTCATGCACTTGGAGAATCATTTTCGAGCGGATGCCTTCTTCCTTGAAACGTCGGTAGATATGTATCATTGCTGCCTTTATGATATCGGCGGCGCTTCCTTGAATCGGGGCGTTGATGGCGTTCCGTTCCGCATAGCCTCGCACGACCGCATTGTGCGAGTTGATGTCCGGCAAGTAACGCTTGCGCTTGAAAACGGTTTCGATATAGCCTTTTTCGCGTGCCGACTGGATGCTTCTTTCCATGTATTCCTTGACATGCGGGTAGGTTTCGAAATATCCGTCGAT
The DNA here is from genome assembly GCA_944320135.1 of uncultured Phocaeicola sp. Taxonomy (GTDB): domain Bacteria; phylum Bacteroidota; class Bacteroidia; order Bacteroidales; family Bacteroidaceae; genus Phocaeicola. Next base: position 17,859 of record CALUGI010000012.1, on the reverse strand, counting down.
GAGCGTCTTCGCTTCTTTCCGGTCTACATTCAGACGTTCGGCGAGGCCGAATACAGAGATTCCGTAAATGATGCCGAAATTGGCGGTTTTCGCTTTGCTCCGTTGTTCGCGGGTGACAGCTTCCAGCGGTTCTTTGTATATCTTGGCTGCAGTGGCCGCATGGATGTCCTGCCCTTCATGGAAAGCCTCAATCATGTGCGGGTCTTCGCTCAGGTGCGCCATGATACGAAGCTCGATTTGCGAATAGTCGGCCGAGAAGAACTCGCATCCGTCATCGGGGATGAAGGCTTTGCGGATTTCCTTGCCGTCTTCGTTGCGCACCGGGATGTTCTGAAGGTTCGGGTTGCTTGAGCTTAACCGTCCGGTGGCCGTAACGGTCTGGTTGAACGAGGTATGGATTCTTCCCGTTTTCGGATTGATCAGTTGGGGGAGGGCATCGACGTATGTGCCCAGCAATTTCTTGAGTCCGCGATGTTCCAGAATCTTTCCGACAATCTCGTGCTTTCCTTTCAGGCTTTCCAGCACTTCTTCAGAGGTGACGTATTGTCCGCTCTTGGTCTTCTTTGCCTTCTCTACTATCTTGAGCTTGTCGAACAGTACTTCGCCCACCTGTTTCGGGGAGGCGATGTTGAAGTTCGTTCCGGCCAGCTGATGCACTTCTTCTTCGATTTGGTTCATCCTTGCGGTGAAGTGTCGCGATGTTTCCTTCAGGGCTTCCGTGTCTATCCGCACGCCGTTGCGCTCCATATAGGCGAGGACGGGGACGAGCGGCATCTCGATTTCCTCGAACAGTTCCTTCACGCCGTTTGTTTCCAGCTCCTTTTCCAGGATGTTCTTCAGCCTTAACGTTACGTCGGCATCCTCACATGCGTATTTGTAGACTTCGCTTGGCGGAAGGTCGCGCATGTTCTTCTGGTTCTTTCCTTTCGGGCCGATGAGTTCTTCTATTTTAATGGTGTCATATTTCAGGTAGATTTCCGCCAGATAGTCCATCCCGTGCCGAAGTTCCGGCTGGAGTACATAATGGGCGACCATCGTGTCGAACATCTTTCCTTTCAGCGTTACGCCGTAATTCTCCAGAACCAGCAGGTCGTACTTGATGTTTTGTCCGACCTTGATGATGTTTTCGTCCTCGAATGCGGGTTTGAATATGTTTACAATTCTTTGCGCTTCTTCATGGTTGGGCGGTACCGGCACATAAAAAGCCTGATTTTCTTCGAACGAGAAGCTCATTCCCACCAGTTCGGCGCAGATAGGGTCTGTTCCTGTGGTCTCCGTGTCTATACTGAGAACTTGTTTTGTAATTAATTTTTGAAATAAATATTGTCTTTTATCTTCGTTGTCAACGAGTTGATAGTCGTAATTGACGTCTTCAAGCCGCGTGAGATTTGAATTTTTCGCTTCTCCCGTCTTCTCGTCCGTAAAGAATCCAAAGAGATCGGGTTGCGGAGCGGGGGAGGGAGCCGCTTTCTTCTCTTCGTTCAGGACACGTTCGATGAGTGTGCGGAACTCCAGTTGCTCGAATATCCGCCGCAATTCCTTTTTGTCCGGTTCCTTTCTTTTCAGTTCCTCCATATCCAGCTCTATCGGGACGTTTGTTTTGATGGTGGCGAGGAACTTCGAGAACAGAATCTGCTCTTTGTTTTCTTCTACCTTCTTCTGGATACTGCCTTTCAGCTCGTTCGTATGTTCCAGCAGGCTTTCGATGCTTCCGAACTGCTCGATCAGTTTTTGTGCCGTTTTAGGTCCGACTCCCGGACAACCCGGAATGTTGTCGGAAGAATCGCCCATCAGTCCGAGTATGTCGATGACCTGCATCGGCGATTCGATGCCGAACTTCTCTTTCACCTCGTTGACACCCATGATGTCGAAATCCTTGTCGCCGTATTTCGGGCGGTACATGAACACGTGTTCGCCCACTAACTGGCCGTAGTCCTTGTCGGGAGTCATCATATACGTGTCGATGCCTTTCCTTCCGGCCTGTGTAGCAAGCGTGCCGATAACGTCGTCCGCTTCATATCCCCGAATCTCCAGAATGGGGATGCGATAGGCTTTTATGATGTCTTTGATGGGGGCAATCGACCACCGGATAGCCTCCGGAGTTTCTTCGCGTTGCGCTTTGTATGCGGTATAGGCTTCATGCCGGAAGGTAGGGCCGGGAGGATCGAACACGATTCCGATGTGCGTCGGATTCTCTTTGCGCAAGACTTCTTCCAGCGTATTGACGAAACCGAGCACGGCTGACGTGTTGAAGCCTTTCGAGTTGATGCGGGGATTCTTGATGAAGGCGTAATAGGCACGGTAAATCAGTGCGTATGCGTCTAATAGAAACAGTTTCTCCATGTTGAATAAAAGTGTTAAGTTTTTTCATGTAAATGTACAAAAAAATGCGCTATTATCTCTTTTATTATTACTTTTGTGTGCTAAATAACTGTGCATGGATAAAATAGATTTGATAAAGCGGCCCGTTGAAAAGGAATTGAACGAATTCAGGGCACTTTTTGAAGCCTCATTGACCAGCTCGAATCCGAGGTTGCAGGACGTGTTGTCTTACATAAAGAAGAGAAGGGGAAAGATGATGCGCCCTATTCTGGTGATGCTGATGGCCAAGCTCTTCGGCAAGCTGAATGACGCGACGTTTCATGCCGCTCTTTCGCTGGAGCTGCTTCACACCGCAAGTCTTGTTCATGACGATGTAGTGGACGAGAGTGACGAGCGGAGGGGGCAGTCATCGGTCAATGCCATCTATAACAATAAAGTATCGGTGTTGGTGGGCGACTATATGCTTGCCACAAGTCTGAAACATGCTTCGCATACGGGCATGATTCGTATAGTGGAGCTGGTGGCATGTCTCGGCCAAGACCTTTCGGAAGGCGAGATTCTTCAGTTGGGCAACATCGAGAACAACGACTTTTCGGAGCAGGCTTATTTCGACGTTATCCGCAAGAAGACGGCTGCCTTGTTCCGGGCCAGTGCGGAGAGCGGCGCTGTTTCTGTACGGGCCGATGAAGAAAATATCCGTTGCGCGTCTCTTTTCGGCGAAATGATTGGCATCGCTTTCCAAATCAAGGATGACATATTCGACTATTTCAGCGGTTCTCAAATCGGAAAGCCTACGGGCAATGACATGATGGAGGGGAAACTGACTCTTCCGGCTATCTATGTGTTGAATAAGTTAGGCGATGCGGACTTGAACGACCTTGCGATGCGCATCCGCAAGCTGGAGGCTTCGAAAGAAGAAATAGACCGGTTCGTTGAGCGGATAAAGGCGGAAGGCGGAATCGAGTATGCGGAAAAGGCGATGAAAGGCTTCCGTGACAAGGCGTTGGAGCTTATTCCGGATTTTGCGGACGAGGAAATCCGCGAGTCGTTGGCTGCTTATATAGATTATGTAGTGGAGCGCGACAAATAAAAGCAGTTTATATCGGGTAGAAAAGCCGGCCGGTTCATATTTGACGGCCGGCTTTTTTGTTTTCAGTATTTGACGTGTTGTCCTCCATCCTCATCGGTCCAATATTCTTCGCCGCAGATTCCTTTTCCGGTTTGCCGCGCTTCCTTTTCGGTCCCGTCGCTGAAGATTACTTTCCCCCTCTTGCTTTTTTTGTTGGAAGGGAAGAATATTTTAAGTATCAGCATGATGAAAAGTATGCAGATGGCCAATGTCAATGCCCATACTCCGGCAGTGAAGGCGATGCCTGAGAAAAAGAGCAGGTAGGCGGTGTATAAGACTGATTTCCACCATGCGTCGAAACCTTTTATTTCGTCAAGGCTTTTCCAAAGCACGAAAGCGAATGCGGAAATGCCCAATATTCCGATTACAACGCTTTGGGCTTCGCGGCTTGCGCCGCACATTTGAAGGGTGAAAGCCGCTAATGCTGTAATTGCTCCTCCGAGAAATCCGTACCATACTGATTGTGTGGTTGTCGGCTCATGTCCCGCATTCAAGTGTTTGAATAGCGCAACGTCCATCTTGTCTAAGAATGTTCTTTTCATTTTTATCGTTTTATGATTAATTATTATATCTGCAAGCAAATATAATGTGATTAATTAATAAATCAAAAGATTTCGGCAAAAAACTTCTTGGCGGGCAGTCATTTTTCCCGTTGCGTGTCGGTAGATGGAAATATGCTGTTGTTTTGGTGGAAATTCCGCCGCCTTCAAGCCCTATTGCGGGCGTGTTTTTCCGAAGCGCGGCGGCTAAAGATTCCCTCCCCGGAAGACGGGCAATCGGGGAGGGGAGAGGCATCAGAAGAATTTGGTTTCTTCACCTAAAATGTCCGAGAGAAGTTTGTTTGCCAGACGGCTGGTGCCCAAGCGGAACAGTCCGTTGTTCAGCCAGTCTTTTCCGAGCACTTCCTTCACGATGGTGTAGTAGACAAGCGCGTCATGCACCGTGTTCAGTCCTCCTGCCGGCTTGAATCCCACTTTCCGTTCCGTTTCCAAAAAATACTCCTTGATGGCCTGGCACATCACGTAAGCCGCTTCCGGAGTGGCCGCAGGCTGTTCTTTGCCCGTAGAGGTCTTGATGAAGTCCGCGCCCGAATACATGGCCAGGATGGAGGCTTTCTTGACGTTTGACGCAGTGCCGAGCGCGCCCGTTTCCAGAATCACCTTCAGATGCTTGTCGCCGCACACGTCTTTGAGTTCCTGTATCTCGTCGCACATGCCTTCGTAGTCGCCGCTCAAGAACTTGCCTACCGGAATCACGATGTCTATTTCGTCTGCTCCGGCATGGAGAGCCATTGCGGTTTCGGCCACCTTCACTTCCATAAACGTTTGGGAGGAAGGAAATCCGCCCGACACGCACGCTATTTTTACGCGGTCGGCCTCTAACGTGTCGTTGACGATTTCGGCCATGTTGGGATATACGCAGATGGCGGCCACGTTCTTCAAATCCGGATATCGGTTGTCGAACTCGTTGACCTTTTCCGTAAACTTCATCACGCTGGTTTCGCTGTCCGTGCATTTCAGCGTGGTCAGGTCAATGCAGTTGAAAAGGAATTTCTTGACTTCCGGCGTATCGTTTTCTGCCGCGTGCTTTTCGATGAGGCGCGATACTTTTGCCGCGATATCCTCGTCGTCCAGCGCCGTGTTATACTTCGCAAGAGCTGTTTCATACTTGCTGGACCGATTCTGGTCTTCTTTGTCTTCCGTCTCCATGCGTCGGAAGAGTTCGCTTTCAAATTCATCGTTGTTGCTCATATCGCTTATAGTTTGGGGTTGTTCTTGTGTCTGTCCTTGTCGCGCGAGGTTTTCTTTTCGAGGTTTTTCCTGAATGCTTCAGTCAGGTTCACTCCCGTCTGGTTGGCTAAGCAGAGAAGCACCCAGAGCACGTCGGCCATCTCGTCGCCGAGGTCGTGTTTCTCTCCCTCCTTGAACGACTGGTCTCCGTAGGTGCGCGCCATGATCCGCGCCAGTTCGCCCACTTCTTCCGTCAGCACGGCCATATTGGTCAGTTCGCTGAAATAGCGCACTCCGTAGGTCTTTATCCAGTTGTCCACCGTCTTCTGCGCTTCTTCTATCGTCATCGTCATTCCTTGTTTTTAGTGTCCATACATATTGTTACGGGCCCGTCGTTCAGCAGCTCCACCTTCATGTCGGCTCCGAATGTGCCTGTCGCCACTTGTTTGCCTATGGCGATGCTCAGTTCGTTGCAGAAGTATTCATAAAGCGGTATGGCCGTTTCGTGCCTTGCCGCGCGGATGTAGGAGGGGCGGTTCCCTTTCTTCGTGGAAGCCATGAGGGTGAACTGGCTTACCACCAGAATTTCGCCTCCTATGTCGATGACGGACTTGTTCATCACTCCGTTCTCGTCGTCAAACACCCTCAGGTTCGCTATCTTCTTGCAGAGCCAGTCGGCGTCTTCCTGCGTGTCGGCTTCTTCTATCCCTAACAGCACCATGAATCCTTTCTTTATGGCCGATTTGCACGCTCTGTCAATCGTGACCGAGGCATGGCTTACGCGTTGTATCACTGTTCTCATGTCGTCATGTCGTTTTTTTGTGCGCCCGCGTTTCCCCGTTTGAACGCCCGTCTTTATGGAGATGGGCGGTCGTCTTTTTGAGGAAAGGCGGCAATCTTTTTACAAAGATACGAAATATTGCCGTAATAAGCGAGCGGGGCGGGAGGTTTTGTTACAGCGATTCTTTGACGCTCCGCGCCGCCGCTTCTCCGACGATTTCCGCCAGTTCTTCCACCGATGCTTGACGGATGCGCGCCACGCTCTTGAACTTCTTCAGCAGGGCCGTTTTCCGTTTTTCTCCGATGCCCTTCACGTTGTCGAGGGCCGAAGCTGTCTGGCTCTTGCTCCGTTTGTCTCTGTGGAAGGTGATGGCGAACCGATGCACCTCGTTCTGGATGTTTTCAAGGAGATGGAATAGGGGAGTTCCCTGCTTGATGCCCACCGTTTGGGGCGGGAAGCCGTAGAGCACTTCGGACGTCCGGTGGCGGCTGTTCTTGGCCAGCCCGACAATCGGGATGTCCAGTTTGAGCTCGTCCTCTATCACTTCGCGCACCACCTCCATTTGCCCTTTTCCTCCGTCGGTCAGTATGAGGTCGGGCAGCTCTCCCTGTTCGTCGACAATCCGTGTGTATCGCCGCCTTACCACCTCTTGCATGGAGGCGTAGTCGTCCGGTCCCGTCACGGTTTTGATGATGTATTTCCGATAGTCCTTCTTGCTGGGCTTCGCCTTCTTGAACACTACACATGCCGCCACCGCGTCCGAGCCTTGTATGTTCGAGTTGTCGAAGCACTCGATGTGTGCCGGCATCCGGTCGAGGTGCAGCTGTTCCTGGATTTCCTTCATGAGGCGCACGCTCCGCTGTTCCGGATTCAGCTTCTCGGCCCGCTTCAAGCGGTCGACTTTGTATTGCTTTACGTTCATGACGGAAAGCTCCAGCAAATGCTTCTTTTCGCCCCGTTGGGGGATGGTGAACGTCACTCCGCTCATCTCCATGTCCAGTTCGAAAGGGACGATGATTTCTTTCGACCGGCTTTTGTAGCGTTCCCGCATTTCCGCGATGCCGAGCTGGAGCAGTTCTTCTTTGCTCTCGCTCATCCGCACTTTGTATTCAAACGTGAATGCCTGGTTGATGCAGCCGTTGGTGATGTGCAGGTAGTTGATGTAGGCGATGTCGTTGTCCGTTTCAATGGAAAACACGTCGATGTTGTGCAGGGTGGAGCTTACCACTTCGCTCTTTGAACGGTAGCTCTCAATCAGCAGATACTTCTCCTTCACCTTTTGCGCCTCCTCAAACCGCATATCTTCCGCAAGCTCCTGCATCCTTTTCATAAGGAGATTGCTGACGGATTGCGTGTTCCCTTTCAGTATCTCTTTCACCTGGCTGATGTTTTCCATGTATTCTTCATGTGACATCAGCCCTACGCAAGGCCCTTTGCAGTTCTTTATGTGAAATTCCAGACAGACCTTGAACTTGTTTTGGCTGATGTTTTCAGGGGTCAGCGCAAGCCGGCAGGTGCGGAGCGGATAGAGCTTCTTGATGAGTTCGAGCACTGCCATCATCGAAAGGACGTGGCTGTACGGGCCGTAATAGGCGGAGCCGTCGCGGACAATCTTCCGCGTTTTGTAGACGCGCGGGAAGTATTCGTTGCTCACGCAGATGGAAGGATAAGTCTTGTCGTCCTTCAGCAGTACGTTGTAGCGCGGCTTGTACTTCTTGATGAGATTGTTTTCTAACAAGAGCGCGTCTTCTTCCGTCTTGACCACGATGTAGCGGATGTCGGCAATCTTCGTGACCAAGATTCGTGTCTTTGCCGATTGGTGGTCCTTCGAAAAATACGAATAGACGCGCCTTTTCAAGTTCTTGGCTTTCCCTACATAGATGATTGTCCCTTCCTCGTTCAGATATTGGTAGATGCCCGGACACTCCGGCAAGTTCGAAACAATTCCATGCAGGTACTCTGCTGTAGTCAGTTCGTTTGTCTTTTCCATTATAGTTGCAGCAGGGTAGTGACCTCCGTTCCTTCTTCGAAAGCCTTTCTTCCGTTGAGCCCCTTCAGCTCGATGACGAAGTTTACATACGCTTTCTCCACGCCGAAGCGCTTCGTCAGTCTGTATGCCGCAGCCATCGTCCCTCCGGTAGCAAGCAAGTCATCGTGGAGCAGGACTACGTCATCTTTCGAAATCGCGTCCTTGTGAATCTGAATCGTGTCCGTTCCGTATTCCTTTCGGTAGGTCTCTTCTACCACTTCGGCTGGCAGTTTCCCCGGTTTGCGCGCCATGATGAATCCGGCTCCGAGGCGGGCAGCCAGCGCGCCTCCCAAGATGAATCCTCTTGATTCGATTCCGACTACTTTTGTGATGCCCTTATCCTTGTACATCTCGTAGAGTTCGTCTATGAGACCCTGAAGGCATTCTGCGTTTTTGAAGAGGGTTGTCACGTCATAAAAGAGGATTCCCGGTTTCGGAAAGTCGGGGATTTCCCTCAAGTTCTTCTTTAATGTTTCTTTGTTCATATACAATATTTTATACGGTTTCCTTAAATAAATTGTTTCACGTGAAACACTCCGGCGTTTACCGTCCCATCAGCACCAACAGCACGTTGATGTCGCTGGGGGAGACTCCGGGTATCCGGCTTGCTTGCGCCAGCGTTTCCGGGTTGATCTTTATCAGTTTCTGTCTTGCCTCGGTTGATAAGGACTGGAGGCTGGCATAGTCGAACTTGCCCTTGATGCGGATTGCTTCCAGCCTATGGATTTTGTCGGCAATGGTCCGTTCGCGTTCGATATAGCCTTTGTATTTGATTAATATCTCGGCCGCTTCAATGATTTCGTCTTTCCGGTCTTCCACTTGGCCGATGGCGGCTTGGAGCGCCGGGACATGCGGCGCGATATTTTCAATCGTGACTTGCGGACGGCTGAGCAGGTCAATCAATTTGCAGCCGTGGGCGAGGCGTGCGGTGCCGAGGCCCTCCAGCGCATCGTTTATCTTGTCGGCTTTGATGGAGTAGGTCGCGGCGAACTGTGTCAGCCGTTCTATTTCTTCTTTCTTTTTGCGGAAGATGTCGTAGCGGTCTTGTTTTGCCAGTCCGACCCGGTAGGAGCGTTCGGTGAGGCGCATGTCGGCATCGTCCTGACGCAAGAGGATGCGGTATTCGGCACGGGAGGTGAACATGCGGTAGGGCTCGTCTACGCCTTTCGTTACAAGGTCGTCGATAAGCACGCCGATATAAGCCTCGTCCCGTCCCAGCACGAACGGCGTTCCGCCGTGGCAGTTGATGTGCGCGTTGATTCCGGCGATGATGCCTTGGCCGCCTGCTTCTTCATATCCGGTGGTGCCGTTCACTTGTCCTGCGAAGAACAGGTTTTTTATAACTTTCGACTCCAGCGTGTGTGTGAGTTGGGTCGGGTCGAAGTAGTCGTATTCGATGGCGTATCCCGGACGGTACGCTACAAGGTCTTTGAAGCACGGAATTTTTTTCAACGCTTCGATTTGGATGTCCATCGGGAGCGACGAGGAAAATCCGTTCAAATAAAGTTCGTGCGTGCTTTCTCCTTCCGGCTCCAAGAAAAGCTGGTGCTGGGGCTTGTCGGGGAAGGTCACGATTTTTGTCTCGATGCTTGGGCAGTAGCGCGGCCCGATGCTTTGGATTTGTCCGTTGAAAAGGGGAGAGTCTTTCAGGCCGCTGCGCAGCACTTCGTGTACTTCCTCGTTGGTGAAGCAGGTCCAGCATTGGAGCTGCTTGAGCTTGCGCGGTTCGCTGACGAAAGAGAAGCGGTGGAAATCGTTCTCTCCGTCCTGCGTGTCCATCAAGTCGAAATGCACGCTTTTTGCGTCGATGCGGACAGGGGTGCCGGTTTTCATCCTTCCCGCTGCGATGCCGTGTCGGGTGATTGATTCCGTCAGATGGTAGGACGCAGGTTCCGCGCACCGTCCGCCGGAAAGCATTTTGTGTCCGATGTGCATCAGTCCGTTCAGGAAGGTTCCTGCTGTCAGGATGACGCATTTGGCATGGAAGGTCACCCCCCAACATGTGACGAGTCCCGTCACTTCGCCGTTCTCTACGAGCAGTTCTTCTACCGTGTCCTGCCAGATGTGCAGGTTCGGTATGTTGTCCAGCACTTCTCGCCATGCCCAGATAAACTTGCCTCGGTCGCATTGTGCGCGCGGGCTCCACATGGCCGGCCCCTTCGAGCGGTTCAGCATCCGGAACTGGATAGCGGTTTTGTCGGTCACTATCCCCATATATCCGCCCAAAGCGTCGATTTCTCTGACGATTTGCCCCTTTGCAATGCCCCCCACGGCGGGGTTGCAGCTCATCTGCCCGATTTTGTTCATGTCCATCGTGATGAGGCAGGTTTTCGATCCGAGGTTGGCGGCTGCAGCTGCGGCCTCGCATCCTGCATGTCCGGCGCCGATTACAATCACGTCGTAGTTGAAATTCATTCTTCTTCCAATGATTTTGATTCGGGAGCAAAAATACGAAAAAATGGCGGCATGGTCAACAACAATTTTCCCCGAAAAGAGCGAATGCTTCGTGGCACTTTGTACGGCTTCTTGTTCCCGGCGCGCGAAAACACGGGCGGCTTTTACCGTGCGGACGTCCGCCTTTTCCGGCACGGACGGCGGCTTTTTGGGGAAAGTCCGGCGGGTTTCTGGGATATCAGCGTGCCGCTTTCCGTGAAAGTTTTAATAAAAATGGCACGGAAAGCAGCTTTCCCGCTTCCGTGCCATCGAGTTTTCCGGCGTTCAATCCGTTCAATGAATCATGGTGTTTGTTCCTTCCACGATGTTTCCGTAGGAGAACACGCAACGCACGTTCACGTCCTTGTCGAGGATGACGATGTCGGCATCCTTGCCTTTCTGGAGCGTTCCTTTGCGGTCGGCCACTCCGATAATTTGCGCCGGAGTTTCGGACGCCATGCGCACTGCATCCGCCAGCGGGATGCCCGCCTTCTTCACTACAGTCTGGATGAGCTTGTCCATCGTGGCGATGCTTCCTGCCAGCGACTGGTGGTCGGCCAGCTTGCACACTCCGTCTTCAATCACATAGCGCGGGTCGTCGATGGTTTCTCCTTCGTAGGCGGCGTATTTCAGCGCGTCGGTTACCAGGCAAGTCTTTTCCACTCCTTTCAGTTTGTAAACCAGCTTCAGGATGGTTGCCGGGAGGTGTACCCCGTCGGCAATCACTTCCACGCTCATGTCGTCTATCAGATAAACACTTTCCACTGTGCCTTCATATTTATATTCGCGGCGTTTGTGGAATCCCGGCATGGCGTTGTAGAAGTGGGCCGCGTGGGTGAATCCGGCTTCGAATGCAGCCTTGATTTCAGGGAACTCCGCTTCGGTATGCGTGATGGCGGTCAGAATCCCGTGCGATGAGGTGTAATGTGCGAAGTCGTGCGCTCCCGGAAGTTCCGGACTGATGTCCCAGCGTTTGATGCACCTTGTGCTTTCAAGCAAAGGAACGTATTCTTCCGCATTCGGGTCTTTCAAGAAATCGCCCCATTGCGCGCCCGCCATCTTTTTGTTCAGATAAGGACCTTCGATGTGCAAGCCTTGCACGACGCTTTCCGGTTGCTGCATCATTTCTTCGCACACGGACACTGCTTGCCGGATTGTGTCGAAAGTAGTGGACGAGAGCGTTGGGAACATCGTTGTCGCTCCGTGCTTCAGGTGAGCGCCCACGATGGTGCGGAACGCTTCGGGAGAAGCCTCGGTAAAGTCCTTTCCTCCTCCTCCGTGACTGTGCATGGATACGAATCCCGGAACGATGAACATTCCCTTTGCATCGATGACCTTTGCGCCGATAACGGCAAGGTCGCTGTTGGTCACCTCCAGGATTTTTCCGTCGTTGATGAGCACCGAGCCGTCTTTCAGCCAGCCTTGCGGTGTGAGTATATGGCCGTTGATAAGTTGTGTCAGCATATAGTTCGAAGTTTAGTTGTTAGAATAATGTATTGGTGCCTTCCACGATTTTTCCCATTGCCCATACTGCACGGACGTTCAGGTCGTCGTCGAGGGCGATGATGTCGGCATCCTTTCCTTTCTCAAGCGTTCCTTTGCGGTCGAGCACGCCCATGATGCGCGCCGGCGTTTCGGAGGCCATGCGCACTGCGTCTTCCAGAGGTATTTCGGCCTTCTGCGCCATTGTGCGGATCAGGCGGTCCATCGTGGCGATACTTCCGGCCAGCGCGGAGCGGTCGGCCAGCTTGCACACTCCGTCTTCGATGATGACGCGCGGGTCGAACGCTTCCTTGCTGTCGCTTGCGGCGCAGGCGAGCGCATCCGTAATCAGTGCGGTCTTTTCGACGCCTTTGATTTTGTAGACAAGGCGGAGGATAGTGGGCGGCACGTGGATGCCGTCGGCCACTACTTCCACGGTCATGTCGTCCATCAGGTAGATGCTTTCCACCGTGCCTTCGTACTTGTATCCGCGACGTTTGTGGAATCCCGGCATGGCGTTATAGAAGTGAGTGGCGTGGGTGTATCCGGCATAGTATCCGGTGTAGATGTCTTCAAACTCGGCTTGCGTATGCCCTACGGCTGCCAGCACGCCTTTCGAGGTGATATACTTGGCAAACTGCATGGCTCCCGGAAGTTCGGGCGCGGCATCCCACCGCTTGATGCAGTGGGTTTCTTCGAGCAAGGGGATGTATTCTTCCGGATCGGGGTCCTTGATGTTCTCCGGCATCTGCCCGCCCGCCATTTTCATGTTGAAGTAGTGTCCTTCCAGGTGAAGTCCCAAGACGGGAGTGTCGGGTTCGGCCATCAGCTTTTCGGTGGTAGCTGCTGCGTCCCGAATCATGGGAATCGTTGATGATGAGAGAGTGGGGAAGATGCTTGTCGTTCCGTGCTGCATGTGCGCTTTGATGGCCGCGCGGAACGCATCTTCGCTTCCTTCCATAAAATCGCGGCCTCCGCCTCCGTGTACGTGAATCTCTACTCCGCCGGGGACGATGTACGTGCCTTGGGCGTCAATCAGCGTAGCGCCGACAACGGCAAGGTCGCAATTGGTCACTTCCAGAATCTTGTTGTCTCTGATGAGCACCGAGCCGTTCTTGAGCCAGCCTTGGGGAGTAAGGATACGGGCATTGATAATTTGTGTTAACATATTGGATAAGATTGGTTTTATTTTTTATCTGCCGCAAATTTAATTAATATACTCATTAAGTGTTCTTTCTATAATATATTTGTTTAATATGGAAGGGTTAATTATTTTAAATTGAGAGGTTGTTGCGGAAGACGGGCAAATGTTGGATAAACGCGGGCGCGTTGTTCTGGGTGGATGTCCGCCCTTCTGTGAAAACGCGCCCGCGTTTTCTTTCTGGCTTTCCTTTCGTTCCGGCACGGAAGTTCTTCGAGCCGTTTGGGGCGTGCTTTCGGGACTCAACAAGCATTTTTAATAAATAAAAAGCGGATTATCTTAGATTAAATGAATTATTATTTGTATCTTTGTCGCCCGATTTATATGATGTCGCGAATTGGAAAAACTTGATATATATAAGGTGGAATTGAAGGACATGCGCCAGAACTCATGCGAGTACGGGTGTACGTTGGACGGGCAGTTCTTTGCTGACATTGACGCTCCCGATGTTCGGGACGGACGCATAGACGTGCATCTTTCGGTGAGGAAAAGCATGGACACATACGTGCTTGACTTCCATACGGAAGGGACGGTGACTGTGGCTTGCGACCGCTGTCTGGCCGATTTGGAACTTCCTGTGGACACGGACAATACCTTGTATGTGAAGTTAGGGACCGATTTTTCGGAAAAAGATGATTTTGTGACAGTGCCTGAAGAAGACGGCTGGATTGATGTATCGTGGTTTGTCTACGAGTTTGTAGCGTTGAGCCTACCCATGAAGAAAGTTCACGCTCCCGGCGGGTGCGATGAACGTATGATAAAGGCGTTGAACGAACATATATGTATTTCGTCCCCGGAAGAAGTTGAGGGTTGGGAAAAAGATGATACGGAAGCGATTCCGGACGATGGCCGGGAAACCGATCCGCGATGGAACGAGTTGAAGAAAATATTGAATAATAATTAAATAAAAACTTAAAACAATGGCACATCCTAAAAGAAGACAATCAAAAACGAGAACTGCCAAGAGAAGAACTCACGACAAGGCAGTTGCTCCTACTTTGGCTATCTGCCCCAACTGCGGCGCATGGCATGTTTATCACACAGTTTGTGGAGCTTGCGGTTACTACAGAGGTAAATTAGCGATTGAAAAAGAAGCTGCCCTCTAATACCGGACAGCGCGATTGAACACATGTCTGTGTGTTCGGTAAGGATAAAAGCCGGAGAGCCTTTTCGGCTCGTCCGGCTGATTTTTTATCGGGCGCAACGACTTAAATTTGAAAGGATGGAAAAAATTAATGCTGTAATTACGGGAGTCGGCGGTTACGTGCCTGACTATGTGCTGACAAACGAAGAGTTGTCGCGAATGGTTGACACCAACGACGAGTGGATTATGACCCGCATCGGGGTGAAGGAAAGACGTATTCTGAACGAAGAAGGTCTGGGCACCTCCTACATGGCGCGAAAGGCGGCCAAGCAGTTGATGCAGAAGACGAATTCCGATCCGGATTCAATCGATTGCGTGATTGTGGCTACCACCACTCCGGACTATCATTTCCCTTCGACCGCTTCTATCCTCTGTGACAAATTGGGGCTGAAGAACGCGTTCGCCTACGATTTGCAGGCAGCGTGCAGCGGCTTCCTTTTCGCGATGGACACGGCAGCCGGAATGATACAGTCGGGCCGCCACAAGAAAGTGATTGTCGTGGGAGCCGACAAGATGTCATCGATGGTGAACTATGCAGACCGTGCGACTTGCCCGATATTCGGCGACGGAGCGGCAGCCTGCATGGTAGAGGCCACGACAGAGGACTATGGCATCATGGACGCTATCTTGAGAACAGACGGAAAGGGGCTTCCGTTCCTTCACATGAAGGCCGGAGGTTCGGTATGCCCTCCTTCTTATTTCACTATCGACAACAAGATGCACTATCTGTATCAGGAAGGCAGAACCGTATTCAAATATGCCGTCTCTAACATGTCGGACGCTACGGCGCAGATTGCAGAACGGAACGGATTGAGCAAGGACAACATTGATTGGATTGTTCCGCACCAGGCCAACCTCCGTATCATCGACGCGGTGGCTTCCCGTCTCGAAGTTCCGCTGGAAAAGGTGATGGTCAATATCCAACGTTACGGAAATACCAGCGCAGGCACACTGCCTCTTTGTCTGTGGGATTACGAGAAGCAGCTGAAAAAGGGCGACAACATTATCTTCACTGCATTCGGTGCCGGATTTACATGGGGCGCCTGCTATGTGAAGTGGGGGTATGACGGAAAATAAGATGAAAACTCATTCGCCGACAGAAAAACGCATCCCAATCCGATGCGTTTTTTTGTCGGCGAATCAAAAAAGACTTATATGCATAAAGCCGGTTTCGTTAATATCGTGGGCAATCCCAATGTGGGCAAGTCTACGTTGATGAATTTGCTGGTGGGGGAACGTATTTCTATCGCCACTTTCAAGGCGCAAACAACCCGTCACCGCATCATGGGAATCTTGAACACGGAGGACATGCAGATTGTTTTCTCTGATACTCCGGGGGTGCTCAAGCCTAACTACAAACTCCAGGAGTCTATGCTGAACTTCTCTGAGTCGGCTTTGGCCGATGCGGACATCCTTCTCTACGTGACTGATGCAGTTGAGAAAGTAGACAAGAATGCAGACTTCCTTGAAAAGGTGCGTTGCATGGAGGTTCCGGTATTGGTGCTGATCAATAAAATCGATTTGAGCAATCAGGGGGATTTGACAAGATTGGTGGAAGAATGGCACAAACTGCTTCCGAAGGCTGAAATCATTCCGATTTCTTGCAAAGCGAAGTTTAACGTAGACGCGGTGATGAAGCGTATCAAGGAACTGCTGCCCGATTCGCCTCCCTATTTCGGCAAAGACCAGTGGACAGACAAGCCCGCACGCTTCTTCGTGACTGAGATTATACGCGAAAAGATTCTGCTGTATTATGACAAGGAGGTTCCTTACTCGGTGGAAGTGGTGGTAGAGCAGTTCAAGGAAGAAAAGAAGAGCATCCATATCAATGCAGTCATTTATGTGGAGCGCGATTCGCAAAAAGGAATCATTATCGGACACAAGGGGGTGGCATTGAAGAAAGTGGCGACGGAAGCGCGCAGAACCTTGGAGCACTTCTTCCAGAAATCGGTTTATCTGGAAGTGTTCGTAAAAGTCGACAAAGGCTGGAGGAGTTCCGACAAGGAACTGAAGAACTTCGGCTATCAGTTGGATTAATCTCGGCTGCGAAGCCGTAAATGAATAAAGTTATGGGAAATTTAGTAGCAATTGTAGGACGTCCCAATGTGGGAAAGTCGACACTGTTTAACCGCTTGACGCAGACTCGTCAGGCGATTGTGAACGAACAGGCCGGTACTACCCGCGACCGCCAATACGGAAAGTCGGAATGGTTGGGCAAAGAGTTTTCTGTGGTGGATACCGGCGGTTGGGTGGTAAACTCGGACGATGTGTTTGAAGAAGAAATCCGCAAGCAGGTAAAACTGGCCATTGATGAGGCGGACGTAATCTTGTTTGTGGTAGACATAATGAACGGAGTGACTGATTTGGATATGGATGTAGCTGACATCCTGCGCCGTTCGAAAACGCCCGTGATTGTGGTGGCCAACAAGACCGACAACAATATGTTGCAATTCAACGCTGCGGAGTTCTATTCGCTCGGTTTGGGCGATCCGTATTGCATCTCTGCAATGACCGGAAGCGGTACGGGCGACTTGCTTGATTTGATTCTGAGCAAGTTCAAGAAAGAAGTGCCGGAACTGCTGGACGAGGATGTGCCCCGCTTTGCGGTGGTAGGCCGTCCGAATGTAGGCAAGTCTTCCATTATCAATGCCTTCATTGGGGAAGACAGGAATATAGTGACGGAGATAGCAGGCACTACGCGCGATTCCATTTATACCCGCTACAACAAGTTCGGTTTCGACTTTTATCTGGTTGACACGGCCGGCATTCGGAGAAAGAACAAGGTGACGGAAGACTTGGAGTATTATTCCGTTGTCCGCTCTATCCGTTCGATAGAAAACTCGGATGTCTGCATCCTGATGCTGGACGCGACGCGCGGCATCGAGCGTCAGGACTTGAACATCTTTTCTTTGATACAGCGCAACCAGAAGGGACTTGTAGTCGTTGTGAACAAATGGGATTTGGTTGAAGAAAAGACGGTGAAGGTGATGAAGAATTATGAAGACGCCATTCGCAACCGTTTGGCTCCGTTTACCGATTTTCCGATTATCTTCACTTCTGCCCTTACCAAGCAGCGTATTCTTAAGGTGCTTGAAACGGCAAAAGACGTATATGAGGCTCGGACAGCAAGGATACCGACCGCCCGCTTGAATGAAGAACTGCTGCCGTTGATAGAGGCTTATCCGCCTCCTTCGAACAAGGGCAAATATATAAAGATAAAGTATGTCACTCAGCTGCCCAATACGCGGATTCCTTCATTCGTTTTCTTTGCGAATCTGCCGCAGTACGTGAAGGAACCTTACAAGCGTTTCCTGGAGAACAAAATCCGTGAGCGTTGGAAATTGTCGGGCACTCCGATCAACATATTCTTCCGTCAGAAATAATTCTGTCGGTAATTTAAAGATGCAAAGCAGAAGGAAAAACTTTTGTTTTGCATTTTTTTTGTGCCTTTTTCGACATGTTTCTGGAATATTGCCGGAATTTGTTTGGAAATATGGGCGGGTTTTTCTATCTTTGCAGCGCATTTCAAAAAAATGCCCAGATGGCGGAATCGGTAGACGCGCTGGTCTCAAACACCAGTGGAGTAAAATCCATCCCGGTTCGACCCC
>CALUGI010000011.1 GCA_944320135.1 uncultured Phocaeicola sp. | reverse complement strand
GCTCAATTTTCTGACACCGGCCGAGTGTTTTTTCAAAAATATTCCGTAATGTTGCACTTGCTGGTTGACTCTGCCCCTTTTTTTTATGCTCTATAATTTTGTTTATTCAAATTATTGTTGTATATTTGTAATACAAAAATGAAGCCGTACTTGCAGAATCGGGAAACTCATCAAATTATGTGAAATGCCGAGAACAGCTTCAACTTCCAATGGCGGGCCACGCCTTCGGGTAGCATTTATGCCGGTGGATTACAAAGGAGGTGAGCACTCAAATCTTGTTTATCGGAGTTTCGTCACGCACTCGGAGTGCGGCTTCTCTTTTTCTTTTTATGATAAAGTCGTATTGCCGGATAAATTAGACTCAGGATTGGATGGTTTTGTACTTTTCGGGGACAGGAAATTCACGTCGAGTGGCCGAGTGTTTAGGCGAAAAACTGAATGAAGACGTATTTCCTCTTGTGCGATTCATTGAGACAGATTCCGTATGTGTTTTGAAGGAGCATGAAGCATTGGGGATTGTATTTCCGGTTTATTCATGGGGCCCTCCAATTGTAGTGCTTGATGCTCTAACGCGATTGCAAACATGTCATGTTCCTGATTTTATCTATTTTGTATGCACTTGCGGTGATGATGTCGGAAAAACTGCTGACATATTAAAAAATGCAATTGCGCATAAGGGGTGGGAGTGTGAGGCTGGTTTCTCAGTGATGATGCCCAATACGTATGTGTGTTTGCCGGGTTTTGACGTAGACTCGGAGCGGCTTGCAAATTTGAAACTTTGTAACATGAAGGAGCGTATAGCCTTTATTGCCAAATGTATCACAGAACGTAAAGCTGTATTCGATTGTCATGAGGGAATGTTTCCCCATGTCAAATCATATCTTATCCGTCCGTTGTTCAATCGGTTTCTGATTTCTCCAAAAAGATTTCGAGTGACGAATAATTGCATTTCATGCGGGAAATGCGTTCAAGTTTGTCCTTTGCATAATATTCGGTTGGATGGATATCCTGTGTGGGGAAAACATTGCACTATGTGTCTGGCTTGTTATCATCATTGCCCGGAACACGCTGTTGAATATGGCCTTTGGTCGAAAGGAAAAGGACAGTTTGCGTTGAAAGAAGAACGCGGATAAACTCACAGATAAAAATCAGCTTCTTGCACGATGCAAACATTCTTTCCTGTCACAGGGTGGACAAATGCAAGAGATGCCGCATGGAGATACATGCGGTCAGCTTTATGCCCATACAGTTCATCGCCGACAATAGGGTGGTTGAGTCCTAACGGATGGGCGGCATGGACACGAAGCTGGTGTGTGCGTCCAGTTAGCGGATAAAAGTCGACCCATGTTTTCCCGGCTTCTTTTTTTCTTACTTTATAGATTGTTATAGATGGTTTCCCGTGCTCAATGCTTGCCATTTGCCGAGGCCGGTCTGACGGGTTAGGGCATATCGGAAGTTCAATGCGCCCCTCATCTGTATCTAGTTCTCCTTCAAGTATAGCTGTGTATCGTTTCCGGATGTTTCGCGTCGCGAAAAGAGATTGGAGCTTCCGGTGCGTTTCTTTGTCCTTAGCAGCCAATAGCAGTCCGGAAGTTGCCATATCAAGTCGATGCACAATCAGCGGACCTGTGGCGTCAGGACAATGCGTGCGGAGGCGTTCAAGCACTGAATCAAGTCCGTCTTTTCCCGGAACGGAAAGCATTCCGGAAGGTTTGTTTACCACTATTATCCATTCATCCTCGTATATGATGCCAAGAGGGGAGTGGCGATGCACGTCTTCCTGAAGCGGATTTTTCTCAACCTTTAAACCTGCCAGCATGTGATTTAAAATCGGTTGGCATTTCTCTTTACATGACGGGTAAAAATGTCCATGCCGACGAATTTCTTCTTTGGGAGACATTCCCCACCAAAATTCTCCGAAAGCCAACGGATGCAAGTCGTGGAGGTAAGCGAATTGAAGGAGTTTGGGTAAAGCACACTCCCCGGCTCCGGCAGGGGGCATACGTTGAGAAGTATTTTTGAATATCTCGCAAAGGTCTTTTACTTCCCCTTGCGCGTTCAGTATCCGGAAACGGGAGAACAGTTTAAGTTGCAAGTCTGATGAACGTGACTTGCGCTCTCGTTTCAAGTTGCTGATGGCTGCCTCATACATGTTTAAAGCCGTTTTTATTGTTTCTCCTTCCGATTTTATTTTTCGTTCCAACCGTTTATATTCGGCTTTCTGAAACTGGCTTTCACGAACAAGTGCCATTTTTTCCGCCTCGTCTATCCCTTTATCTCTCAGACGGTCACGGCGAGCTTTTTCTTCTTTCAGATGTTTTCTGGCATCTGAAAGCCGGCAGGATGCGCTTGTTTGCCATTCGATGTATTCATTGCGCAGCCGGAGATAATTCGCATCCTTTTCCAACGATTCGATACGGCGATTGATTGCCGAGATTTTAGTTTCTTCAATGCGGAAGAAACCCTCCGGCCGCAAAAGGTCATATATGGGAGGAACGAAATATTCGTGCATGTTGCTCCCTGCCAAGTTGCCTGAAAAGGCTGCAAGGAATCGTATATCTCCTTGAGTATTTTGCACTATCAACACGCCGAACATCTTTCCTTTGCTCAGTTCTTCTGCCCAATCGGTTCGTGAAGACAAGTAAGACTGCACTTCCTCAGCCGCCAAAGTTACCAGCGGATGAGGATTGTAATGAAACGGATAGGTAAATGCCGATGGCAGGGGGATGCCGTCAGCCTTGCTATTCAACAAGTGTATGCAGTGCATCATTTCTGCGTGAAAAACAAGAAAACAATTATTCAATCAGCTTATGCTGACGGCAGAAATACCCTTCAAACAGACTCTCTACACAATCTATTTGCGTATCGAACAGTCCAAATACAGCAGACCCCGAACCTGTCATTGAAGCATAGACTGCTCCGATGTCATAGAGTTTATATTTGATGGCAGCTATTTCCGGATGGATTTTGAATACGCTTTCTTCAAAATCATTCTTCATGCAATCCTTCCATTCGCTTACCGGACGTTTGACAATTTCTTTCAGCGATACTTCAGGACGGTGCGGGCAGACGTTGGCATACGCTTCGCGAGTAGCCACATGGATATTCGGTTTAACAAGGACAAGCCAATATGAACTTAGCGAAAGTTGTATGCGTTCGAAAACGTCCCCCTTTTCTGTGGCGAACACGGGCGCATTTCGTATAAAGAACGCGCAGTCGACTCCCAATTTCGCAGCATGGTTTTCCATTTCTTCTACGCCCATCCCTAATTGAAATATTTTATTAAACATTTTTATGGCGAAAGCACCGTCGGAAGAACCGCCTCCCATTCCTGCGCCCGCAGGAATTTGCTTGAACAAACGCATTTCGACAGGAGAGAGGTGGTACATGCCGTCCAACAGATTATATGCCTTTACTATCAAATTGTCTTCTGGAGAACCGTCCAACTGAATCCCGTCCAAATAAAGAACACAAGGTACATCAGAATCTTCTATGCGATTGATTTCCAATACATCATGACATACATTGATTGGATAAAGAATTGTTTCCAGATTGTGATAACCATCCGGACGTTTTTCCACAACGTTTAGTCCGAGATTTATCTTCGGATTAGGAAAAGTAATCATAGCTAATCTGTTTTAGTTTGCTTGTGTGTTTGCCTCTGCAAATATAATAAGAAAATAAAATTGTTATGCGATAGATTTAAGGCGGCAATTATTCCCATAATCCGCATTATGTTTAATTGTAAACAACATAATATAGTCTACCCCAATCATGCAAAAAAATCCGCTTATTGTCAAATCTTATTCGCGGGCTGTCTCAGAAAATAAATTGGTGTTATTTTTGAGACAGCCCTTTATGATTCTCTGATTTCTATGATATTAGCATTTTATTTTTAATTCATCAAGAATTTGCCGCATTTGTTCGTAAGTAGTGATGCGGGTCGGAACCAGCGGCAAGCGCAAACGGTTTTTTATCATTCCCATCATGCTTAGCATAGCTTTCACGCCTGCCGGATTGCCATCGACAAACAAAAGTTTGAACAATTCGGTAAACTTGTGATGGATGGTCAACGCATTCTGATAATCACCGGCCAATGCCAAACGAGTCATGCGGCTGAATTCGCGGGGGAAGGCATTTCCTATAACTGAAATCACTCCTACTGCTCCTAACGTTATCAACGGGAACGTAATGCCGTCGTCTCCTGAAATCACGTCGAAACTTTCGGGTTTGTGCTTGATGATGTCGTCCATTTGCGTAATGTTGCCCGACGCTTCTTTGATGGCTATGATATTGTCGAAATCGCGGGCCAGACGCAAGGTCGTTTCGGCGGTCATGTTTACGCCGGTACGTCCCGGCACATTATACAGCACTATTGGAAGTTTGGTCGCGCTGGCTACAGCTTTATAATGCTGGTAAATGCCTTCTTGAGAAGGCTTGTTGTAATAAGGAACGACCACCAGCACGGCGTCCACTCCTGTCATATCGTCATTTTGCAGCGTATCAATCACTGATTGCGTGCTGTTGCTTCCTACTCCCAAAAGGATGGGCACGCGACCGTTGACACGCTCGACAACCATTTGCTTGATTTTTTTCTTTTCAACAGCCGTCAGCGTAGGCGTTTCGGCAGTGGTGCCCAACACGCACAAGAAATCCACTCCATTTTGAATCTGATATTCTACCAGACGCATCAGCGATTGATAGTCCACACTGCCGTCGTCATTGAAAGGAGTGACGAGCGCCACTCCCATTCCTTTAAGTCTTCTCCGTATCATATAATGAGTCCAAACACTTTAATAGATATACAAAAGTACGAATATTTTCTTTTTGGCCTACATTTTTAATTGTTTTTTTACGTTTTGCATGAATTAAGCAAGAACTGGTGTCTTTATTCTTCAATCATGGCCAAGAAATCATCTTCGTTTATGATGGGAATGTTCAGTTTCTCCGCTTTTTCAAGTTTGCTGGGCCCCATGTTTTCGCCGGCCAGGATGAAACTGGTTTTCTTGGAGATGCTTCCCACGTTCTTGCCGCCGTGTCGCTCGATGAGCGCTTTGTAGTCATCGCGCGAATGACGGGCAAATACGCCGCTGATAACGATGGATTTTCCCTGGAGCCTGTCGGTGCGTCCGCTCTGGTCTTCTTCGGAAGTTTCCATCTGCAAGCCTGCTTCGCGAAGACGGGTTACGAAAGTCCGGTTTCTCTCGTCGTGGAAATACCGGAGGATGCTTTGCGCAATCTTCTCTCCTATTTCGTCTACATGCACCAAATCGTCAAGCGTGGCTGATTCCAGCTTGTCGATAGAGGGAAACGCTCTTGCCACTTTCTTGGCTACGGTTTCTCCCACGAAGCGGATGCCGAGCGCAAAGAGCACACGCTCGTAGGGCACTTGTTTCGATTTCTCGATGCCGTTGACAATATTCTCTGCTGACTTCTCTCCCATGCGTTCCAAACGGCAAATGTCTGATGCCCGAAGCGTGTAAAGGTCGGCCGCATCGCGAATCATGCCTTCCTGGTAGAATTGGTCGACTGTTTCCGGTCCGAGTCCTTCAATGTTCATGGCACGGCGGCTGATGAAATGTTCGATACGGCCTTTGATTTGCGGAGGACACGTCGATTCGTTCGTGCAGTAGTGGGCCGCTTCGTCTTCATAGCGCACCAATTTGCTTCCGCATTCCGGGCAATGCGTGATGAACGTCACCTTTTCGCTGCCCGCAGGCCGCGAGGCCAAATCCACTCCCGTAATCTTCGGGATGATTTCCCCTCCTTTTTCCACATATACCATGTCGCCCATGTGAAGGTCGAGCGAAGCGATGATGTCGGCATTGTGCAGCGAAGCGCGTCTCACCACCGTACCCGACAGCTGCACCGGAGCGAGGTTGGCCACGGGGGTCACAGCTCCTGTGCGGCCTACCTGGTAGGTGACTTTCTCCAGACGGGTCAGTGCGCGTTCGGCCTGGAACTTATAGGCTATGGCCCAGCGCGGCGACTTGGCCGTATATCCCAGATTGCGCTGCTGGCGCCGGGAATTTACTTTCAGCACGATGCCGTCGGTGGCTACGGGCAGGTTCTTGCGCTCCGTATCCCAGTAGTTGATGAAATCGAAAATCTCCTGAAGGGTGCGCGCCTTGCGCATGTGCTTTGATATCTTGAACCCCCATTTGGCGGCCTCCTGCAGGTTTTCGTAATGCCCGTCGTGCGGAAGATTGTCGCCCGGCATGTAATAAAGAAAAGCGTCGAGCTTTCGCGAAGCTACGGCGGCGGAATTTTGCAGTTTGAGGGTGCCCGACGCCGCGTTTCTCGGATTGGCGAACAGAGGCTCTTCGCGCAGTTCGCGCTCGCGGTTCAGCTCTTCAAACACTTTCCACGGCATCAGTATCTCTCCGCGAATCTCAAAGCTGTCGGGATAGCCGCTTCCTTGCAGAACTAACGGGATGCTGTGTATCGTTTTCACGTTGTCGGTCACGTCGTCGCCCCGCACCCCGTCGCCGCGAGTCACGGCTTGCACTAATTTCCCTTCTTCGTAAATCAGCGAGATGGACGTGCCGTCGAACTTCAGTTCGCAGCAGATTTCAAAGTCCTCGTTGAGCGACTTTCTGACCCGCTCGTAGAAGTCAGCCACTTCCGCTTCCGAATATGTGTTGCCCAGCGAGAGCATCGGATACCTGTGCTCCACCTGCCGGAACTCCTTGCTGATGTCGCTGCCCACGCGCACGCTCGGAGAGTTTTCGTCGTAATGTTCCGGATGCTTCGCTTCCAGGTCCTGCAATTCGCGCATCAGGCGGTCGAACTCCTGGTCGGAGATGACAGGTGCGTTGAGGATGTAATAATTGTAATTGTGCGCATGAAGCTCTTTGCGCAGCTGATCGATTCTTTCTATTTCAGTCATGACATTCTGCCTATAAGGATGATGATTTTTGCAAAAGTAGCAAAAATATTCGTACTTTTGCACGAAAAACGAACCGAACGCATGAGAATAGATATCATTACCGTATTGCCCGAAATGATTGAGGGCTTCTTCAACTGCTCTATCATGAGCCGCGCGCAAAAGAAAGGCATTGCCGAATTCCACATCCACAATCTCCGCGACTATACGACCGACCGCTACCGGAAGGTGGACGACTATCCCTTCGGGGGCTGTGCGGGGATGGTGATGAAAATCGAGCCGATTGACCGCTGTATCTCGGCTCTGAAGGCAGAACGCCATTATGACGAAGTGATTTTCACTTCGCCCGACGGAGAAAAGTTCGACCAGAAAACGGCGAACACGCTCTCGCTTGCGCAAAACCTGATTATTCTTTGCGGACATTTCAAGGGTATCGACTACCGCATCCGCGAACATTTGATAACAAAGGAAATCAGTATCGGAGACTATGTGCTGACCGGAGGGGAACTGGCCGCCGCCGTCATCGCCGACGCGGTGGTGCGAATCATTCCGGGGGTGATTTCCGACGAACAGTCGGCCCTCTCCGATTCTTTCCAGGACAATCTGCTGGCGCCTCCCGTCTACACCCGTCCGGCGGAGTACAACGGATGGAAAGTGCCCGACATACTTTTGTCTGGGCACGAGGCGAAAATCCGCGAATGGGAGTTCCAGCAATCGCTGGAGCGCACCAAGCGGCTTCGTCCCGACTTGTTGGGTTAGACCGTCCGGAACAAGCCGTTATCTGAGACAAGACGAGCCGTCACCTTCGTTCGGGCGACAGCTCGTCTTATGGCGGGGAAGCGGTTGTTTATGCCTCCAATGCCCCGATGATGTCTTTCACGGACTTATATCCGTGGCGGTCGAGATAGTCGTCGATGCCTTTCGCTACCTTAACAGTTACGGCCGGGTCTATGAAGTTGGCCGTACCGATCTGGACAGCCGAGGCCCCTGCCAGCAGGAACTCCACTGCGTCCTTCCAGTTCATGATGCCTCCCAACCCGATTACAGGAATCTTGACGGCTTTCGCCACCTGCCATACCATTCGCAAGGCTATCGGCTTCACTGCCGCTCCGCTCATCCCCCCCGTTACAGTAGAAAGGATAGGTTTGCGCTTTTCCGCATCAATGGCCATTCCGAGCAGCGTGTTGATGAGCGACACGCTGTCTGCTCCCGCCCCCTCCACGGCGCGGGCGATTTCCGCGATGTCCGTCACGTTGGGAGAGAGCTTCACAATCAGTGTCTTGCCGTAAACCTTGCGCACGGCGGCCACTACTTCAGCGGCTCCGCGTGCGGACACTCCGAACGCCATACCTCCCTGCTTCACGTTCGGACACGAAATGTTCAGTTCGATGGCAGGGATATTCTCCAATTCGTTGATGACGGAAGCCGTTTCCGCATAATCCTCCACTTGCGAGCCGGACACGTTGACTATCATGTTTGTCTTTATATCCTTTATCTGGGGATAGATATGATTCACGAAGTGGTGAACTCCCTTGTTCTGCAAGCCTACCGCATTGAGCATCCCCATCGGAGTTTCGGCCATGCGCGGATAAGGGTTTCCCTCGCGCGGCATCAGCGTAGTGCCCTTCACGATGATGCCTCCGATGGCCTCCAAATCAACGAAATCCTGGAACTCCAGCCCGTAGCCGAACGTTCCCGATGCGGTCATTACCGGATTTTTCATCTCCAGTCCGCCGACATTTACTCTCAAATCTGCCATAATAGTTTTTTTATATTAAACACCGGACCTTCTTTGCATACACACACGTGGCCTTCATCGGTCTTCTCCACGCAGCACAGGCAGGCTCCCACGCCGCAAGCCATCGTGTTTTCCAACGACACTTCGCACTCGATGCCGTTCGTCTTGGCATATTTGGCCACCGCCATCATCATCGGTTTCGGGCCGCAGGTATAAATCATGTCGAATTTCTGCTGCTGCAAGATGCTGTGCATCGTGACGTATCCCTTCTCGCCTGCGCTTCCGTCTTCGGTGGTGGTGTACACGTCTCCGTAAGCGGCGAATTGCTCCAATTGCAGCAAGTCGTTCTTCGAGCGCGCTCCCAACAGGAATGTGGGTCTGAAACCTTTTTCGGCAAGCGCCTTTCCGAAATAAAGCATGGGGGCCGTGCCTACGCCTCCGCTCACAAGAAGAGTTTTCTTGCCGCCGTCGGGAAGGAACGTGAATCCGTTGCCCAAGGGGAGCACCGCGTTCACCGTGTCGCCTTTCTTCACGGAAGCCAGTTTGCGCGTGCCGTCTCCCACAAGTTGCACGAGGAACCACACTTCATTCTTCTCCCGATCCACAAAATTGATGGAGATAGGCCGCCTCAGGAAGGTGGTGCAAGAACCGTCCACACGTATCTCCGCAAACTGCCCCGGCAGCATTTCGGGCAGAGGCTCCGCCTGTGTCAGCTTGAGCAGCACGTAGTTCTCGTGCAGGCTGAGGTTCTCTGCAACCGTCAAATCTAAAATGTATTTTTTCATAAAATCAAGATAAATCTGTTCTCTGACAGCAAAGGTAATACAAAAAAGCGAGATACCGGAACAATGCGGCGGCATTTCGACGGAGAGCGGCGGAATTGCCGTTGAAACGCGCCGCCGTTTCCGGACGCTCTGCCCCGCCTCTTTTTCACTCGACGAGTTTCCGGATGAGGCTTTCCGCCGCGTGCGGGAAAAGGCGGCGGATGTGTGCGACAATCCGCTCTGCCGACTCTTGTGGAGTCCGGTTGCCGCAATCTACAGACTTTGCCCCGAACAGTATCTCAGGCGTGGTGTATCGCGCTATGCCCCAGCCGTAAGGCTGGCCGCACTTGTCGAGCTGGTATTCGAAATCGGCCGCTATGAGCATCGTAGCCATCTGCAGCCGTGTCATTGCCGTCTCGAAACTTTCGCCCGTCTGTGGAGACAGCTTTTCCGACATCCATCCGCCGACGGAGGCGGAATGCGGCTTTTTCGTTTTCCTGAATCCGCACAGTGACTTTATTTCTTTCGACAGCAGCGACTCGTGCGCCACGACCGCATCATAAATTTCCTTTTCGCGGTTGCGCCCTTCGCCGTCCAAAGGCGTCATGTCGAAGCCGTAGTTTGCACGCCGGCAGTTGGCCAGGTCTGGGAACCATTCCAAACTGACGTAGCCCGCTCTGCCGCCGAACAGCTTGCCGTAAATGCAGTTCCAGTTGCGGACAACTGGCCCTTTCCACTCCCACGGTCCGTCCGTCCCCTCTGCAAACCAGAGTTCAGGAGGGGTCATTTCTTCCACAGAGAAGCCTTCTATCCGGTTTTTGAAGAAAGGAAGGAACCCCAATTTCAAGACCGCCCGTTCCAAATCTTCCGCGCTGCGCAATTCATCCGTTTTCATTTTCGTCTTCTTTTTCGGCAAAGTTAGCGATTTTCTTCCAAGGAGCTGCCTCTCTCCTGCCCGCGTTTTCCGGAGGCGTTTCCCGCTTTCTCGTTTTTTTATATTATTTTTGCTCCCTCAAGAAACGACGGAAAAAATGAACGGAACTTTCATATTGATTACGATAGCGGTCTATTTCGGACTGCTGCTGTTAGTGGCGCGCATCACAGCGGCGCATCATACGGACAACGATGCTTTTTTCTGCGGCAACCGGCAGTCGCCGTGGTATGTCGTCTCCTTCGGTATGATCGGCGCCTCCCTTTCCGGCGTGACATTCGTGTCAGTGCCCGGTATGGTAGGCAGCATCGACATGACATACATGCAGACTTGTTTGGGATTCTTTTTCGGCTACCTTATCATCGCCCACGTGCTGCTCCCCCTCTATTACCGGCTGAATCTGACTTCAATCTACACCTATCTGGGAAAGCGTTTCGGCAATTGCGCTTACAAAACGGGGGCGTCGTTTTTCCTGCTGTCGAAGATGTTGGGAGCGGCGGCCCGCCTGTACCTGGTATGCGTCATCCTGCAGCATTTCGTGTTCGATGCCTACCATATTCCGTTTTCGGCGACAGTGATAGGTACGGTGACGCTCATTTGGCTCTATACGCGGAAAAGCGGCATACGCACCATCGTATGGACCGACAGCTTCCAGACGCTCTGCCTGCTGCTGGCGTTGGGGCTGATTCTTTATCAGGTGGCAGACTTGCTCCGCCTCGACGTGAAGGGAATCGTGGAAGCGGTATCCGCCAACGAACACAGCCGCATCTTCGTGTTCGACGACTGGCACTCGAAACAGAACTTCTTCAAGCAGTTTTTCAGCGGGATATTCATCACCATCGTAATGACGGGGCTTGACCAGGACATGATGCAGAAAAACCTTTCTTGCCGCAACCTGAAAGAAGCTCAGAAGAACATGTATTTTTACGGATTCTCGTTCGTGCCTGTCAATCTGCTGTTTCTTGTGCTGGGAGTGCTGCTCTTGATAGCTTCCGCTCAGCTGAACATTCCTTTGCCTGCGAAAGGCGACGACATTCTTCCGTTCTTCGCGGCCGGAGGCTATCTTGGCTATACGGTGCTGGTGCTGTTCACTATAGGAATCATCGCCGCCGCCTTTTCGAGCGCCGATTCCGCCCTCGCCGCACTGACTACAAGTTTCTGCATCGACATCCTGAGCATAGAACGCTATCCGGAACAGAAAGCCCGGAGGATAAGGAAATGTTCTCATTTGCTTGTTTCTGCCGTGTTCGTGGGATGCATACTGGCAATAGAAGCAATCGGCAGCCGCAATGTGATTGACACGATTTATGTGCTCGCTTCATACACTTACGGTCCGTTGCTCGGTTTGTTCGGATTCGGCCTCTTCACTCGCCTTCGCGTGCGCGACCGTTTTATTCCATATATCGCCATTGCCTCTCCTGCGGTCTGCTATCTGGCCGACCGTCTTGTTTCATCCGCTACCGGATACCAGTTCGGTTACGAGATGCTGATGGTGAACGGTCTGCTCACCTTCCTCGGCTTGCTGGCATTGAGCTTTCGTTACGGAAAGACGGCAAAAGAATAATCGGCTTCTATCCGAGTCTTATGTTTATGGCCGGGAAACAAAAAAGCCAGCTAACTCGCAATGAGTCAGTTGGCTCTTTGCATTCTGTCCCAGAATGCCTTAAATATCTGAAGCAATGTTGTCTCAACGTATTCTGTCGTATGACTTGACCAGCATCTCGTCCTTGTGTATCGCACGGACAGCCATCCAATTGAGTATGATGGAAACAAGCGGCAAGCAAAGCGGCCATGACAACGTGAAACCGCTGTCATCCTGTTCTTCTGCAAAGACAATGAAACAGACAACAGCCAAATAGTACGCTGCCAATACGAATGTATTAATAACGGTCAGACGGATTTGGCGCATACGTTTCCGATAGAGGAAAATTGTCATCACCGCAATGACAGCCGCTACAATCAGCAATGCACACAATATAGCCGGACCGTAGTACA
This sequence comes from uncultured Phocaeicola sp., assembly GCA_944320135.1. Lineage (GTDB taxonomy): Bacteria > Bacteroidota > Bacteroidia > Bacteroidales > Bacteroidaceae > Phocaeicola. The sequence goes on along the minus strand of CALUGI010000011.1, from coordinate 75,151 downwards.
ACGTCCCGTCTGGAAGCGTATAATAGAGATTGGTCATCTCATATACATCTGTATCCGTATAGAAAGCGCCTATCGGCAAAGCCGCTGTTATAATCGCCAATACTGCCACAAGCAGAAGATAAACGCTTTGTATTCTCTGTATCATTTGTTACTGAAGTTTTTCCTTTTCTTTGGCCGGATTTCTGTAATATACTTTACCTTCAATGTATTCCTGAGTGGCGATAAGGGTCGGCTTCGGAAGTTTCTCGTAATAGCGTGAAATTTCAATCTGTTCTCTGTTCTCAAACACTTCTTCCAAATTGTCGTTGTACGAAGCGAACTCCTGCAGCTTTTTGGACAGGTCGTTCTTCATTTCCGCCCCAATTTGATTGGCGCGCTTGCCAATGATGGCAACCGTTTCGTAAATATTCCCTGTATCTTCACAAAGTTCCATCAAATTGCGAGTCACTGTGTTGGTAGGAGCATTTGTTTTTTTGTAGTCCATAATTCTATTCTGTTAATGATATTGTTGTTATTCTGCATAAATGTTGCTTTCTCCTGTTATATAGCGACTGGCGTCTTTATGAATGCCTTCCGCTTCTTTCAGGTATTTGCTCTCAGGAAATTCGTTAATGAAAGCATAATATTCGTCAACGGTTTCACGCATACGGTCTTCCTTCTTTTCAAGCACGCTTTCTTTAGCCATGTGATAACGGGCGCGAAGAATCAGAATCATCAGTTCTTCACGTTTCTGGGTGTAAGGATAGTCGTTCAATACGTTTTGGGCTGTGATAATGGCAGCCAAATAGTTGTTTCCCGTACTGGTATAGGAAGCGTTTCCGGAATAAGACCCCAAATCATAGTACAATTTGGCTGACAGAAATTCTTTTTCCACCAGCTTGTCCTGCAATTCAAAAATCATTTCTTGTGCCTGCTCTTTGCGCGCACTGGTCGGAAAATACTCCATAAACATTTGCAGTTCGCTGATAGCCTTATACGTGCTTGACTGGTCAAGCCGAGGTTCCGGAGTATCCAAATAGAGGGCTTTTCCGCAGAAGAAGCGGGCCAATTCGGTATATGTTCCACGAGGATAAGTCGTGTAATACGTGTTGAAGTAATGCGATGCCGTCATGAAATCGCCTTGGTTATAATAGGTCATTGCCAACATATAAAGCGATTCTTCTCCGTTGCCCGTGCCTTTGAGAATCGGAATCAATTCTTCCAGGATGGTTGCCGCGCGCGAGTTCTGCCCTTTTGCAAAGTAACCTTTAGCCACTTCGTATTTGTATTCATAGTCCGTGCTTTTCAGTACTTTGTTATACTCCCCGCACGAACTGAAAAGAGCGGCGGAAAGCAGAGCCGTCATCATATATTTCTTCATATCAATATTGCATAGTTGAAATAGTCGTGCAAAATTACTCTTTTCCGTTGAATAATGCAACTGCCGGATGTTTTTTAAGATTATTTTTCCGCAGCGCGGGGCGCTTGAATAAAATTATGTGTATTTTTACACCCTAATCATCTCAAGAGCCAAAAACATGAATTTTGAACTTGCATCCGATTATCAGCCGACGGGCGATCAGCCGGAAGCTATCGCTCAGCTGACTGAAGGAGTGATGAACCATGTCCCGGCACAGACGCTTTTAGGAGTAACCGGTTCCGGAAAGACGTTTACCATAGCCAACGTCATCAGGAACGTCAACAAGCCTACGTTGGTGTTGAGCCACAACAAGACGTTGGCGGCCCAATTGTATGGCGAATTCAAACGGTTCTTTCCGCACAATGCCGTGGAATACTATGTGTCGTATTACGATTATTATCAACCGGAAGCCTATATCCCTTCTACGGACACCTATATAGAAAAGGACTTGGCCATTAACGACGAGATAGACAAGCTGCGTCTGGCTGCCACTTCGTCCCTGCTTTCGGGAAGGAAGGATGTGATTGTGGTGTCTTCCGTCTCGTGCATTTACGGTATGGGAAATCCGGCTGACTTCTACAACAACGTAATCGACATTAAAAAGGGCAAGATGATAGACCGCAATGTGTTTCTCCGGAAGTTGGTCGACAGCCTTTATTTGAGAAACGACATCGAACTGAACAGAGGAAATTTTCGGGTGAAGGGAGATACGGTAGACATCTATCTTGCTTATACGGACAGCATCCTGAGGGTAATGTTCTGGGACGATGAGATTGACGGAATTGAAGAAATAGAGCCTGTTTCCGGCCATCGGATCGGGACGTTTGACGAGTATAAGATTTATCCGGCCAATCTTTTCATGACCACCAAAGAAAGCACGCTTCGTGCTCTCCGGCAGATTGAAGACGATTTGACCAAAGAGGTGGCACGCTTTGAAGAAAAAGGCAAAATGCTGGAAGCCAAACGCCTGTACGAGCGCGTTACATACGACATGGAAATGCTCAGGGAACTTGGGCATTGTTCGGGCATTGAGAACTATTCGCGTTATTTCGACGGAAGGGCGCCCGGCACCCGGCCTTATTGTCTGCTTGACTTCTTTCCGGAAGACTTTCTGATTGTGATTGACGAAAGCCACGTCAGCGTCCCGCAAATCCGCGCCATGTACGGAGGGGACCGGGCGAGGAAAACGAATCTTGTGGAATACGGCTTCAGGCTTCCTGCCGCAATGGACAACCGTCCGCTCAAGTTTGAAGAGTTTCAGGAGATGGCGAAGCAAGTGATTTACGTGAGCGCCACTCCTGCCGAATACGAGCTGAAACAGAGCGAAGGGGTTGTTGTAGAGCAGGTTATACGCCCCACTGGACTGTTAGACCCCGTTATTGAAGTGCGTTCGAGCCTTAACCAGATAGACGACTTGATGGAAGAGGTGCAGCAGCGGGTGGAAAAGCAAGAGCGTGTGCTGGTGACCACACTTACCAAGCGGATGGCAGAAGAACTGACCGAGTATCTTCTGAATAACGGAGTGCGCTGCGCCTATATCCACAGCGATGTGGAGACTTTCGAGAGAATACAGATTATGGACGACCTGCGGCAAGGTGTCTACGACGTGCTGGTGGGGGTAAACCTGCTCCGCGAGGGACTTGATTTGCCGGAAGTGTCGCTTGTGGCTATTTTAGATGCGGACAAGGAAGGTTTCTTGCGTTCCCACCGTTCTCTGACACAGACGGCAGGACGTGCCGCGCGAAATGTGAACGGAAAGGTTATCATGTATGCCGACCGTATTACGGAAAGTATGCAGCAGACCATTGACGAGACTAACCGTCGGCGCGAGAAGCAGCTTGCATACAACGAAGCGCACGGGATTACGCCGAAACAGATTGTCCGTTCGCGAGACAATGCACTGCTGGAAATCAACGGAAAACAGACGGAAACGGAGAAGAAAGAGCCTAAAGCCTACACGGACGCTCCTGCCCTTTATGCCGCCGCCGACCCTATCGTGGAATATATGTCGAAAGAACAGTTGGAAAAAAGCATCAGCCGTACCCGCAAACTGATGCAAGAAGCGGCCAAGAAACTTGATTTCATCGAAGCGGCACAGTATCGCGACGAACTGCTCCGCTTGGAAGACATGCTGGAAGGGAAAAAACAATAGAAGCAGCTCCCGAAAGGGCTGCCTCTTCCTATTCGTGTTCTTGCGAACGATTTGCTTTCAATTACTTCTCAATATCGATGCCTTTGTTGCGCAGAGTCATCGCCATCAGACGCTCGTAGCTTGAATACTGTTCGTCGTCCAAAGTTTTCTTCATCAGTTTCAGATTTCCATAGACAGCATTGCGCACTTTTTCCTCCTTGCCGGAGTCTGAATTGTTGGCAAGCTCCATCTGCGCCTTGAAATAGTCGCAAATGTCGGCCACTTTCTTGTCCTGAACACTGTTCAGTTTCAGATATTTGGTCAGCTTTTCCTTGTTGATTGAGCCGTCCCATCCCGCAGAAGCGTTGGTGTCTTTTACGTTGTCAGCGAATACTGATGCAGAAAATGCCAAAGCGGCAACCAATGTGAAACCTAATTTTCTCATAATACCTAAATTTACTTGTTACCTAAAAACTTTTTACCTAAAACAATCTTAAATCTAATTCAGTCCGGACTTTTTCTTTTTACCGATGCAAAGATAAGAATATGTTGCATAACATAAAAACAGACGTGCAACAAATCTTCCCAACCGGTGTCATTTATTGATATAAATCAAAAAAAAGACTGTCAGAATGAACATTTTCTTAACCTTTTTGTAATATGCGGAAACTCGCCGGCACCTCAGTCAAAACCTTTTGACGTTAAAGAGCAAATGCGCCCGCGTTTTTGCGGATGTCCGCCGTAAAGAAATAAACTGTATTTTTGCAGCAGGAAAAACAAACCTAATAAAGCATTTACACATGAAAGCAAAAGAAATTCCGGTGCTGCTGCTCACGGGTTACTTGGGCAGCGGCAAAACAACGTTGGTCAACCGCATCCTTTCCAACAAACGGGGCATCAGGTTTGCCGTCATTGTCAATGACATCGGCGAAGTGAACATCGATGCAGACCTGATTCAGAAGGGGGGCGTTGTCAGCCAGAAAGACGACAGCCTGGTCGCCCTTCAGAACGGGTGCATTTGCTGCACGCTGAAAACGGACCTTATCGAACAAGTGTTCGAGCTGATGAAGGCGGGACGGTTCGACTACATCGTCATCGAAGCGAGCGGCATCTGCGAACCTGAACCGATAGCGCAGACCATCTGTTCCATTCCGCAGTTGGGCGGAGCGTACACGAAATACGGCATTTGCCGGCTGGACTGCATCGCGACCGTGGTCGATGCGCTCCGTATGCAGAGCGAATTTGCCTGCGGCGACAACCTTACGCGCAAGCGCATCGACGATGAAGACATCGAAAACCTGATTATCCAGCAAATAGAGTTCTGCAATGTCATTCTGCTCAACAAGGCGTCGGAAGTGAAACCCGAAGAACTGGAACGCATCAAGCGGATTATCCGCACGCTGCAGCCGGAAGCGGAAATCATCGAGTGCAACTATGCGGACGTCGCTCTCGACCGGATTCTTGACACCGGCCTGTTCAATTTCGAGCGCGCCGCCACTTCTGCCGGATGGATACGCGAAATCGAACGTCCGGCATCCGAAGAAGAAGAACGTGAAGCCAAAGAGCCGTCGCTGCATCACCATGCCGAATGCGGACACGAACACCATCACCATGCGGAAGGCGGAGAGGTGGAAGAATACGGCATCGGCACCTTCGTCTATTACCGCCGTCCGGCTTTTGACATCCACAAACTCGACCATTTCATCGCCACGAAATGGCCCCGCAACGTCATCCGGACGAAAGGCGTCTGCTATTTCAGCCACAATCCGGACATGTCGTACCTCTTTGAGCAGGCAGGCACGCAGAAACAATTGCGAGAGGCGGGCCTATGGTATGCCACGGCACCCGAAGAAGAACTTGCCCGAATGATGCAGCAAGAGCCCGGACTGATGCGCGATTGGGACGAGAGATACGGCGACCGCATGATCAAGTTGGTCTTTATCGGCCAGCATCTCGACAAAGGGCTGTTGGCCCGCGAACTTGACGCTTGTTTGGAATAAACGAAATGTTGCCCTTTCGGAACACGACGGGAAGGCCGCTAACCCGACCGGCCTTTCGCTTCGCGTCGAAAGGGCAACTTGAATCTTCTTATTTGATGACAAGAATAGGCAGGTGAGTATGGAATATCATCTTCCGGGCAATGCTCGGATTGAACAGGCGCGCGAAAACGTTGCGCTTGTAATTGCTGATGCACAACACGTCAATCTGCTTGTCTTTTACATACTCGTCCAGATTGCTCAGCAGATTGTCTTCGCGGATTACGCCGTAATCGATATTCAGTTGCGGATACTGTTTCTTGAAATACTCCTTGATGCCTGCCAGCTTGATTTCGTTCCATGTGCGTTTCTGTTCGTCGCTGTTGAGGTTCAGGAATGAAATTTCAAAGTTATAGTCCTTGAAGGTGGTTATCAGCGAGTGGAATGCCATCAGGTCGCGCTGGTCGAAGTTGGTGATGAAGGCAACTTTGCGTATGTCGCTGAAGTTCTTTTTCTGCGCTCCTTTCGGGATGGCGTATACGAACGTGGGGCTTCGGTCAATAATTTCCGCAGTTACGCTTCCTATCAAGTCCATTTCTTTTTCTCCCTCTCCGCGCGTTCCCATAATGATAATCAACGGCTTCTCCATGCGCGCATAGTGCAGTATTTCTTCTTCGGGAATCCCTTCGCGCAGCAGGCACGTATATTTCACGTCGGGCAGTTCTCCCGCCGCAATCTTCTCCTTGATGGTGTCGGTCAGCTTGTTCAGCTGGTTATGTACGGTGTCCAGAATATGCTTGATGCCCATTTCCGGCTCTACAGGCAGGCCGAATCCTTCTGTGGCATATTGCAGGCTCGGCATATATACAGGGCTGAAATATACGTGCATCAGCACTACCTCCGCATGTATTTCGGCGGCGAAGTTGAATCCGAACTCGCAAGCCTTCATCGAGTAGTCGGAAAAGTCTACCGGGAGCAGTATCTTGTTGCTCCGGACTGTCTTCTTCTTTTCCGGTTCCGCTTCTTCTGACAGCCACGCCGAGTCTTCCACGATTTTCAAGGCTCGCGGCAAGTCGCTCTCCTTGATTCTAACACGCACTCCCGCCGAGATGACGGGCTGAATCAGGTTTACGTTGTGGATATACGATTCGATGCCCTCGTTTTCAAGCACGTTCTTGAGAATCTGGGCTTTCGAGTAGGTAAGAATGGCTAAAGTGACAAGTTTTTCTTCCATAGCTCCACATGTTTAAGTTAGACAAAAAGCCGCAGGCCGGGACGGGCTTTCCCGTTTTCCGTCTGCGGCCGTAATATCACGCGCGTTGTTCTTCCTTCAATATTGCGATGGCTTTGTCGAGCACTGTCGTATCGTCAAGCATCACCAACCCGCCGTCCGGTCCCGGTTCCAGATGGATTCCTACGCACTTTCCGTCTTTGAAGTTGTGTCCTCCGAAGAAGTTGCGCACGGTTTCCACACTCAGGTTCAGCTCGTCGGCGATGCGGTGCATGCTTCCGGTGGGCAAAGAGTCTTTAATCTTGCGAAGTTCGTTGAATGTTATTGTCCTGTTCATAGTAGTCAAAAATCAAAAGTTAGACAAACGTGTTTATTAATCTCGACTTAAAAGTAATAAAAGATTATGAGAATACCAACAGTTTGCGCGTTTTTTCGTAAGAAATTTTACAAATTCCTGAAATTTGCCCGTTTCCCGCTTCAAAAAGCGCGCAAAAAGCCCCGGCGTTTCTGCTGAAACGCCGGGGCTTTCCGGTGATATGCGGGGCGGTTTTCCCGCACGTCCGTCACAAGTTCAATGTCCGGGTTACAATCATTCCCGCTATAAGGGCGTAGAAATAAGTGAGAAGCAGGATGGTGTACAGCAACGTCACGTCGCCTTTCGCATATCCTGTGGAGGTGTACTGCGTGGAGATGTATTGCGGGCGGGCGAAGAACTTCTTTTGAAGGAAACGGTAGAGCATGTACACCAATATGCCGACTATACACCCTTCCGCCGCCCCAAAGAGGATGTCGCCGGGGTAATGCACGCCCAAATAGATGCGCGAGAAAGTGGGAATGGCTGCCCACACATACATCATGACGGAAAACGGGAGGCTGCGTATCAGCAGAGATACGAAAGTGGCTACGACAAACGTGTTGGCCGCATGGCTCGACATGAATCCGTATGCCCCTCCTCTGTAGCCGTTGACCACATTCACCAGATACATTATTTCAGCATCTTGGGTGGGGCGCGGACGGGCGAAGTAGGGCTTGCAGAATCCCGATGCAATCTGGTCGGCCAGCGTAACGGCCACCGCTATCATGAGAAGCACGGCAAGGCCCTGCGAGAACTTGTTGTTCTTGAAAATGACGTACAGCAACACGACAATGGCAGGAATCCACGTTTTCGTGTCTGTGGCAATCCACATCACTCCGTCCCACAACAGCGAGTCGTTGTCGTTGAGCGTCAATAACAATGATTTGTCGGTTTCTATCAGTTGCTGTATGTCCATGATTGTAAGTATATGTCAGATAATTTCGATTGCAGATGTCTTCACCCAGCCTATATTGCCGTCTTCCAGACGGATTTCTTTCCAACCTTCCATCGAGTCGTCGTTTATATACACTTTCGTGCCTTCGTGAAGCACGAACAGGTCGGTTCCGTTCTCGTTCGGCGTGCTCTTTACAGACACCGTAGGCTCCATGATAATGGCTCCCGTGCGGTTTATCAGTTCGCTTTTCTGCTGTCCGGCGAAAATGTTCGCGCATATCGTCACCGCCAGCGAAACGGCGGCAATGACGAACCCCGCCTTTCTCAGCCAAAGTTTCTTCCCGAAGATGTAGAGCGAAAGCATAGCCAGGCAGAATATGAAAGAAAAAATGCCGGTATATCCCCATGATTTCTCGCTGAGCGTGTTGACCAGACCTTTATACCACGTCACGATGAACACTTCGGCCGTAGGAGTTATCTGGTCGACAGTCTTGCTCCGCGCCATTTCCAAGTTGAAGCGTATGTCGGAATCGCCCGGACTCAGCAACAATGCACGTTCGTAGTTGACTATCGCCTTCGCTATGTTTTTTGTCTTGTAGTAGGCGTTGCCCAAATTATAGTAGATGTCTGCCGACTCTCCCTGCGTGTTCAGAATTTCTTCATACATGGCAACGGCGCCGCTGAAGTCATTTTTCCGATAGGCTTCGTCCGCCTCTCCTTTAGTAACCGCACTGACAAGCTGGACAAAGCCTGTTGTCAGAAACAGAATCAAGAAAGAAATCTTTTTCATTTCCATTGCTCTCCTACCCGTTTTAGTGTTTGATACTGTTTTCCATTTTGCTGATTATGCCGACTGCCGCATGGTATACTTTGTCCATAGCTTCGTTTTCGTTGCCCGGAGCGTATCGCGCGAACTCGCATTCGTTCAGCGTATCGATAAATTCTTTTACCAGATTTTCAGACACTCCGTAACCCGACAGCTTCATTTCAATATTGTCTTTTGACAATTGGGAAACGGGAATGCTCAGCTTGTCGCTGATATATCCCCACAATGCTTTCAGCACTTCATCATAGAATTCGTTTTTCTTGTTCTCTGCCAACAGTTTTCCCGCCTGCTTCATGCGTCTTGCCGCTACCTTGTTGGCTTTTCTGGTTTTCATTTTCGCCACATTCGCATTTTCTTTGGCTTGCTTGCGGCAGATGATGACAAAAGCGACAAACAAAGCGAGAGGAACCAAATACCACAGCCAATAAGCAAACGTGCCGAAGAAGAACATTCCTTTCGGTCTGGCAGAGGTGTCGCCCAACTTGATAAAGCGGATGTCTTTCGCCAGCAATTTTACGCTTTCTTTATTGGTAAAGTCAGATATGACCTGTTCTGCATTGCCTTTCCCTTTCGCCACGTTGACGGTGTATTCTTCCGTCTTCAAGGTTTTGTAACTGTCAGACTTCAAGTCGAAATAAGTAAATTCAACGGCTGGAATCTTAAACTCCCCGGCATGTCGCGGAATAACCAAATATTCGAACGTTTTCGAGCCGCTCAGTCCGGAGGCAGTCAGCTTGGTATTGTCTGTCGTTTTGGGGTCGTACACTTCAAAATCCTGCGGAAAACTGATTTCCGGCACACTGACCAGCTTCATGTTGCCTGTTCCCGACAGCACTAACTTGACAGTGACAGCGTCATTCGTCTTCACGTCCGTCGAGTTGATGGAAGATGTCAGTTTGAAGTCGCCGACAGCACCTGAGAATCCCGCCGGTTTGGAGGGAAGCGGAGCCACGTTGATTGTCACCTTCGGAGTGACAATCTTTTTCTTTACTTCGATATATCCTCCTCCGTTGAAGAAAGCGTCGAACGGGTCATCTGAAATAGTCTGTTGAGCCACCACCCCTTCAAATGTAATTGACGGGATTTCCAGTTTTCCTGTCTGTTGCGGGAACAGCACATACTGGCTCCATACCGTTGTGTTGTAGTTGCGTCCTTTATAGTGCTCCAGCGAAAAAGTTTTCTGCTGCGGAAGTTCCACTTCTTGCGTATGGAATCCTTTCAAATCAGGCATCTTGCCATACAGCTGGCGCAGGTTGACCAATGTGTATACCTTGTAGGTCAGCAATATGGCTTCCTGTTCATGCACTGTCGTCTTGCTCGCTGTTGCTGTGATGAAGAGGTCTTCGTTCGTAATGCGGCTTCCCGCTACCTGACTGCGCGAAGACGATGAAGAACCGCTTCCCCCGCTGCCTGCGCTGTTGCCCGCATTGTCGGGGGGGAGCACCTTTATCTGGATAGCTTCCGAGAACACTTTCTTGCCGTTCACTTCCACACTGGCTGCCGGAATGGTGTAAGTGCCTTCTTTCCCGGCCATCAGGATATAAGTAAAAGCAGTAGAACTGTTTGACATACGTTTCCCGTTGATGATTTGGACACTTCTTTGCTGGGAGCGGCTGGGTCCCATGAGTACATCGAACCCCGACACGGACGGTGCCCTGAAATCCTTTATATCTTGAGAGTTGACGGTGAATACCAGTCTGAACTGGTCGCCGCTGACCACCACGTCGGGCGCGTCAGCCGTAAGCCGCACCTGTTCCGCCGCTGCAATGCGCAGGGCGACAGCCGCCATCAGCACTAAGAAAAAAAACTTTCTCATTATCATTTGCATTTATTGTTTTCAAATTCAATCGTTCCTGTTCGCAACGCCTACGTTTCTTGATGGCATTACCAGTCTTTTTCCAGTTTGCGTCCTTGCATCTGGAGCTGCTTCTTTACTTTGTCCTGTACGTCCTTCTCGTCTTGCATTACAGCATTGAGCAACTGTTCGGCATTTTCCTTCGACATCTGGTTTTGGTTTTGCTGCTGTTGGTTTTGCTGCTGGTTCTGCTCTTGCCGGTCTTTGTCTTGCTGCTTGTCTTCCTGTTTCTGTTCCTGCTTTTGCTGTTCCTTGTCTTGGTTCTGCTGATTCTGTTGCTGTTGTTGCTGCTGGTCTTTCAACTGTTTTTGCGCCAAGGCCAAGTTATAACGGGTTTCGTCATCGTGCGGATTGTTCCGCAAGGCTTCTTTATAGGCTTCTATACATTGAGGGAGCTGCTTGGACGATTGCAGAATAACCCCCATGTTGTGATAGATGTGCGACAATTTGTCCTTATTCTTTTCCACTTTCGATGCTGCCTCAAATTGCTCCATCGCTTCTTTTGCCTTTTGCTGCATCATGAGTGCGTTGCCTAGATTATACATCGCATCAGCCGATTGGGGATTTTTCTCCAGAGCTTTGCGGTAATCCACTTCCGCCTTGACGAACAGACTGTCGCCAAACAGCTTGTTTCCGCTCCGCAAATAGTCGCGGTCGGTTTTCTGGGCGTGCGAAACGGCAAACATCCATCCGCACAAAACGAGCAAAATATATCTTTTCCCACTCATCTTAGTTCTGTTTAAAGAGTTTCACATTCTTGAAAAGCGGATTCTTGCGGTTCAGAACCATCACTTCAATTGCCAGCAAAATCAATGCCAGCCAAGCCAACACTTGAAATTGTTCGTTAAACTCCGTAAAGACTTGCGTTTCTACATCCGCTTTTGCCAGCTTGTTTATCTCCGCATTCAAAGCCCTTTCCGCATTGTTCGTGTTGTCCACCCTCACATACATTCCGCTTCCTGCACGCGCAATCTCCCGGCACATTTCTTCGTTCAGGCGGGTAACAACCACATTGCCGTCTTTGTCACGGCGAAACTCGTTGCTTCCTTCTGCCGGAATCGGCGACCCGTCGGGGGAGCCTACTCCCAACACAAACACATGAACTCCCTTTTTAGCCGCCTCCTGCGCCGCTTCAATCGCTCCGCCTTCATGGTTCTCTCCGTCGGTTATCAGCACGATGGCTCGTCCTACCCCTTCGTTGGGAGTAAAACTTTTCATGGCAAGGTCGATGGCTGCGCGGATATCCGTCCCTTGTGTGGAAATCAATGAAGGGCTGATGGTCTCCAAGAACATCTTTGCCGAAACATAGTCGCTGGTGATAGGGAGCTGCGTAAACGCTTCTCCGGCAAACACAATCATCGCCACCTTGTCGTTGTTGAACGTTTCCACCAGACGCGATATCAACTTTTTCGATTTGTCCAGACGGCTCGGAGCAACGTCTTGCGCCAGCATGGAGTTTGAGATGTCCAACGCCACGACCGTTTCTATCCCCTGCCGTTTCACCGTTTCCATTTTAGACCCGAACTGCGGTTGAGCCAGCATGAAAACCACTGTCACGAGGGCGACAAGCGTCAGCCAGAACTTCACGTCCGGACGGTACTTCGACACTTCGGGCATCAAAAGCCGCAACAGCTCCATGTCGCCATATTTGCGCAGCTTTTTCCTGCGGCGATAGTTGGAATAGAAATAGAATATCGCCAATATTGGAACGGCGACAAGCAGATACAAATATAGGGGTTCTCCAAATCGAAACATGATTTACTTACTTTTAGGGTATTTTCTTCAAAATAGTGTTGCGCAAGACGATTTCAAGCAGGATGCAAAGGAATGCCGCCAGCGCGAATACATGATACGCTTCTTCACGCTTGCTGAACTCTTTTACGTTCAGTTTCGTTTTCTCCAGCTTGTCTATTTCCTGATAGACTTCTTTCAGTTTGCTGTTGCTTGTGGCCCGGAAATAGTTCCCTTCGGTTGTACCCGCAATCTGCGCCAACACCGTCTCGTCTATCTCTACCGGCATTTGCACATATTGTATGCCCGCATAAGTCGGCATCGGATAGGGTGCGGTTCCGTTGGTGCCCACCCCGATGGTATACACGCGCACGCCGAACTGCTTGGCGATTTCCGCCGCCGTCAGCGGAGATATGTCTCCACGGTTGTTCACTCCGTCCGTAAGGAGAATCACTACTTTCGATTTGGCCTTGCTCTCCTTCAGGCGGCTCACGGCATTGGCCAATCCCATGCCGATGGCCGTGCCGTCGTCAATCAGGCCGCGTTGGGCCATTTCGCAGTTGACGCTTTTGAAAAGGTTCAGCAGCACTCCATGATCGATGGTGAGCGGGCACTGCGTGAAAGCCTCTCCCGCGAAGATTGTCAGACCGATGTTGTCGTTCGGGCGGCCGTTGATGAACTCTGCCGCCACGTCCTTGGCTGCTTCGATGCGGTTCGGCTTCAGGTCTTCGGCCAACATGCTGGTCGAAACGTCGACAGCCAGCATGATGTCGATGCCTTCAATCTCCGTGTTTTGCCAGTTGTCGGTGGTTTGCGGGCGCGCCAAAACCAGCACAATCATCACGAAAGCAGCCGTGCGCAACACGAACGGCGCATGTATCAAGTATATTTTCCAGCTTTTTGGAGCTTTCGCATACATCCACGTCGTGGATACCTGCATAGCCGGCTCCGCTTTCCTGTGCTGCATCACGTACCACACGATGTACGGTATCAGCAGCAAGAGCAGGAACAAATATTCTATATTCGCAAAAATCATAACTCCATTCTGTTTTAATCAAAAGAAAAGGTCGACTATATGGCGGATTGTCAGGAAAAGCGCCGCTGCCGCCGCAATGCCTGTGACGGCGATGCTGCACAACAAGACGATGCGTCCCTGCTTCGAGCGTTTTTCCTCTACTTTTATTTCTTTCGGCCCTTCTTTCTTGTCGGGCGTTTCCTCTATCTTCGTCTGGTTGATGAAGTCGATAGCCGTAACCAAGTTCATGTCGTTTTCGTTGATGAGCGGCGAATGCTTGGCAAATTTCACCAGATCGGCTGTAGCGAACAACTCTTTCAGGTCGTTGACGGAAGCCTGGTCCTTATCTTCCTGCAAACGGGCGATGATTTCAGACGAGGTCATTTCCATTGCGTTGAATCCGAACCGTTCCTTTATATATGTACGGATAACGTCGGTCAGTTCCGTATAATACTGTTTCGGATCTTCTTTCCGGTAATTCTTGTCGGCCTTGATGGTTTCTATCTTCTTCATCGCTGCCAGATGGGGGGGCAGTTTCGGCTCGATTTTGATAATCCGTATAATAGGCTTGTTGTCGCGGTAGCGGATGACGAGGAACGCCATAAGTCCGCCTGCGAGCAGCAGAAGAAAAGCGGTGTAGGCCATCGGAGCCACATCGTCCCATGTCAGAGGCACTTCGTGGACGGTTTTCGGCCCGAAAAATTGGTCGGGATGGAGCGTGTCTACCGGGACGGAGTAGACCTTCAGAGCCAACGCTTCCGAACGGTATTCTTTGTCGCCGACCGTCACTTGGAAAGGAGGAATGTAATACAAAGCAGAGTCGAACGAGGTGACGGTATATTCCTGCGACACTAACCAGCGTTTGTTTTCGTTCAGCAGCTGCGTGTCGGGTTTCGCCACGTCGAGCACTTCCACTCCCCTCACTATCGTGTCTCTCAGTTGCGGCAAGCGGAATTTCTGGCCGGCATCCATGCTTACCTGCAACTTGATTTTGGTCTGTTCGCCTATGAGCAGCTGCAGGGAGTCGATGGTTGCTTCCACCGTCACCTGGGCTTTCGCCGGAGACGCTGCGGCCAGCAATGCCGCGAATCCCACAGCCCCCAACAGCCTTCTGCCATAATATAATAATAAGGTGCGTTTCATTTTGTCAGTTTCGTTTAGCAAATAAATTCAGCAAAGCCTTCACATAATCCTGGTCGGTGCGCACGGAAACCGAATCGACGTTGCTGTGAGTGAAGGTTTCGCTCAGCAGCCGCTGGCGTTCCGTCCACCATGCGTGATGTGCGTTGCGCAACGCTTTTGAAGAAGTGTCAATCCACTGCTCATGCCCCGTTTCCGCATCGCGCACTCGCATCAGCCCTACGTCCGGAAGGTCTTCCATACGTCTGTCATACACCTGAATAGCCACCACATCGTGCTTGCGGTTGGCTATCGTCAAAGCGTTCCGGAAATCGTGGCTGTCGATGAAGTCGCTCAGCACGAACGCCGTACAACGTTTTTTCAGCACGTTTGTCAGATATTCCACCGCACACTGCACGTTGGTTCGCGTGCTCTGCGGGTGGAAGTCAAGCAGTTCGCGGATGATGTAGAGGATATGTTTGCGCCCCTTCTTCGGAGGGATGAATTTTTCTATCCGGTCGGAGAAGAATACCACTCCGATTTTGTCGTTGTTCTGGATGGCCGAAAAAGCGATTGTAGCGGCTATTTCGGTCACCATATCTTTTTTCATCTGCACGGCCGTACCGAAATCCAGACTGTTCGACACGTCGACCAGCAGCATGACGGTGAGTTCGCGCTCTTCCTCGAACACCTTCACGAATGGCTTGTCAAAGCGGGCTGTCACGTTCCAGTCTATATCGCGGATGTCGTCGCCGTACTGGTATTCGCGCACCTCCGAAAAGGCCATACCCCTCCCCTTGAAGGCGGAATGGTATTGCCCGGCAAAAATATTGCTCGAAAGCCCGCGAGTCTTGATTTCAATCCGTCGGACCCGCTTCAATAGTTCACTTGTCTCCATTCTTCTTGGCATTAATGTTTGAGAAATTCATACAGCTTCTTTTCGCGGCGGGAGTTTTTCCTTCTGTCGCGGAATTTGTTCCGGAATCTCGCCGGAAACTTTCTTTCGCGCCGCTTAAGGCACTTCCACCTTGTTCAGTATCTTGCTGACGATTTCGTCGGACGTAACGTTGGTCGCTTCCGCCTCGTAAGTGAGTCCGATACGGTGGCGGAGCACGTCGTGAGCCACTGCACGCACGTCTTCAGGTATCACGTATCCCCGACGCTTGACAAACGCATAACTGCGGGCCGCCAATGCCAGATTGATAGACGCACGCGGAGAACCTCCGAAGCCGATCAGTCCTTTCAAGTCCTTCAAATCATATTTCTCCGGATAGCGGGTTGCGAATACGATGTCCGCAATATATTGCTCAATCTTCTCGTCGAGATAAACCATGCGCACAATCTTGCGGGCTTCAAGGATGTCGTCGGTCTTGACAATCGGCCGCACCTCCGCTTTTTCGCCCGAAATGTTTTGGCGGATAATCTTCTTTTCTTCTTCCAGTTTCGGATAGTCAATCACTACTTTCAGCATGAAACGGTCCACTTGGGCTTCCGGCAGCGGGTACGTGCCCTCCTGCTCTATCGGGTTCTGCGTCGCCATGACCAAGAAAGGCTTCGGAAGGTCGAACGTCTCTTTCCCCAACGTCACCTGGCGTTCCTGCATGGCTTCAAGCAATGCGCTCTGCACTTTTGCCGGGGCACGGTTGATTTCGTCCGCCAGCACGAAGTTGGCGAAGATAGGCCCCTTGTTGGCCACAAACCGTTCGTCTTTCTGACTGTATATCATCGTACCGACAATATCGGCCGGCAACAAATCAGGGGTAAACTGCACACGGCTGTATTTTGAATTGATTAAAGAAGCCAATGTTTTGATTGCCAAAGTTTTTGCAAGTCCCGGAACACCTTCCAGCAAAATGTGCCCGTCGGACAGCAAACCGATCAGCAGCGATTCAACCAGATGTTTCTGTCCCACAATCACCTGATCCATACCTGTAATCAGGTTCGTCACAAACGCGCTTTCGCGTTCTATACGTTCATTCAATTCACGAATGTCAATAGCTTCAGCCATAGTTTTTCTTCTTATTTAGTTTTCATTTTGTCACTATAAAGTCGCTTTCTCGCTCTCTCTTTCGATTGAGCACCCAAAATTACGGCATTCCATTAACAGAGGCAACAAATGTTTATTAAAAAATACAGACGGCAGTCGGCTTTTAAGCCTTATTCAACTAAAGAAAATTAAATTGGCGGGCGAACTTCACTTCGCCCGGTGAGTTTGGAAGCGGAAAAATGGAACATGATAAAGATTCTTCGGACTATTTTTTAGGAACGAGTACGGGAATCTGAATGACTGTGCCTATAGGAATATTGTCAGGGTTCGGGATTGCTTTCCGGTTGTATCTTGCCAGATAAGGCCACAATTTCTTGTTGCCGTAGAACTTCTGCGCAATCTTGGCCAGCGATTCTCCTGCACGAAGCGTATGGGACGTTTGTGAAACGCCGAAGTCATATTCAACCGTGTCCGGCAATGCCCTTTCCGGAACCGCCGGTTCCTTGCGTTCCTCCTCCATTTCCTTTGGAAGCGGCTCATCCGAGACGGATGCCTCCAACGAATCATATTTTCTATCGTGTTTCCAAACATCCGCTTCATGATTGGATTCGATTTCCGGCAACTTTCCGGAAGAATCCGCTACTTTCGGCGACATGAACATCCATACGCATCCTCCTCCTATCAATATCCCGGCCAGCAAAATGCAGGCAACCGTCCATAAAGGAACGTGCCGTTTGCGTTCCGTCGGGAGTCCTGCTTCTATAGACTTTGCTTCGTCCAACGTTGCATCGGATTCCGAAAACGTTTTTTGCGCAGATTCCCTTTCCGATTCCGGTTCCGGAAGGTCGTCAAAATGTACGCTGTCCTTCAGCAACACAGGCTCGAATTGAGAAAAAGGTTTGTTGATTATGTCGCCCAACGAAGCCTCCGAAGTGAAAACGACTTTTCCTTTCACTCCGTTTCCGGCACTCGCGCCAATCAGTTTGAATGTTCCGAAATCTTTTATTTTTACGTATTTGTCAGTCGATAAAGCCTCGTTCAATATGGAGAAGAACGCACGGACAAACATTTCTGCATTCGTTTTGTCCGTTTGCCTCCGTTCAGCCAGAGCAACGCTCAAATCCTTCAAGTCTACCCTCCGGCAAACCCTCTCTCTGTCTTCTTCCGGACACTCACCGCAGGCTATGAAATGAAGGCTCAATTTGGGAGGTTCCAAGAAACGCTGTCCGGTAAGCGGGTTTATCACAATCCGCTCCATTTCCTTTCTCACCTCAAAAAGGCCGATATTTAGGAACGCCACAGCTTTCCCCTCCTGCAATTCCTCCGTGATGATTTTCATGAGCGCCTCCAGCAGCCAAGATGCTTCTTTACTTTCACACCCCAACCGCAAAGACAGCTCATCCTGAAGTTTCTGGCTGTTCATATACTCACTTCACTATCGTTGCATACAAATCAAAATCGTCCGCATCATATATTTCTGCCTGATAAAAGGAACCTGTTTTCAGCCTGTGCCCCTCTTCTGCTTTTATCAACACTTCCGGGTCCACTTCCGGCGAATCGTATTCGGTACGCCCCACATAATATTCTCCTTCTTTGCGGTCGACAATTACTTTGAATCTTTTTCCAATCTTCTTCTGGCTCAGTTCTCCGGATATCTTCTGTTGGATAGCCATCAGTTCGTCGAGCCGCCGTTCTTTCACGTCTTGCGGAATTTCATCAGCATAGTGTTCGGCTGAATAAGTGCCTTCTTCTTCCGAGTAAGCAAAAGCGCCCATCCGCTCAAACCGCGCTTTGCGGACAAATTCTTTCAGCTCGTCAAAATCCTGTTCCGTTTCTCCCGGATGGCCTACCATCAATGTAGTACGCAAGTGGATGCCCGGCACTTCCTTCCGGAAGCGTTCAATCAGCGCATACGTTTCATCTTTCGTGACATGACGTCGCATTTTTTGAAGGACATTGTCGCTGATATGCTGCAAAGCGATATCCATGTATTTGCATACATTGCTATTCTCGCGCATCACACGGAACAAGTCCTCCGGGAAATGTGCCGGATATGCGTAATGCAAGCGTATCCATTCTACCCCCGGAATTTTCGCCATGCGGTCAATCAGCTCCGGAAGCATTTGCTTCTTATATAAATCTTGTCCGTAATAAGTCAGTTCTTGAGCTATTATCTGAAATTCTTTCACTCCTTCCGATACGAGCAAGCGCACTTCATCGAGAATATCTTCCATCGGGCGTGAAACATGAGGCCCTGTAATGATAGGGATAGCGCAATATGAACATTTGCGGTCGCAGCCTTCTGAGATTTTCACATAAGCGTAGTGTTTCGGAGTTGTCAGCCGCCGTTCGAGAGCAAGTTCCGAGTGATAAGGTTTGCCTAAATCTGCCAGCAACTCGTTCCAGTTGAATTTGCCATAAAACTTGTCCACCTGCGGAATTTCCGCTTCCAGTTCCTTCAAATAACGTTCTGAAAGGCAGCCCATCACATACAGTTTCTTCAGTTTCCCCTTCTCTTTTGCCTGGCAAAACTCCAGAATCATGTTGACAGACTCTTCTTTGGCATCTCCAATGAAACCGCACGTATTGATTACTGCAATTTCGCCTTGCGGACGTTTGCTGTCGTGAGTCACTTTGTATCCGTTCGCTTCGAGTTGTTTCATCAGCTTTTCCGAATCCACCAAATTCTTCGAGCAGCCCAATGTGACAATATCTATCGTATCTTTTCTCATTTATTTGTCTGTTGATGATGCGCCAAACAGCGAATCCACGAACTCGCGGCGGCGAAAAACTTGCAAATCTTCAATGCCTTCTCCCAGTCCAATGTATTTCACCGGAATCTTGAACTGGTCTGAGATGCCGATAACCACTCCTCCTTTGGCGGTTCCGTCCAGCTTGGTAATGGCCATCGCGTTCACTTCTGTGGCCAGCGTAAATTGTTTGGCTTGTTCAAACGCATTCTGGCCGGTCGAACCGTCAAGCACAAGAAGCACTTCGTGCGGCGCGTCGGGCACAACCTTGCGCATTACGTTCTTTATCTTGGTCAGTTCATTCATCAGTCCTATTTTGTTGTGCAAACGGCCTGCGGTGTCAATAATCACCGCGTCTGCATGGTTGGCCACCGCCGAACTGAGCGTATCGAATGCGACAGAAGCCGGGTCTGCGCCCATCTTTTGTTTGACGACAGGGATTCCGACACGTTCGCCCCAAATCATCAGCTGCTCTACCGCTGCCGCACGGAAAGTGTCGGCTGCGCCGAGATAAACTGATTTGCCTGCCTTCTTGAACTGGTAGGCCAACTTTCCGATAGTCGTCGTTTTCCCTACCCCATTCACTCCCACCACCATAATTACGTATGGCTTCTTGTCGGCGGGTATGCTGAAATCTTCGGCATCTGTCGTGTTGTTCTCTGTAAGCAACGCCGCTATTTCCTCTCGAAGAATGTCGTTCAGTTCCTGAGTGTTCACGTACTTGTCTTTAGCCGCTCTTGCCTCTATGCGCTTGATGATTTTCAGGGTTGTTTCCACGCCTACGTCGGAAGTGATCAGCACTTCCTCCAGATTGTCCAGCACCTCATCGTCCACTTTGGACTTTCCGGCTACGGCACGGGCTATCTTTCCGAACACACTTTCTTTGGTCTTGGACAATCCTTTGTCCAACGTTTCCTTCTTTTCTTTGGAGAAAAAACTAAAAAATCCCATACGTCGTTCTTTATTATATTGCAGACACAAGTTGTCCTATCTGCAAAGATAGGAAAAAAGCTCATCTTCGGGAAGAAAACCCGAAAAAATCGGGCATATTGCCGCACATGTTTCTAAAAAAAAGGCATACCCGACAGAGGATATGCCTTTTTATTCAGAATCTTTATATTCTTATTTCTTGAAAAAGTCCTGAACCTTTTCGTTCGGAACCATTTGTTCGTCAAAAATGTAAGCGCCCGTTTTCGGAGACTTCACCATTTTGATAACTTTCGTATAAGAACGACCTTCCTTTCCTGTCTGGAGGGTTGCGACTGTTTTCTTTGCCATAGTCTCTTGCTGTTATTTGATTTCTTTGTGAACGGTTACTCTCTTCAAAATAGGATTGTACTTCTTGAGTTCCAATCTTTCAGTGGTATTTTTTCTGTTTTTTGTTGTAACATAACGAGAAGTTCCCGGCATACCACTATCCTTCATTTCAGTGCATTCAAGGATTACCTGTACTCTATTGCCTTTAGCTTTCTTTGCCATAGTCTTTCTCTTCTTTTAATTAACCAATAACTTTGATGTCTTTCCAATCGCAGTGGCCCTTGGCTACTGCATCGTTCAACGCTGCATCAAGACCTTTCTTGTTGATGATTCTCAAGCCGTTAGCACTGAGCTTCAGGCTAATCCAGCAATCTTGCTCTACATAATAGAACTTCTTCGTAAACAAGTTCACATTGAACATTCTTTTAGTTCTTCTTTTTGAATGTGAAACGTTGTTGCCCACAGAGGCTTTCTTTCCGGTAATTTGACAAATTCTCGACATTTCTATCCAGTTTTATAGTTTTATTTCATGGTTCTCTCAAACGGAGTGCAAAGTAAGTGATTTAAATTGATATACACAAGTTTTTCAACCATAAATATGCTTTTATTCCTCATTTTCTTGCTTTTGGCACAATTCGAGCAGCAATTGCAGGGTTTTTGCCGTTGCTGTCTGAATGTTTTTCTCGCGCCCTTCGTCGTCGGAGAGTTTGGCGGTAAGCACTTTGCCTTTCGTGCCTGCTGCCACCCAAATCGTGCCGACCGGTTTGTCGGGAGTCCCTCCGCCCGGACCTGCAATGCCGGAGGTTGCCACCGCGTAATCGGCATGGAGGGTTTCCATAGCGCCATACACCATTTCGACAACGGTTTCTTCGCTAACTGCCCCGTGAGTGTCGAGGGTTTCTTTCTTCACGTGCAAAAGTTCTTCTTTCACTTCGTTTGCATAAGCCACCACTCCTCCTTTATAGAAACGGGAGCTTCCGGGAATCGCCGTGATGATGGCGGCCACGTTGCCGGCCGTACAGCTTTCCGCCGTAGCCAGGGTGAATCCTTCTCTCCAGAAGATTTCACTGATCAACTTGCTTAATGTTTTTGTTTCTACTGACATAATATTTCTTGTTTCTGATTTCTAAAATCCTGCGAATATGCGTCACTTTATCGTCACTCTCGAATATGCGGGCAAGTCTATGGAACAAAAATCCTTGTCCAGGTACTTGAAATATCCCGTGACGGCAATCATTGCCGCATTGTCGGTCGTATAGCCGAACTTGGGAATGAAGATGTTCCATCCGTATTTCCGCGCGTGTTCGCGGAACGAGTTCCGGAGGCCGTTGTTGGCCGATACGCCTCCCGCTACGGCCACGTCTTTGATGCCCGTGTCTTTCACCGCCTTGCGCAGCTTGTCCATCAGGATGTCGACAACGGTTTTTTCCAACGAGGCCGCCAGGTCTGTCTTGTGATGCTCCACGAAGTCGGGGTCTTCCTTTATCCACTCGCGCAGCGAATAGAGGAAAGACGTTTTCAGTCCGCTGAAGCTGTAGTCGTATCCCGGAATGTGGGGCTTGCTGAACGCGAACGCCTCCGGATTGCCTTGCCGGGCCAGCTTGTCGATAATCGGGCCGCCCGGATAGCCCAAGCCCATCACTTTCGAACATTTGTCGATTGCCTCTCCTGCCGCGTCGTCGATGGTTTGCCCCAGCACCTCCATGTCGTTGTAGGCGTTCACCCGGATGATTTGCGAGTTTCCGCCGGACACGAGCAGGCAGATGAACGGGAATCCGGGCTGGCGGGACTCTTCGCCTTCTTCTTTAATGAAATGAGCCAACACGTGGCCTTGCAGATGGTTAACCTCAATCATCGGAATGCCCAGCGCGCGGGAGAACCCTTTGGCGAACGAAACGCCCACCAGCAGAGAGCCCATCAATCCCGGCCCCCGCGTGAAGGCCACGGCGCTCAGTTCTTCCTTCGCTACGCCGGCCCGCTTCAACGCTTCATGCACCACCGGCACAATGTTCTGCTGGTGCGCGCGGGAGGCCAGTTCGGGCACGACGCCTCCGTATGCTTCATGCACGGCCTGGCTTGCGATTACGCTTGACAGCAGCACGCCGTCTTTGATGACCGCCGCCGAGGTGTCGTCGCACGATGACTCTATACCTAATATAATAACGCTCATATTTCCTCCTGTTATAGTCGTATTCAATACGTCAATATTTCCAAACCTTGTTCCGTCATGACGAACGTGTGTTCCCATTGGGCGGACGGGAGTTCGTCTTCCGTGACCACCGTCCATCCGTCTTCCTCGTCGACGAACACTTCCCATGTTCCCATGTTGATCATCGGCTCGATGGTGAACACCATTCCCGGCACGAGCAACATGCCCGTGCCTTTCTTTCCGTAGTGGAGCACGTCCGGCTCCTCATGAAATTCCAGCCCCACTCCGTGCCCGCACAAGT
Source organism: uncultured Phocaeicola sp. (assembly GCA_944320135.1). GTDB lineage: Bacteria > Bacteroidota > Bacteroidia > Bacteroidales > Bacteroidaceae > Phocaeicola. Next base: position 52,175 of record CALUGI010000011.1, on the reverse strand, counting down.
CGCGCACCACAGAGAAGCCGTTTTTTCTGGCATGTTTCTCAACGGCATTGCCGATGTCGCCCACGAAGCCGAAAGGCTTGGCCGCTTCCATCCCGATTTGCAGGCATTCTTTGGCCACCCTTACCAGCTTCTCTTTCTCCGGCGCAGTTTTGCCTATCACGAACATCCGCGAGGCGTCCGCATAATATCCGTCGAGGATGGTGGTGCAGTCTACGTTGATGATGTCGCCTTCTTCAAGCACCTCCACGTCGTTGGGGATTCCGTGGCAGACAACCTCATTGACGGAGGTGCAGCAGCTTTTCGGGAATCCTTCATAGCCCAGACATGCCGGAATCGCTCCGTGCCCCACCGTATAGTCGTACACCAGCTTGTCGATGTCTTCCGTTGTCATGCCTGCACGGATTTCCTTTTCCACCAAGTCCAGCACTCCGGTGTTGATTACGCCGCTGCGACGTATTCCTTCTATTTGTTCCGGAGTCTTTATCAGTTCGCGCGTCGGAACCAGATGCCCCTTGTTCTGGTAATACAGCACTTTCTTGTCCAGTTCCGTCGGCTCGGCCCCTTTGGGCACTCTCCAGTTTATTTTATGCCGTTTCATAAATTCCGTTTTTTACAGTTGTGCAAAGTTATAAGAAAAAAAGGACATACGCCAAATGTCCTGCAAAAAATGTCCCCGTCCTTCCGTCCTTCACGGCACTTTCATTTAACCCGTAGGGACAGACCCGTGTGTCCGCCCGGACGCATAGGCATGGCGGAAGTTATGGCATCTTAAATGAAAGAACCGTCCCCGTCCTTCAGTCCGAAGCCGGGCGGAAACGACAGGAAACGCGCGCAAGTTCCGGCTCCCTCCGGTGCGCCGTATTGCAAAACGGTTACGGCAGGAGCGTCTTTTATTAGCACATTTTGCAAATATTATGTCCTGAATGTACGATAAGACAAATTTCCCGTGCAATTTAAAGGCCCGCCGCTTGCAATAAAGACAAATTGTTCTTATTTTTGTTCAGCCAATAACAATTTACTACAAACTACTAATTTTTGAATTATGATGAACAAGAATCAAATCGGAGAAAACGCAGGCGTTGTCTGGAGGCTGCTTTCCGACAACGCGCATTGGGACTATGAAGACCTCAAGAAGGCTTCCGGGCTATGCGACAGAGATTTGAACGCTGCCATCGGCTGGCTCGCCCGCGAAGACAAGATAGACTTTGACATCGACAACGGCCACGACAGGCTGTTCTTGCACGTGAACGTCTATATCGGCTGAGCGAATAAAAGATTTGCGGCTTCCGAACCTGCGTTCCGGAGGCCGCATTTTTGCGTCATATTATCTTGTTCACCGTAATCCCCGGAAAGTCATGCAGGAGCAGCAGGAGCAGCCCTTCTTCGTTCATCCGTTTCGCTTTCACTACAAGGGTGACATGATACTTTATCTTCCCTTCGTCCGGCACTTTGCTCATCTCATACGAGGAAATGCGGTAGTTCGCCGTGCTGAAGTTGTTCGACACTTTTTTCAGCACTTCCTCGTTGTCGGCCGTAAACTCCACAATCATGCTTCTCATGCCGATGCTTTTGAAACAGCGGCTCAACGCTTCTAGTCCGGCCAACGCCAGCACCGTGGCCGCTATGCCGACTTCATACATCCCCGCTCCTACGGCAAGCCCGATGCCTGCGGTGGCCCACACCCCGGCGGCCGTGGTCAGTCCCCGCACTATCTGCCTCTGGAGCAAGATTATCGTTCCCGCCCCGATGAATCCGATGCCGCTCACCACCTGCGAGGCGATGCGGCTTGGGTCGAGCCTCACCAAGTCTTTTTCAAGCACGTCCGAAAAGCCGTACTGCGACACGATCATCATCAGCGCGCTTCCTAACGCCACCAAGAAATGGGTGCGATAGCCCGCTTCCTTGGCGCGGTATTCCCGCTCCAGCCCAATCAGCACTCCCATGATTCCGGCCACGAACAGCCGGAGAATAAAGTCTAAATACAGATTCATAAGCCCGACAAATCTTGATTGTTCTGCAAGATAAGAAAAAGCCGGGAGAAATGCAGAAAAAAAGCCGCTAAATTCCGCAACTTTTCTTCCGTTTCGCTTTTTTGCATTACTTTTGCACAGCCGGAAAAAACGCCCGCCCGCGCCCCGGAACGCCGAAAGGTTCCATGCGGAAGGCGGAAGCGTTTTTCAGAAACGCCGGCACGGAAAAAACAAACACCAAGCAGTTATGGAATACAAACTTCTGGCGCTCGACCTCGACGGGACGCTTACCAACTCGAAAAAGGAAATAACCGCCCGCACGCGGGACACGCTGGTCAGGGCGCAACGGGAAAAAGGACTGAAAATCATTCTGGCTTCGGGCCGCCCCACATACGGGGTGGCTCCGCTGGCCGACGCGCTCGAACTCGACAAGTTCGGGGGATACATCCTTGCCTACAACGGCGGGGAAATCATCGACTGGCGCACGCATGAAATCATGTACAAGAACCTGCTCGACCGCGACGTGCTTCCCTACCTCTACAAGTGCGCCAAGGACAACGGCTTCGCCATCGTGACCTACGAGAACGAATACGTGCTGACCGAGAACCCCGACGACGAATACGTATTGAAGGAGGCCCTGCTCAACGTGATGAAGATAAAAAAAGTGGACAACTTTCTGGAGGCGGTGAAACACCCCATCGCCAAATGCCTTATCGTGGGCGAACCCGTGCGCCTCGCCGCACTGGAGAAAGAGATGCACGAACATCTGAAAGACCGCATGGGAGTGTTCCGTTCGGAGCCTTACTTCCTGGAATTGGTGCCCAAAGGCATCGACAAGGCCCGCTCCCTCTCGGTCTTGCTGGAAGAACTCGGACTCTCCCGCGAAGAACTGATGGCCGCAGGCGACGGATTCAACGACCTTTCGATGGTGAAGTTTGCCGGAATGGGAATAGCGATGGACAACGCCCAAGAGATAGTCAAAGAAAACGCCGACTTCATCACCCTGTCGAACGATGAAGACGGCGTAGCCTATGCCGTAGAGAAATTCATTCTGTCTTAGGCTTCCGGTCGAAAAAAGGATTTTTGGACGATGCGCTTACCGGAATGGCATACACCTGGGCGCATCCGTCCAACCAGTCCAGCTGCTGTGCGGCAAGTCCCGCAGAAAACATCACGCGCGTGTCCACACGCCGGTCGGCGGCCACCGCACAAGCCGACCCGACGGCGATTCCCACATCCACCGAGTTGATGGCGCAAGGCACTCCCTCGCTCCTTTCGGCGCACGTGCCGAACCCGCAATGCCCGCAATTCATCCCGTGGGGATGTTCGCGCGTGCCTATAAGCACGATACATTCAGCCTGCAGAATGTTGTCCGCATCGCGAAGAAAGAATTTGAACCCGTTGTCCTCATACATCTGCTTCATGGTATCCGACAGAATGCGGATATTGCTTTCGGTCACCATAGCCACCTCGATAATATCCACCCCCTTCGCTTTGGGAGCCGTGCGTGCGGCTGTCATCATTTCCTGAGCCACCTGAAGCACCTGCTCGTGGCGGCTGTCTCTTTCATTCAGTATCATGTCAATCGTCCGTTATTTCGTTCCGACAATATGAGAAAAGAGCTATATTCAGCGGGAATCATTGTTTCTTTCCGCAACGAATATAACTCTTTGTCTTGGTTTCCTGACGGCTTCGGAAAGCCCTCTTATTTCAACAAGTCCAATTTTTTGAAGCACTTCACCAGCTTTTCAATGGCAAAGTCAATCTGCTCTTGAGTGTGAGTGGCCATCAGCGCGAAGCGTACCAGCGTGTCTTGAGGCGCGCAGGCCGGCGGAATCACCGGATTGATGAACACGCCTTCGTCAAAAGCCAGCTTGGTCACTTCAAAAGTCTTGTCCGTGTCGCGCACATAGAGCGGGATGATCGGGCTTTCCGTATCCCCGATTTCAAATCCGGCCTCGCGGAAGCATTTCAATGCGTAGTTGGTGATTTTCCACAAGTTCTCCTGCCGTTGGGGTTCCGTGCGGATAATGTGGAGGGCTTCTCTGGCCGCTGCTGTAGCCGCCGGGGTGTTGCTCGCCTGGAATATATAGGAGCGGGCGTTATGGCGCAGCCAGTTGATCGTGTCCTTGTCGCTGGCCACGAAGCCTCCGATGGATGCGAGCGACTTGCTGAACGTGCCCATGATGACGTCCACGTCGTCGGTCAGGCCGAAGTGGTCGCACACTCCGCGCCCGTTGCGTCCGAACACTCCGAGACCGTGCGCTTCGTCCACATACACCGTGGCGTTGTATTTCTTCTTCAGGCGGACGATTTCGGGCAAGTTGGCCAGATCGCCTTCCATAGAGAACACGCTGTCAACCACAATCAGCTTGATTGCGTCCGGCTCGCACTTCTGGAGTTCCTTTTCCAAAGCGTCCATGTCGTTGTGCTTGTACTTCAATTGGGTGGCGAACGACAGGCGGCGGCCGTCAACTATGGAGGCATGGTCGCGGTCGTCGCAGATGATATAGTCTCCGCGTCCCGCCAGCTGGGGGATGACGCCTTCGTTGACCGTAAATCCTGTGGAGAAGCACAACGCGTCGTCCTTCCCGACAAATTCGGCCAGTTCCTTTTCAAGCTCCACATGGATGTCGAGCGTTCCGTTCAGCAGGCGCGAGCCTGCGCATCCCGTGCCGTATTTGCGCGTGGCGGCGATAGCCGCTTCAATGATTCTCTTGTCATACGTCAACCCCATATAAGAATTGGAGCCGAACATCAACACCTTCTTTCCGTCCATCATCACTTCCGTGTCTTGCGCGCTGTCTATCTCACGGAAATAAGGGTAAACGCCTCTTTCCATATACATCTGAGGCAGTCTGAATTTGCTTAGTTTTTCTTGTAACAATCCCATATTCCAATAATAAATAAGCCGGGTCGCCCGCAGCTTACATTACAATTATAGTTTTTATTCGCTAAAAGAATGTGCAAAGATAACAAATTATCGGATTTGAATCACTATCGGCCTGAAAAAAATGCGGCCGGACGGCAATTATCGGACAGAATAAAACATTCGTATCGGATATAGCGTTATTTTTGTATTCTCAAAACACACGGGACATGGACAGAAAGAAACGAATTACATTTATCGTCAACCCTATATCGGGCACTCACAGCAAAAGCGTCGTCCTCCGGCTGATAGACGAGTTCTTGGACCGCTCGAAGTATGACTACGCAATCCGCCGGACGGAATATGCCGGACATGCCTCAGAGATTGCGGCGGATGCCGCGAGGGAGGGCGTAGATATCGTGGCGGCCGTCGGCGGAGACGGCACAATCAACGAGATAGGGCGCTCGCTCGTCCACACTTCGACAAGTTTGGGAATCATCCCTTGCGGGTCGGGCAACGGGCTGGCGCGGCACCTCCACATCCCGATGGACCCGAAAGGGGCGATTCATGCGCTCAACGACGGATACTCGAAAGACATCGACTACGGAATCATCGACGGCCATCCCTTTTTCTGCACGTGCGGGGTGGGCTTCGACGCTTTCATCAGCCTGAAGTTTGCAGATGCGGGGCGCAGAGGGCTGCTCACCTATCTGGAAAACACGCTTCACGAGAGCCTGAACTACCGCCCCGAAGTCTATGAGATAGAAAACTCTTCCGGCACCGTCCGCTACAAGGCGTTCCTCATCGCCTGCGCGAACGCTTCGCAATACGGCAACAACGCCTACATCGCTCCGCAGGCTTCTCTGACCGACGGAATGATGGACATCACCGTGCTCGAACCTTTCACCATGCTCGACGTGCCGTCGCTTTCTTTCCAGCTGTTCAACAAAACGCTCGACCAGAACAGCCGGATCAAGACGATGAAAGACAGGAGCATCGTCATCCATCGCGCGAAAGAGGGAGTGTTCCACTTCGACGGCGACCCGATGATGGGCGGGAAAGACCTGAAAGTGGAAATCGTCCATCAAGGACTGAGCGTGGTCGTTCCGTTGCGGCCGAGGCGGGCGTCGGAACCTCCTTCAAACATCTTGCAGCATTTCACGGACTTCATCGGGCGGCACCCCTTCGCTTCTTCCATTACCGGCAGACACAGGCAGCTGCTCTTGCTCAACCAGCAGATTCTCAGAAGGCTGTCGAAAAAGAAGTGACGCGCCGCCCTACAAAGCCAGGTAGAACGGACGAAGAAGTTCGGCAAATTCGGGACTGTATTCCTTCGGACGCGCCTCTATGTCAAGGCGGCGCACTTCCGCCTGCAAGACGGCCCCCTTCACGAAGGCCATCAGCACCCGCTTCGGAGGGGCGCCGGGCTTGGTATGCACCCACGTCTGGCGCGAAAGGTGCAGCCGCTCTTTCAATGCCGCCGCCATGAAGTCCGGCGCTGAACCGGCCGGAAGCACTACGGAAAACACGCCTCCTTCGGCCAGCGATTTCGCCGCGTTGCGGAGCAGCTCTTCGAAACTCAGCCCGTCGGTGTGGCGCGCGAAGTTGCGGCTCGCCGACGGCGACTTCAGTTCTTCCGTGAAATAAGGGGGATTCGACACCACGGCGTCGAAACGCCCTTCCCATTCGTCGGGCAGCTTCCGGGCGTCCATCTGCCGCACCTCGATTCTCTCTTTCCAGGGCGAACGCTCCACGTTGCCTCGCGCCTGCTCCGCTGCGGCCGCGTCGATGTCGATGGCGGTGATGTCCGCCCGGCTGCGCTGCGCGGCCATCAGCGCGACGAGTCCCGTCCCCGTCCCGATGTCGAGTATCCGGCGGGCGTGCTCCACCTCTGCCCATGCCCCCAGCAGGGAGCCGTCGGTTCCGACTTTCATCGCGCACCGGTCGTGAAACACCGTGAACTGTTTGAATTTGAAATACGGATTGGCCATTCCAATGTTTTTGCGCCAAAGTTACGGAAAAATGCCCGCCCGTCCCCCGATTCGCCGCCGTTTTTTTAGCGGCGGGTCGGCAAGGTGCTGAAATCCCTCGCCCGTCTCGCCGACTTCCCGCCTTGTCCGCCCGTCTTCCGCGCCCTGTGCGCTCAAGCCTGCGGAGATTGCCGCTCTACCGCGCCCCTTTCAGCCGTCCCTCCCCTCGCGGCGGCCCGAAATCACATAAATCCTCCCCTTTGCAGGGGAGCCTTCCCGTCGGCCTCCCCTTTCCTCCGACATGGCAAAGATAGGGAACGCCTCCGGCGCGGAGTTTGCGGAGATGCGCAAGCGTGCAGAAAAACGCGGAAACGTGCAGAAATGTGCAGAAAAACGCAGTTAGCATGTATAACATGATGAAAATGAACGCCGTAGCGAGGCCGTCCTTGCGGCGGAGCCCGGCTTCTCTTTCCGTCCCCGCCCCCTGACTGCGCGGGCGCGGCGTCTGCAACCGGCTGGCGTGCAAACGCTTATATATCCTCCGGCCTTGATTATGCGCGCTCGGCCCGCGAACCCCGCCTGCATGTCCGGACTGCATTGCGCCTGCCCTTACAGTATTACAGATGACAGTTAGCTGAAAGAGAAACGCACGTACCCCGAAAAGTGCAATTATAGTTTATACTATATATATATAAATATATATATGGTATATACAACGTAATGCATTTTCGGAGCGCAAAACTCTGAAAGCTAACTGTCATCTGTAATACTGTAATGCCGTAATGCTGCAAGAGGCGAAAAGGCCGCACGGCCGCATTCATGGCCGCATCCAAAAAAATCCGGCAAAAAAGCATGAAAAAGTTTGCAGATGCCGGAAGTTTTCCGTAACTTTACATCTGGATAAAACCGCCTTTCGAGTATATGGCTTGAGAAAATCACCCTCCCCCCCGCATCCTCTGACAGGGTTCTGTGAAATCATTTCCATTCAGCATGGCATCGTTTTTTTGACGGCAAGCCCGCTTCCCCGGCGGCCCTCCCGCACGGTTGCGGCCAATTATTTGGAGCGATTGTTTTTCAAATTCAAAGCGGAATGATTAACTTTGCGCCGTTTTTGAACACAATTAAGCAGACGGAACAATAACCTATGGCAAGAAGTAGAAGAAAAGACGAACTTATGATGAGCGGGGAGGGCGAAGACATGTCGGTGCTGACCGAAATTGAAGCGCTTCCTTTCGACAAAGACAATACGGAAGAATTGGACGACGAGCTTCCGGTGATGACCTTGCGGAATATGCTCATATTCCCCTCCGTCGTGATGCCGGTGACCGTGGGCCGCCGCCCGACGCTGAAACTCGTCAATGCGGCTCTGAGAAACAAAGACAGCATCGTCATCGCCACGCAGAAAGTGAGCGAAGTCGACTCGCCCGAATACAAAGACCTCTACCCCATAGCCGTGGTAGGAAAGGTGTTGCGGATATTCGAGATGCCCACGGGCAGCACCACCGTGATTCTTCAGGCCACGGGCCCGAAAGTGCATCTGGACGAAATCACGTCCGTGCGTCCGTACCTGAAAGGAAAGGTAACCCCTGTCAAGGAAGACATGAGCGAAGACAATTCAGACGAGTTCAAGGCGCTGGTAGACACGTGCAGGGAACTGAGCAACAAATACGTCGACCTGTCCGAACGCATGGCTCCCGACACGTCTTTCGCCATCAAAAATTTGGACCACAACGAGATGCTGATCAATTTCATCTGCGCCAACTTCCCGTTCTCCATCGCGGACAAATATGAGCTGCTGCAGCTGAACAGCTTGAAAGAAAGGCTGTTCAAGCTGATTCAAGTGCTCAACAAGGAAGTGCAGCTGGCCACCCTCAAGCAGAACATCCAGATGCGCACGCGCGAAGACCTCGACCGGCAGCAGCGGGAGTACTTCCTCCAGCAGCAGATAAAGAACATCCAAGACGAGCTGGGCAACGGACAGGACGATGAAATAGACGAGCTTCGCGCAAAAGCGAAGAAAAAGAAATGGAAAAAGGAGGTGGCCGACATCTTCGAACGCGAAGTGTCGAAGCTGGAGCGCGTCAACCCGCAGTCGCCCGACTACAACGTGCAGTTCACTTATCTGCAAACCCTGCTCTCCTTGCCGTGGGATGTCTGCTCGACCGACTGCATCGACATCCCCAACGCGAAGAAAGTGCTCGACAAAGACCACTACGGGCTTGAGAAGGTGAAAGAGCGCATCCTCGAACATCTGGCAGTGCTGAAGCTGAAGGGCGACCTGAAATCGCCCATCATCTGCCTTTACGGACCTCCGGGAGTGGGAAAGACTTCGCTGGGACGTTCCATCGCCGCATCGCTGAAACGGAAATACGTGCGCATGTCGCTCGGCGGCGTGCATGACGAGGCGGAGATACGCGGGCATCGCAAAACGTATATCGGAGCCATGCCGGGACGCATCATCAAAAGCCTTGTCAAGGCGGAGACGTCGAACCCGGTCATCATCCTCGACGAAATAGACAAGCTGAGCAGCGACGGCCACGGCGACCCGTCGTCGGCCATGCTCGAAGTGCTCGACCCGGAGCAGAACGGCGCTTTCCACGACAACTACGTCGACATCGACTACGACCTGTCGAAAGTGATGTTCATCGCCACCGCCAACAATCTGGCGACCATCCCCAGCCCTCTGCTCGACCGCATGGAGCTGATAGAAGTGAGCGGATACATCACCGAAGAGAAGATTGAGATAGCCCGCCGCCACCTCATCCCGAAAGAGATGGAGGCCAACGGGCTGAAGAAAGAGCACGTGAAGTTCTCGAAAAGCGCCGTCGAATATATCGTCGAGAACTACACCCGCGAAAGCGGAGTGCGCGAATTAGAGAAGAAAATCAGCAAGATAATGCGCAAAATCGCCCTTGAAATAGCAAGCGGCCGCTTCAACGGGACGCACGAGCTGAAAGCCAAAGACATCCCGCAGTATCTGGGAGCGGCCGAGTACTCGCGCGACAAATATCAAGGCAACGAATATGCGGGAGTGGTGACCGGACTGGCCTGGACCGCCGCAGGAGGGGAAATCCTTTTCGTGGAAACCAGCCTGAGCCGGGGGAAAGGACAGCTCACGCTGACCGGCAACCTCGGCGAAGTGATGAAGGAGTCGGCGATGCTGGCTCTTGAATACCTCAAGGCGCACAGCCGGTATCTCGACCTTCCGGAGGGCATCTTCGACAACTGGAACATCCATATCCACGTGCCCGAAGGGGCTATCCCGAAAGACGGCCCGTCGGCAGGCATCACGATGGTCACTTCGCTGGCGTCCGCCCTCACCCAGCGCAAGGTGAAGGCGAACCTTGCGATGACGGGCGAGATAACCCTCCGGGGAAAAGTGCTGCCCGTGGGCGGAATAAAGGAGAAGATTCTGGCTGCCAAACGCGCCGGAATCAAAGACATCATCCTTTGCGAAGACAACCGCAAGGACATCGGCGAAATCCAGCCGATGTACCTCGAAGGGGTGGCCTTCCACTATGTGAAAGACATCAAGGAGGTGCTCAAGCTCGCGCTGACGGACGAAAAAGTGGCCGATGCGATTGACTTTACCGTTGAGAACAAGGAAAACAAATGACAAATGAAATTTGAACTGCAATATACAGACCCCAAGTCGGGAGCGCGGGCAGGTCTGATCACGACCGACCACGGAACCGTCGAAACCCCCATATTCATGCCGGTGGGTACGGCGGGAACCGTGAAAGGCGTGCATCTTCACGAACTGAAGGACGACATCAAGGCGCAAATCATTCTGGGAAACACCTATCACCTCTACCTGCGTCCGGGACTGGACATCATCGAAGGAGCCGGAGGGCTGCACAAGTTCAACGGCTTCGACCGCCCCATGCTCACCGACAGCGGGGGGTTCCAGGTGTTCTCGCTGGCAGGCATCCGCAAGATGAAGGAAGAAGGCGTGGAGTTCCGCTCGCACATCGACGGCTCGAAGCACCTCTTTACTCCGGAGCGGGTGATGGACATCGAACGCACCATCGGGGCGGACATCATGATGGCTTTCGACGAATGCGCTCCGGGCACGTCGGACTATGAATATGCCCGGAAGTCGATGGAACTGACGCACCGCTGGCTCGACCGCTGCATCGCGCGCTTCAACGAAACGGAGCCGAAGTACGGCTACAGCCAGTCGCTCTTTCCCATCGTGCAGGGGTGCGTATATCCCGACCTGCGCCGGCGCTCTGCGGAATACGTCGCGTCGAAGAATGCGGACGGAAACGCCATCGGAGGACTTGCCGTGGGCGAACCTACCGAGAAGATGTACGAGATGATTGAGGTGGTCAACGAAATCCTTCCCGCCGACAAGCCGCGCTACCTGATGGGCGTGGGCACTCCGGCAAACATCCTGGAGGGCATCGAACGCGGAGTGGACATGTTCGACTGCGTGATGCCCACCCGCAACGGGCGTAACGGGATGCTTTTCACGAAAGACGGCATCATGAACATGCGCAACAAGAAATGGGAAAACGACTATTCGCCCATCGAAGCCGGCGGAGCGTCATACGTCGACACCATGTACAGCAAGGCTTATCTGCGCCACCTCTTCCACGCGCAGGAACTGCTGGCCTTGCAGATTGCCTCCATCCACAACTTGGCGTTCTACCTCTGGCTTGCGGGCGAAGCGCGCAGGCACATCATCGCAGGCGACTTCTCCGAGTGGAAGCCGCAGATGGTGAAACGAGTGTCCGCACGCCTCTAAAAGAAGAATACGATGAATATGATACGAAAGACAAGAGCATGGGCCGGAGGCGCGCTTCCGGCCATGAAGCGGCGGGCGGGGAGCCTGCTGAAAGGAAACCCCTTCAAGAAAAAATGGCTGAAGCGGCTCGACAGATACATCATCGTGAAGTTTCTGGGGACGTACTTCTTTGCCATCGCTCTGATTATATCCATTGCGGTGGTGTTCGACGTGAACGAGAACATCGACGACTTCATCAACAACAAGGCTCCCCTGAAGGCGATCATGTTCGACTATTATCTGAACTTCATCCCCTACTACACCAACCTGTTCAGCCCTCTGTTCGTGTTCATCGCCGTAATCTTCTTTACCTCCAAGCTGGCGGAAAACTCCGAGATTATCGCCATGTTCTCCACCGGAATGAGCTTCAAGCGCCTCATGGTGCCCTACATGATTTCGGCGGCCATCATCGCGTTGGTCACTTACGTGCTGAGCACGGAGGTCATCCCTACGGGGAGCGTCACGCGGCTGAAGTTCGAGGAAGTCTACAAGAACAAGCGGCAGACGGACTACGCGCGGAACATCCAGCTGGAAGTGGACACGGGGGTCGTGGCATACATGGAACGCTACGAAAACTTCAACAAGACGGGCTACCGCTTCTCGCTCGACAAGTTTGAGAACCACAAGCTGGTGTCGCACCTCACGGCGAGGCGCATCACCTACGACACCGCCGCCACGCACCGCTGGATCATCAAAGACTATATGATACGCGAGATGAAAGGCATGCGCGAGACCATCATGCGGGGCGACCGTCTGGACTCCGTCATCAACATGGAGCCGCAAGATTTCCTCATCACGCGCGGACAGCAGGAAACGATGACCAGCCGCCAGCTCAGGAGGTACATCGACAACCAGAAGCAGCGCGGCTTCGCCAACATCAAAGTGTTCGAGGTGGAATACTACCGGAGAATCGCGACATCTTTCGCCGCCTTCATCCTGACCGTTATCGGGCTTTCCCTTTCTTCGCAAAAGAGGAAAGGAGGAATGGGGCTTCATTTGGGAATCGGAATCGGGCTGAGCTTCTCGTATATCCTGTTCCAGACCATTTCGTCCACCTTCGCCATCAACGGAAACACTCCGCCCAACCTGGCCGTGTGGATTCCCAACATCCTCTACCTGTTTATCGCCATCTACCTTTATAGAAAAGCTCCGAAATGATTCCGGAGCTTTTCCTTTTCCGTCCCGCGCCGGCGTTTCCCTGCGAAAAAAACATAAATCGCAAACCGCAACGGGGCGGGAAAAACCGCTTATAGCCGAAAATCGCTATTTTTGCCTTCAACAAGAAACGTCATTCCATGAAAGAGAATCTGATAAAGTTAGATACAGTAGACGAGTACAACAAGATTTTCGGAATAAAAACGCTGCATCCGCTGGCAAACGTCATCGACCTGTCGGAGGCGACGCGCTTCCCTGCGCATTTCGCCGTCAATTACGGCATATACGCGCTTTTCCTGAAAGACACCAAATGCGGCGATATCCGCTACGGAAAGCAGACATACGACTATCAGGACGGAACTATCGTGAGTTTTGCGCCGGGGCAGGTGGCCGAGATAGAGATGCAGGAAGGAGTGCGCCCCCAGGCAAGAGGCATCATATTCCATCCCGATTTGATAAAGGGAACGTCGCTGGGGCAAGAAATCAAATCGTATTCTTTCTTTTCCTACAGCTCGCGGGAAGCGCTGCACCTGTCGGAGGAAGAAAGAGGAATCATTCTCGATTGCTTGGCGAAGATAAAAATGGAGCTTGCGCACCCTATGGACAAGCTGAGCAAGCGGCTGATAGCCCGCAACATCCAGCTTCTTTTAGACTACTGCATGCGTTTTTACAACCGTCAGTTCGCCACACGCTCGGAAGCGAACAGAGACGTGCTGAGCCGCTTTGAGACATTGCTCGACACCTACTTCCAGAGCGGAAGCCCCCAGGCGGAAGGCATCCCTTCCGTCCGCTATTTTGCCGAAAAAGTATTCTTGTCTCCCAATTATTTCGGCGACCTGATCAAGAAGGAAACGGGGAAAACGCCGCAAGAATACATCCAGAACAAAATCATAGACACCGCAAAGGAAATGTTGCTCGGAACCGGGAAGCCGGTCGGACAGATAGCGGACGAACTGGGCTTTCAATACTCCCAACACTTCAACAGGGTGTTCAAAAAGCATGTAGGGCAGTCGCCGAACGAATACCGGAAACTGCAGGTGGTATAGGGGCGCAACACGAACCGCCCCTCATCGGCCGCTTTCAGGCTTGAAAACCTCAAACGTGCCGTTGTCGAAGAAAATTCTTATTTCCGTAATCTTCGGCTGCGGCTTTTCTACATATTTAATCCGCTCTACCACAGTCTCTTTTTGCGGTACGGAAGGGGATTCCGAGGCATTGACGCTGAAAAGGTCGGGAGCACCAGACGCTTTGTGCCCGAATATCGGATTCTCGACGCCCTCAGAGGCGGAGGCAGGGGCATCGGAATGGATTTTTCCGTTTTCCATTTCCCCTTCGCCGTAGAGCAGCCAATCCAAATTTACATAAGGATACGCCTTATGGATGCCCATCACGACATCCAAACTGGGCTTTTGTCCTCGCGCTCCGAAAATGTGCGACAAGTTGGATTGGGAGATGCCGATTTTTTCGGCAAATTCTCCTTGGGAAAGCCCCTCTTTCTGCATGATTTTATAGATTCTCTCCTTCATTTACTTCTGGAATTTGCATTCTTTTCGATTACAAAAGTAGTAAATTGCATTTGTAAATGCAAGAATTTTCTTTTGAATTGTGTAAATTACAAAAAGAAAACATGGTTATACATTCGGAAAGTTACGGATGTAATTACTGATGTAAAATTCTGCTTTTTCACTTCAATGTATCCATATAACAATTTGATTTACCTATGATTATATATACATGCGCAGCCTTTACAGATGTATATCGGCTGTTTATTCATCAAAAAGTCGACTGTTTGGAGCAATGCTTCTGCAAATGTTGAGTATATTATTGGTTATTAACAAATTAATCCAACAGATATTGGTGTATTTTTATTCGTTTACATCTTGCAATCGGCTGCGCATCTTGTTTTTACTCTCCTGAATTTATGTTGAAATATGGAGATGATTTACATAAAAACGGTTGGTTTATTACTAAAGTAGTTTCTGTATTTGGATTTACATCGGTAAATTTGCAGCTTTTGTCAATGGAATTTCATTTTGTAAAAAGCCGTCTTCCCTCAAATGGCCGCCGACAAAAAAATAACGCCGCCCCGTCTTGATTTGCAAAACAGGCGGCGTTTCAAATAAAGCTCCGCGAACTTTTTCCCGACAGGTTTCCCCCGCTTCAATGAAGGATGAAATAAACCAGTTCGCGGAGAAGCTCTCCGTCGGGTGCAGATGCGTTGTCTATCCCTTTCGACCTTGCATCGCAGTTGCGTATCGCGTTGATAATCTTCATCACCTTCACTCCCGAATACTGCTGCATGGCCCTCATATAGTCTTTAGCCTGCCACGGAGAACGCAAACCGAGCTGGGCGGCGATTCCCTGGTCGTTTTTTTGCGGAGCGTAGTAGGCCAGCATCAGATTCGAGAAGAAGTTGAAAAGCACGGCCAGCGTCATCTGCAGCGGGTTGCTTTTCGGGTTTTCCTCGAAATACTTCACTATCATGTTGGCTTTCAGCACGTTTTTCTCTATCAGCGCGTTTCTCAGTTCAAAATTGTTGTAGTCCTTGCTGATGCCGATATTCCGCTCTATTTGTTCGGGGGTGATACGCCGTTGTCCTGCGGGCAACGTGATTATCAATTTCTCCAATTCTCCTGCCATCCGGTTGAGGTCGGTTCCCACAAACTCGGCCATCATCTCTGAAGCCTTAGGCTCGATTTCCACCTTTTTCCGCTTGAGATATGACGAGATGAACGCGGGCAGCTGGCTTTCCTTCAGCTTTTTCGATTCGAAAAGCACTCCCGTCTTTTCTATCTCCGCCACAATTTTTTTCCGACGGTCAAGAGTGCCGTGCTTGTAGCACAAAACAAGGACGGTTGACGGCAAAGGTTTCTGAAGATAATAGCTCAAGTTGTCTATATTCTTCAGGTTTTGCGCTTCCTTTACCACCACCACCTGATGTTCCGACATCATAGGGTAGCGGCGTGCCGCGTTGATGACCGCAGCAATGTCCGTATCCATGCCGAAAAGGACAGTCAGGTTAAACTCCTTCTCCGCGTCGGTCAGCACCGTATCCAATATGCAGTCGGCTATGCGGTCGATATAATAGTCTTCTTCCCCCATCAGGAAATAGACAGGGGCATACGTGCGGTTCTTCAGATTTCGCACGATTTCCTCGTATGTGGCTTCTTTTTGCATTTCTACCAGTCGAATTTCAGATGCTTGACGGTTCGTTTTTCATCGATAATCATGCGGAGCGCCGTTACGCCGATTTCCACATGCTCGCTGACGAAGTTTTCAGTGACTAACGAATCGCTTTGCTCGGTCTTCACCCCTTCCGGAATCATCGGCTGGTCGGATACCAGCAGCAAAGCCCCCGTAGGTATATGGTTGGCGAATCCGCAGGTGAACAGCGTGGCGGTCTCCATGTCCACCGCCATTGCCCTCGTCTTCACCAAATACCGCTTGAAATCTTCGTCGTGCTCCCAAATGCGGCGGTTGGTGGTGTAGACCGTCCCCGTCCAATAGTCGTGAGCATGGTCGCGGATGGCCGACGACACGGCACGCTGTAGCATGAAAGCCGGAAGCGCGGGCACCTCAGGCGGGTAATAGTCGTTCGACGTCCCTTCTCCGCGAATGGCCGCGATGGGAAGGATGAAGTCGCCTATCCGGTTCTTCTTCGAGATTCCTCCGCACTTCCCCAGAAACAGGCATGCTTTGGGATGCACCGCACTCAGCAAGTCCATGACGATGGCCGCATTCGGGCTTCCCATTCCGAAATTGACGATTGTGATGCCTTCCGCACATGCCGAAGTCATGTTCGCGTCACGCCCCAGTATCGGCACCTGGAAGCGTTCGGCAAAAATCTCTACATACTTGTTGAAGTTGGTCAGCAGGATGTATTCGCCGAAATCCTCCAGCCTGCGTTTGGTGTAGCGCGGCAGCCAGTTCGCCACTATTTCTTCTTTCGTTTTCATATTCTTTTTCGTACTTTTGCATCCGGAAACCGGACGGCGCGCGCCCGCAGGCGTTTGGGCGGAAAGCCCGCCGCAGGCGGAAAAAGCGTCCGCACGTTTCCTCCGGAACGCGCCTGCCTTCTGACGAAGCGAAGACCGGGTTCGCGGAGGGCATCCGGCTCGGATAAACTTTAACTGCAAATTTACGAAATGTTGTCATTAAACCTGCCTGCTTATTCCCATAAAATTGTTTCCAAAGAAGGGAAAAACTATATTTTCGACACGCTGAGGAAAAAATACGTTGCGCTGACGCCTGAAGAATGGGTGCGCCAGCATTTCGTCCATTTCCTGACAGAACATAAGGGTTATCCGGGAGGGCTTCTTGCCAATGAAATCCAGATTGTGCTGAACGGCACGAAGAAGCGGTGCGACACAGTGCTTTACGGCCGCGACCTGCAGCCCCGGATGATTGTGGAATACAAGGCGCCGGAAGTGGAGATTACGCAGGCGGTATTCGACCAGATTACGCGCTACAACATGGCGCTGAGGGTGCGCTACTTGATTGTGACGAACGGCATCCGTCACTACTGCTGCTTCATCGACTATGCGTCGAAGGCCTGCCGTTTCCTGCCAGACATTCCCTTCTACACGGAGCTTGAGTAGAAAAGGGAAAGGCCGCAAGGCGACTCCCTTTCTGTCGCTTTGCGGCCTTTCCGCCGGCAGGCATCGCGGCCCGAATCATTTCTTTGCTTTCGTGTCCGCAGGCTTTTCCTGCTCCACGCCTGCCAGTTCCGGGTCAATCATGATGCGCCCGCAATATTCGCAAACGATGATTTTCTTCCGCATGCGGATGTCCAGCTGTTTCTGGGGCGGAATTTTGTTGAAGCACCCTCCGCACGCATCGCGCTGCACGTATGTGATGGCCAAACCGTTGTGAGAGTTCTTGCGGATGCGCTTGAACGCCTGCAGCAAGCGGGGTTCGATGGTTCCTTCCACCGTCTTAGCCTTGTCGCGCAGCTTTTCTTCTTCCTGTTTCGTTTCGGAGATGATGTCGTCAAGCTCCGTCTTTTTCACTTCCAGGTCCTTCTGTCTTTCTTCCAGCAGCTCGTTGCTCTTTACGATTTCTTCCTCTTTCGCCTTCACCGCAGCCGTGTATTCTCTGATGCGTTTCTCGGAAAGTTCCACTTCCAGCGTCTGAAATTCGATTTCCTTGCTCAGCACGTCAAATTCGCGGTTGTTGCGCACGTTCTCCTGCTGGGCTTTGTATTTTTCAATGGAAGCCTTGGCCGTCTCTATCTCGATTTTCTTGCCTGCGATGTTCGACTTCAGTTCGTCAATCTCGCTTTTAATTTTTTCAATGCGGGTAGTCAGACCTGTCACTTCGTCTTCCAAGTCCTGCACTTCGAGCGGGAGCTCGCCCCTCAGCGTCTTGATTTTGTCGATTTCTGACACTAACGTCTGCAACTGGTACAGCGCACTCAGCTTCTCTTCCACGCTCATTTCATTGGGATCTTTCTTCACTTCTTTTGCCATATTCATAGATATTTGACGGGATTTGTGTCGACACGAGTCATGCTTGCCTCAAGTGTCGGGAACATTTCCCGTATGATTGAGTATAAAATGTCTTTTGTGTATTGTTCGCTCTCGTAGTGTCCGATTTCAGCTATCAGGATGTCGTTCTCGTAGCTGAAGTAGTCGTGATATTTCACCTCCCCGGTGATGAACACGTCGGCACGGGCGGCCACGGCTTTCGGCAGCAGAAAAGCTCCTGCGCCTCCGCACAACGCCACGGTGCGGATGAGGCGTCCGTTCATGCGCGAGTGCTTCACGCATCCGGCTTCGAACGTTTTTTTGATTCGGCGCAGGAAATCGGTTTCCGTTTCCGGCTCTTCCAGCACCCCTATCACCCCTGCTCCTGCCTGGTTCCAGGCGTTTCGCAGCGGATAGAGGTCGTAAACCGGCTCCTCATATGGATGGGCAGCGACCAATGCCTTCACCGCTTCCCGGCTGCGGAATGCAGGGATTACCGTTTCGATGCGCACTTCCGGTTCGACATGCGTTTCGCCGATTGCCCCGCAATACGGCCGGCAACCCTCCTGTGCGCGGAACGTTCCTTCTCCTTTCACGCCGTAGCTGCACGAATCGTAATTGCCTATGCAGCCGCATCCGGCCCCAAACAGGGCCCGGCGCACGCTTTCTGCATTCGCGACGGGAACGAACGTAACCAGCTTGAGCAGCATGTCGTCTTTCGGGTCGAGGATGTTTACATCGCGCAGCCCTATCTTTTCCGCAATCTTGCAGTTCACTCCCTGCGGAGCGTTGTCCAAGTTGGTGTGCATCGAGAATACGGTTATGTCGTTCTTGATGGCTTTCATCACGCAGCGTTCCACGTAGTCTCGGCCTGTAACCGACTTGCAGCCTTTGAATATCAGCGGATGATGCGACACAATCAGGTTGAAGCCCAATGCGACAGCTTCGTCAATCACGGCTTCGGTCACGTCTAAACACAACAAAGCCCCTGTAGCTTCCGCATCTGTCAACCCCACTTGCAGTCCGGCGTTGTCGAATCCGTCTTGCAAGGGCAGAGGCGCGAATGTCTCAAGGGCGCTTACAATTTCTTTAATTTTCATGTGCTGTGAAAACTTCCGTGCAAAGGTAAAAACTTTTGCCGACTTATTCAATACCTTGTGCCGGTTTATCGTTTTTTTTCGCCCGATTTTCCCGCTCAAAACGCCGGACCTTCCGGCAAAAGGCGGCGGAGTTTTCTTGAAAGGATATCAAGCGGAGGCGCAGACACGAGAAAGCCCCACCTCATGCGTTGCGGCACGAGATGGGGCTTTCCCATTTATACACCTTTAAACAAAATGAATTTCTGCAATCTTACTTGCGGGCTTCTGCGATATAGCCGAGAGCTTCCTTGCATTTGTCGGTGACATAAGCCCAATCTTCGGCAGCCACTTTGTCTTTCGGGAAGAGCTTCGAACCCATTCCTACGCAGAACACGCCTGCCTTAATCCAGGAAGTCAGGTTTTCCTGAGTCGGTTCTACACCGCCGGTCACCATCAGTTTCGACCACGGCATCGGAGCCAGCATTCCTTTCACGAGTTTCGGACCGAGCACGTCGCCGGGGAAAATCTTGCAGAGGTCGCAGCCCAGTTCCTGCGCGAAGCCCACTTCAGACACGCTTCCGCATCCGGGAGTGTAAGCCACCAGACGGCGGTTGCACACCTTGGCGATTTCGGGGTTGAACAACGGGCCTACTACGAAGTTGGCGCCCAGCTGGATGTAGAGAGCGGCAGTAGCCGGATCTACAACCGACCCCACTCCCATCGCCATTTCCGGGCATTCTTTTGCAGCGAACTTCACCACTTCGGCAAATACTTCGTGGGCGAAATCGCCGCGATTGGTGAATTCAAATGCGCGCACGCCGCCGTCGTAACATGCTTTCACCACTTTTTTTGCCACTTCCGCATCCTTGTGATAGAACACGGGCACCATTCCGGTTGAACCAATCTTGGTCAACACGGCTATCTTGTCGAATTTTGCCATCTTGCTTGTTTGAATATTTGTGTGAGGTAATCGTTTATCGTTGAACTCGTCCGCTTGCGTCGCCGCCGGCCAAGGCTTCCACTTCTTCCACGGAAACCAAGTTGAAGTCGCCGTTGATGGTATGCTTCAATGCGGAAGCTGCTACGGCAAACTCCAACGCTTCGCCCTGTGTCGGCTTCGTCAGCAATCCGTGAATGATACCGCCTGAGAACGAGTCGCCGCCGCCCACGCGGTCGATAATCGGGTTGATGTCGTAACGTTTCGAGGTATAGAATTCTTCGCCGTTGTAAATCATTGCCTTCCAGCCGTTGTGAGTGGCGGAGAACGATTCGCGCAACGTAGAAATCACGTACTTGAATCCGAATTCCTTGGCCATAGCCGTGAAGATGCCCTTGTAGCCTTCTGCATCGGTCTTTCCGCCTTCCACGTCAGCGTCCGGCTTGAATCCAAGGCAAAGTTCGGCATCTTCTTCGTTTCCGATGCACACGTCTACATACTGCATCAGCGGGCGCATGATGGATTGCGCCTTTTCTTTCGTCCAAAGTTTCTTGCGGAAGTTCAAGTCGACCGACACAGTTACTCCGTGACGCTTGGCAGCTTCACATGCCAGTTTCGTCAGTTCTGCAGCCTTGTCGGAGATGGCGGGAGTGATGCCCGACCAATGGAACCAGTCGGCCCCTTCCATGATTGCGTCAAAGTCGAAGTCAGAAGGATCAGCTTCGGCGATAGAAGAGTGGGCACGGTCGTAAATCACCTTGCTCGGACGCATGGAAGCACCTGTTTCGAGGTAATAGATACCCAGACGGTCGCCGCCGCGTGCGATGAAGTCGGTCTTCACGCCATACTTGCGCAGCGCATTGAGGGCGGATTGTCCAATTTCATGTTTCGGCAGTTTGGTCACGAAATAGGCATCGTGCCCATAGTTGGCGCAGCTGACGGCTACATTTGCCTCGCCTCCGCCGTACACTACATCGAAGTTGTCTGACTGAACAAAACGAGTATTGCCCGGAGTGGACAATCTCAACATGATCTCGCCTAAAGTAACAATTTTTCCCATTGTAATTCGTTTATGCTTGTTGAATAATTAAAGTTTCCCGTTTTCATGCCCACAGCAGGCTTGCAAACAATATCCTTTCTGTGTACGCACACAAAGGTACGATTTATTTTCTAAATAACAAAAAAAGCAATATATTTGTATCGATAAAAAATTTTTTACGAAATGAGCGGACGTTCCGAAAAATATCGGGACGTTCCGGAGCAAACGCCTCGGCGTTTTAAGAAAACGTCCCGACGTTTACGCTGGGTCCGCGCTGCGTCCAACAAAAAACACGAATATGGAAAAACAGCATGATCGAATCAGAATAAAAGACATCGCACAGCTGGCGGGAGTGTCCGTCGGAACGGTCGACCGCGTGCTGCATTCGCGTTCGGGCGTGTCGCCCGCAAGCCGGAGGAAAGTGGAGGAAATCTTGCAGCAGCTCAATTACCAGCCCAACATGTATGCCAGCGCGCTGGCATCGAACAAGAAGTACAATTTCGCCTGCCTGCTGCCCTCGCACTCCAAGGAAGACTACTGGGATGACGTGGAAAGCGGCATGTTTCAGGCTGTCAGCGCGTTTTCCGACTTCCATATTTCCCTGAACACCTTCTATTACGACCAGTACGAGTTCGGTTCGTTCGTGGAAACGGGAAACCGCCTGCTTGAGTCGGGGGCGGACGGGGTGGTGCTTGCGCCTACCATCGAAGAGGAAACTTCGCGTTTCGTAGGCAAGCTGCGGCAATCGGATACACCTTATATATTTATAGACTCCAACATTCCCCGACTGTCTCCTTTGGCGTTCTACGGACAACACGCCCGAAAAAGCGGCTATTTCGCCGCGCGCATCCTGCATCTGCTGGCGCAGGGAAGCCGCGAAATCGTGCTTTTCCGCCAAATCTACGAAGGGAGGCTCGGCTCGAACCAGCAGCTTCACCGCGAAGAAGGCTTCTATGAGTATATGAAGAAGCATTGTCCCGACATGAAGATGCGCGAACTGAACCTTTACGTCAAGCAGCCGGGACAGGACGAGATGCTGCTCGACGAGTTTTTCAGGGCGCATCCGCATATAAACTGCGGCATCACGTTCAACTCGAAGGCGTATCTTGTCGGAGAGTACATGCTGAAACACGGACGAAAGGACTTCCACCTGATGGGTTACGACCTCCTGCGGCGGAACATAGCCTGCCTGAAAGCCGGAACTATCGACTTCATCATTGCCCAGCAGCCCACCGTCCAAGGATACAACAGCATAGAATGCCTGTGCAACCACCTCATACTGAAAAAGAAAGTGAAGTCTTGCAACTATATGCCAATCAACTTGATTGCGGAAGACAACATTGATTTTTATTTTGACGCACACGTCTGCGAACAATCAACAACAATTCTATCATAATGAAAACTGCTTATTTGAAAATCAATCCGGCCGACAATGTGGCCGTGGCCATCTCTCCCCTTCGTGCGGGAGACGAAATTCAAGTGGACGGACGGCGCATCACGCTGAAAACGGACGTGCCGGCCGGCCATAAGGTGACGCTCAAAGACTTCAAGGAAGGGGAAAACGTAATCAAATACGGCTACCCCATCGGACACGTCAACCAGGACGTGCCGCAAGGAAGCTGGGTTTGCGAGAAAGAAATCAAGACAAATCTGGCGGGACTGCTGGACTATACGTACAACCCCGTGACAGTATCGCTCGACATCCCCGAAGAACACCTGACTTTCAAGGGATACAGGCGCAAGAACGGCGACGCAGGCATACGGAACGAGATATGGATTATCCCAACGGTGGGCTGCGTGAATGGCATCGCCAACCAGCTGGCGGAAGGGCTGCGCCGGGAAACGAACGGAGGGGAGGGCGTGGACGCCATCGTAGCCTTCCCGCACAATTACGGATGTTCGCAGCTGGGCGAAGACCATGAGAACACGAAAAAAATCTTGCGCGACATGGTGCTCCACCCCAATACCGGAGCCGTGTTAGTGGTGGGATTGGGATGCGAAAACAACCAGCCGGACATCTTCCGCGAGTTCGTCGGCCCGCACGACGAAGAGCGCATCCGGTTCATGGTGGCCCAGAAGGTGGATGACGAATATGAGGAAGGGATGAAAATCCTTCGGGAGCTTTACGCCAAGTGCGTCGAAGACAAGCGGGAAGACATTCCGCTTTCGGAGCTGCGCGTGGGACTGAAGTGCGGCGGCTCCGACGGCTTTTCGGGCATCACGGCCAATCCGCTGCTGGGCATGTTCTCCGACTTCCTGATTGCTCAGGGAGGCACGTCCGTGCTGACGGAAGTGCCGGAAATGTTCGGGGCCGAAACCATTCTGATGAACCGCTGCAAGACTCCCGAACTGTTCGGCAAGACAGTCCGGCTGATCAACGACTTTAAAGAGTACTTCCTGTCGCACGGAGAGCCTGTGGGCGAGAATCCTTCGCCGGGAAACAAGGCGGGAGGCATCTCCACGCTGGAAGAAAAGGCGTTAGGGTGTACGCAGAAGTGCGGCAAGAGCTACGTGACGGGAGTGATGGCCTACGGCGAACGCCTGCAAGGGAAAGGGCTGAACCTTCTTTCGGCTCCGGGAAACGACTTGGTGGCGGCCACAGCGCTGGCTTCGTGCGGATGCCATTTAGTGCTGTTCACCACCGGACGAGGCACTCCTTTCGGCACGTATGTGCCCACCATGAAGGTGTCTACCAACTCGAACCTGGCAGCTCATAAGCCGGGGTGGATTGACTTCAATGCAGGGGTGATTGTAGAAGACGAACCGATGGACGTCACTTGCAGGAGGTTCATCGAATATGTGGTCAAAGTGGCGAGCGGAGAGCGCACAAACAACGAAAAGAAGGGCTACCGCGAAATCGCCATTTTCAAAAACGGGGTGACGCTGTAAATCGTTCCGCAAGACGTCCGGACGAAAAGGCGGGCGTTTCAAACAAAACAAGCGGGCGGCCGATGCAGAACAGCCGCCCGTTTTTTCGTATATTTGCCGCCGCATTATTTTACACACTCAAAACATGGATTCCAACAAACTCACCCCTATCGCCACCAAGCCGAGCGCATGGGCGTTAAGCCCGCTTGCGGTGTTTCTGTGCATGTATCTCGTCACTTCGATTATTGTAGGCGACTTCTACAAGGTGCCCATCACGGTGGCTTTCATGGCAGCCTCCGCCTATGCGATAGCCGTCACCAAAGGGCTGAGCCTGAACGACCGGCTCATCCAATACTCCGGCGGAGCGGCCAACAAGAACGTCATGCTGATGATATGGATATTCATTATGGCGGGAGCCTTCGCGGAATCGGCCAAGTCGATGGGGGCCATCGACGCCACGGTAAACCTCGCCATGCAGCTCCTGCCCGGCAACCTGCTGCTGGCGGGCGTGTTTCTTGCCTCGTGCTTCATCTCGCTTTCCATCGGCACCTCCGTGGGCACCATCGTTGCGCTTGTGCCCGTAGCTGCCGGCATTGCGGCAAAGGCCGACGTGAGCGTGACGTTCATGACGGCCGTCGTAGTGGGAGGCGCATTCTTCGGCGACAACCTTTCGTTCATCTCCGACACCACCATCGCCGCCACGCGCACGCAGGGATGCGTCATGCGCGACAAGTTCCGGGCCAACTTCCTGATAGCGATTCCGGCGGCAGCGGGCGTGCTCGTTTATTATGTCATATATGGCAGCCATATCGATGCGGCCCAACCAGCCGGTACGGTGGAATGGGTGAAGGTGATTCCTTACGTCATCGTGCTCGGCACGGCCATCGCCGGGATGAACGTGATGTTGGTGCTGGCGCTCGGTCTTCTGTCGACAGGCGTTATAGGCATGGCCTGCGGCAGTTTCGATGTCTTCGGATGGTTCGGAAGCATGGGAGAAGGCATCATCGGCATGGGCGAACTGATTGTTGTCACCCTCATGGCGGGAGGTATGCTCGAAATGATTCGCTTCAACGGAGGCATCGACTATATTCTCTGTCGGCTCACGCAACGCATCAAAAGCAAGCGGGGCGCCGAACTGAGCATCGCCGCATTGGTCAGCTTAGCCAACGTATGCACTGCCAACAACACCATCGCCATCATTACCGTAGGGCCTTTGGCCAACGACATAGCCGAGCAATACAAAGTGGACAAGCGGAAGAGCGCCAGCATCCTCGACACGTTTTCGTGCGTGGTGCAGGGCATCATCCCATACGGCGCGCAAATGCTCATCGCCGCAAGCCTGACGCAATTGTCCCCTCTCAGCATCATCTGCTATTTGTACTACCCGATGGCTTTAGGCGCTGCCGTCCTGCTGAGCATCCTGTTCCGCTATCCGAAGCGTTATTCGTAGCGTCACAGCCACCGCTTTACGATGTCTTCCGTCCTTTGCCACAGCTCTTCCATCTGCGGATGCTGCACGTATTTCTCGGAAAGCGGCTTCGGACGGCGGTTTGCGTTGAGCGTGCCTGTCCGTTGCCCCGCCTCTTTGTCCAGTAACAGGTGGATGGCCGTGTCTGCACCTTGCAGCGGCGTGCGGATAAAAGGCCGGAAAAAGATGTCGGTCAGCGGGTCGAACCATGCGTGCATGGTGATGATATCCGTAGACACGATGCCGGGGTCGGCCGCATTGACCGCAATCCCGCGTTCGCGGACGCGGGCGGCCAAGTAGATTGTGAAGAGCGTCAACGCCAGTTTGGTGTTGCTGTAGATAGGGATGCGCCAGAAGCTCCCCTTCTTCCCTTGGGTGAAGAAGTCGGGGAAGTCCAGCCTCCCCACAGCATACGTACACGACACCATATTGACAATGCGGCTTCCCTCTCCCATCAGCGGCAGGAGTTTGCGCGTCAGCAGGTAATGTCCTGCATAGTTCACGCTTACCGTGCGTTCAAGTCCGTCTTCGGTGATTCGCCGGGCGGTTTCCATCGTTCCCGCATTGTTCATCAACAAACTTACACGCTTGCCCTCGGCCAGCATTCCGTCTGCGAAAGCCGCCACGGAAGCAAACGAAGCCAAATCAATCTTGCGGATTTCTATTTGCAGGCCGCTCCGCTCACGGAGCAGGCTGCGCCGCACTTCTTCCGCCTTCTGCACGCGGCAACATGCCATGACGACACGATAGCCTGCAAACGCCAGCGCACGGGTTATCTCAGTGCCCATTCCGCCGTCGGCGCCGGTGACGACAGCCAGTTTAGGTTCGGTATTATTCTTCATAATCGGCAGCTTGTCGTTGTTCGATTCGGGCGATTTCTTTTTTCAGACACGGAGGAAGTTCTTCATCCAAGCGCTGGTGGCAAGCCATCTCTACGGAGTACATCCGGGCGATGCAGTAGTTGCTGTGCCTGCATCCGCAGCGGGCGTCTTCTTCGGCACGCATACGGTTGACGAATCCCGGCTCGTTGAGCAGGGCGCGGCCCATCTGTACGGCTTCGAAGCCGCAGTCGAGCACTTCGTCTATCTTTTGCCGCGAAACGAGCCCGCCCACATATACCAGCGGCAGCTTCAGTTCTTTGCGGAACTTCAGCGCATCTTCCAAGAAATAGGCTTCCTTGAAACGGATGCCGGGTATCATCCATTTTCCGGCCATGCGCACTCCGTATTTCAGCCACAAGCAAGTCATGTAGTGGGTCATGGAGCGTATGGGCATCTCGCCGCGCATCACGTACATCGGGGCTTTGCTGACAAAACCGCCGCTGAGCACTATAGCGTGCGCCCCCGACTGCTCCAAACGTTTGGCCACTTGCAGGGTTTCGTCCAGCTCCATGCCTCCCTTGAAGCCGTCGCGCATGTTCATCTTCACGAGTACGGCCATGTCGCTTCCCGCCGCTTCCATCACTTCGTCCATCACCATGTCCATGAAGCGCATCCGGTTGCGGAGAGAGCCTCCGTATTCGTCCTTGCGGCGGTTGGTGTACGGAGAGAGGAACTGGCTGATGAGGTAGCCGTGTCCGGCATGTATCTCCACGGCATCGAATCCGGATTCGCGGGCAAGATTGACGGACGCTCCGTATGCGCGGGCCATTTCGGGAAGTTCGTCGGCGCGGAGGCCGCGAACGAAAGTAGGTGAATAGAGGTTGAAGCCGCTGCTGGCGCCCACAGGCAGACAACCGCAGATGCTTTTGTGCGACATGTTGCCGCAGTGCCCCAGCTGGATGCTCGCTGCCGCGCCTTCGGCGTGGACGGCATCCGTCAGCTTGCGCAAACCGGGCACTATTTCCGGACGCATCCACAGCTGGCGGTCGAACGAAAGGCCGCTCCGGGTGACGGCGGCGTAAGCTACTGTGGTCATGCCCACACCTCCGGCAGCCACCGAGCGGTGATAGTCGAGCAGCATCTGCGAAGGTTTGTTGCCCGGACACATGCTTTCGAATGCAGCCGAACGGACAGTGCGGTTGCGCAGCGTCAGCGGGCCGAGAGTGACCGGGGTAAACAGTTTCGAGTCTTTCATATTTTTTCAGTAGATAAATGGAATGATTCTTTTTCTTCTTCCGACAGCTTCTTCGCCGAATTCTTCACGATACTTGCGATGGATGGCGTCAGCGCGGGGAACCAGATTGGCAGCCGTCCACCATACGAACACCCACGCCGCAGGCGAAGCGGTCAGCACGGCGAAGCCCGTCCATTCCACCAGCTCCCCGAAGTAATTGGCCGAAGTGACGTAACGGTACATCCCCTTTTGAGGGAGGTAATGCCTCGTGTCGCCCGGCTTGCGAAGACAGCGTATCACATGGTCGGAATGGAGGTTGACGCCCATCCCGGCAAAGAACAGCGCGAGTCCTGCCACGGCGTGAGGCTCCAGAAGGCAGGAAACGCCCGCAGGCATACCGTCGTTGAAAACAAACAAGCCTCCCGCCTGCATCGCTCCGTTCAAGACGTTGAACACGATGCCCATCACCATGATGGAAACCGGCATTCGGCTTTTTCCTTTCATCAGGAAGGGGAAGACGAACGAACGCTGGAAGTAGTGGAGCTGGAAAAGCAGGAAAAACAAGAATTGAGGCATGGCAAACCCCACCCCGCTCCTTGCCCACAGAACGAGCATCACCGCAAATACGGGCGATTCCATCAGCACCCATGCCGCCTTGCTGTCAATAGAAACTCCCCATGAGGGGGTACGAAAAATGCCGTACCCCGCTTTCACAAAACGAAGGGCGATGAACACTGCCAGGGCTATCCCCGACATAATCCATAAAAAAAGGCTGAAAGATTCGCTGCTGTCCATATTCCATGTTTTTTGAACGGGTAAAGATACAAAAATAATCGAGACAACAGGAATTTCCATCCCCGAAAACCGGCAAAAAATGCCTGCGCGTTTCCATAAAAATGCCTCCGGAAAAAAGAAACCGCCGCCCCGACTTCTTCTCGTTGTCAGGACGGCGGCTGCTTTCCGCCTCTTTCCAGAATCTCTTTTCAGGCGATTCCAAAAATCAATAGCCCATTTCCTTTTCCAAAGCGTTGTATTTCTCCTTGTCCACCTTCCAGTAGATGTTCAGCAGGAACTGCCCCCACAGCTGGCGGTCGTTCGGTTTCAGCGCTTTCGCCTTCTCATAGAAAGGAGCGGCCTTCTTGTAAAGTTCTTCAATCTGCTTTTCGTTGGTTGCATATTTCGGGTCGTCCATCGAAATCTTCGAGTTTTCCTCTACGATGCTCTGCGCGGGGAAGAAATAGCAGTCGCCGATTTTCGAGTTCGATTCAGCCTGGAAATCGCCTCCTGCGGCAATCACCTCGTTGAACGTGGCAATGGCGCCGTCGTAGTCCTTGTTTTCATATTGGAGCACGCCTTTCACATACTTGTAGTATGCCGAAGCGGGATTCTTGGCGATAATCTGGTCCATTGCCGACAACGCTTCGCTTACTTTCCCTTTCTGGATGTAATAGTCCATCAGGTTTCCTACGAAATATTCCTGGTTCGGGAATTTTTCTACGCCTTCCTTGACTGTAGCCAGCCACTGGACAGAATCGGGAGTTTCGCCTTTTCCGTACACCTCTGCCAGGCACATCAGCGAGCGGAAACCTTCCTCTTTGTGAGTCTTCCCGATAGCCGCATACTTGATTACAGAAGAATTGTCTTTCAGTGAATTGGCTGCCAGCACTGCATAGTTGGCAATCAGCGGCACCAGCGTGTCGTTCTTCACAGCCGGCACGTCATCAAACATTGCGTTCTGCGGAGCGTCTACATACAAGCCGAAATACTTCAGCGCATCTGCATAGTTTCCCGCATTGTAGGCATCCGAACCGGCATTGGTCAGCTGCGGACGCACCTTGGTCAAGGTCTGCACCAGCTTCTTTCTCAGCTTCGGCTTCTTCAGCTCTCCGCTCTTCACCTGCGCCTGTTCTGCCTCGTCGCATTTCGTGTAATATTCGAACATTTTGGCAAGGCTCTTGTACATTTTCATGGTGTCGACTTTTCCGCCGCCAAGGTTTCCCAGATACAGATTCGTATTCTCTTTATCATAAATTGAATACTGAAGGTCGCCTGCGAGCTTCCACGTTTCAGGGTCGTTGGCCGTAGACGGATCGGTCAGCGCCGGTTCGAGAATCTTGGCAGCCTCCTCAGGATTGCTTTTGGCCTTCTTCGCTTGTTTCACCACACTTTCCTGTGCGGACGCAGCGCATACCGTAAACAGCAAAGCCGCTGCTGTAAATAAAACTTTTCTCATAACAGTTTGTATTAATAGTGAATATTATTTTCATTCCTCCGCGCTGTTCAGTCCTGCGGTTCGGCAGGGGCCGTCCCCTCGTCCGAAAGGCTGTCTGCAAGCGGATTGTCCGTTTCCTCATCGCCAGGTTCCGATTCGTCCGGCTCCGAAGTAACTTTGCATACCGAGCCTATCCGGTCGTTGCGCTTCTCCAAGTCGATAAGGCGCACGCCTTGAGTGGCACGTCCCATGATACGCACGTCGGCTACCTTCAAGCGGATTGTGATTCCCGACTTGTTGATAATCATCAAGTCGTTCTCGTCGGTAACAGACTTGATGGCCACCAAATAGCCGGTCTTGTCGGTAATGTTCAGCGTCTTCACGCCCTTTCCTCCCCGGTTCGTCTTGCGGTAGTCCTCTAAGTCGGAGCGTTTCCCGTATCCGTTCTCAGACACCACCATCACCGTCTCCGTTTTCGGGTCTTTGATGCAAATCATTCCGATTACCTCGTCCTGTCCGTCATCGTCGAGCGTGATGCCGCGCACGCCCGTAGCGGTGCGTCCCATCTCGCGCACTGCGCTTTCATGGAAACGGATGGCGCGTCCGTTGCGGTTCGCTATGATGATTTCGTTGTTTCCGTTCGTCATGCGCACTTCAATCACGCGATCATCCTCACGGATGGTGATGGCATTCACCCCGTTCTGGCGCGGACGGGAATACTGTTCGAGCACAGTCTTTTTAATGACTCCCTGTTTCGTGCAGAACAACACGTAATGACTGTTGATGAACTCCGTGTCGTTCAGGTTCTTGACGCGCAGGTAAGCTGTCACGGCGTCGTCCGGGTCGATATTGAGCAGGTTCTGGATGGCTCGTCCTTTCGACGTTTTGTTTCCTTCCGGGATGTCGTACACCTTCAGCCAATAGCATTTTCCTTTTTGCGTGAAGAAGAGGAGCGTATTGTGCATCGTGGCCGGATAGATGTGTTCGATGAAGTCGGCATCGCGGGTGTCGCTTCCTTTGGAGCCTACGCCGCCACGGTTCTGCGCATGGAACTCGGAGAGCGGAGTGCGCTTGATGTAGCCCAGATGCGAGATGGTGATAATCATCTCGTCGTCGGCATAGAAGTCTTCGGGGTTGAACTCTTCGGATGCGTAAATGATTTCCGAACGTCGCTTGTCGCCGTACTTCTCTTTCACTTCCAGCAGTTCGTCTTTCACCACTTTCCGGCAAAGTTCGTCGTTGCTCAGGATTTCCTCGTAATATGCAATCTGCTTCATCAGTTCGTCGTATTCAGCGTGAAGCTGCTCCTGCATCAGTCCGGTGAGCTGGCGGAGACGCATTTCGACGATGGCACGCGACTGGATTTCCGACAGTTGGAAGCGGCTCATCAGGTTTGCAATCGCTTCGTTCGGGGTCTTTGCTGCACGGATGATGCGGATTACCTCGTCGATATTGTCTGAAGCGACAATCAATCCTTCCAGAATGTGCGCGCGCTCTTTCGCCTTGCGCAGGTCGAAACGGGTGCGGCGGAGAACCACCTCGTGGCGATGCTCCAGAAAGAGGCGGATAAGGTCTTTCAGGTTCAGCAGCTTCGGCCTTCCATGCACCAGCGCAATGTTGTTTACGCTGAACGAGGTTTGGAGCGCCGTCATCTTGAACAGTTTGTTGAGCACAACGCTTGCATTGGCGTCACGCTTCACGTCGATGACGATGCGCATGCCGTCGCGGTCGCTCTCGTCGTTGACGTAGGATATGCCTTCGATTTTCTTTTCGTTGACCAGCGCGGCGATGCTCTCAATCAGTTCTTTCTTGTTGACGTTGTAAGGTATTTCGTTGACGACAATCTTGTCGTGGGTGGGATGCGTTTCAATTTCGGTTTTCGCGCGCATCACCACGCGCCCGCGCCCCGTTTCGTAGGCGTCGCGCACTCCGCTTATACCATATATATATCCTCCTGTCGGGAAGTCGGGGGCTTTGATGTGTTTCATCAGGCCGTCCGTGTCGATTTCGCTGTTGTCGAGGTATGCCACGCACGCATCGATCACTTCGCCCAGGTTGTGGGTAGGCATGTTGGTGGCCATACCTACGGCGATGCCCGACGCTCCGTTGACGAGCAGGTTGGGGATGCGCGTAGGCATGACGGTCGGCTCCTGCAAGGTGTCGTCGAAGTTGTTGGTGAAGTCTACGGTTTCCTTGTAGAGGTCTTGCATCATTTCTTCGCCGATCTTCTTCAATCGCGCCTCGGTGTAGCGCATGGCGGCAGGGCTGTCGCCGTCTATCGAGCCGAAGTTTCCCTGCCCGTCTACTAAGGGATAGCGCATCGCCCAGTCTTGCGCCATGCGCACTAATGCGCCGTAGACGGAAGAGTCGCCGTGCGGATGGTACTTTCCGAGCACCTCGCCCACGATTCTCGCTGATTTCTTATACGGTTTGTCGGACGTGTTGCCAAGCTCCATCATACCGTAAAGGATACGGCGGTGAACCGGCTTGAAACCGTCCCTTACATCCGGGAGGGCGCGCGCTACAATCACTGACATTGAGTAGTTGATGTACGACGACTTCATTTCCTCCTCGATGTTGATTTTTATAATCCTGTCTTGTTCCTGTTCTTGCATTGAAAACAATTTTAATTATACCTATTTTGAAGTTCATTAAAAACCACGCTAAAGTACGACTTTTGCACGATATACGAAAACTTTTCCGTCAAAAAATATGCACGGGCCCGCCTGCGGACGCTGTTCCGCACAGTGTGGCACACATTTTGCTCTGCCCTTTCAGGCAAGAGCATCCGGCATCGGCGCAAAGCCCGCCGCCTGCCGGACCGGACGTCGCGGAATTTTGCATGAAACGCGGGCGCGCTTGGGGAAAAGCGGGAGCGAAATGCAAACAAGCCTTAACGGAAAGAAAAAAACTGCGTTTTTCGGTGGAAAAAATGTACTTTTGCCGTTTATAAAGATATAGTATAAAAAATTATAAAGATATAGTATAAAAAAGGAGAGAACGAATCAATGAACAATCAGTTTACACGAAGAGTTTCCGAAATCATCCTTTACAGCAAGGAAGAAGCCAACCGCCTGCGCAACGGGCGCATCGGAGCCGAACACCTGCTGCTGGGGATGCTTCGCGAAGGAGAAGGAGAAGCCATCGACATTCTCAAGAGCCTGTCTGTGGACTTGAGGAAGCTGAAAGACAACTTGGAAAGCGCGCTTCGGGAAGAATCGGTGACGGAAGAATACAACGAGAACGTCAATTTCGACGAACACGCATCCAGAATATTGAAAATAAGCCTGTTGGAAGCAAGAATGTTGAAGTGCGAGAAAGCCGACACCCAGCACATGCTGCTCGCCATCATGAAAGACAAGCCGAACAAGGCTTCGGAAATGTTAGGAAACGAGGACGTGACCTATGAAAAGGTTTTCGAGAAGTTAGTGCCGAAGTCGGAACCGCAGGCAGGAATCCATTTCGAAGATGAGGATGAAGAAGACGAACTCCGCCGCTACGACGACAATTCATCTTCCTCCAACCCTGCTTCCGGCTCCAACGGAGGGCCCACCGCGCGGGCTCAGCAGAAGCCGAGCTACAGCACCCCCGTGCTCGACACGTTCGGAGCGGACATCACGAGAGCGGCGGAAGAAGGCGAACTGGACCCCGTGGTGGGGCGCGAAAAAGAAATCGAGCGCATCGCGCAGATTCTGAGCCGCCGCAAAAAGAACAACCCCATCCTGATAGGCGAACCGGGAGTCGGGAAATCGGCCATCGTGGAAGGGCTTGCACGCCGCATCGTAGAGAAGAAAGTGTCGCGCGTGCTGTTCGGAAAGCGCGTGGTGTCGCTCGACCTGATGTCGTTAGTGGCAGGCACCAAATATCGCGGCCAGTTTGAAGAGCGCGTCCGCGCCATCCTCAACGAACTGAGGAAAAGCCCGAACGTCATCCTCTTCATCGACGAGATACACACCCTCGTGGGGGCAGGCTCGGCAGCCGGCTCGATGGACGCGGCAAACATGCTCAAGCCCGCTCTGGCGCGCGGAGAAATCCAGTGCATCGGAGCCACCACCCTCGACGAATACCGCCAGAACATCGAGAAGGACGGAGCGCTGGAACGGCGTTTCCAGAAAGTGATAGTCGAGAAGGCTACCGCAGAAGAAACGCTGCAGATTCTGAAGAACATCAAAGAGAAATACGAGGAGCACCACAACGTGAACTACACGGACGAAGCGTTGGAAACGTGCGTCAAACTGACAGAACGCTACGTCACCGACCGCAACTTCCCCGACAAAGCCATCGATGCGCTCGACGAAGCAGGGGCGCGCGTACACATGAGCAACATCACCGCCCCGAAAGCGATAGAAGAACAGGAAGACCTGGTGGACACGGCCCGCAGAAGCAAGAACGAAGCCGTGAAATGCCAGAACTTCGAGCTTGCCGCCAGCTTCCGCGACCAGGAGAAGCAGCACATGGAGCGGCTGGAAGAAATGAAGCGCGAGTGGGAAAAGACACTGAGGCTGAAACGCGAAACGGTCGATGCAGACAAAATGGCAGAAGTGGTGTCGATGATATCGGGAGTGCCCGTCCAGCGCATGGCGGAAGCGGAAGGCGTCAAGCTGAAAGGCATGAAGGCGGAACTGCTCACGAAAGTCATAGCGCAAGACAAAGCCGTAGACACGGTCGTAAAGGCCATCCAGCGGAGCCGGATAGGACTGAAGGACCCGAACAAACCGATAGGCACCTTCCTCTTCCTCGGCCCCACGGGTGTGGGAAAAACGCATCTCGCCAAGCAGCTGGCCCAACAGATGTTCGGCTCGACCGACGCGCTGATACGCATCGACATGAGCGAATATATGGAGAAGTTCACCGTCTCCCGCCTCGTCGGAGCACCTCCGGGATACGTAGGCTATGAAGAAGGCGGACAGCTCACCGAGAAAGTGCGCCGCAAGCCCTACTCTATCGTCCTGCTCGACGAGATAGAGAAAGCGCATCCGGACGTGTTCAACCTGCTGCTCCAAGTAATGGACGAAGGACGGCTTACCGACGGTCTCGGCAGAACGGTGGACTTCAGAAACACCGTAGTAATCATGACATCGAACGTCGGCACACGCCAGCTGAAAGAGTTCGGAAAAGGAATCGGATTTACGGCGCAAGCCCGTACCGACGACAAAGAGCATTCGCGCAACGTAATCACGAAAGCGCTCAACAAGTCGTTCGCCCCTGAATTCATCAACCGCATCGATGAAATCATCACTTTCGACCAGCTGGACATTGATGCGCTCACTCGCATCATCGATATCGAGCTGAAAGGCTTGTACCGCCGCGTCGAGAGCTTGGGATACACGCTGTCCATCGATGATGCGGCAAAGCGGTTCGTGGCGCAGCAGGGATACGACGTGCAGTTTGGAGCGCGCCCCTTGAAACGTTCTATCCAAAGCAATCTGGAAGACGGGCTGGCAGAACTCATCATCAATGCCGAACCGCAACCCGGCGACCGCATCCTTGTAAGCATGAACGAAGCGGGCAACGGAATAAAGATGGAGGTCGAAAAAGTACAATGACATGACCATACGTCATTTTGCACGGACAAAATGTCAGACACGCCGTGTCTGGCATTTTTTTTGCCCGACCCGTTCAAAATAATTAAAAGAAATCAGATATGCAGAAAGGCAACATTGGGGTAACCACAGAGAACATCTTCCCCATCATTAAGAAGTTTTTGTATAGCGACCACGAGATATTCCTCCGTGAGCTGGTGTCAAATGCAGTAGACGCTACGCAGAAGTTGAAGACATTGGCCTCTACGGGAGAGTTTAAAGGAGAGTTGGGCGATTTGACCGTCCGGGTGAAAGCGGACAAAGACAACGGCACCATCACCATCACCGACCGGGGATTGGGTCTGACTGCCGAAGAAATTGAAAAGTACATCAACCAGATAGCTTTCTCCGGCGCCAACGATTTCCTTGAGAAGTACAAGGAGGACGCGAACGCCATCATCGGACATTTCGGTCTGGGGTTCTACTCTGCGTTCATGGTAGCCAAGAAGGTGGAAATCGTGACGCGCTCGTACAAAGAAGGCGAACCCGCCATGAAGTGGAGTTGCGACGGAAGCCCCGAATTCACGATGGAGGAAACCGAACGCGCCGATCGGGGTACGGACGTTATCCTCTATCTGGACGACGACTGCAAAGAGTTCGTTGAAGAAGCG
The DNA here is from genome assembly GCA_944320135.1 of uncultured Phocaeicola sp. Classification (GTDB taxonomy): domain Bacteria; phylum Bacteroidota; class Bacteroidia; order Bacteroidales; family Bacteroidaceae; genus Phocaeicola. Next base: position 16,106 of record CALUGI010000011.1, on the reverse strand, counting down.
CGCATCCAAGGCCTGCTGACGAAATACTGCCGCTTCCTTCCCGTGCCGGTAGCTTTCGGCAAGAAGAAGGAATGGAAAGACGGCAAGCAGGTCGAAACGGAAGAAGACAACCTCGTCAACGACACGTGTCCTATCTGGACGAAGAAGCCGAGCGACCTGAAAGATGAAGACTACAAGAAGTTCTATCGCGACCTCTACCCGATGTCGGACGAACCGCTGTTCTGGATTCATCTGAATGTGGACTATCCGTTCAACCTGACAGGAGTGCTCTATTTCCCGAAAATCAAGAGCAACATCGACCTGCAACGCAACAAGATTCAGCTGTATTGCAACCAAGTGTTCGTTACGGACTCCGTGGAAGGCATCGTGCCGGACTTCCTGACGCTGCTGCACGGCGTAATCGATTCGCCTGACATTCCGTTGAACGTGTCGCGTTCGTACCTGCAAAGCGACTCTAACGTGAAGAAGATTTCCACTTATATCACCAAGAAGGTGGCCGACCGTCTGCAGTCCATCTTCAAGAATGACCGAAAAGAGTTTGAAGATAAGTGGGACGACCTGAAAATCTTCATCAACTACGGAATGTTGACGCAAGAAGACTTCTACGAAAAAGCAAACAAGTTCGCATTGCTCAAGGATACGGACAAAAAGTATTATACGTTTGAAGAATATCAGACGCTGGTCAAGGACAACCAGACCGACAAGGACGGAAATCTGATTTACTTGTATGCCAACAATACGGACGAGCAGTACACCTACATCGATACAGCCAAAAGCAAAGGATACAACGTGTTGCTGATGGACGGGCAGCTGGACGTTCCGATGATTAATATGCTGGAACAAAAATTCGAGAAGATCCGTTTCACGAGAGTGGACAGCGACGTAATCGACCGCCTCATCGTGAAGGAGGAGCAAAAGGGCGATGAACTGCCTCAAGACAAGCGCGACATGCTCTCGACGCTGTTCCGCAGCCAAATGCCGAAACTTGACAAGACAGAATTCAGCGTCGAAGCTAAAGCAATGGGCGAAAACGCAGCTCCGATTGTCATCACCCAGTCGGAATACATGCGCCGAATGAAAGATATGGCCAGCTTCCAGCCGGGAATGAGCTTCTACGGCGAAATGCCGAGCATGTACAGCCTTGTGCTCAACAGCGACCACAAGTTAGTGAAACAGGTGCTTGGCGATGCCGAAAGCGCATGCGCTGAAAAGCTGGTTCCGGTGGAAGCGGAAATAGCGGGACTGACTTTGCGGGAAAGCGAACTCAGAAAAGCGCAGGAAGGCAAGAAAGACGAAGAAATTCCGACGGCGGAAAAGGACGAACTTGCAGAAGTGGAAAAGAAGCTGGACGCACAGAAGAAAGAAAAGGAAAGCGTGTTGGACGCATACGCTGCCGCCAACAAAGCGGTTCACCAGCTTATTGACCTTGCTCTCTTGCAGAACAATATGTTGAAAGGCGAGGCGCTGACCAGATTCGTGAAGCGAAGCATCGAAATGATTTGAGCATAAAAGGTTTGCCCGTCCCGACGGACGAAAGGCAAAGGGCTGTTCCGAAAAAAACGGGGCAGCCCTTTTTGTTTCTCCGCCCGCCGCCTCTGAAAAAAGGCCGGACTTTGCACGAAAAGACGGACGCGCAGGCCGGACGAAACGGAGGCTTTTTGCAGACTGCCGTGCAAATTAGCCAACGCCCTGACCGGATTCTGCGGAAAAAATCGTATCTTTGCAGGCCGAAAACGGGAGGCATCCCTCCGGAGAGTCGGAGAAGGGAAGGCAAGACTGCCGACGGGAGATACAGCCTCCGAACTAAACTTAAAGGCTTTTTCTATGCACATCAAAACTATTCATGCGGCAGGGATGATAGGGGCGATTCTTGCCTTTTCTCCGCTGAAAGCATACGCACAGGAAGATTCGCTTTACATAAGTCTCGACCGGCTCTTTGAAAGAGGAATGGAACAGAACTTGCAGATTGCCGCCGACAAACTGCGGGAAAGGATGGCGGAAGAACGCACACGGACGGCACGGGCCAACCGCTTGCCGGAAATTGAAATCGGGCTTAACGGCGGATTCGTGGGACAGCCAGTGGTTTTTGAGCGGGGACTTTCCCGTCCCACTCGCCCCGACTCGCCCGACTGGTCGCAAAACTACGAGGTCAGCCTCAGCCAGCCGCTCTATTACGGAGGACGGATCAGACACGCCATCCGGCAGGCGGACATCGAGAGGGAAATAGCGGCGCTCCAGACGGCTGCTGACCGAGCGGACATTAAACTGTCGCTACTGAGGCAATACCTCGACCTTTTCAGCCTCTACAAGCAGCATACGGTGCTGGCAAGAAACATCCACGAATCGGAACTCCGTCTGAAAGACATCCGCCAGATGAAGAAGGAGGGACTGATTACGAACAACGACGTGCTCAGAAGCGAAATGCAGCTCACTAACAACCGCCTGTCGCTGCTCGAAACGGAAAACGGCATCCGTCTCACCTCGCAACGCCTTGACATACTGCTCGGACTGGACGAAACGCTGCTGCTCCGTCCCGACACGGCCCTGCTGAACGAAACCTTCCGCCTCGACAGCTACGGCAGCTACATCGGACAAGCCTACAGCAACGACCCGGCCATGCAGTTGAAAAGGCGCCAGACCGATTTGGCGCGAAACAACGTCCGGTCGGCGTGCGCCGACCGGATGCCGCAACTTTCGCTCTATGCGGCCAACACCTTGGCGCGGCCCGTTTCGCGCACGCTGGCCGACATGTACAACAATGCGTGGAACGTGGGGCTGTCACTCTCCTATCCCCTTTCGGCCCTTTACCGGAACAAGCATCGGATAAACGAAGCGAAACGGCAGGCAGAGCTGTACGTGAATGCGGAAGAACGGCAGAAACAGCAAATACGCATCACCGTGCGCAACGCCTATCTGAAGCACAGCGAAGCCCTTGCGCGGGTAGACGCTTTGAAACTTTCAGTGAAGCAGGCAGAAGAAAACTACCGGATTATGCGCAACCGCTACCTGAACCAGCTTGCCATCCTGACCGACTTGCTCGATGCAGACAACCTGAGGCTGAACGCCGAACTGCAACTGACCACGGCCCGCACGCAAGTCATCTACACCTATTACGAGCTGCAGTGCGCTGTCGGGAAACTGTAACAATCACTTTTAACGAATAACGGAAAAATCATGAGTTCACTTGAATCGAAATACCGGAGGCTGAAAAGGCGCAAGCGGCGCAATATCATCTTGAATACGGTATGCCTGCTGATAGCCTGTTCGGGGCTGCTCTGGACAGTCAACTATTTCTGGAAATACATCAGTTACGAAATTACGAACGACGCTTTCGTCGACCAATACATCTCGCCGGTCAACATCCGCGTGTCGGGTTACATACAGGAAGTGCGCTTTCGCGAACATCAGTTTGTCCGCAAGGGAGACACGCTTGTCGTGCTCGACAACCGCGAATACCTCATCCGCCAGAAAGAAGCGGAAGCGGCATTGATGGACGCGCAAGGCTCGCGCGGCGTGCTCCGCTCCAATATCCATACCTCGGAGACACGCATCGCCGAACAGGACGCCAGCCTTGCAGAAGCCAAAGCAAGGCTCTGGAAAGCCGAACAAGACTTCCACCGCTACGAACGGCTGCTGAAGGAAGAATCAGTCCCCGAACAGCAGTACGACCAAGCCAAGGCAGACTACGATGCGGCCCGCGCACGCTATGACGCGCTGCTCAGGCAGAAAGAAGCCGCACGCTCGCAGTATTCGGAGACGAACAAGCGGAAAGTCAACGTAGAAGCGGCTATACTCCGGGCCGAAGCGTCGCTGGATTTGGCCAACCTCAACCTGTCGTACACGGTGGTCACGGCCCCTTACGACGGCTATATGGGCCGCCGCACGCTGGAACCGGGCCAGTACGTGTCGGCAGGGCAAACGCTTTCCTATCTCGTCCGCCAGTCGGACAAATGGATTACCGCAAACTACCGCGAAACGCAAATCTCGAACATCTACATCGGGCAGCCCGTGCGCATCAAGGTAGACGGCGTGCCCCACAAAGTGTTCCACGGGCATGTGACCGCCATATCCGAGGCCACCGGATCGAAATACTCGTTAGTGCCTACCGACAACTCGGCGGGAAACTTCGTGAAAGTGCAGCAGCGCATACCGGTGCGCATAGACCTCGACAATGTGCTGCCGGAAGATATGGCGAAGCTGCGTGCAGGAATGATGGTTGAAACCGAAGCTCTCAAAAGATGACCGCCCAACAGCTTGACATTCCGGTGCGTCGATGGGTACCCGACTGGCTTGCCGTCGGGCTGGTGTTCGTGATTATCCTGCCCGTCACGATGCTCAACGGCACCTACACGGGCAGCATGGTAGAGGTGTCGAGCACGCTGGGGGCCTACACCGAAGACATTACCATCGGCTATTATGCAGCTTCGGCGGGCATGGCCGTGGCTTATCCCATCGTGCCCAAGGTGCTCAATTCTTTTTCCAGCAAATCGCTGCTTCTGGTCGACCTCACCCTTCAGTTCCTTCTGAGCTGGATATGCGCGCGTTCCGCCAACACCGAACTGCTCATCGTCTTCAGCTTCATCATCGGCTTCCTGAAAGGCTTCCTCATGCTGTGGCTTATCCGGCGCATCAAGTTCGTGTTCAGCCCGACCGACGTGCGGAGCGAGTTTTACGCCTACTTCTATCCGTTGGTGTTCAGCGGAGGACAGCTCTCGATGGTGGTCACGGCTTTGCTGGCCTACCACTACGACTGGAAATACATGTACTACTTTATGATGATGATGCTCATCGTGTCTATCCTGATGGTCATCGTCCTGCTGCGCCACGACCGCCCCTCTCGCGGCATTCCGCTGAAGGAACTCCACCCGCGCGAAATGGCAATCGTCTCCACCGGACTGCTGATGCTTATCTATGTGGTGACTTACGGAAAGATTTCCGACTGGATGGCTTCGCCCAAAATCTGCGTATATATCGTAGTGGCTCCGCTGCTCATCGCCCTCTTCCTGTGGGAGCAGTTCCACTCGCCCCGGCCTTACGTCAGCCTGAAGCCCCTTCTTCAATGGAAAGCCATTCTGGGATACTTCTACATGATTGTGGTGATGTTCTTCAGCACTTCCACGGCTTTGCTGAGCAACTACATGACCACCATTCTGAAAGTGGACAACATGCACAACTACACCTTATACGTTTACCTCATTCCGGGCTACATCTTGGGGGCGTTCGTCTGCTTCTGGTGGTTTCGCTGGCAACGGTGGAGGTTCCGCTTCCTCATTGCCGGAGGGATGGCCTGCTTTGTAGTCTTCTTCGGGATGCTTTACTTCACCATTTCCCCCGACAGCACCTACGAGTCGCTCTTTCTCCCACTTTTCTTCAGAGGGCTGGGCATGATGGTGCTGCTCATCGCCTTCGGACTGTTCGTAGTGGAAGACTTGAGTCCGAAACTGCTGATATACAACGCTTTTTTTCTCATCACCTTCCGCGCGGTGCTGGCTCCCGTGGCGGCATCCGCGTTCTACAGCAATGTCCTCTACCGGCTGCAGCAAAGGTATATGGTGCAGCTGTCGGAAAACGTCACCATGCTCGACCCGCTGGCCGCCTCGCGCTATTCGTCGGCATTGGAAAGCAATCTGGCGCAAGGCCGCAGCATAGACGAGGCCATGCAGCTTGCCACAAACAGCCTCTACGCCGTGCTGCAGCAGCAGAGCCTGCTCCTTGCCCTGAAGCATATACTGGGATGGCTGGTGGCGGCAACGTTGGTCATCGCCGTCATCTCGCGCTTCGTCCCGTTCCACAAGACGGTGCGCGTGCCGGTCATACGAACCGGAGAAGACATGGTGTGACTTTCCGCAAAACGCCCCGGCATTTTGTCCGAACTGCCGGGGCGTTTTGCAGAAAATTCCGCCGATTTCCGGATTCCTGTTTCCGGAGCGCAAAAATTTCATTATATTTACACCGTCATTTGCAACTGTTATGGGACGTATCATCAAACTGCTGGTTTACTTCATCGCTTATCAGTTTGCCGTTTTCGGCATACTGGCGGGCGGATACATGGCGCTTCACGGCACGTCCGAGCTGCCCGGCGCTTCGGAGCCCGCATACCGGACAATGCTCCTGTGGGGACAGATAGTTTTCTCCGCAGCGGTATGCGTCCACTTGATTGCCGGGAAATACGTAGACGGCGGCCAGATGTCGCTCCGTTTTCCCCACAGCGGCAAGACGCTGCTCGCGTCGGTTGCGCTCATCGCAGGGATGGGCGCATGGACCAACTACCTGAACGAACTTGCGGGGCTTCCCGACACGATGAAGGACACCACGGAAATGATGCTCAACAGCCCCATAGGAATAGCGGCCGTCATCGTGATGGCCCCCCTCATGGAAGAACTGCTGTTTCGCGGCGCGATGCAAGGCTATCTGCTGAAAAGATGGAAAAGCCCCGTGTGGGCGGTAACGCTTCCCGCCCTGCTTTTCGGAGCCGTCCACGGCAACCCTGCGCAAATCCCGTTCGCGTTCGTGACGGGACTGGCGTTAGGATGGATATACTACCTCACGGGGAGCCTGCTCCCTGCGATGCTGATGCACTTCGTCAACAACGGCGCGTCCGTATTGCTCTACCACTTTTCCGGAAATCCCGACGCAACCATCGTCGGAACGCTCGGCCATGCGGGAGGCGCCATCCTCGCCTTGTCGGGAGCCGCTCTGACAGCTCTTTGCGTGTGGTACATAAAAAGCAGGCTCTTGCCCGGCCCGCCTGTATGGAACGAAAGCGACTCTAAAACCCGTTGCCTATGAAACCGAAAAGCAACTATTCAAAAGTAATGGCGGCGTTCTACATCTTTCTCGGATTCATCGCCGCGCTGATCGTATTAGAAGTGGTCTGCTTCCTCACCTTCTACCCCTTGCTGGAAGACAGCCGCGTCCTCCGCATGGCAGCCAACGCCGTCTGGCTCTATATCGGCGCATACGCCTATTACAAACTGACCCGCCGCTACACGAAATGGTGGCGGAAGTTGGAAAGCAAAGACAGCGAATGAACGTTTTTCTGTGTTAAAGATTCGTCCGATTCTTCCATATTTCGAAAAAAAGCCTTACCTTAGAAAATTGAACAAGGAGATACGAATATGGACATGGGCATTTTTCAAGTAAAGTCGAACAGGGCGCTTCCGGCCAAAGGGCGCATCCTTATCGCTTCCCCGCTGCTGTCCGATTATTTCACCCGCACAGTCATCCTGATGATTACCCACAATGAAGAAGGAAGCATGGGGCTTGTCATGAACCAGTCGTTCCGGCATCATGTCACGCTGAACCAGTTGGTTCCCGGCCTCGGCGCTACGTCCGACATCCCCATATTCAAGGGAGGCCCTGTGGGGAGGGACACGATTTTCTTCATCCACTCATTGGAAACGCTCGACGGAGCGCTCGAAATCAGCGACGGGCTTTATCTGAACGGAGACTTCGAAGAATTGAAAGAATACATCCGCCAAGGGAATCCCGTCAGGGGGCATATCCGCTTTTTTGCGGGGTATGCCGGATGGGACAACGGCCAGCTGCAGGAAGAAATCCGGGAAAACTGCTGGATGGTGGGGGAAAGCCGCCGCAAAGAGCTGCTGGACTGCAACCCCAAGCTATGGAAGGAAAGCATGGACAGCTTAGGCCCCCAATACAGCATCTGGGCCAAATATCCGATAGACCCTTCCCTCAACTGACTGAACGGGAAGGGTTTTTCTTTTGAAACAGGCATACGTCGCGGTATTCCTCCCCCGTCCGTATCCAGTCTTCCAGCCGGGCAACCTCCTTGAATCCGGACGAACGGAAAAGATGAAGGCAGGGAACGTTGTCGGCAGGGACGTAAGCATACAGCTGGCGGAGGCCGAGAAGGGCGAAACAATGCCGCTCGATTCGGAAAAGGGCTTCGCGGGCGATGCCGTGTCCGCGCATGTCTTCACGAACCATCAGTCCCACTTCAGCCCGGTTGTGGCGGGGATCAAAGTTGAAAAGGTCGATGATGCCTGCCACGCCCTCCGTCTCATGCTGAATCATCAGCCGCAGCTGGCGGTCGGCATAGAGGTCGTTTTGAGTTTCCGAGAGATACTTTTTCATCTGATAGCGCGAATAGGGGCCGGTGGCGGTTCCTATCGGCCAAAGACGCTCGTCGTTCTCAATGGCGAGCAGCACGTCCAAGTCCTCCGGTTCGGGCGCGCGCAAAACAATCTTTCCGTCCATACGTATATCAGCGTTTGCCTGTCAGTTCCGTATCTTCCTGTTCCAAGTCCAAGTCCGACAGCAGCCGCCTGCGGCTCGGCACGCAAAACAGGGAAGCCACCATCACCATTCCTGCGCACAAAAGTCCCGTTATGTTCAGGGTGGTATAATAGACCGTCAGGTTGAACAAGGCAGGAACCAGCAGCACGGCCAGACGAACCTCGTTCCAGCGGCGGCAGCTCACCAGCGCTTCAGGAAGTGGAAGCTGCCTCACGCGGCGGACAAGAGCAAGGTGAAACATCCGCAGAGCCAAAGGAATCAGGCATACCGCCAGCAGGATTCCCGCAGTTTGCATCGCATAGTCCATGCGCGCGTCGCCCGCAAACGCGCCTTGTGGCAGAATGTCTGATTCGTACAACGCCGCAAGAAGCGCGTTCAGCGCCCACAGCAGGGCAAACTCCGCTTGCAGCACGCGCAGCAGCCTTTTTATTCTTTTTTCCATCTCGCTTATCGTTTTTTTACATGTTTCCCGTGAAAAGAGTACGGTTCTGTATCGAACGCCCCAGAGTCACCTCGTCGGCATATTCCAGTTCGTCGCCCACCGAGATGCCCCGCGCAATCACGCTCAGCTTCACGCCCGTTCCTCCGAGTTTCCGGAAGATATAAAAATTGGTCGTGTCGCCTTCCATCGTAGGGCTGAGGGCGAAAATCACCTCCTTCACCCCGCCTTCTTTGACGCGCTCCACCAGGCTTTCTATCTCAAGGTCGGAAGGTCCGATGCCGTCCATCGGGGAGATAACCCCTCCCAACACGTGGTACAGCCCCTTGTATTGCTGCGTATTTTCAATGGCCATCACGTCACGGATGTTTTCCACCACGCACACGATAGACGCATCGCGCGAGGGGTTGGCGCATATCCGGCAGACGTCCGTGTCGGATATGTTGTGGCATATCTTGCAATACTTCACCTCGTGTTTCAACGTGGTCATCGCGTTGCTGAAAGACTCCACGGCAGACGTGTCCTGCCTCAGCAGATGCAAGACCAGTCGCATGGCCGTCTTCCTCCCGATGCCGGGAAGTTTGGCAAACTCCCCTACCGCTCTTTCTAACAAAACTGACGGATATTGTTGGTTCATACGTTATGAGTTTTTCCGGGACGCAAAATTACGAAAAAATCCGCAACCGGACGCCTTGCCGCCCCGCAAATATGTTTCGCAAATGCGCCGCCGTCCGGTTCCGCACGTCCGCCCGCCTTCGGGCAGCGGGCCGCCGCGCTTCCGGCCTATCGCGCTCAGTATCCGAAGAAAGTCACCCGATAGCCGTCGAGAAGGCAGTCGATTTGCCTGTCATACATCCGCATGTTGTCCATGAACGAATAGTCTCCCCCGCCGTAGTTGAGGCGTATGCTCGTATAGAAAGCGTCGTACCAGTCCCACGTAAAGACGTAACGGTATTCCTCCTCGTATCCCCATCGGTCGCGGAAAAGGATGCGGTCCTCGCCCGTGCGGTCGGGATAGAAGCAAAGTTCCTGCCGGTGATAGCCGTCTGCGTCCGACCACTCGTCCACCCATACGTAACTGCAAAGGTATCCGGTGCTCTCACGTCCGGCAAGCGTGTTGTCGCCGACAGAAAGGTCTACTTCGCACGACGAAAGCGTCAGCGCCGCTGCCGCAACCACGGCCGCCATATAATAAAATTTCCGAGCCAATGTTTTCATAAAACGTCCTCCTTTGGTTTCTTTGTCTGACACAAAGATACGAACATGCCATGAGAACGGGAAAAGATTATTCCTAAGATTTCGGCGGAAAATCCCTATTTCCCGTAGGGCTTTTCCGCAAGGATTGTCTGGAGAGCGTCGCGCCAGTCTTCGCCGTTTTCCGGACGGTAGGTCATGAATCCGAGTTTCCGGCCCGCTTCCACGTTCGAGGCTCCGTCGTCTACGAAAAGCGTTTCCGACGGTTTCATGCCGCTGTCGTCTATCATGAATCGGAAGATTCGTTCGTCGGGCTTCGTCACTCCTATCTCATACGACAGATACAGCTTGTCGAAGTAAGCGTCTAACGGCTTGCGCGCAGCCGAGAAAGCCTCGCTCCGCGCCCACCCCATCACATACGGGTTGGTGTTGCTCAGCACATACAGGCGGTATCGGCGGCGCAGCTGCTCGATGCACTCCAATATCGCGCCGTCCACTCCGGTGAAGAACCCTAACCATGCTTGCTGCGTCTCTTCCCATCCCAGGGTCCGTCCGCACAGTTCTCCTAATTTCTGCCGGAAGGCGTCCGCGTCGAGCTTCCCCTCTTCCAGTTCCTGAAACAGGCCTGTCTGGTGATACTTGTCCAAGCGCCGGTCGGCATCGGCCAGCCCCAATCTCACGAAAGCCTCCACAGCCTTCTCCCGACTGATGGGAGCTATCACTCCCCCGAAGTCAAACACAATGTTCCGAACCATATTACGATTGTTTCTTCAGCATCAGACTTTTGAATGCAGGCGGATAAGGAGTTTCAAACTCCATCAGTTCGCCCGTTACGGGATGGCGGAAACACAGCTTGAAGGCATGGAGCGCCATCCGTCCGAGCGGGTTCGCCTCGCATCCGTACCGCTCGTCGCCCAACACGGGATGTCCGAGCTGCTGCATGTGGACGCGGATCTGGTTTTTCCGTCCCGTTTCCAGCTGCACTTCCAGCAGCGAATATCCGTTGGCCCGCTTGATGGTGCGGTAGTGCGTCAGCGCATATTTCCCTCCGTCGTCGTGGGCCGACGAACTGACGTACAGCTTGCGGTCGGTGAGCCACGATTCCACGGAGCCTTGATCCTTCTCCATTTCCCCTTGCACGATGGTCACGTAGCGGCGGTCGGTCACGATGTGGTGCCAGTTGTCGCGCAGCGTGTGCTGCGTCTTCTCGTCTTTGGCATACATCATGATGCCCGAAGTCTCCCTGTCGAGCCGATGCACCACATAAATGCGGTTGTTGCGGTTCTCCCGCTTCACGTACTCGTTGAGGATGTGCTGCGCGGTGCGTTCCTTCTGGTGGTCGGTCGCTACGGACAGAAGCCCCTCCTTCTTCTCCACGACAATGAGATAGGCATCCTCGTAGAGCAGCTTCAGCATGGGGTGGCGGAACTCCCGGTTGTGTTTGGCGCGGCTTATCTGCACCTTCATGCCCGGCTTCAGGGGGCAGTCGTGGCGGGTTTGTATGTTGTTGTCTACCAGCACCACACGATGGGTCAGCATCGATTTGACGCGCGTGCGGCTGACTCCTGCCATTTTCTTCATCAGAAAAGACATCAGCTCGTCCGCTTCGGTCACGTTGTAGACGGTATATTTGGATACGGCGCGCGCAATGGGGCGTCCGTCGTTGCGTTCTTTCTTTTTAGACATAGCTGTAAACGTTACTTGTTCGACAATGGCTTATCTTTTACCGGCGCTTTTCGAGCAACACCACGTTCTCTACGTGATGCGTGTGCGGGAACATGTCGACCGGCTGCACGGCTGCCACACGGTACTTCCCGTCGAGCAGCTGAAGGTCGCGGGCCTGGGTAGCCGGGTTGCAGCTGACGTAGACAATCCGCTGCGGCTCGGCAGAGAGCAGCACGCCGATTACGTCGCCGTGCATCCCCGCCCGTGGAGGATCGGTGATGATGACATCCGGACGGCCGTGCTCGCTGATGAAGTCCTGCGTGAGAATATCCTTCATGTCGCCTGCATAGAAAAGGGTGTTGGCGATGCCGTTGATGGCGGAATTGACCTTCGCGTCTTCGATGGCTTCGGGCACGTATTCGATGCCGATTACCCGGCGGGCCTGGCGGGAGACGAAGTTGGCGATGGTTCCCGTCCCTGTGTAGAGGTCGTACACCAGTTCGTTTCCGGTGAGCGAGGCGAACTCGCGGGCCACCTTATATAGATTGTATGCCTGCTCCGAGTTGGTCTGATAGAACGACTTCGGGCCTATTTTGAAGCGAAGCCCCTCCATTTCCTCATATATATGGTCGGTTCCTTTGAACACTTCCACTTCCAAGTCGCCGAACGTGTCGTTGCATTTGTTGTTGACCACATACAGCAGCGAGGTGATTTGCGGGAACGTGTCGGCCACGTACTGCAGCAGCTCCTTCATCTTCTCCAGCTCGCTCTCGGACTCAATTTTGCATTGCAGCAGCACCATCAGCTCGCCCGTCGTCGAGGTGCGCACCATCATGTTGCGGAGCATCCCCTCCTGCGTGCGGAGATTGAAGAACGGATAGCCGTGCGCGTATGCGTAGTCGCGGACGGCGTTGCGTATCCGGTTGGAGATGTCGTCCTGCAGCCAGCATTCTTCAATGTCGAGCACCTTGTCGAACGCGCCCGGAATGTGGAAGCCCACGGCGTTCATCCGGTCGTACTTCACGTCTTGCTTCACCTCGTCTTCGGTGAGCCAGCGTTTGTTGGAGAAGGTAAACTCCAGCTTGTTGCGGTAGAATCGGGTTTTCGCCGACCCCAAAATGGGACGGAACTCCGGCAGCTCCACCTTGCCGATGCGGGTGAGGTTGTCGAACACCTGCTTCTGCTTGTATTTCAGCTGCTCCTCATACGAGAGGCACTGCCACTTGCATCCGCCGCACACGCCGAAATGACGGCAGAACGGCTCCGTCCGCAAGGGCGACCGCTCATGGAATTTCACGGCCACCGCCTCGGCATAGTGGTTCTTCTTGCGCTTCACCTGCAAGTCGACCACATCCCCCGGCACCACGTATGGCACAAACACTACCAGTTCGTCCACTCTCGCCACCGCTTTGCCTTCGGCGGCCACGTCCGTTATCGTTACCTTTTCAAGCAAAGGCAATTCTTTCTTCTTTCTTGCCACGTTCGTCTTTCAATAAATCCAGTTTGCGGCGCAAAGGTAACGATTTTCCCTGTCAAAAGCAACCGCCTTTCCCGTCAAATGCCGCCGCTTTCCAAGGAAAACGCGGAGGAAGACCGCACAAAATGCCGCCGTTTTTCCGCCAAATGGCAACTCGATATTGCAAAACATGTCCAACAACACCTCTTTCGCATTTGTTATATTGCAATTTTTGCATAGATTTGCATCCTATAATCGCTTTGCGAATACAAACAACAATTACAACTTAAAATCATACTGACGAATGGAAACAAAAAGAGTGTACACCTTCGGAAACGGACATGCCGAAGGTAAAGCAGACATGAGAAACCTCTTGGGAGGCAAAGGAGCCAACCTCGCTGAGATGAACCTGATCGGAGTGCCGGTGCCTCCGGGCTTCACCATTACCACGGAAGTTTGCAACGAATATTTCGAGAAAGGCAAAGACGACGTGGTGGCTTTGCTGAAAGACGATGTGGAAAAAGCCATCGCAGGAGTGGAAACGCTGATGAAATCGAAGTTCGGCGACGTGGAAAACCCGTTGCTCGTGTCCGTGCGTTCCGGCGCACGCGCCTCCATGCCGGGCATGATGGACACCATCCTCAACCTCGGACTGAACGACGAAGTGGTGGCAGGACTGGCACGCAAGACGGGCAACGAACGCTTCGCATGGGACTCGTACCGCCGCTTCGTGCAAATGTACGGCGACGTGGTGCTGGGCATGAAGCCTGTCAACAAGGACGACATCGACCCCTTTGAAGCCATCATCGAAGACGTGAAAAAGGCGAAAGGCGTGCGGTTAGACAACGAACTGGAAGTGGCCGACCTGAAAGAACTGGTGAAACGCTTCAAGGAAGCCGTGAAGACGCAGACCGGAAAAGACTTCCCCGACTGCGCATACGAACAGCTCTGGGGAGCCATCTGCGCCGTGTTCGACTCGTGGATGAACGAACGCGCCATCCTCTACCGCAAAATGGAAGGCATCCCCGCCGAATGGGGTACGGCCGTCAACGTGCAGGCGATGGTGTTCGGCAACATGGGCGACACCTCGGCCACGGGCGTATGCTTCTCGCGCGATGCGGCCACGGGCGAAGACCTCTTCAACGGCGAGTACCTCATCAACGCGCAAGGAGAAGACGTGGTGGCTGGTATCCGCACTCCGCAGCAAATCACCAAAATCGGTTCCCAGCGCTGGGCAGAGCTGCAAGGCATCTCCGAAGAAGTGCGCGCGGCCAAATACCCCTCTATGGAAGAAGCCATGCCTGAAATCTACAAGGAACTTGACGCGCTGCAGACCAAACTCGAAAACCATTACCGCGACATGCAGGACATGGAGTTCACCGTGCAGGAAGGCAAGCTGTGGTTCCTCCAGACGCGCAACGGAAAACGCACGGGAGCCGCTATGGTGCGCATCGCAATGGAAATGCTCGAACAGGGCCTGATTGACGAAAAGACGGCCGTGACGCGATGCGAGCCGAACAAGCTGGACGAACTGCTCCACCCCATATTCGACAAGGAAGAACTGCGCAAGGCAAAAGTGCTGACGCGCGGCCTCCCCGCCTCTCCGGGCGCGGCCAGCGGACAAATCGTGTTCTTCGCAGAAGACGCTGCCAAATGGCGCGCCGACGGACACCGCGTCGTAATGGTGCGCATCGAAACTTCTCCGGAAGACCTGGCGGGAATGGCCGTAGCCGAAGGCATCCTCACCGCTCGCGGGGGTATGACCTCGCACGCAGCCGTAGTAGCCAGAGGAATGGGGAAATGCTGCGTGTCGGGCGCGGGAGCCATCAACGTAGACTATAAGGCCCGCACCGTGGAAATTGACGGAGTGGTGCTGAAAGAAGGTGACTACATCTCACTGAACGGGAGCACGGGCGAAGTGTACCAAGGCGAGGTTCCGACAAAAGCTGCCGAAGTTTCAGGCAACTTCGCGAAGCTGATGGACCTTTGCAACAAGTACAGCCGCCTGCAAGTGCGCACCAACGCCGACACTCCGCACGATGCAGAAGTGGCGCGCAAGTTCGGAGCTGTGGGCATCGGACTCTGCCGCACGGAACACATGTTCTTTGAAAACCAGAAAATCATCGCCATGCGCGAAATGATTCTGGCTCCCGACGAGGAAGGACGCAAGAAAGCGCTCGCCAAACTGCTCCCCTACCAGAAGAATGACTTCAAAGGCATCTTCAAGGCAATGGACGGCTATCCGGTGAACGTGCGCCTGCTTGACCCGCCTTTGCACGAGTTCGTTCCGCACGACCAGAAGGGACAGGAAGAGATGGCTCAGGCGATGGGCGTGACGGTGGAATACATCCGCCAGCGGGTGGACAGCCTCTGCGAACACAACCCGATGCTGGGACATCGCGGATGCCGTTTGGGGAACACGTATCCGGAAATCACCGAAATGCAGACGGAAGCCATCCTGGGCGCAGCCTGCGAACTGAAAAAGGAAGGCTACGACCCGCATCCTGAAATCATGGTTCCGCTTATCGGCATCCTCTACGAGTTTGAAGCGCAAGAGAAGATTATCCGCACCACGGCCAAGAAGGTGTTCGAGCAGGAAGGCGTGGAAGTGCCGTTCAAGGTAGGAACGATGATTGAAATCCCGCGCGCCGCCCTGACAGCCAACCGCATCGCATCTCATGCTGAATACTTCTCTTTCGGCACGAACGACCTGACGCAGATGACCTTCGGATACTCTCGCGACGACATCGCTTCGTTCCTGCCCGTCTACTTGGAGAAGAAAATCCTGAAAGTAGACCCGTTCCAGGTGCTCGACCAGAACGGCGTAGGGCAACTGATTCAGATGGCTGTAGAGAAAGGCCGCTCGGTGCGTCCCGAACTGAAATGCGGCATCTGCGGCGAACACGGAGGCGAACCCTCGTCCGTGAAGTTCTGCCACAAAGTTGGGTTGAACTATGTGAGCTGCTCTCCGTTCCGCGTGCCTATCGCACGGCTTGCAGCGGCGCAGGCTGCTGTAGAGGACACTCTCTAAGATTAGAAGCCCTCAGGCTAAATATTTCTAAATCATAATATCAGGCTGTAATTCACTGCATT